>NZ_CAWPIM010000011.1:0-572497 GCF_963888245.1 Vibrio sp. B4-6
TTAACCATACAACACCGAAGGGGTTTTGTGGACTCAATGGAAGAACATTGAATGTGTGAATGAGAACGAAGCAGCTTTCCGAATTAAGAAATTTGCTTGGCGACCATAGCGTTGTGGACCCACCTGATTCCATGCCGAACTCAGAAGTGAAACACAACAGCGCCGATGGTAGTGTGGGGTCTCCCCATGTGAGAGTAGGACATCGCCAGGCTTTGAATTTATAAGAGCCCGTTTGTAAGAGCGGGCTTTTTAGTCACTTGTGACACAAGATACAGTGTGCTGATATGGCTCAGTCGGTAGAGCGCATCCTTGGTAAGGATGAGGTCCCCAGTTCGATTCTGGGTATCAGCACCAGTTTTATAGCTCTGTAAGCTAAAAGAATTTGCTTGGCGACCATAGCGTTGTGGACCCACCTGAACCCATGCCGAACTCAGAAGTGAAACACAACAGCGCCGATGGTAGTGTGGGGTCTCCCCATGTGAGAGTAGGACATCGCCAGGTCTGAATTACGAAACCTCAGCAGAAATGCTGAGGTTTTTTTCTATCTATTCGTATCATTCAATGTCCAATCATAGTGATAGCTGATACTCTTTTTCTCGCTTTTTAGTGCCTTGTTGTACTGCACTAAGTGCTCAAATAATTGCTGTTTCGTTCCAAAATCTTCAGCAAACCAGTCATAAATAGAAGACAGAACCCATTTATCATTGGTGACCTTTACTCCTTTTTCGCTATTGATAAACTCAGTGGCTGATTTCTCCAGTAATAATTCAGTATTTTCTGCTGTGAAAGCCTGCTTTTGTAAGTTTGGGCAGCCAAGGCTTGCGCAGTTGACCGCATAATGGGTTCGAGGATCTTTCCAAATGGGTCTTAAAATTCGATGTTCAATATCATTGAGAGTCAGCTCTTTTTGATTGATGGTAATGATCTTTTGTTCCCAAGGGCCAAATGAGAAAAATCCTCCCAGTTTAGTGATGGATGGTATTGGATAATGATCGACGATTAAGTTAACTGTTAAGGCATTATATAAGTTGACCCAGTAAGCATATTGTTCCAGCTTTGCATACTCTCTTGGATCAAGGGCTGATAATTGTGAAATATAGAGCTCTAATTGCTCTTTATCTTTTGAGTTGACCCTTTGATAATCGAAGAGGTTGTTGTGATTTTCTTGGATTAGATAAGTATCAAGTGTTGTCTGCCAAATTTGATGTGAAATGGCTTGTGTATTTTCTTCATTACTAGAGTTCCAATAATCCCATAGTTGTGATTTAGGAGCAGAAAATACATTCGTTGACCCGAGTGTCAAACATAGCGTTAATAGATATTTCATCGTTTACCTCTCATCTCATAGGTTATATGACCTAGGTAGGGATTGATAAATTTCAGATAAAATAAAAGGTTGGTGCATCTACACCAACCTCTGGAAATTAAATCGATACTCGCTATTTCAAAAAGCTAGGAATTTTTGTTTCATAATCAGCGATTTTATCTTCGTGCTGTAGCGTCAAACCGATATTGTCTAATCCATTAAGTAAGCAATGGCGACGAAATTCATCAATTTCAAATGAGTATGTTTTTCCATTGGCTTTAACTTCCATTCGTTCAAGATCTACAGTTAGTTGAGCACCTTCATTTCCTTCAACAAATTGGAATATTTCATCAACTTCTTGCTCTGTAAGGCGGACTGGAACCATTTGGTTATTGATTGAGTTACCATAAAAAATATCCGCAAAACTGGGTGCAATCATGGCTTTGATGCCGTAATCCGCTAAAGCCCAAGGGGCATGTTCTCGTGAAGAACCACATCCAAAGTTTTCACGAGCAAGTAGAATGCTCGCTCCTTCATAGCGAGGTTTATTCATGACAAAATTTGGATTAGGTTGTTGACCTGCATCATCTAGAAAACGCCAATCATGAAAAAGGTGTTTGCCAAAACCAGTGCGATTTACTTTCTGTAAAAATTGCTTAGGGATAATGGCATCTGTATCGACGTTCGCTGCATCAAGAGGAACGACCAAACCTGTGTGCTGTTTAAAACCTGACATTGGTGATCCCCTGTTTAGTTGAGTGTTGAAGAATGAATATTACGGATATCGACAAAGTGTCCAGCGATGGCGGCGGCGGCGGCCATTGCAGGACTGACTAAATGTGTGCGGCCATCTCGACCTTGGCGGCCTTCAAAATTGCGGTTGGATGTTGATGCACAGCGTTCACCTGCACCGAGCCTGTCATTGTTCATAGCCAAGCACATTGAACAGCCCGGCAAGCGCCATTCAAAACCCGCTTCAATAAATATTTTATCCAAGCCTTCCGCTTCCGCTTGCGCTTTAACTTGCTCTGAACCTGGAACAATCAATGCTTGAACGTGTGGTGCGACTTTTTTACCTTTCGCGACTTGAGCTGCTGCTCGCATATCTTCAATGCGAGAGTTTGTGCAAGAACCGACAAAAACTTTATCCACTTTGTAGTCTGATAAGGATTTACCCGCTTCCAGTCCCATATACGCTAATGCTTTTTCTGCTGATGCTTTTTCGACAGGATCACTAAAGCTATCGGGAGATGGAATGGTTTCATCGACAGCAATTACTTGGCCTGGGTTTGTGCCCCACGTTACTTGTGGTTTGATGTCCGCGGCATTTAGGGTAACGACTGCATCGAATTTGGCATTATCATCGGTTTTTAGCGTTGCCCAGTACTCAATGGCAGCTTCTAAATCGTTTCCTTGAGGAGAAAACTTGCGACCTTTAATGTAGTCGAAAGTAGTCTGATCAGGGGCGATAAGACCGGCTTTTGCTCCAAGCTCAATCGCCATATTGCACACCGTCATACGACCTTCCATTGAAAGATCGGTAATCGCTTCACCACAAAATTCAACGACATAGCCTGTACCACCGGCCGCCGTTGTTTTACCTATAATGGCTAGCACGATATCTTTAGCGGTGATGCCTGGAGCGACTTTGCCTGTCACCTCAATTTTCATCGTTTTCGCGCGAGCTTGTTTCAATGTTTGGGTTGCAAGTACGTGCTCAACTTCTGATGTACCGATGCCAAACGCTAACGAGCCAAATGCGCCATGTGTTGCTGTGTGTGAGTCACCGCAGACAATGGTCATACCGGGAAGAGTAATACCTAATTCTGGCCCCATGACATGAACGATGCCTTGGTATTTATGATTTAAGTCGTAGAGTGTTACGCCAAACTCAGCACAGTTCTTGGACAATGTTTCCATTTGGATTCGAGCCATCTCACCCGAGGCATTAATGTCTTTTGTGGTGGTTGAAACGTTATGGTCCATGGTAGCGAATGTTTTACTCGTCTGACGAACTTTACGTCCCTTTTCGCGTAAACCATCAAATGCTTGCGGTGATGTCACTTCATGAACGAGATGACGATCGATATAAAGGATGGGGGTTTCCCCTTCAGCTGATACCGCAATGTGGGCATCATAAATTTTTTCGTATAAGGTTTTTGCTTGCGACATTGCTTCTTCCTTGAGCTCTTTGAGCTTTATAAAGGACTAGGCGAGCCTAGTCCTACTAATTATGAGTTTAAAATATAGCTGGCAATTTTATCGCCCATTTCAGAGGTTGAAAGTGCCGATTTACCACTGGCAAGATCTGCGGTGAGTTCGCCTGCGGTAAGCGCCTTTGATACGGCATTTTCGATAGCTTGAGCGGCACTTTCTTCGCCCAAGCTATAACGTAGCATTAAAGCGGCGGAAAGAATTTGTGCAACTGGGTTAGCAATGTTCTTTCCTGCGATATCAGGTGCAGAGCCACCTGCTGGCTCATAGAGACCGAAATTGCTTTCATTAAGGCTAGCGGAAGGTAGCATGCCCATTGAGCCTGTGATCATGGCGCATTCATCGGAAATGATGTCACCAAAAATATTAGAGCACAGCATGACATCAAATTGAGAGGGATCTTTAATGAGCTGCATAGTGGCATTATCGATATAAATGTGTGAAAGCTCGACGTCCGGATAATCTTTTGCGATCTCTTCCACGACCTCACGCCATAAGATAGAGCTTTGTAATACGTTCGCTTTATCGACTGAGCATACTTTTTTACGACGTAATTGTGCGGACTCAAACGCTATTTTTGCAATGCGTTCGATTTCGTAGCGGTGGTAAACTTCGGTATCAAATGCTTTTTCATTTGCCCCTTCGCCTTCTCGTCCTTTGGGTTGGCCAAAATAAATACCACCAGTCAATTCCCGAACAACCACAATATCGAAGCCACGATCGGAGATATCGGATCGTAAAGGAGAAAAGCTTTCTAAGCCGGAGTGAATTTGAGCAGGACGCAAGTTACAAAACAGTTGAAAATGTTTGCGAAGCGGTAGGAGTGCGCCGCGTTCTGGTTGGTCGTTGGGTGGTAAATGCTCCCATTTAGGGCCGCCTACGGAACCAAACAATACGGCGTCTGCTTCTTCACATCCTTTAATGGTGCTTTCAGGCAGCGGGCAACCGTGGTTATCAATCGCAATCCCGCCGACATCATGTTCTTCTCTGGCAAACCGGATAGCATGTTTTTTTTCAATCGCATCCAATACCTTGTGTGCTTGTTGCATTACTTCTGGGCCGATACCATCACCTGCAAGAACGGCAATTTTGTATGTTTTGTCTGTCATGTTAGTCCTTTACTATTTTTATATTTGCTTGCCCCAGTGAGCTCTAAAGACTAAAAGCTCTAATCTAGGTACGTTAAACGGTTGCCACTTTCTTTTGTTTAATTTCTGCAATTTGATCGGCACGATGAATGCTATTGATTACGTGCAACAAGGCTTGTCCTGATGCTTCGACAATATCCGTAGAGACGCCTGTACCGTGATATTTTCGCCCTTTGTAGTTGGCAATAATATCGGCTTGCCCGAGTCCATCTTCACCTTCGCCCTTGGCGGTAAGGTCAAATTTATCCAATACGATCTCATAGCCAGTTAGACGGTAAATACATTGGTAAAGCGCATCGACAGGGCCATTACCAACGGCAGCTTCACACTTTTCTTCATCACCACAAAGTAATTTTATACTGGTGGTCGCCATAACACTGCCTGATTGAACACTCAAATAGTTCAATTTGTAGAAATCGTCTTCATCACGCAGATTTGAAAAGTGCATTAAAGCTTCTAAGTCATAGTCAAACACTTGGCCTTTACGATCTGCTAATTTTAAGAAATCTTCATACAAGGCATTGAGGTTGTATTCGTTTTCATTGTAACCCATGCTATCCATATGGCTTTTTACTGCGGCGCGGCCACTGCGGCTCGTTAAGTTCAGCGCTTGGTTTTTTAGGCCAATTGACTCTGGAGTCATGATTTCGTAAGTGTTTTTGTTTTTCAACATGCCATCTTGATGAATGCCTGACGAGTGGCTAAATGCGTTGGCACCGACAATCGCTTTGTTACTTTGAATCGGCATATTGCACAGTTGGCTAACCAACTTACTGGTGCGGTGGATCTCATCATGCTTTAAGCCAGTATGTACGCCGAGGAATTCTTGACGAGTTTTGATGATCATCGCGATCTCTTCCAGTGAACAGTTACCAGCGCGCTCACCAATACCGTTGATGGTGCCTTCTATTTGCCTTGCGCCAGCCTGTACAGCGGCAATCGAGTTTGCGACTGACATTCCCAAGTCATCGTGGCAATGAACGGAAATAATGGCTTTATCTATGTTAGGGACTCGCTCAAACAGCATCTGAATAATGCCACCAAATTCGCTAGGAACAGTATAACCGACCGTGTCTGGAATATTGATGGTCTTAGCTCCGGCATTAATTGCGGCTTCGACCATTCTACAGAGATTATCAATGGGTGTTCGGCCCGCATCTTCACAGGAAAATTCGACGTCATCAGTGTAGTTACGGGCGTGTTTCACCGCACTGACTGCCATCTCGAGCACATCATCATAACTGCGGCGCAATTTATCTTGCACATGAATGGTTGAGGTTGAAATAAACGTATGGATACGAAAAGCATCAGCGACTTTCAGAGCTTCGGCCGCTGCATCAATATCTTTTGCTACCGCGCGAGAAAGCGCGCAGACGCGGCTGTTTTTAATGTGTTTGGCAATCGTTTTGACCGATTCAAAATCACCAGGGGAGGAAACTGGAAAACCTGCTTCAATAACATCAACACCAAGGCGCTCTAATGCGTAAGCAATCTGCAGTTTTTCTTTAACGGTTAAGCTTGCTGACAAAGCTTGTTCGCCATCACGTAATGTGGTGTCGAATATAATGACTTGATTATTCATGTTTGCTCCCTTGCACCGATGGTTAATCGTTTACTTCCTAAATATAGTTATAAAAAAACCCGCATCTCAGTGCGGGCTCTTGTCATCTTGTGTGGTGTTTTTCTTCCACAACCTACCCGCGCGAATGGTTCACGATAAGGAGCAGGCCCAGCAGGATAGAAAAACGGATAGTCATTCGTAACATTCCACAAGATTAAGTTAACAAATTAGTACCGTACTCGACTTAACTCGTCAACCATTAAGTTGTTTTTTTATTCATATCGGATCAGTTTTAGTCAAAAGCGGTAAAAATGAGCAGAATTGGTAGAGAGGATCACTTTTTGTAGCGCGGAATGTTTTCACGCAAGAACGTTTGTCATCGGTTAAATTCATTCATTCTCCAACAAACAGTCACGTATTTGTCATTTTAAACTTCTACGTTTAGAGCGTAAGAGGTTTATGGAATGACAGGAGTCGCTCATGCGTGCCATCGGACAAATTGTTAAGTTTGACGTAGCGTTTTCGCTATTTTGTTTACAGCATCGTTTTAATCAGCCTGTAGCGCAGATCAGCAAAGCTATTTCCCATACTGGGGATGGGCATTTGTACGCGTTGATTGGTGCTTTAGCTTGGTATTTAGACCCGCTTAATGGCCACCTATTCTTAATAGCTGGACTGGCCGCTTTCGCGATTGAACTCCCTATTTATTGGGGATTGAAAAATAGCTTTCAGCGTCGTCGCCCTGAAGAGTTTTCTCCTTCATTCATTGCCTTTATTACCCCTTCGGATCGCTACAGTTTGCCCTCTGGTCATACGGCTGCAGGGTTTGTTATGGCGACATTAATTGGCCACTTCTATCCTCATAGCGATGCTTTTGTCTTGGTTTGGGCTGGCTTAATTGGCGTATCTCGCATCCTACTTGGGGTTCACTTCTTGACGGATATCGTGATTGGCGCGCTGCTTGGTGTAAGCAGCGCAAGATTTGCTTTGTGGTTGGTGGAGAGAGGCTTTTGAAAATTCTGTATGGTGTCCAAGGCACCGGAAATGGCCATATTGCTCGTTCACGAGTGATGAGTGAAGCGTTGAAAGAGGCCAAAATTGATGTGCAATTTCTCTTTTCTGGACGTGAAAAAGAGAAATACTTTTCGATGGAAAGTTTCGGTGATTACCAAACTCGGCGCGGTTTTACTTTTGAAACTGAACAGGGACACGTAAATTACGTTAAAACGGCGCTGAATAATAATTTGCTGACTTTCGTGAGTGAGACAAAAAACCTCGATTTGTCTCCGTATGATTTGGTCATTAATGACTTTGAACCAGTATCGGCATGGGCGGCTAAACAGCAAGGTATTCCGTGTATTGGGATAAGTCATCAAAATGCATTTCGTTATAATGTGCCTTTGAAAGGGGCAAGTTGGCTGGATAAACAGATTATTCAACAGTTTGCGCCTGCCAATTACCACGTCGGTTTACATTGGTATCATTTTGATCAACCGATCCTTCCTCCGATTATCTATCGTTCAGAGCAGCATACGTCTAGTGAGCATTTCATTTTGGTCTATCTTCCATTTGAGCATGTTGATGAGATTCTTGAGTTGCTTTTTCGTTTTTCAAATCAAGCATTTATTTGTTATCACCCTTCCTTAATGGAAGCGCAATCCGTTGAAAATGTTGAGTTGCGTCCCTTATGTCATACCTATTTTCAATATCACTTGCATCGCTGCGATGGCGTGATTGCTAATGGTGGCTTTGAATTACCATCAGAAGCACTTTCATTGGGTAAAAAGCTGCTACTTAAGCCACTATCAGGTCAATTTGAGCAGCAAAGTAACGTTGCCACTCTTGAGAATCTCGGACTTGCTGCATCTATGGAGTTTTTGGACCCGTCGGAGTTACGCCGTTGGTTGGATGAAAAACATGTCGAGCGCGTTGTCTATCCTAATGTAGCGAAAGCCTTGGTTGAATGGGTACAAAATGGCAAATGGGATAATCATAAAGAGCTGAGCCAGTCTTTATGGCGACAGGTTGATTTCCCTAGTTATGTGTCATTTAGCTAATATTGACGAAATGCTTTGAATTTTGACGTAATTAATTTATTTGGTGAATGTATCAAGGTGAAGGCTTGTTATTCATCACTTGATTCAATGTTTTGAATAAAATGCATAAATTTTTCTGTTTTATGGTTTTTTATAAAAATACATCGTACTGATAAATAAGGACAATCTTTTTGTTTGGATAAAAAAAACTGATATTTTATCAATCTTGTTGCCAATCGATAAATGCTTAGCAGATAGTAGCCTCCACCCAGTTGTGTCTGGGTAAATATAATAAATGGCAGGTTATCTATTCTAAAAAATTACTTTTACGGTATTGACGATAACAACAAGAGGCGTCCCAAAAATGTTAGATAAAAAAGATGCAATGAGCGCTATTGCTAGTTACCGCATGGAAAGCACATTACGTGGTGTAGATTTAAACCTGCTGACGGTTTTTGATGCAGTAATGCAAGAGCAAAATATTACCCGTGCCGCTCATAATTTGGGTATGTCTCAGCCAGCAGTCAGCAATGCTGTAGCGCGTTTGAAGGTAATGTTTAATGATGAACTGTTTATGCGACAAGGGCGAGGTATTCAACCTACTCAACGTGCACGTCAACTGTTCGGTCCGATGCGTCAAGCACTGCAATTAATCCGTAATGAACTGCCAAGTTCGGTGTTTTCTCCTGAAACATCAACACGCTTATTTAAATTAGCGATTTGCAGTCCTTGTGATATGCGTTTCGCGCCGAAAATTATGTCATCAGTTCATGAACAAGCGCCTTTGGTCCAACTTCATCTTGATGCGGAATTTAACCGTTTGTTAGCCGAGCGTATGCGTTACCAAGAGATCGATTTTGTGATTGATTACGCGCGTTTTGATGAACAAGGATTCTCCAGTACGGAAATTTTCCAAGATGAATTAGTGGTGGTGGCATCTAAGTCTCATCCACGTATCAATGGCTCTGTTAACGCTGATAGCCTAACAGCTGAAAAGCATGCGAAGTTATCTCGCATCCATGGGCAACGTAGCTTTTCTGAGCAAGCATACCGCGAATTAGACTGTGTTCCTTATTATGAAGGGACCAGTTTGAGCAATGTGCTTTATGTGGTCGGACAATCTGAGTTGGTGACGATTGCACCTCGTTGGATGGTTGAGAATGCGGCTAACCGAGATCAGTTACAAATCCTCGATTTCCCATTTGCAAATGGTCAAATCAGTGGTTATCTCAGTTGGCATGAGTCTAGTGAAAAAGACAAAGGCCATATTTGGCTGCGTGATCAGTTAATGATGATTTGCGGCGAAGTTGTTGCATTAAACTAACGTGTACCCGTTAATTTGTACGGTGATCTAAACTTAGTGATACTCCTCTTTGAGCCTTGAATTGGTTATATCCATTCAGGGCTTTTTTGTCTGTAGAATTAATTGATAACTTTGACATCCGTCAGTTGCCTTTTTTGCTTCTAAATGTACACTTGTGCGCTCAAAAAGCTTACATGTGTAAGCTACAGGTAAAAAAGATGCCCAATTTAAATTTCCATATCGTAAAAAGAATTCGTGAACAGATTGTCAAAGGTGGCGAGTGCATTGCTCTAAAACACAAAATAGAGAAAGAGTGGCATGGGATCAGCTGGAAGCAATTTGGTCAACGTATCGATGCGATGTCACTTGCACTTTTAACGCAAGGTATAAAAATCCAAGATAAAGTCGGGATTTTTTCGAATAACATGCCGCAGTGGACAATAGCTGACTTGGCTACTTTGCAGTTAAGAGCCGTTACGGTACCTATTTATCCAACTAATACGCCAGCGCAGGCCAGTTATATTATTCAAGATGCTGATGTCAAAGTGCTCTTGGTCGGTGAACAGGCACAATACGATGCGGCACTGGATTTTTTTGATGAGTGCGAACAGCTTGAATTAATTGTCGCCATGAGTGATGGCATTGATCTAAAAAGTTTTCAACATGGCATCCATTGGCAGACTTTTATTGAACAAAATACAGATGGCCAGCAAGCGGAATTAGAGTCTCGCCTTGAACAGGCGAATATGGATGATCTGCTGACGCTCATCTATACCTCTGGCACCACAGGTCAACCTAAAGGCGTGATGCTTGATTACCGTAATATTGGCGCTCAGCTTGAAGGGCATGATGAGCGGTTAAACATCTCTAAGGATGATGTGTCACTCTGTTTTTTACCATTGTCACACGTGTTTGAACGGGCGTGGACTTTTTACATTCTTTACAGCGGTGCAACTAACTGTTATTTGCAGGATACGATGCAAGTACGTGATGCATTGAGTGAGCTAAAGCCAACGGTAATGTGTGCCGTCCCTCGCTTCTACGAGAAAATTTTCTCCGCTATTCACGAAAAAGTCTCGAAAGCGCCGTTGCATCGAAAAGTGCTGTTTACTTGGGCGGTCAATATGGGGGCTAAGATGGCTCTTTGTCACCAAGAAAAGCGCCAACCATCCTTCATGCTGAAAAAGAGTTACGCGTTAGCGGATAAAATCGTGTTGTCTAAATTGCGTGCATTGCTTGGTGGGCGGATTAATTTCATGCCTTGCGGTGGCGCGAAATTAGATGAAACCATCGGCCGATTTTTCCATGCCATTGGCATTAACGTGAAGTTGGGCTACGGCATGACGGAAACCACAGCAACGGTTTCTTGTTGGGATGACCGGTGTTTTAATCCTGATTCAATAGGCATGTCGATGCCAGGAGCTCAGGTCAAAATCGGTGACAACAATGAAATTCTTGTTCGCGGACCAATGGTTATGCGCGGCTACTATAAAATGGCAGAAGAAACGGCGTTAGCATTCGATGAACAAGGTTTTCTCAAAACAGGGGATGCTGGACACATTGATGAGCAAGGTAATGTTTTCATCACTGATCGTATCAAAGAGCTGATGAAAACCTCCGGTGGTAAATACATTGCGCCACAAGTTATTGAGGGAGCGATTGGTAAAGATCACTTTATTGAACAGATTGCGGTGATTGCTGACACACGTAAATTTGTATCGGCTTTAATTGTACCTTGTTATGACAGCTTGGAGGTTTACGCCAAGGAGCTCAACATCAAATATCATGACAGATTAGATCTTATCAAGAACAACCAAGTGGTTGAGATGCTGGAAAAACGAGTCAATGATTTGCAAAAAGAGCTAGCCAAATTTGAGCAGGTGAAAAAGTTTAAATTATTACCTAAGGCTTTTTCAATGGACAAAGGTGAGCTGACGCCGACTCAGAAACTACGTAGAAAAGTCATTAGTGATCGTTACCAAGATGAAATCGAGGAAATGTACAAAGAAAAGACTAAAGGTGAGTAAGATTATCTTAAGATAGTTTTTTCATTGTTTAAAAATCCTCCACTTGCTTTTCAGATAAAGCGTGGGGGATTTTTTATATTACGACGGAAGTTAAACCTCGCTTCCTCATAACGCCACATTGCTGCATGGTAATATTTTTTGCTTTATTTTTGCTAATTACTCATGGATTGAGCTGTTTTTAATGCCGGTTTTACGATAGTTACCTAATAAAATTCCATTTAACCAAATATTTGCCAAAGTGTGCGCTATTTGGCGTTCGACCCGATGATAAGAAAGAGTTACAGTTGTTGCGTTACCTTGTTTTTTGTTATGACAAAAGCAAGACATAGCCGAAAGTGGAAAGTTTTCGAATTAGGCTACAAATAAGCCCTAAACTATGTAAAACCAGGCCCATTGACTGACCATGTGTTGGGTACTGGTAAGGAGAAAAAATGGCAACGCAATCCAATCAACAGATGTTATCTGGCGCAGAGATGGTGGTTCAATCTCTGATCGAAGAAGGTGTAGAGCAAATATTTGGATACCCAGGTGGTTCCGTTCTTGATATTTACGATGCGCTGCACGCAAAAACCGACCAAATTAAACATGTCCTTGTTCGCCACGAGCAAGCGGCCACGCACATGGCAGATGGCTATGCTCGAGCAACCGGAAAAACGGGTGTGGTACTTGTTTGTTCTGGCCCAGGGGCGACGAATACCGTCACAGGGATTGCTACCGCTTACATGGACTCAATTCCAATGATTGTTATTTCAGGCAACGTGCCAAATAACCTCATTGGTAACGATGCGTTTCAAGAATGTGACATCGTTGGGGTTTCTCGTCCGATCGTCAAACACAGCTTTCTTATAAAAAAAGCTGAAGATATTCCTGAAACCATTAAGAAAGCCTTTTATATTGCCTCAACAGGGCGCCCGGGGCCGGTCGTGATCGATCTGCCTAAAGATGTGATGAATCCTCAGATCAAACTCCCTTACACGTATCCTGAGTCGATCAAACTGCGCTCATACAACCCAACTACTTCTGGTCATAAAGGGCAAATTAAAAAGGCGCTAAAAGCGTTGTTAGAAGCCCAAAAACCCGTATTGTACATTGGTGGTGGCGCTGTTATTTCAGGCGCAGATCAGCACATTTTACAACTGGCTGAAACGCTCAATTTACCCGTAGTCAGCACGTTAATGGGGCTTGGTGCTTTCCCTGGAACTCATAAAAATGCGTTAGGCATGCTTGGAATGCATGGCATGTATGAAGCCAATATGGCGATGCACAATGCGGATTTAATTTTCGGTATTGGCGTGCGTTTTGATGACCGTACGACCAATAATCTAGAAAAGTATTGCCCGAACGCTAAGATCATGCACATTGACATTGATCCTTCGTCGATCTCTAAAAATGTGCCAGTCGATCTGCCGATAGTGGGATCAGCTGAACAAGTACTGGAAACTATGCTGCAATTGCTCTCTGAGCAAGGTGGCTGTAATGATTCGCAGGCGCTTGAACTATGGTGGCAAGATATCCAAAGCTGGCGCGACCGCCAATGCCTAGCTTATGAGAAATCCAGCGAACGCATTAAGCCGCAGCAAGTGATTGAAACTTTACATAAACTGACTAATGGAGACGCATATGTGGCCTCCGATGTTGGTCAGCACCAAATGTTCGCCGCACTTTATTATCCATTCAATAAGCCTCGTCGTTGGATCAACTCTGGCGGTTTGGGCACCATGGGGTTTGGTTTACCCGCTGGAATGGGGGTTAAATTTGCCATGCCAGAAGAAGAGGTAGTGATTGTCACTGGGGATGGCAGTATTCAAATGAATATCCAAGAGCTTTCCACCGCGTTGCAATATGATATTCCAGTGAAAATTATTAACTTAAACAACCGTTTTCTTGGCATGGTAAAACAGTGGCAAGATATTATTTACCAAGGACGTCACTCTAATTCTTATATGAGTTCTGTTCCCGATTTTGCAGCAATTGCAGAAGCTTATGGCCACGTTGGCATCCGTATCTCACAGCCTGATGAACTTGAAGCCGGGCTTAAAAAAGCACTCGATATGAAAGATCGATTGGTTTTTGTTGATATTAATGTGGATGAAACGGAGCACGTCTACCCAATGCAAATTAAAGGCGAAGGGATGGACAAAATGTGGTTAAGTAAAACGGAGAGAACATAATATGAGACACATTATTTCAATATTAATGGAAAACCAATCGGGTGCTTTGTCTCGCGTTGTTGGTCTATTTTCTCAACGTGGTTATAACATTGAATCACTAACGGTTTCACCAACCGATGATGCAACATTATCACGCTTAAACATCACTACTAAGACCGATGAAATGCAACTTGAACAAATTCAAAAGCAACTGCATAAGTTGATTGATGTGCTTAAAGTGCAAGAAGTGTCAGAGTGCGAACACATTGAACGTGAGCTGATGATGGTGAAAGTCAAAGCCAGCGGTTTTGCGCGTGCCGAAGTGAAACGTACGGCTGATATTTTCCGTGGGCAGATCGTGGATGTCACTGCGGCGCAATATACTGTGCAGCTTGCCGGAACCAGCGAAAAACTCGATGCCTTTATTCAAGCGTTGTCGGAAGTCACTGAAGTAATCGAAGTCGCGCGAAGTGGCGTGGTAGGTATTGCTCGCGGGGAGCGAGCGCTTAAAGCTTAATTTACCTAGCTCCCTATCGAAATAAGGAAGGCCACATTTTATGTGGCCTTTTTGTCGTTTGGTGCTTTTACTAGAGAAGTGCTTAGTGAAGAATACGCGCACGAATGGTGCCGCTGATGCTTTTCAGCTTAGTAAGAGCTTCCGCAGAGCGAGCAGTTTCTACGTCAATCACTACATAACCGATATCCGCTGACGTTTGTAAATATTGAGCGGCGATATTGATCCCTTCTTCGGCGAAGATGGTGTTGATTTGTGTCAGAATACCCGGACGGTTTTCGTGAATATGCAGTAAACGCGAACTATCACGGTGAATTGGCAGCGATACTTCAGGGAAGTTCACGCTTGATAAGGTTGAGCCGTTATCTGAATATTTTGCCAACTTACCGGCTACTTCAATACCGATATTTTCTTGTGCTTCTTGAGTTGAGCCACCAATGTGCGGTGTCAGAATGACATTATCAAAATGCATCAGTGGGGATTCAAAAGGTTCAGAGTTTGTGGCGGGTTCTTCTGGAAATACATCTATTGCCGCGCCAGCTAGATGGTTTGATGCCAATGCATCGCAGAGTGCGGGAATGTCGACTACCGTTCCGCGTGCTGCGTTGATAAAGATAGAGCCAGGCTTCATGCGTGCAAACTCTTCTTTACCCATCATATTTTTAGTATCTGGAGTTTCAGGCACATGCAGAGAAATGACATCACATTTATTCAGTAGTTCACTCATGGTATGTATTTGCGTTGCATTACCGAGTGAGAGTTTGTTTTCTATGTCATAGAAATAGACTTGCATACCGAGGTTTTCGGCAATGATACCGAGCTGGGTACCAATGTGGCCATAGCCAATAATACCTAAGCGTTTACCGCGTGCCTCATAAGAGTTATCAGCACTTTTTTTCCAAATACCACGATGTGCCAATGCATTTTTTTCAGGAATCCCACGCAGTAGTAGCAGTGTTTGGCCTAAAACGAGTTCAGCAACACTGCGAGTATTCGAAAATGGTGCATTAAAGACAGGAATACCGCGTTTTGCGGCTGCATTCAGGTCAACTTGGTTGGTGCCAATGCAGAAGCAGCCGATAGCAACCAACTTCTCTGCCGCGTTGATTACCGCTTCGGTCAAATTAGTGCGCGAACGAATTCCGATGAAGTGAGCATCTTTCACCGCTTCGAGCAGTTGTTCATCACCCAGAGAGCCTTTGTGATACTCAATATTGCTGTAACCGGCAGATTGCAGTACTTCAACCGTTGAAGGGTGTAGCCCTTCGAGGAGTAAGATTTTGATTTTGTCTTTTTCGAGTGAAACTTTGGCCATTATTCTCGTCCTTAAAAATGGGAAGGTGGGCAAACACGGCGCACATAAAGCAAAAGGGCTAATGTAAAGAGGAAGATTAACCATTTTGTTGGAAGACAAACGTTTTCCTTGTGCGTCTTCTGACCAATAAAGTAACAAACTTTTTTTGTTTTGGGTAAGAAAATTACGAAATAAGGCATGATTTTCTAGGGCATAGCGAAGAAAAACGGCACCCATGGGTGCCGTTTGTAATGAAATAACGGAAAGTAGCCTTATTTTGTGACTTACTCTTCGATTTTGGCACCATCTTCCGTGCCAGTGATGACGACATCAGCACCTCGGTGAGCGAATAAACCGACGGTTACTACGCCGACAATCCCATTAATTTTATCTTCTAACGCTTTAGCATCAGTAATTTTTAATCCGTGCACATCCAAGATAACGTTACCGTTATCCGTTATTACGCCATGGCGATAGGCTGGATCACCACCAAGTTTAACCAGTTGACGTGCCACATAAGAGCGCGCCATTGGGATCACTTCAACTGGAAGTGGGAATTGACCTAGAACATCGACCGCTTTTGTACCATCAACGATACAAATGAATTTATCCGCAATCGCGGCAACGATTTTTTCTCGAGTGAGCGCAGCGCCGCCGCCTTTGATCATATCGCGCGCAGGGTTGATTTCATCTGCGCCATCAACATAAATATCGAGTTGATCAACATCATTGCAGTCGAACACTTCAATACCTAGGCCTTTTAGCTTCTCTGTTGAGGCGATAGAACTTGAAACCGCACCTTTAATATCATCTTTAATCGAACCCAGTGCATCAATGAAGTGATTCACCGTTGAACCCGTACCCACACCAACGATGCTGCCTTTTTCTACATATTTGAGTGCGGCCCAGCCGGCGGCTTTTTTCATTTCATCTTGAGTCATGCCAATCTCCTGATATCGATTTATAGTGACGGTAATGTTGCGGGGCGATTATAGCCTCAATAATTTATGATTCCCATTGCCAGATTTGGCTTGGAGTCACTATTTGAGGTAAAGGTATATCCCATGCTTCGCTCGGCAGATGAGTCACTTGTTGGCAATCATGAGCTAAGCCTATGGGTAGGGCACCTTTACCCGTTTTAAACCAAGCTTCTAACGTACGATCATAATAGCCGCCGCCCATCCCGAGCCTTTGCCCTGTTTGATCAAATGCCACCAATGGTGTGCAGATGATATCTAGCTCATTTACTGGTTTGATCAATGTTTGATTGAGCTTGGGTTCGGCAATGCCGTATTTATTTCGCGTCATTATGGTTTGAGCATCATAGCGCAAGAACAATAAATTCCCACTCGAGAAGGGGTGTAAAACGGGAAGATAGGTCTGTTTGCCTTGTTGCCATAACCACGCTATGAGCGGTTGTGTTTCTAGCTCACCATCGGTTGCCAAGTAGAGGGCAATGTGCTGACTCGTTAAAACTTCAGGCAGTGTTGAAAAACGAGAGACAAGTTCAATTGAAGCGTGTTTTTGCTGCGTAGGTGATAGCTGTTTACGCCGCTGGCGGATGACTTGACGAAGTGTGTGTCGAGTGTTTTGCATAAGGATACCCCAGAGTGCCGTTGCGGATTTTGGCCCTTGAACCAGCTGGTTCAAGGCGGATCAGCAATGGTAACCGCAGGCTTCTCGGTACGAGCCGAGCTTGCTCAATAGCTACCAAGTACTAACCCTTTGGTGTTGCTTATCGGCTCAGGGACTTAAATCCGGCTGACAAACACTCTAGGGTAAATTTGGTTACGCTGGTAAAGACTACTGCTGTCCTAGCTTCACTTTACTGATGGCATCTTCAAGAGATGCAGCGAGCTGTTCCATGCGCTCGGTTAATTGATTTTGTTGGCCTAGGCTCTCATTGTTTTTGGTTTGCAATTCATAACAAATGTTGAGCGCAGCAATCGTGAGTAGCTTTACCTCATTGGTAACTTTAGTACGCTCTGCCATCTCTTTCAATCGGTTATCAAGATCTTGCGCCGCTTGGATTAAAGACTGCTCTTGTCCCGCAGGGCAATTCACACGAGTCAATTTTCCTAAAATTTCTACGTCTACCGCTTGATTACTCATGATGGATGAACTCTTATCGCGCTGTCTAAGATGGTGCCACTCACATGCCCATCGAGGTGGAAACTATAGGTAAAGCGGCCCTAAGATTCAAGCTTTTCAAAGCGAGCAGTAAAAAATGAGGGACTAAAAACACAGTTATTAGGCAAATTGAGTAAAAGCTACCCACAATTAACGCTTTGAGCATTTTCGCATTGGAAGCTAAGTGGTAGGATCGCGCTTATTTGATTTTATTACGAGCTTCCCATGAGCGAAAAAAAACTACCGGATTATCTTTCTCTTGCCACTGCCCTTCAATCTGCAGCACTTGCGGTTAACCCTGCTGAGTTGCATGGGTTGCTAACGGGCATGCTGGCCGGTGGTCTGGGCTTAAATGATAAGAGCTGGCAGCCACTTATTTTTGATTACACTAACGAAGGTATGGGTTGGCCAGATCGTCCGTTGACATTGGCTGAACAAGTACTCACCTTTACAATCGAAGAGCTCACTGGTAGCGGGATGGAGTTGTCACTACTGTTGCCAGATGAAGAGGCGAGTGCCAGTGTATTTGATTTGGCTGATGGCGTAGCCGACTGGGTAAATCACTTTATTTCTGGGCTTGGCTTGATTGGGGTTGTTTTGAAAAAAGCGTCCGCAGAGACTAAAGAGGCCTTGGCTGATCTAGAAGAAATTGCCAAGCTCGGTATCGATGAAGAGGATGACTTGGATGAGCAAGCTCAACTTTTGGAACACGTCATCGAGCATATAAAAGCTTGTGTGTTAACAATTCATGCTGAATTTGGTATCAAACCTCTACAAGAAACTCAGCCGACCGTGCATTAAAGAGAGATGACTGTGAAGCAATTTGATGTGATTATCGCTGGTGGGGCGATGGCCGGTGCAACACTGGCGTTGGCCTTAGATACGCTTTCTCAAGGAAAGCTTGCGATTGCTGTGGTCGAAGCGCATCCGCTGGATGATAAGCTCGCCCATCCCGGCTTTGATTCGCGTTCAATTGCTTTATCCTACGGTAGCGTACAAATTTTGCAAAATCTCTCCTTGTGGCAGTCGCTGCAAGAGGTCGCCACCCCAATTACACATATTCATGTGTCGGATCGGTCTCATATTGGGATGACCGATATCACTTGTCAGCAACTCGATTTAGAAGCATTAGGTTACGTGGTTGAATTAGCCGATGTTGGGCAGATTTACGCGCAAAAAATGCAGCAGAGCCCGCATATTGAGTTATTTTGCCCAAGCGCGGTTCAGCAAGTGGAACGCAGTATGGATAAGGTCACTGTCACCCTTAACGATCAACGAACGATCCAAGCTAAGTTATTGGTCGCAGCTGATGGGGCGATATCGACCTGCTGCGAGCAAATCGGCCTCATCCAACAAGAGCATGATTTTGAACAGGTCGCGGTTATTGCTAATGTTGTGAGCTCAAAAGCTCACCAAGGACGAGCGTTTGAACGATTTACCGCCGATGGTCCTGTCGCGTTATTACCAATGAGTGATAATCGACTCTCTTTAGTTTGGTGTTTACCTCCCGCGAAAGCCGAGCGAGTTTTTTCACTCAGTGATGAGGGTTTTTTAGCACAGCTTCAAGATGCGTTTGGTTGGCGTTTAGGGCGAATGAATAAAGTGGGCACTCGTGCCTGCTATCCATTACAACTGCGTTATCGAGAGCAGAACATTTCACATCGTTTTGCCATTGTGGGCAATGCCGCTCAGACATTACATCCGATTGCGGGACAAGGTTTTAACTTAGGTATTCGAGATGTGGCAAGCTTGGCGGATGAGCTTATCAAGCAGCAAGCCGATGTTGGCTGCTATCGCGGTTTACAAGCTTTTTCCCAACGCCGAGAAGCGGATCGTGATGCCACCATTAAGCTGACATCATCCCTGGTGCATCTCTTTTCCAATGATTGGTTAACCACTCGTATTGGTCGCAATGTAGGCCTCATGGTGATGGATAATTTACCGTGGCTGAAAATGCCGCTACTGCGCCGAACGCTTGGCGTAGTGAATAGATAAAAGGGTCTGTATATGATGCAAAGTGTCGATATTGTCATTGTGGGTGGCGGAATGGTTGGCCTTGCACTGGCCGCAGCATTAAAGCATAGCGAACTGCGCATCGCCGTGATTGAGGGCCGAGTACCCAGCCTTGAACTTGCAGAGCTGCCGGATGTGCGAGTCTCCGCCTTAAGTCGTTCCAGTGAAATCATGTTGCGAAACCTTGGTGCATGGCAAGGTATTACTTCTCGTCGCGCTGCGCCTTATTCGGCGATGGAAGTGTGGGAACGCGATAGTTTTGCGCGGATCGAATTTAGTGCCAATCAGATGACTCAGCCGGATCTGGGACACATTGTTGAGAACCGCGTCATTCAATTAGCCTTACTCGAACAAGTACAAAAGCAAGCGAATGTGACACTCTTTATGCCCGCTCAATGCCAATCGCTGGCTGTCGGTGAAAGTGAAGCGTGGCTAACGCTCGATAACGGTCAATCACTCACCGCAAAATTGATAGTAGGAGCCGATGGCGCAAACTCTTGGGTTCGTCAGCAGCAAGACATTCCATTAACCCATTGGGATTATGGACACAGTGCGCTGGTGGCAAATGTCCGCACGGTGGAACCACATCAATCGACGGCAAGGCAAGTGTTTACACCACAAGGTCCGCTGGCCTTTTTACCTATGTCTGATCCTCATATGAGCTCAATCGTTTGGTCTACAGAGCCCAACCGAGCGCAGCGCTTGCTCAGCTTGTCTGAGCTCGAATTCAATAAGATACTGACCGCTGAGTTTGATCATCGTTTAGGTTTGTGTGAGGTGGTCGGTGAACGTGCTGCTTTCCCACTTAAAATGCGTTATGCCCGAGATTTTGCTTTACAACGAATCGCACTCGTTGGTGATGCGGCGCACACCATCCACCCGCTAGCCGGGCAAGGTGTTAATTTAGGTTTACTTGATGCTGCAAGCTTAGCTCAAGAACTACTCGCGTTGTGGCATCAAGGTGAAGATATTGGTTTGCTCAAAAATTTGCGAGGTTATGAACGTTGGCGAAAAACAGAAGCCGCCAAAATGATTGCCGCGATGCAAGGTTTCAAAGACCTTTTTGAAGGTGATAACCCGGCGAAGAAACTGATCCGTGGCATTGGCATGCAGTTGGCTGGACAACTTCCTGGAGCCAAAGATGAGATTATGAAAAGAGCACTGGGTTTAAAAGGTGATTTACCTGATCTTGCCAAGAGTAAAATGGTGCTGCTTGAGCCCTAACAGTGATTAACCTAATGATGGCAAAAGGGCTGGCTTATGGCCAACCCTTTTAAAATTCTTTAATGAAACTCGTATTATGCGTAGGCGCAGCGTAGTCTCATGATTTCCTGATTCACTTCCTTCACCGTCTGAAAGTGGCGCTTGTCTGCGCGCTCTGGCAAGATCAGTTTGCCATTATCGAATTCAAATTTTCCAACCCCGTAAATATAGATTCTTCCTTTAAAAAGCCGACTTACGTGTTTAGCTATCATACCTGGCGTATAGCGCTTAAACAGTCTCATACTTCGATCCTTCTGTTATTCTAACACTGCAAATTATAAATAAATTGCGCCTCTAATAGTGTGATTGCCATAGAGGAATATGCAGTTATTGGTGACTCTTTTGGATATTTGTGCTGCCGTAGGCAAAATGTTGGATAAATACCCATGTTTGCGTGATTATCTCCTCAAAATAGTGCTAACAAAAAATGCTCAGTGCACCATTCACTTGGTGCATATTAAGCACGACAAATATTACACTTTAAAGAATAGCTGCTGTTTATGGAAAGTGTTAAATTTTGGTTAAGAATAGCCTAAAAAAAAGCCCGCTTAAATAATAGGCGGGCGAATAGTCACAGATGCATTACACAAAAAGTGGATGTCCTGAAACAATCAGTGGATTCACTTTTTTGTTGGTCAGGACAACTTTTCGTTTGTCCTGACCAGCATTGTTAAGAGTACGTCAAAATAAACCTTGTGACTATTTATGTTTCAAGAGTGACTAAAAATTCATCTCTGATGTTGTGTGATTTAGAGAGCGATCACGTGCCAATGTAATGGATTACATTATTGCATTCTTTTTCCTGAAATTTATTCGAGATAGGCGAGTGTTAGAAAGCATACGCCTCGTAAAGAGGCGCATGGTCAATATGAGGAAGAAGCTTATTCGTCAGTAAGAGAGTAGGGGAGAGCTTGCATAAACCAACGAGTGTTTGGTTGGCTTGCAAGACGAAACTCAGTTTCTGGCTCGAGATTGTTTGGTAAGACTACTAAACCGATAGCGGTATTATCAGCAAACGTGTAGTGAACCATTAATTGCCCAGCACTACGCCAGTTTTCTCCAACTGAGCGTTCGATCATGATTGGTTGATCATTACTTAGCGGTTGCTCAATATTGCCTTGAAGGATGTACATTGCACGTTTATTAATACCTCGATATTTAGCACGAGCGACGGTTTCTTGACCTGTATAACACCCTTTATTAAAGCTGATACCATTAAAGGCCTGAAGATTAACGGCTTGCGGTATGTGCTCATTTTGATCCGCTTGACCAAGGACGGGGACTGCTTCTTCGATATCAAAGCGAGTCCACGTTTCCTCGGTGACTTTCAGTGCTTCACTTTGCGTCATGAGCTGTTGCGCGGTTTGCTCTGAAACAAGTAATAGCCAACGTTGGGATGAAATTTTGATGGCGCTACCACCGTCAATCAAACGCACCTCACCTTCATCTGCCGTTAATGTGTTGATATATTGCTCAGCTTGTTCGCCCATAACACCCAGTGCGACGTCTTGGCTCTGGCTGATATTGACCTTAGAAAAAATAGCGTATTTTTTCAGCTCTCTTAATTCAGCTTCTATTGCTGATAAAGGCTGGAACATCGCATAACCATCGTGATGGTGGAACAGGCGAAAGACCGACCACACTTTGCCTTTCGCATCACAATGGGCACCTAAGGTTGACTGTGTTGGTTCAAGAGTGACGACATTACAGGTCACTTGGCCTTGCAAATAGGCTTTTTTATCATTGCCTGAAATGATGATAGCGCCCCAGGATGCAAGATGAGTCAGCATCAGTGGTGGAAGTGAGCCATTGGCGGTTACTGCGAGAGGTGTCAATGTGTTTTGCCAGTCCATAGTCGTTACCTAAAGAGAATCTTGAGCCCCATGTTAATCCGGAAATTTTTTTTTGTCAGCTTGAACAGGGACTGTGACTCATCTACTAGTTGTATCTTCATCCAGTTGATACACTCAACGCAAATAAACATAAGGTGAGGAAAACCGATGTACACCACTGAAGAAAAAGCAAGAATCAAGTGGGCATGCCGTCGTGGAATGTTAGAGCTCGATGTGGTTGTGATGCCGTTCTTTGAAGAGTGCTTTGATTCTCTGAATGAAAATGAGCAACGAGATTTCGTTTCCCTACTTGAGTCTGACGACCCTGATCTATTTACTTGGATTATGGGGCATGGTCGTAGCGAAAATCTTGGGCATGCGGCAATGGTGGATAAAATTGTTGCCCACAACCTCAGCAAAGTGCGTTAATTTCGTATTATTTCCTTCCCATTTTGCCCGCATTACTAACTTCATTTTTTTGATGATAGCCGTGTGGGCATTATTGATATCGCCGATTCCACTCGTAACGCTCCCCTTCTTTTACGCACCTCTTATCACGGCGCAAAAGAGTACCTCACTGTTAGTCCCTAGCTTAATCGGCCAATTCAAGCTCACGAGTCACGGTGAGTGGCAATGTGCCGACCAGAACTTGTCCATTGAAAAGGTTTCTACACAGTTTGCGTTTATGGTGTTGATCATTTATGCACAACAAGGTAAGCGCTATCTAGTGTGGCGCGACAGTTGTGTGGAAGCGGATTATCGCCGTTTATTGGTGCAGCTTCGGCAGGTTACCCATAACCAATCACCAACAATAAAGGAGCGATAAACGCTCCTTTATTCATTCGGTCAACTTGACGCTAACAGATGATCGTTGGCGAGGTTACTCGTCTGGCGTTAGGATCGTTGGGCCACTATTTTCGGCTAACTCTGGATAATCGAGCGTGTAGTGCAAACCGCGGCTCTCTTTACGTTGCATAGCACAACGCACCATCAACTCTGCCACTTGCAGTAAGTTACGCAGCTCAAGCAGGTTATTTGAAACGCGGAAATGACTATAGTATTCGTGGGTTTCTTGTTGCAGTAATTGAATGCGGCGTAGTGCTCGCTCTAAGCGCTTATCTGTGCGGACAATCCCCATGTAATCCCACATAAATAGGCGCAGTTCATGCCAGTTATGTTGGATTACGACCTCTTCATCAGAGTTATTGACCTTACTTTCATCCCAACCGGGTAAGCTTGGTGGGAGCTGAGCTGTTGGTAATCCTTTTAAAATATCCTTTGCCGCTGACCAAGCATAAACGACGCATTCTAATAGAGAGTTCGACGCCATTCGGTTAGCACCGTGCAAACCGGTGTAGCTAACTTCGCCGATCGCATACAGGTTATGCAGATCCGTTTTACCTTGTTTATTGACAATAACGCCACCACAAGTGTAGTGCGCCGCAGGAACAATCGGAATCGGCTCTTTGGTCATATCAATGCCCAAATCCATCAAGCGTGTATAAATGGTTGGGAAATGTTTTTCAATAAAATCGGCCGGTTTGTGGCTGATGTCCAGATACATACAATCAGCACCTAAACGCTTCATCTCATAGTCGATGGCGCGAGCCACGATATCACGAGGAGCCAGTTCGGCACGTTCATCAAAATCGAGCATGAATCGTGAACCGTCTGGGCGTCTTAAAAAAGCGCCTTCGCCACGTAGTGCTTCTGTCAGTAGGAAATTACGTGCTTCAGGGTGGAAAAGACAAGTTGGATGGAATTGATTGAACTCAAGGTTCGCCACTCGGCATCCTGCACGCCACGCCATTGCGATACCATCACCTGAGGAAACATCAGGGTTAGAGGTATATTGATACACTTTTGAGGCGCCGCCCGTGGCTAAAACGACAAACTTAGCGCGGATCGTTTCAACGTGTTCCTCATTGCGGTTCCAAATATAAGCGCCAACCACTCTTTTTTTATCACCACCGATTTTATCTTCGGTGATTAAATCCAGCGCATTGTGACGTTCAAGGATAGTAATGTTTGGGTGATTATGAACATTGTCTTGCAAGGAGGTTTGCATTGCCATGCCAGTGGCGTCAGCCGCGTGCAAGATGCGGCGATGACTATGGCCGCCTTCACGAGTTAAGTGATAGCGAGGTGCTTCATCACTGTCATTCTCTTCTCTGTCAAAAGGAACGCCGCCATCGATAAGCCACTGAACACACTCTTTAGCATGCTCGGCGATGAAACGGACAGTATCCTCTTCACAGATCCCTGCGCCCGCAATTTGAGTGTCTTCGACGTGTGACTCAATACTGTCTGATTCGTCAAAAACAGCGGCAATACCTCCCTGAGCGTAATAAGTGGCACCTTCACTGCGTGGTCCCTTACTCAGTACAATGACTTTACTGTGTTTTGCTACGCGTAGTGCGAGCGATAAACCCGCTGCGCCACTGCCTACGACTAATACATCGCATAGATGTTCACGGTTTGCGTTCATAAAACTTTTAAATTCCCGAACTAGAGTAGAGTTGTCCAACTCTCATTTTAAATATGCATTGCATGTATCTATACTCTTGAAGTGATTCAGCCGCAAGGTTTATCCACTAACGGTATCGCTATGGCTTCAAGCCAATAGCAGTAGAGAAAGATTTGATGCAATACTTTGTAAATGCCATTGTCTTTCGTCTTATCGACCCTCACTATATTGGGGATCCCCTATAGTGAAATTAGATCACATTTATTGAATAATGCTTGGCAAATATTTTTAGACAGAATGGAACTTTCTATTCTCCCTTGAGTCACAATAGTGCTCATGTAAGCGGTGGTGTCAATACTACATTTTGCATAATGAATGCCCATATCTGAGAAGGTAAGGGGAATAACAATAGGAGTACAGGCTCGAATGAACGAGCAACTGACCGATCAAGTATTGATTGAGCGAGTTCAGAGTGGAGATAAGCAAGCGTTTAACCTTTTGGTTTTAAGGTACCAAAATAAAGTCTGCAACCTTATTTCTCGGTATGTGAGCAATTCCGGAGATGTAGCCGATGTCGCACAAGAAGCGTTCATCAAAGCGTATCGGGCTATCCCAAGTTTTCGCGGAGAGAGTGCCTTTTACACTTGGCTATACCGTATTGCTGTTAATACCGCTAAGAATCACATTGTAGCCCAAAGTCGTAGACCGCCCGCTAGCGATGTTGATGCTGAAGATGCTGAATATTACGAAAGTGGCAACGCATTAAAAGAAATATCGAACCCTGAGAACATTACGTTGTCGAAAGAATTGCAGCGGGTCGTTTTTGGTGCGATAGAAGCGTTGCCTGAAGATTTGAAAACTGCGATGACCTTGCGTGAACTGGATGGTTTAAGTTACGAGGAAATAGCAGAAGTCATGGATTGTCCTGTAGGAACGGTGCGTTCTCGCATCTTCCGTGCTCGTGAAGCGGTAGAAAAGAAGATTAAACCTCTTTTATAGCGCTCAAACCGGTAACGAAAATGGTGAATAAATAATGGCTGACAAAGAAAGACTTTCAGCACTCATGGATGGGGAAATGGTCGATAAAGCGCTCATTCAAGAATTAGAGCTCGACCAAGAAAGTTTGCAAACGTGGAAAAATTACCATTTGGTTGGTGATGTGATGCGTGGAGATGCCCCAGTCCGAGCTGAGTGGGATATTGCACAGAGCGTCGCGTTAGCATTGGATGACGAACCCGCACACAGTCGTTTACAATCTGCTTCGGTTATTGATTTTCGTGATACAAGCCGTGAGTCTCAGCCGACGCCAGCTCAAGCTCGTCGGCAGTTACCGGCTTGGCTTTCCCAATTTGGCCAGGTTGCGGTTGCTGCGTGTGTGTCGTTTGTGGTGATTTTAGGTGTTCAACAATACGGTGGCCGTGATTCAGGAGTGAATCAAAACGACCAATTACCCGTACTGCAAACCATTCCGTTGGCTGGCAGCGCAGAGCCAGTGAGCTTAACGCGTGATTCAGTAGAGCGCCAAACCAGCGAAAGCCGCGTGCAAGAACAACGTCGCCGCGTAAACGCATTATTGCAAGACTACGAGCTGCAACTTCGCCTGAACAGTGAAAGTGCAAGCCCAAATAACGATGTACTTGAATCGGTAGTTGAATGAATAAATTCCTGATCAGTGCACTGGCGCTGTTCAGTTTGAACTCTACATTAGCCTTTGCAGAAGACCAACCTGCAGAGGCTTTGTTGCTTCAAATGAACGAGGCCAGTCAGCATTTAAATTATGAGCTGTCTTACATTCTGATTAAGAAAAACAGCATCGATCCACTGCTGTATCGTCATGCAAGTCAAGGCGATCAGCAATTTGCGCATCTCGTTTATCTCAGCGGCCCGATCCGTGAAGTAATTCGCCGTGGTAATGAAGTGAGTTACATTGAACCTGGGGTAGAACCGTTCACCATTGAGTCAAGCACTATGGTTGCGCCGACGATTCCGATGCTAACCAGCAATGTCACTGAATTAGGCCGTTACTACGATTTCGTCAAAGTTGGCCGTGCACGTGAAGCGGGTACGGCTTGCCAAGTGGTGCGAGTGGTGCCGAAAGATGGCTTACGCTATTCCTATATTTTGTGGGTAGATGAAACCAGTAACTTGCCATTGCGAGCTGATTTAGTCGATCGCGACGGCGAGGTGCTTGAGCAATATCGCACTATCTCTTATGCCATTAGCGACAAACTAGCGCAGGCGATGCAAGGGCTAAATGACGTTGAGTTACCCGAGGTATTAACGTTACCGAAAGGCAACCTTACGGAAAGTTTTTGGCAAGTGAGTTGGAAACCTGAAGGCTTTGAACCCAAAGAGCTTAACCGTTATCGTATGGCGATTACTGAGCGTTTGGTAGAGAGCCAGATGTTCAGTGATGGGCTATTTAGTTTTTCTGTCTATATTTCCGATAGCGACAACCATTCGCTGAAAGGCCAACTGGTTCGTCAAGGTCGCCGTACCCTGCATAGTGTGGTGAAAGGAAACAATGAAATCTCAGTGGTCGGTGATATTCCACCGGCAACGGCGCAGCGCATTGCTCAATCGGTGACGTTTGTCCAGCCTGCGGCGCCCTCAACAGAGGCAACCAAACCATGATGACGGCGTTAGCAACAGTCACCGCTGTTCAACCTGATGCTAAAGGGTTTCACGTTGAACTCAGTTGTCAGCAGCAGACCAGTTGCAGCAGTTGTTCGTCCTCCAAAAGTTGTGGTACTGGGATCTTATCGAAAGCGATTGGTAACAAAGCGCTGTTATGGCAACTCGATACGAAAAAACCAGTGAAGCAAGGCCAGACGGTTGAAATCGGTTTCCCCGAAAAAAGCTTGCTTCAATCGGCAGCCTTAGTGTATTTGGTGCCGCTTTTTATGATGATGTTTGGCGCTTGGCTGGGTGAGAGCCTCTTGGCCCCTTGGCTCGGTTTAGGTGAGGGCATCGTGATCATCACGGCCGCTGTTTTTATCGCGCTGGGGATCGGAATTGCCAAACGTTGTTCTGTGGTTCTTGAAAAACGATCGCAGCAAGAGGTGGTTTTGGTCCGAGTCCTTGGTGAACCTATCGCCTAATTTATGATGCGAACCCTACCGAAATTGGGTAGAATCGGCCAACTTTATGGAAACGCCGCTTGATGTGGCTTTCTTATGTCCCTTTTTTCAAGAGTTTAGTCATCCCAAATCTATGAAGCACATTCGTAACTTTTCGATTATCGCCCACATCGACCATGGTAAGTCGACCCTATCTGACCGTTTGATCCAAGTTTGTGGTGGATTAAGTGATCGTGAAATGGAATCTCAAGTTCTAGACTCTATGGACCTTGAGCGTGAGCGTGGCATCACCATCAAAGCACAGAGTGTGACGCTCGATTACAAAGCAAACGATGGCGAGACATACCAGCTCAACTTTATCGATACTCCTGGACACGTTGACTTTTCTTATGAAGTTTCCCGTTCTTTAGCCGCCTGTGAAGGTGCTCTATTGGTAGTGGATGCTGGTCAAGGCGTTGAAGCGCAAACATTGGCTAACTGTTATACCGCCATTGAAATGGACCTTGAAGTTGTCCCAATCCTAAATAAGATTGATTTGCCAGCCGCAGAGCCTGAACGCGTAGCGGAAGAAATTGAAGATATCGTCGGCATTGATGCTATTGACGCAGTGCGCTGCTCTGCGAAAACAGGCCTTGGCGTGGATGAAGTGCTAGAAAAAATCGTTTCTGGTATTCCGGCTCCTGAGGGCGATCCTGCTGCGCCGCTGCAAGCGTTAATCATCGATTCTTGGTTTGATAACTACTTAGGTGTTGTCTCTTTAGTGCGAGTGAAAAATGGTGCGCTGAAGAAAAATGACAAGATTAAAGTGATGAGCACAGGCCAAACTTGGGGTATTGACCGTTTAGGTATTTTTACGCCAAAACAAGTCGACAAAACCATGTTGAACACTGGTGAAGTGGGCTGGGTGGTTTGTGGTATTAAAGACATTCTCGGCGCTCCTGTGGGTGATACACTGACCAGCGCGAAAGATCCGTGTGAAAAAGCATTGCCAGGCTTTAAAAAAGTGAAACCGCAGGTGTATGCGGGGCTTTTCCCTGTCTCTTCTGATGATTACGAAAACTTTCGTGATGCGTTAGGTAAACTGAGCCTAAACGATGCCTCGTTATTCTATGAGCCAGAAAGTTCGGCCGCCCTTGGTTTTGGTTTCCGTTGTGGTTTCTTGGGTATGCTCCACATGGAGATTATTCAAGAGCGTTTAGAGCGCGAATACGATCTTGACCTTATCACCACTGCGCCAACGGTAGTCTATGAAGTTAAGAAGACCGATGGCACGATGCTTTATGTTGATAGCCCTGCTAAATTGCCTGCGGTGAACGACATTGAAGAGATTCGTGAACCGATTGCGCGTTGTAACATTTTGACCCCTTCTGAATATTTGGGTAACGTCATTATGTTGTGCGTTGAAAAACGTGGCGTGCAGGTTGATATGGTCTATCACGGTAACCAAGTAGCCTTGACTTATGATGTGCCGATGGCCGAAGTGGTACTTGATTTCTTTGACCGCTTGAAGTCAACTTCTCGTGGTTATGCATCACTTGATTATGGTTTCCAACGCTTTGAAGCTTCAAGCATGGTCCGTGTGGATATCTTGTTGAATGGTGACAAAGTGGATGCGTTAGCCATCATCACTCACAAAGACAATTCGCAAACGCGTGGTCGTCAAGTGGTTGAGAAAATGAAAGAGTTTATCCCTCGCCAAATGTTTGATATCGCGATTCAAGCGGCGATCGGTAACCACATTATTGCTCGTTCAACCGTGAAGCAGCTGCGTAAAAACGTACTGGCGAAATGTTACGGTGGTGATATTAGCCGTAAGAAAAAACTGCTTAAGAAGCAGAAAGAAGGTAAGAAGCGCATGAAGCAAATTGGTAATGTTGAGTTGCCACAAGAAGCTTTCCTTGCCATTTTGCACGTAGGTAAAGATTAAGCATTGCTTTGGCTTTCTTATGCATGCAGCAGTCACCATTTAAGTGAAAGAGTTTCGGCTCTTTCACTTTCGTATTTTTAGATAAGGGAACTCCATGGCGAATACATTTTCACTCATCTTGGTGATCGTCACATTAGTGACTGGCATAGTTTGGGTGCTGGAGAAGTTGGTGTGGGCGAAAAAACGTCAACAGAAGATGGCCGCTATTGAAGCGCAAACCAACGGCTTGGATGACAAACTCAGCGCCAAAATTTCCGCGCAACCTTGGTGGATTGAAAACAGTGTTTCCATCTTCCCTGTGATTGCTTTTGTGCTGGTGCTACGCTCTTTTGTGTACGAACCTTTTCAGATTCCATCTGGCTCAATGATGCCAACGTTGCTGGTGGGCGACTTCATCTTAGTTGAGAAATACGCTTACGGTTTGAAAGACCCCGTATGGCGTACTCAACTGGTCGAAACTGGTAAACCAGAGCGTGGTGATGTCGTGGTCTTTAAATACCCGCCGCAACCAAGCATTGACTACATCAAGCGCGTGGTCGGCATGCCGGGCGACACAGTTCGTTATAGCAGCAACAAAGAGATTTGTATTCAAGCTCAAGGTTCAACAGAGTGTAAACAGGTCAAACTGTCCAATGTTGAAGAGAGTGAGTTCAACCAAAATGGCATCCCTTTAATTCAAGTGAATGAAAAGTTAGGTCAGGTTGAACACCAGATTTTGATCAATCCATTGCGTCGTGATCGTGTTGATGCTTATCAGCCACGCCATGGCGTTAATGAATGGGTTGTTCCTCAAGGTCAGTATTTTGTGATGGGTGATAACCGTGACAACAGTGCTGATAGCCGTTACTGGGGCTTTGTTCCAGAAGCAAACTTAGTCGGTAAAGCGGTCGGTATTTGGATAAGTTTTGAATTTGAACGTGGTGCCGATAGCGTTTTACCTTCGTGGATCCCAACTGGTGTGCGTTTTAACCGCATTGGTGGCATTAACTAGGCTAGCTTTGGCTAGCCATCACTACATCGAGAGAGCATGAATTCTCCAATTAGTAAATTAGAAACTAAACTCGGTTATTCATTTAATGATCCCGAGTTTATTTCCTTAGCACTGACACATCGCAGTGCAAATGGTAAGCACAATGAACGTCTTGAGTTTCTGGGCGATTCAATTTTAAGTTTTGTCATCGCTGATGAGCTGTACCACCGTTTCCCTAAAATTAACGAAGGGGATATGAGTCGTATGCGCGCTACGCTTGTGCGTGGTCACACATTGGCTGAACTGGGCAGAGAATTTTGCCTAGGAGATTACTTAAAATTAGGTCCAGGTGAGTTGAAAAGTGGTGGTTTCCGCCGTGATTCAATCCTTGCTGATGCCGTAGAAGCCATCATTGGTGCGATTTATTTAGACAGCGATACCGAAGTAGTACGACGTATTATTTTGAGCTGGTATCAAGAGCGCCTTGACGCCATTGAGCCGGGCGTATCGCAAAAAGACCCAAAAACTCGCCTACAAGAGTTTCTGCAAGGTAGAAGAAAGCAACTGCCTATCTACACAGTGACTAATATTAAAGGTGAAGCACACAACCAAGAATTTACGGTATCGTGTGATGTAGCAGGAATGGGAACGCCTGTAATTGGTAAAGGCACCAGTCGTCGTAAAGCTGAACAATCGGCGGCTGAAATTGCACTAGAGCAACTGACAAATGGCTGATAACGAATTTGATTTGGATGCGTACTTCGCATCAAACACCAACAGCAATGAAGCAACTCCGGAAAGTGGTGAGCAGCACTGTGGTTTTATCGCCATTGTGGGTCGCCCCAATGTCGGGAAATCAACCCTGCTGAATAACTTACTGGGACAAAAGATATCCATCACATCGCGCAAGCCTCAAACCACTCGTCACCGCATTATGGGTGTCGATACAGAGGGGCCGTACCAAGCGATTTACGTTGATACTCCGGGGTTACACATTGAAGAAAAACGTGCGATTAACCGCTTGATGAACCGTGCGGCAAGTAGTTCACTCAGTGATGTTAACTTAGTGCTGTTTTTAGTCGATGGCACTCAGTGGACCGCCGATGATGAAATGGTGCTCAACAAGTTACGCAATGCTAATTTCCCTGTAGTGTTGTGTGTCAATAAAGTCGATAACGTGAAAGATCGTAACGATGTAATGATGCATATGCTAGAGCTATCGAAGAAGATGGAATTTGTTGATGTCGTGCCGATTGCGGCAAAACATGGCAAAAACGTCGATGTATTGCGCAAACATGTGCGTGAGCATTTACCTCAAGCCACGCATCACTTCCCTGAAGAGTATGTGACTGATCGTTCACAGCGCTTCATGGCTTCCGAGATTGTGCGTGAAAAACTGATGCGCTTTACTGGTGAAGAGCTGCCGTATTCAGTAACCGTTGAAATTGAACGTTTTGACTATAACCCTGAAACCGATGGTTTTCATATTAACGCGTTGATCCTCGTTGAACGCAGCGGTCAGAAAAAAATGGTGATCGGCAAAGGTGGTGAAAAAATCAAAACCATCGGCCGTGAAGCGCGTTTAGATATGGAAGAGCTGTTTGGTCGCAAGGTTTACCTAGAAACTTGGGTGAAAGTGAAATCCGGGTGGGCAGATGATGAACGTGCCCTTCGTAGCCTTGGTTATATTGACGATCTATAACCTCTATTCGAGGTGGGTGAGAACATCGCTCACCTTTGAGTGCTGATATGTCAGACGGTTTACAGCGCTGTTTTGTCCTTCATCGACGTCCTTATAGCGAGTCGAGCCTAATCCTTGATGTGTTTAGCGAGGAGTATGGCCGCGTCACCTTAATGTCCAAAGGCGCACGCAGTAAACGATCGAACTTAAAAGGTGCACTGCAACCTTTTACCCCCTTATTGCTCAAATGGTCAGGCAACGGTTCAATGAAAACCTTACGCCAAGCTGAACCGATTAGCCTTGGCTTACCACTCAGTGGTATTCATCTCTATTCTGCCATGTACGTCAATGAGCTGATTGGCCGCGTGCTTGCGCAAGAAGTGCCTTGCCCAGGTCTGTTCCATGATTATCTGCATGCACTCACCGAGTTAGCTCAGTGTGAAAATCCAGAACCAGCACTGCGCCGTTTTGAACTCGCGTTGCTAGCTTCAATGGGTTATGGCGTTGATTTCTTGCATTGCGCCGGAACGGGAGAAGCCATCGATCCTCGCATGACTTATCGCTATCGTGAGCAAAAAGGTTTTATCGCTTCTGTCAGGCGCGATAACCTCACGTTTATGGGCGATGAGTTGATTGCCATTAGTGAGCGGCGCTTTGTCAGTAAAGAGCAGCTTCAAGCGGCAAAACGCTTTACACGCATAGCGTTAAAGCCGTATCTTGGCGGCAAACCTTTAAAAAGCAGGGAGCTTTTCCTGCCCATGTCTAGTTTTTCCAGAGTACGGAGTATAGGAAAATGAGCGCAATTTACTTAGGCGTTAATATCGATCACATCGCCACGTTACGAAATGCCCGCGGTACTAAATACCCAGATCCCGTGCATGCTGCTGAAATGGCAGAGCGTGCCGGAGCTGATGGCATTACCATTCACCTACGTGAAGACCGACGCCATATCAAGGATCGCGATGTGCGTATTTTACGCGAGACGTTGCAAACTCGAATGAACCTCGAGATGGCCGTTACCGACGAAATGATTGATATTGCTCTGCAAACCCAACCTGAATTTGTGTGTTTAGTGCCTGAAAAGCGTGAAGAACTAACGACGGAAGGTGGGCTGGACGTATTAGGACAGCTTGACAAAGTGAAAGCGGCAACCGAAAAACTGACCGCTGCAGGCATCAAAGTCTCTCTGTTTATTGATGCTGATCGTGAGCAGATTAACGCGGCTAAAACTTGCGGTGCACCGTTTATTGAATTGCATACTGGTCATTACGCCGATGCAACAACCGAAGCGGATCAGCAAGATGAGTTAAAGAAAATTGCGGCGGCTGCGAGCTATGCGAGTGATTTGGGTATTACGGTGAACGCTGGTCACGGCTTGACTTACCACAACGTAGCTGCCATTGCTGCATTGCCTGAGATTTACGAACTCAACATTGGTCACTCGATTATCGGGCGTGCTGTATTTGATGGTTTGGAAAAATCGGTCGCCGATATGAAAGCCATCATGCAAGCGGCTCGCAAATAAGGTCTACCGATGGCGATTATCGGCTTAGGGACTGATATTGCGGAAATTGAACGCATAGAAAAAGCATTGTCACGCAGTGGCGATGCTTTTGCCGAGCGGGTGCTAACCCAAGATGAATTGGCGGTGTTCCATTCGCTCAAGAAAAAAGGGCGCTATTTAGCGAAACGTTTTGCCGCTAAAGAAGCGGCATCTAAAGCGCTTGGTACGGGTATTGCGCATGGCGTTAGCTTTCAGGATTTTACCGTCACCAACGACGCCAACGGAAAACCCGTGCTAATACTATCAGGTAAGGCTAAGCAGTTGGCTGCCACAGCCAGTGTGAATCACATTCACCTAACCATTTCTGATGAGCGTCATTATGCGGTGGCGACGGTGATTTTAGAGTCTTAATCTGTCAATCTTCTCTGCTTGCTGACAAGCAAATACTGCTGAGCGGCAAGCCCCTTTTTTCATTCGGTTAAATTGTCTCTTGGGTTAAATTGCTCATTCGCTTAAATACGGTTTAGCGGTGGCGATTACTTTGTCCATCTCATCTTGTAATTCAAATAACTCTGGTTCGACATCGCTGATGGATTTGCCTGAGCGCAATGCCTGTTCGAGCGCCGCGCACACTTTTTTCAAGCGGGGGACGCCACTGTATGAGCAACTGCCGTGCAGTTTATGAATATGGTGCAGTAGATCTTGAGTAGAGTATTCATCATCTTCCAACGCCATACTGACGACTTGGCTCACCTGTGGAATCGAATCAACTAGCATCTGTAGCAGCTCTTTGGCCAAATCTTCCTTGTTGGCTGATTGTTTGAGTGCATTTTGCCAGTCAATGATAATGGTGTGATTAGGCTGCTCAGCTTCCTGTGACGGCGACGGTATAACTTGTTCTGTGAGTTGTAATTTCTCCAACTGTTTACGGTTGGCGTAGGGGTTCCAGTGTGCTAACACTTGCTGCAAGATGTGCTCTTCAATCGGCTTAGTGAGGTAATCATCCATTCCTTCTTTCAGCAGACGATCGCGCTCTCCGATCATTGCATGAGCCGTTACCGCAATCACGGGCGTTTGGTGATTGAGTACCGTTTTCTTAATTTCCTGGCAAGCGGTGACCCCATCCATCTGTGGCATTTGGATGTCCATCAAAATCATATCAAATTTCTGGCGGCTTGCTTGTTCGACCGCTTCTTGGCCATTCGTACAAGCGATGACGGTTTCAACACGTTCTTGCAGCAGGGCCATGATCAGTTTGAGGTTGGCAGGGTTATCATCCACCGCCATTACTTTCAGGGGCAGTGTATCGAGTGTGATCGGTAGATCTTGAATGGCAGGCTGTACCGGTTGGTGCGCGATTAACAGTTGCAGCAATTTTTTACGCGACAGTGGCTTGGTAATGCACTGCACTGGATGATGCTGCATTAAATAATCGGATAGGGCGAGCTCGGTACTTGGTGTACCGATAATCACGTTGTCGGCAAGCTGAATAGCCTTTGTGACCCACTGCTCAACCAAATCTAAATCAGTCTCTCTACTTGGGGCTAAATTGAGTAATACATAATCGAAGCGATCCGTCTCTTCTGGCATCACCGCTCGATATGTGACGGTTAACCCTGCCTGCACCAACATTTGCTGAATGATGGAGGCGGCTTGCATATTGGGTTCAACGAGCAACAACTGTTTATTGCTCAAAATATGTGGATCAAGCCAGTCGCTCATCGGCATTTCAGTGGTATTAAGACGCAGCGTAAACCAGAAGGTGGAACCTTGGTGAAGGCGGCTGGTGAGGCTAATTTCGCCGCCCATGTGGCTGACCAATTTCTGAGTAATAACCAAACCAAGTCCAGTGCCGCCGTAGCGACGAGAAATACTGGCATCGGCTTGGCTAAAGGCTTGGAACAGCTGTGCTTGTTGGCGCTCTGAAATACCAATGCCGGTGTCGCGCACCATAAATTGCAGCTCAACCACATTGTCGCGTTGTGAGCGCAATTCAACACTGATGTCGATGTTGCCACGTTCGGTGAACTTAATCGAGTTACCGACAAGGTTGGTCAACACTTGTTGGATACGAAGTGGGTCACCTACCAAGCCTGCTGGGATTTTTTGATCCACTTTAAGAGTGATTTCCAATCCTTTTTCATGAGCACTGGTCGCTTGGAGGTTAACCACCTCTTCCAAACTCTCTTGAAACTCGAACGGAATATTTTCCAGTGCTAACTTACCGGCTTCTAGCTTGGAGAAATCCAAAATGTCATTGATGATGTTCAATAAGTTATTAGCCGATTTTTCAATGGTTTGTAAGTAATCTGCTTGGCTATTCGTCAACTGGGTTTTGAGCATTTGGCGGGTGAAGCCAATGACACCGTTAAGTGGCGTGCGCAACTCATGGGACATGTTAGCAAGAAATTCTGATTTTATGCGCGCGGCTTCTTGGGCGCGTTTTTTGGCAATGTCCAATTCAACGTTTTGGATTTCCAACTGCTCTAAGGTTTCTCGCAAATCCGAGGTGGCTTGGTCGATACTGTGCTGCATTTCGACGTGATATTCCGATAGCGATACCGCCATCGCGTTGATCCCTTTTTTGAGCGAATCTAACTCACCGTGCATTTTGCCTTCGATCCGCACATCAAGGTGGCCGCGACGAATTCTATCCACCATGTTTTTCATGTGTGAGATAGGGCGAGTCACATCGTGCAGGAGTCGGAATGCGAACATCCCTGATAAACCGAGCCCAAGCGCAAGCACTAAAAAGGCGGAAAAGACCTCTTGATACTGTTGTAAACGCAATGAAGAGAGATCCAACTCTATCGCGATATAGCCGAGCGCAGGCGTTGATGTATTGGCATTTATGCCTTCGGTTAGACGGTTTTCAGCCAAAATTGGCGTGCGCAGTATTAAAGTGTTCTCGGTGAGATTTGAGCTGCTTAAAATCGGAATGGGCTTATCTTTTGGATAAGTTAAGCTTTCAAAGTTAGGGTGAAAATTCGAGGTGACAAACAGTTCGTGGTTGGCGTCAAACACCGCAATACTGCGGACAAATTTAGAGTTCTTCCGATGCGCGTAGCTGATAATGCGGCGTACCGACTCACGGCTTTGGTTTTTTAAGGCGTCTTCACTAGCAATGGCCAAGGGCTCGATGATGCTTGCCCCCGCATTGATCACCTGTTTTTCCAGATCATGGTAGCGATTGAATGAGAAAAAAGCACTGAGCAACAAGCCGATAATTAAGGTTGGAGCTAAGGTTAAAGTAATAACGCGCGCGCGTAAGCCATATCTGGTCATTATTGTCTAAACATCGTGGTGTGGATATGGGAAAATAGCCCGCAATTTGATGAGCAAGCCTGTACGAAAATCGTTTAATTGACGGCTAGCTTAATCAAGTCGAGTAAGTTCGACAATCATCCCCGCACTAAATAGTGACGCTAGGGCAAAAAACATCGATTTAATTTTACTTAGGCACAGAGCATGGCACGTTTTTTCCAACCGAAAAAGAAAGCGCAATTAGAAACAAAACATCAAACGGTATTGATTGAACGTCTTGATCATCAAGGTTCTGGTATCGCTTATCAACACAATAAACTGCTTTTTGTTGATGGCGCGCTGCCCGGTGAGCAAGTGCTGATGCAGCTAACTGAAAGCAAAAGTAAATACTCTCGCGGTCAGTTGATTAAAGTCTTAACGGCCAGTGAACAACGCGTGACGCCATTTTGTCGCCATTACGGTCAATGTGGTGGTTGCGATCTGCAGCATTTAGAGCACAGTGCGCAAGTGGCGCACAAAGAGCAAACACTCTCGCAATTGATGAGTAAATTCGCCGGACAAACGTTGGCATTGAGCCCCGCAATAAGTTGCGCCGATAAAGGCTATCGCCGCCGCGCCCGCATCAGCGTGTTGTGGGACAAAAAGCAGCAACAGCTGCAATTTGGCTTTCGCAAAAAGCAGAGCAAGCAAATCGTTAACGTGACGGACTGCCCAGTGCTAGAACCACAACTCAACACGCTACTTACACCTATCCAAGCGCTGTTAACGCAATTTAAATCTCAGCAAGCGATTGGCCATGTTGAATTGGTGCTGGGTGATCAAGGCGCGGTGATGGTGTTGCGCCATCTTCAGCCGCTGCCAAGTGAAGATCACGCGGCGTTGCTGGCATTTGCTCAGCAGCATCATCTCACTTTGTATGTGATGCCAGAAAGCGATCAGCTCGAACGTCTTCACGGAGAGATGGCAAGCTACCGTGAAACCGGATCAGTTATCGAATTTTTGCCCTCCAACTTTATTCAAGTCAATCGCCAAATAAACCAAAAAATGGTGGCTCAAGCATTGGAATGGTTAGCTTTGACTGATGATGACCGAGTGTTGGACCTATTTTGTGGTGTAGGGAACTTTAGTTTGCCGATGGCCCAATACGCTCAATCGGTGGTGGGCATTGAAGGTGTGGATGAGATGGTTGAGCAAGCGACACAAAACGCGCAGCGCAATCAAATCGACAATATCACGTTCTACCAAGCAAATTTGGAACAAGATATGTCAACGCAAGCGTGGGCAAAGCAAAAATTTGCTAAAGTACTACTCGACCCAGCGCGAGACGGGGCGGCAGGCATTGTCGACCAATTGGCTAAGCTCGGCGCTCAGCGAGTGGTGTACGTTTCTTGTAACCCGGCAACACTGGCAAGAGACAGTCAAAGTTTACTCAGCCAAGGTTATAAGTTGGTAAAACTTGGCATGTTGGATATGTTTCCACACACCAGTCATTTAGAATCGATGGCGCTATTTGTAAAAAGTCGGTAGACAGAGAACTAACTCAGTCGAAGTTAGTCGAATACCACAAACTATAAAACTAGGACGAATCAGATGGTTGCGGTACGAAGCGCACACTTGAATCCAGACGAACAGTTTGAGCTAGATAAATGGATTGCGAGTTTACATCAAGATAAAAGCACAGCTTCTAAACTGACGGACGTATATCGTCAGTGTGAAACGTTATTAGAAGGTCATGCCAAAGGACCGCTACTACTGTGGCGCGGCCGTGAAATGATCGAAATCCTGATTACCTTATCGATGGATCGCGCCACTTTAGTCGCGGCTCAGCTCTTTCCTATCGTCAGTAGTGGGCTTTTTGACCGTGAAGTATTAGAAGAGACCTATGGTAAAGGCATAGTGAAGCTGATTGATGGTGTCGAAGAGATGGCGGCACTTGGTCAGTTAAACGTTACCTTGCAAGGCAGTGAAGCTTCAGAGCAGGTGGATAACGTTCGCCGCATGCTGCTTGCGATGGTAGATGATTTTCGTTGCGTGGTGATCAAATTAGCGGAGCGCATTTGTAATTTACGTGAAGTAAAAGATGAACCTGACGAAATTCGCCGTGTAGCGGCTAAAGAGTGCGCCAATATCTATGCCCCTTTAGCAAACCGCTTGGGCATTGGTCAGCTCAAATGGGAAATTGAAGATTACGCATTTCGCTACCAGCAGTCCGATACCTACAAACAAATTGCTAAGCAGCTTTCCGAGCGCCGCATCGTGCGTGAACAATATATTCACGATTTTGTCGAAGATTTGCGCGCCGAGATGAAGCTTTCTCATATCAATGCCGAAGTGAGTGGCCGTCCGAAACACATCTATAGCATCTGGCGCAAAATGCAGAAGAAAGGGTTGGCTTTCGATGAACTGTTTGATGTGCGTGCAGTTCGCATTATTGCTGATCAACTGCAAGACTGTTACGCCGCCTTGGGCGTCGTTCATACCAAATACAAACACCTGCCTAGCGAATTTGATGATTACGTTGCTAATCCGAAACCGAATGGCTATCAATCCATTCATACGGTGATTTTAGGGCCAGAAGGCAAAACCATCGAAATTCAAATTCGTACTAAGCAGATGCATGAAGAGTCTGAACTTGGGGTTGCTGCACACTGGAAATATAAAGAGGGCGCAACGGTTGCCCGTAGCGGTTACGATGAGAAAATTAGTTGGTTGCGTAAGCTTCTTGATTGGCAAGAAGAGATGTCTGATTCGGGTGAGATGATCGACGAGCTGCGTAGCCAGGTGTTTGATGATCGCGTTTACGCCTTTACACCTCGTGGTGATGTGGTTGATTTACCCATGGGAGCCACGCCGCTCGATTTTGCCTACCATATTCACTCTGAAGTGGGGCATCGCTGCATCGGTGCCAAAGTCGCGGGTCGTATTGTTCCATTTACTCATAAATTATCTATGGGTGATCAAGTCGAAATCATCACTCAGAAAGAGCCGAATCCGTCGCGTGATTGGCTAAATCCAGCAACGGGGTTTGTTCATTCAGGCCGTGCGCGCGCCAAGATTAACGCCTGGTTCCGTAAACAAGGCCGCGAGAAAAACCTTGAAGCCGGACGAGAGATCCTCGAATCAGAATTAGCCAAAATCGGTGCCACGTTAAAAGATGCCGATAAATATGCGCTCAAACGTTTTAACGTCAATACGCCTGACGAGCTGTACGTCGGCATTGGCAGTGGTGATCTGCGAATCAACCAAATTGTTAATCACATCAATGCGTTGGTGAATAAGCCGACCGCTGAGCAAGAAGATCAACAAGCACTGCAAAAATTGCAAGATGCGCAAACTCGTCCAGCTCAGCCACATCGAGCGCACAAAGATGCCGTTGTAGTGGAAGGGGTAGATAACCTCATGACACACCTAGCGCGCTGTTGCCAACCTATCCCAGGTGATGAGATCAAAGGTTACATTACTCAAGGGCGTGGTATTTCAGTCCATCGCAGTGACTGTGAACAGCTAGAAGAGCTGAGCCATCACGCACCTGAACGCATCATTGATACCGTTTGGGGGCGCGGGTTTGTTGGAACCTATATTTTGACTTTGCGCGTTGAAGCGATGGAGCGAGGTGGGTTACTCAAAGACATCACCACCCTGCTTGCGAATGAGAAAGTGAAAGTCATCAGCATGAAAAGTCGTAGCGACTACAAAAGACAGTTGATCATCATGGATTTTGATCTTGAAGTGAGCAACATCGAAGCGCTGTCACGAGTATCAATGCGAGTAGAGCAGATCAAAGATGTCATGTTGGTGAAACGCCTAGGCTAAATTTCATATCACAGTAACACTCTTATTGGCGTGAATCGCAATTAAATCGCGACGCAAGCGCCTTGGGTTTTCAAAGGCGAGTGGCAATGACTGCTCGCTTTTTTATTTTAAATATTGATGTAAGGAGCGGATAAATGAGCCACCCAATCGAACAACTGGAACAGATCATGGCACAGTTGCGTGACCCAAAAACAGGTTGTCCTTGGGATATCAAGCAAACTTTTGACACGGTTGTTCCTTACACAATCGAAGAGACCTATGAAGTGGTGGAAGCGATCCACAACCAAGATTGGCCTAATCTCAAAGAAGAATTAGGTGACTTGCTGTTTCAAGTTATTTTTTATAGTCAAATGGCGAAAGAGCAAGGGTTGTTTGATTTCTCGCAAGTTGTTGAAACGGTGAATGAAAAACTTACGCGCCGCCATCCTCATGTTTTTGCGGGTGCCAAGTTTGAGGATGAAGCGCAAATCAACGCCAATTGGGAAGCTGAAAAAGCCAAAGAAAAGGTACAAGCAGGAAAAAAAGATCAAAGTATTCTAGACTCAATACCACACGCTTTTCCGTCTCTTTTACGTGCTACAAAGATTCAAAAAAAGTGTGCCCAATATGGCTTTGATTGGGATTCTATCGGCCCAGTGGTTGATAAAGTCCAAGAAGAGATCGAAGAAGTCATGGAAGAGGCGTTGCAAATTAACCCTGATCCGGTTCGAGTAGAGGATGAAATGGGCGATCTATTATTTGCCACCGTTAACTTTGCTCGGCACTTAAAAATTGATCCAGAAGTGGCGTTAAATAAAGCAAATCGAAAGTTTTCACGTCGATTTAAAGGTATTGAAATGCTGGTGGCACGTCAGCACAAAACCTTGACCGATTTTTCTCTCGAAGAATTGGATGCGATGTGGAATGAAGTGAAGCGCTTGGAGTCGAAGTAATACCCTGTGTTGGCAATCCACAATAAAACCCACCCATTGAGACAAATTTGACTCATTTGAGTGGTGTGATAAGCCATATCAAGCGGTGCTCTTTGATTTGAAGCAAAAAATAAAAAATGACAGTGTGATAGATTTCACGTTGTAGCGAATAAGGGCTTCTGGTATATTTTTATCCCGTCCAGAAGAAATCCATTTCCCTCATTCAACCAATTTCAGGTTAAACATGACGACAAATTACATTTTTGTTACTGGCGGGGTTGTATCCTCTCTAGGTAAAGGTATTGCGGCAGCATCTCTTGCGGCGATTTTAGAAGCTCGTGGTCTTAAAGTGACTATGATGAAGCTTGACCCTTACATCAACGTTGACCCAGGCACAATGAGCCCAACTCAACATGGTGAAGTGTTTGTCACGGAAGATGGCGCTGAAACTGACCTTGACCTTGGTCACTACGAACGTTTTATTCGTACCAAAATGACCAAGCGCAATAACTTTACTGCTGGTCGTGTTTATGCCGATGTATTGCGTAAAGAGCGCCGCGGTGACTACCTAGGTGCAACGATTCAGGTTATTCCACACATCACTAATGCGATTAAAGATCGCGTTATCGCAGGCTCTGAAGGTCACGATGTCGCTATCGTTGAAGTGGGCGGAACCGTTGGTGATATCGAGTCATTGCCATTTATGGAAGCGATTCGTCAGCTTGCGATTGAAGTGGGCCGTGAACACGCGATGTTTATGCACCTGACTTTAGTTCCTTACCTTGCCGCTGCTGGTGAAGTGAAAACCAAACCGACTCAACATTCAGTTAAAGAGCTGCTTTCTATCGGCATTCAGCCTGATATTTTGGTTTGTCGTAGCGATCGCGTTATCCCAGCGAACGAACGTAAGAAAATTGCTTTGTTCTGTAACGTGCCTGAAAAAGCCGTTATCTCGATGAAAGATGTTGATTCTATCTACAAGATCCCTCAACTGATCAAAGCTCAAGGTTTGGATGACATCGTTTGTAACCGTTTTGGTATTAAAGCACCGGAAGCGGATCTTTCTGAATGGGAACAAGTGATTTACGAAGAGGCTAACCCAACCGCTGAAGTGGTGATCGGGATGGTCGGTAAATACATTGAATTGCCTGATGCTTACAAATCGGTTAACGAAGCACTGAAACACGCAGGTTTGAAAAACCGTTTGAGCGTGAAAATCAAATACATCGATTCTCAAGACGTTGAAACCAAAGGTGCGGAAGTGCTGACTGGTTTGGACGCAATCCTCGTACCTGGCGGTTTTGGTGATCGCGGTATCGAAGGCAAAATTCTTGCTGCGCAATATGCCCGCGAAAACAAAGTTCCTTACTTAGGGATTTGTTTAGGTATGCAAGTGGCGCTGATCGAATACGCACGTAACGTTGCGGGTATGAAAGGTGCGCATTCAACAGAATTTAACAAAGAGACTCAATACCCTGTGGTAGGCTTGATCACCGAATGGGTAGATGACGAAGGTAACGTAGAAGAGCGTACTGAAAAGTCTGATCTTGGTGGTACTATGCGCCTTGGTTCGCAGCTATGCCACTTAGAGAAAGGCACCAAAGCGTATGAGCTTTACGGTAGTGCAACCATTCATGAACGTCATCGTCACCGTTATGAAGTTAATAATAAACTTCGTCCGCAGATCGAAAAAGCTGGCTTGAAAGTATCAGGTCTGTCTGCTGATAAGAAGCTAGTTGAAGTGATTGAGAACCCTGCTCACCCATGGTTTGTAGCAGCTCAGTTCCACCCAGAATTCACGTCAACCCCTCGTGATGGTCACCCACTATTTGCAGGCTTTATTAAAGCGGCAGGTGAGTTCCAACGCGGTGAATCAGAGAAGTAACAAGGATACGGGCAGTTGCAATTGTTGTGCTGCTGCCCTTTATAGTTTTGACATTTAAATTCAACGAGAGGAAACATTAATGTCTAAGATCGTTAAAGTTCTAGGTCGCGAAATCATCGACTCACGTGGTAACCCAACAGTAGAAGCTGAAGTTCACCTAGAAGGCGGTTTCGTAGGTATGGCAGCTGCGCCATCTGGTGCATCTACTGGTTCTCGCGAAGCTCTTGAGCTACGTGACGGTGACAAATCACGTTTCCTAGGTAAAGGTGTTCTTAAAGCGATTGCAGCTGTAAACGGCCCAATTGCTGATGCTCTAGTTGGTAAAGATGCTAAAGATCAAGCAGCTATCGACCAAGTGATGATCGACCTTGATGGTACTGAAAACAAATCTAACTTCGGTGCGAACGCAATCCTAGCGGTTTCTCTAGCGAACGCAAAAGCGGCTGCGGCTGCGAAAGGCATGCCTCTGTACGAGCACATTGCTGAGCTAAATGGTACTGCTGGCCAATTCTCTATGCCTCTACCAATGATGAACATCATCAACGGTGGCGAGCACGCAGATAACAACGTAGACATCCAAGAGTTTATGATCCAACCTGTTGGCGCAAAAACTCTTAAAGAAGCAGTACGTATGGGTGCAGAAGTATTCCATAACCTAGCTAAAGTTCTGAAGTCTAAAGGCTACAACACTGCCGTTGGTGACGAAGGTGGTTTCGCTCCTAACCTAAAATCTAACGCTGAAGCGCTAGAAGTTATTGCAGAAGCAGTTGCAGCGGCTGGCTACGTGCTAGGCAAAGACATCACTCTAGCGATGGACTGTGCAGCATCTGAGTTCTTCGACAAAGACGCTGGCATCTACAACATGAAAGGTGAAGGCAAAACGTTCACTTCAGAAGAGTTCAACCACTACCTAGCGGGCCTTGTTGAGCAATTCCCAATCGTTTCTATCGAAGACGGTTTGGACGAGTCTGATTGGACTGGTTTCAAACACCAAACTGAACTTCTAGGCGACAAAATTCAGCTAGTGGGTGACGATCTATTCGTTACTAACACTAAGATCCTTAAAGAAGGTATTGAGAAAGGTATCGTTAACTCAATCCTTATCAAGTTCAACCAAATCGGTTCTCTAACTGAGACTCTAGCTGCAATTAAGATGGCTAAAGACGCAGGTTACACAGCGGTAATCTCTCACCGTTCTGGCGAAACTGAAGATGCAACTATCGCTGATCTAGCGGTAGGTACAGCTGCAGGTCAAATCAAAACGGGTTCTATGAGCCGTTCTGACCGTGTTGCTAAGTACAACCAACTAATCCGTATTGAAGAAGCGCTAGCTGGTCGTGCTCCTTTCAACGGTCTTAAAGAAGTGAAAGGCCAAGCTTAATCCCACTGGATACAGCTTAGCATCATTACTTTAAAGAACGCCCTGCAATGCAGGGCGTTTTGTTTTTTCTGCTATCGCAACTCGCATTTTGAATTGCGAGTTAAGAAGGGAAAGATTTACACCGCGCTAATCGCTGCGATCCGTCGTTTATCCAGTTCTTCTTTGATCGCTTTCCCTTGAAAACCATCACGGATCACCTGTTGTACATCGATACTCAGTGCCGCTTGATAAGCTTTGAGAAAAATATCGCGTTGCGGATAAGGGGTCTCTTCGCAACCTAATCGACCCGCATGATCGGCCTGACAACAAAGTAAAACGTCCAGCAAGCGCTCAGGCTTGCGCCATGCATCGAGTTTATCGAGTATTTTGAGTTTGGTGCTGGGTTTTAATTCTGCCGCTCGATGAATATTGGAATGCTGCTCGCAGACGAGTAGTGCCAACTCTTTACACTCATTTGGAATACGCACCCGCTCGCACAAGGCTTTAATGATGTTAATTCCTGTGTGACAGTGCATTTTATGGCTGGGCCATTCGCTTTTAGGTGTGACTCCTTTGCCTAAGTCATGCACTTGCGCTGCAAAACGAACCGCTATCGATGAAGAGAGCTTCGCCGCTTGCGCTGCAACCATCAAGGTGTGTACTCCGGTATCAATTTCAGGATGCCATTTTTCCGGTTGAGGAACACCAAACAGGCGATTCAGTTCGGGTAATACCACTTTAAGTGCACCGCATTCATATAAAACAGAAAGAAATATTTCTGGATGCTGAGTGGCCAGTGATTTCTGCCACTCTTGCCATACGCGCTCGGCGGTTAAGTGTTGCAACTCACCTGATTGCGTTATTTGTTTCATCAGTGCCATGGTTTCATCGGCAATGGTAAAATCTAAATGTGCGAATTTGGCCGCAAAACGAGCCACGCGAAGGACGCGTAGTGGATCTTCGATAAAGGCATCAGAAACATGGCGCAGTAGGCGATTGTGCAGATCGCGCTGGCCGCCATAGGGGTCAATAAGCTTACCAGCGTTATCTTGTGCGATGGCGTTAATGGTCAGATCGCGGCGGGCGAGATCCTCTTCCAAAGTCACATCGGGTGCGTAGTAGCAGGCAAAGCCTGTGTAGCCAGCGCCAGTTTTGCGCTCAGTGCGAGCAAGGGCATACTCTTGTTTCGTTTTCGGGTGAAGAAATACGGGAAAATCTTTTCCTACAGGAGTAAAACCAGTGGCCAGCATTTGCTCTGGGCTGCTGCCTACTACAACCCAATCTTTGTCATAGATATCAATATGGAGCAACTGATCGCGTACCGCGCCCCCAACTAAGTATACTTGCACCGGATTACCTTAAATATGCTGAAACGCCATTGGCGATTGATGTTAGTAATGGTACTTTTCATCACAGTGAAATGATAGAGACGAGAGAATGTATAAGGAATTTTTTGGATTTACCGAGCCGCCATTTTCAATTGTACCGAGCTCTCGTTACCTATTTTTGAGCCATCGTCATCGTGAAGCGATGCAACATTTACAAGCAGGGCTGGGTGATGGTGGTGGTTTTGCGCTATTAACTGGCGAAGTGGGGACTGGCAAAACAACCATCGCAAGAGCGATGCTTGCGGCACTCGATGATAGTACTCTGGCGGGGTTTATTTTAAATCCAACTTTTTCGAACATCGAGTTGCTTGAAGCGATTTGTGATGAGTTTGCGCTGTCTTACCCACCTTCAGGGAGTTTAAAAGCGCTTAGCCAAGTAATTTATCATCATTTACTGCATAACCACGCGCAAGGGAAACAGACGCTATTAGTGATAGATGAAGCGCAGCATCTGGCCGCCGATGTACTGGAACAGTTGCGACTACTGACTAACCTTGAAACGGAGAGCCGTAAGTTGCTTAAGGTTTTACTGATTGGTCAGCCTGAGTTACAACAAAAATTGCAATTACCTCAGTTACGCCAACTTGCGCAACGTATTACCGGTCGTTATCACTTGCTGCCTCTCAATGTTCAAGAGACAGAGCAGTACATCCACTTTCGTTTAGCGTTAGCCGGCGGTCACAAGGATTGGTTTGATCAGAAAAGTATCAAATGGATAGCGGAACAGACCCACGGTATTCCGCGTTTAATTAACTTAGTGTGCGATGCGAGTTTCAAGTTAGCCTATCAGCAGGGCGTGAAAGCGCTCTCATTTGAATTAGTGCGTACCGCGGGTCAAGAGGTCATGAATTTTCAGTCTTCGGTCTATCAGTCGCCTCATGCTCGCCTCGTACCGTCTTCAATATCGTATCGCTCTCCTCTCATTGCGGGCTTAGTGTTAGCTGTGTTCATTGCGTGGTTTAGCCCGCCATGGATTGATCGCATGATGCGCTTTGCGTTGCCTTCCCCTGAATTACCTAAACCGATCACTCAAGTGGTGATCAGTGCTCAATTGGAACAAGATCTAGAACGCTCGAAGGCATTGGAAGCGGCTATTAGCGATCTTTATAAAGTGTGGGGTTACAGCGCATCTTTGGCCGATAGTTTTTGTGATGCTCAAGCACAAGGACGCTTTCAATGTCAGCGTATGCAGGGTGATTTCAACCAATTAAAGCAGTTAAATTTGCCAGTGGTGCTTACTTTAGCTGCGGAGCAAACACAAGCTTATGCGGTGCTGTACCAGATCAATGCTGAACAGGTGCAATTGTTAATGGCAGGAAAGCATGTGCAAATTAACCAAAGTCAGCTCAGTGACGTATGGACAGGAGAATATCACTACATTTGGCAGCACGATTTACTCCGAACGTTGAAACAGGGCATGCAAGGAGATGATGTTGAACTGCTTGACCAAAAATTGTCTCAGTTACTTGGAGAGCAAGCCACAGGGCATCAACAATTTGATGGTGAGGTAAAGCGCAAAGTAGCTTTTTTCCAACGCTGGCAAAAAATGGACAGCGATGGTATTGCTGGGGCTCGCACTATAAGTCGGCTTGAGCTATTGACTCAACACAACGCACCTCGTCTTCTCATTACTAAGGAGCAAGGATAATGTCGCAAGTGCTTAAAGCATTAGAGCAATCAGAGCTGAGCCACCAGAGCAAAAGCTTGCCGTACTCTTCTCATGTGGCAGTGTTTAATCAATCCTTGCCATCTTCATGGTGCTCGAAATCATCGCTTACCGTGTTGTTTGCTCCATCGTTACTCTGCTGCGGTTATCTTATTTATCATTCATACCAAGCTCGAATCGATGAGCTAGAACAATTGAAGCGCAATGCGCCACAAGTTGTGCAACAAGAGGGGGCTTACCAAGTTCTGGAATACCCTGACTTTGGTGAGTTACAAACCAATACACCACGAGTAAAAACACTTACCGAGACAAGCTCTACGCCGCCATTTACTCCTTTACATGGTACCCAGTTGACGACTAGTGAGCCGCGGCGAGATAAAAACGCAGATCAGGAGTTTGGCCTTAATGATCTCGACTTAAGTCAATTATCCCCGGAATTGGTACAACGAGTTGAGTTGGCGATTCAAGGCAAAGATCAAGTCGTACTTGTAGGAGACACATCAAAAGATCATCTTCTGCTCACAGAACATCTTGATACCTTTTCAGGTCGTATCCCAGCGCTGAATTTCCAGACTCACGTTTATTCAAGTCGTACAGATAAACGATGGGTAAAAATTAATGGCGTAGAGCGAAAGGTAGGTGATGATGTGGTGAATGGTGTGCAATTAGTCGAGATCAATCCGCAATCAACCTTGATACGTTTCGATGGTGAATTGATTGAAATCCCAGCTCTTTATGATTGGAAAGGATAAAAAACGGTCACCTTTCTCTGGTGACCGTTTTTCAAGTGATAGATCCAGTCAGTTAGGGAGACTATGCCCAACCAGAAGGGTGTTTCTTACGGCGTGGGATAATGTGTGGCAAAATTAGTCCAAGTAACAGACCAATACCCGCTACGCCGCCCCCGTAAGTAAAGTATTTAAGCAGTAGATCCTCTTTCTGAGTATCCAGCTTAGCGCGCAGTTCGCGAATTTCAGTTTGTGAATCAGTGAGCTGCTTGCTGATATCACTGTAGTTTTGTTCTAACTCTGAAATTTGTTGATTGCGAGCCTCTAATGAATTGGCCAATCCGGCTTTTTCACTGTCTGCATTTTGCTTTGCATTGGCCAATTTACTTTTCACTTCGGCCAGCTCACTCTCCAATTTCGGCAAACGCATCGCCATGCTTTCTTGGCGAGTGACAAAACGGCTTTCAACCCAACCCGTGCGGCCTTTCTCATCGGCAATTTGGCTATAACCAGTATCGTTATTAACATCAAGCAGCTTTACTTTGTCTCCTGCATCGATGCTGCCGAGAATGCGAAATTGGTTACTTGGACCTGAATGCATATAAGTAAAGAGTTTGTCCGCAATATAGCGGTCTTGCGCAAACGTTGGCGCAGCCAACATGGTCAGTAAAACCATGCAGATCAGTTTTTTCACGATAAGTCCTTTAGCTATCAAATGAGGTATTAAAATGCTTTCGACAAATATTAAGAAGTTTCGTTGATTGGTGCAACAAAGAAGGGAGGCTAAGCCTCCCTTTCTGTGCGTTTGAGTCAATTAATGACATTGCACTTACAATCTATTGACTTATTGTATTAGCCAAATATTGCTTGCAGGGCATAGAAGAAAATGACCGCAAGTAAAGCGCCTGCTGGCAAGGTGACAATCCATGAAGCAACGATATTACGCACCACACCTAGATTCAATGCCGCAATTCCACGAGCAAAACCAACCCCTAATACCGCACCAACAAGTGTTTGTGTGGTTGAGATTGGAAGGCCAGTACCTGATGCCAATACGACCGTTGACGCTGTTGCCAACTGAGCGGCAAAGCCACGGCTTGGCGTCAGTTCAGTGATACCCGTACCGACCGTCGCCATCACTTTGTGACCAAGGGTAGCTAGGCCAACCACAATACCAAAACCACCCAGTGGCAAAATCCACCAAGCAATTGAGCTTTTAGCACTAACAGCCCCCAAGCTTTCAACAGTTGAAACCACCGCAGACAGAGGACCAATCGCGTTAGCTACATCATTTGAACCATGCGCAAAAGCCATTGCACACGCAGTGATCACCATCAATACGCTAAAGATGCTCTCAACACCGGAAAACCCATGGTCTTCTTCGCGGTTGGCAAATTTTCTCTTGATGTAGTAGTAACCACCGACCATAACAAGGCCTGATAACGCCGCAGAACATAACCATGCTTCACCGGTGCTCAGGTGTAAGCCTATATGTTTAAGGCCTTTTTTGATGGTAACCAGTGCGATCACCATAGTGGTGATGAACATATAAATAGGAACAAAGCGTTTGGCATTCATCAGTGGATTTTCAGTATCGAAAATCAATCGTTGAGCACTGACGAAGATTAAGTAGGCGAACAAACCAGAAATGACTGGGGTGACAATCCAACTGCCTACTATGCCTTTTACTGAGGCCCAATCAACCGCTTCTGGGCCGACAGATATGCAGGCAAATCCGATAATGGCGCCGATGATAGAGTGAGTCGTTGATACAGGCCAACCCATGTATGAAGCCAGCAATAACCATGTTCCGGCGGCGAGAAGCGCAGACATCATGCCATAAACAAGAACGTCGGGTTGGTGAGCGAAAAGTGCGGGTTCGATGACGCTGTTACGAATGGTTTCGGTTACTTCACCACCCGCTAAATATGCACCAGCGAATTCAAAAATCATCGCAATGATAATAGCTTGTTTTACGGTTAGCGCTTTTGAGCCTACTGAAGTTCCCATTGCATTAGCAACATCATTTGCACCAATACCAATCGCCATCATGAAGCCAAAAGCGGCTGCAACAAGAATCAGGACAGTGCCGTAGTTCGCAAGGATATCCATCGTAATACCTAGTCTTTTGATAACAAGCGGAGCATAACTGGACTCATTTTCTCGAAGCGAGTCAAAACCATCAGCGGAGAAAATAATCAACGCCTAAGCTGATGGATCAAGTTTTGCTCTTCGTTATTTGGTTAACTTACTGATTTAAGAGCGAGAAAGCATTAGTTCAAGACGAGCGCCAACGCGCTGAGCTTGATCGGCAATGCCGCCCACCCATTCTAGAATTTTGTACAAGAACATTACATCGATCGGATTCATTTTCGACTCAATAGCCATTAATTGTTGGCGGAGTCGAACCTGCATCGCATCGGTGTCATCTTCAATCACATCCAGTTGATTGATCATTTCCGCCACCAGTGTGACTTCACGACCTTTAAATCCTGTTTCCAATAACTCATCGAGCTCATTGATCACTTTTTGCGCTTGATTTGCTGCATCAAGGCAGCGTTTTACGTAGGCAATGAAGTTTTCTTGAAGAGGCTCTGGGATGATCAATTGACGACCGTAGACACGGCCTGCAATATCTTTTGCAAGGTTGGCTAGTTTATCTTGCTGAGTTAACAGCTCTAGCATGTCAGTACGATCGACAGGCATAAATAAACCGCGTGGTAGTTTAAGACGAATTTCACGCTTGAGTACGTCCGCTTCTTTCTCTAAATGAGAAATTTGGGCTCGAATTTCACCTGCTTTCTCCCAGTCACCCTTTGAACAAACTTCAAAGAAATTGACTAAGTGAGAGCAACATTCATTCACACACACAACGTGGCGCTGCAAAGGCTTTATAGGGGACTTTGCAAATAACCCCATAATTGTATTTACTGGCATGGTCGTTCAACCTAAAAAATATAACCTTAAAATAACATACACCATTCATGGCGAAATGTTGAGCGATGGCTATAAAGGCGCGCATGTTAACCCATTAAATCTCTCATTAAAACTGTTTTAGATCATCATTCCAGTGATATTTGTTACTTGCCCCACTGTGCATTAGGCCATATTCTTTCGCTATCTGCTTTGAAAGGGTTAGTTATGGAAACCGAGATAGAACTGAAGTTTTTTGTTTCACCAGAATTTTCGGAAATTTTGCGTTACAAGATCTCTGAAATCAAAGTACTTCAGCACAGTTGTCGAGCGTTAGGGAACACTTACTTCGATACACCTGACAACTGGTTGCGTCAACACGACACAGGGCTTCGTATTCGTCGCTTTGATGATGTGTATGTTCAAACTGTTAAAACGGCGGGTCGAGTCGTTGCAGGGTTGCACCAAAGACCAGAATACAATGCTGAGCACAACAGCAATGAACCGAACTTGACGCTTCATCCGGAAGATATCTGGCCACAAGGTAAAGATATTACGACCTTACAATCTGAACTGATGCCTCTATTTTCGACCAACTTCACACGCGAGCAGTGGCTGATTGGCATGGCCGATGGCAGCCAAGTTGAAGTGGCTTTCGATCAAGGTTTTGTTGTTGCAGGTGAAAAACAAGAACCTATCTGCGAAGTGGAGCTGGAGTTGAAATCGGGGCAAACGGATGCCTTGTTTACGTTAGCTCGCCAGTTTTGTGAGCACGGTGGTATGCGTCTGGGTAACTTGAGTAAAGCGGCGCGAGGCTATCGTCTTGCGTCTGGTTATCAAGGTGATGAAGTTCACGCCTTAACCTTGGTCAATACAGTCAGTACTGACAGCGTGGAAGAGTGTTTTATTCACTCGCTAGAGCATGCATTATCCCATTGGCATCACCATGAACAGATCTACACCGAGCGCGATTCAATTCCGGCGTTACATGAGATAAGCCACGCCACTAGTTTTTTACGTCAGATCTTGAGCATTTATGGCGGCATTGTGCCACGTCGCGCCAGCGCTATTTTACGTCAGGAATTGAAATGGTTGGAGCAAGAGTTATCGTGGTTAAAAACTCATGACTACCTAACAAACCTGCTTGAAGATAAAGGCCACGCACTGCGTAAACTGGACGCTCGTAAATTTATCATCGCCGAGTTAAAAGAGCAGCAAGAGGCACTACCCACTCGGGAAGAAAACTTAAAGCTGCTCAGTTCGGCGCGTTATACTGGGTTACTGCTTGATCTCAGTCGTTGGATTTTGAGCCGTGGATGGCAACCCTTCTTGGACGATAAAGCCAGAGAAAAAATGGCGCGTAACGTCGGTTCGTTTTCGGTGAAGCAGTTGGATCGCACATGGGCCGAGTTAATGGAAGCTTTTCCTCCTAAAGTTGAGCTAAGCCCTCAAGAGTATATTGATCAGCAGTATCATTTAATGCGTAATCTCTACACTGGCATTGGTTTTGCGAGCCTTTATGATATTGAAGAACGCAAAAACTTCCGTCTCCCTTGGGCTGATTTACTGCAAGGAATAGATGATTTATTAATGCTCAAGCCGCTAGAGAATTTGATCGACAAGTTGCAAGAAGACGAACAAGAACAACTCAAGCGATGGTTGATTCGCCAACAAAACTCCATTGTTCATGCGATGGAGCAGACGCGACAAATTGGCATTGAAGCCGAGCCTTATTGGCGTAAAAGTCGCTAATCAACATGGCTCACAGCCAAAATGAAAAAGAGATACTGCGGTGTCTCTTTTTTTATATCTCTGCTCATTTAGTTTCATTAATTGCAATTGATTTGTGGATGAGATCAAATCTCCAACAGGTTGCACAACGAAACGACTACAGTTCAAAAAATCAGGGTCGATAGAAACCTAACAGGTATCATGATTGACAGGGATGAACAACAAGCCTGAGATCACAAATAATGCCATGAGTGAGTGGATCAGCAACAATAAACACATTGGATTTGTCTCATCTTTGATATCATCTTTTTTCATACGAAGCTCAAAATAAATAGCTTTTTAGTTTTTGAGTTTGCTTACTTACCGAAATTTCAACATATAAGACATAGTGGAGAACTGACAATGGCAACAATGGCATTTAAGCCATGGGAACGTTTGATTACTGATATTCGTCTCGTTCCTAAAATGGTTATGCTGATGGTGTTTAGTACAGTATTGATCATCGCAAAGCAGCTTTGGGATGCTCGTACTTTTTACGAATCACTGCTTGCAGCAACTCAGAATACCGAAATCGCTCAGCAACACTATGATGCTTATTTGACTCAAGTAGTATGGCAAACGGCATTCATGATCATCGTTTTTGTTGTGCTTTTACTCGCCGCAGCCAAAGTCATGCTGCGCCAAACACAATATTTAAGTGATTCAATTAAGTTGATGGCAAGTCGTGATCTTTCCACACCGATTAATATGGAATGTAAAGATGAGTACGGCGACGTTGCGCGAGAGCTTGAGAAAACCCGCCGCCAGTTGCAAGACGTCATTAAGATGCAAGTGGATGCCTCACAAGAGCTTTCGTCACTTACTGAAGTCATGACCATCAGCATGTCAGAAACCAAAGATTCGGCTCAAGAAGAGTTTAACGAAATTGACCAATTGGCCACCGCCATGAGTGAAATGACATCCACGGTGCAAACGGTCGCAGAGCATGCACAAAATGCATCAGCACTAACCGAGCAAGCGTCAGGTCAAGCAGAAACTGGTCAGCGTTTTGTTAAAGGCACCATCACTAAGATGAGTGAGCTATCGAAGGATATCGCGGCATCAGCGCAAGCCGTCAACCAAGTTGAAGAACGAGTGGTTGCGATTGGCAGTGTTGTTGGAACCATCCAAAGTATTTCCGAACAAACCAACCTACTCGCGCTCAATGCAGCTATTGAAGCGGCTCGGGCTGGTGACGCTGGGCGTGGTTTTGCGGTGGTAGCCGATGAAGTGCGTAACTTAGCGCAGCGCACCCAAAAAGCGACGATTGAGATCCAGGAGATGATTTCTCAATTACAAAATAGTGCCAATTCAGCTGTTGATTTAATGGAAAAAAGTGTAGTTGAAGCGGCTGAAGGAGTTGAGCTGGTTACGAATGCGGGCACTGAATTAGATGGTATTGTGAATCAAGTGCAACGGATCAATGACATGAATATCCAAATCGCAACAGCCGCTGGGCAGCAAACTAGCGTGGCTCAGGAAATGGACCAAAATCTAACCAATGTGAGGGAGCTCGTTGAAGCCTCAGTAACAGTGGTTGGTGAGTTGCTTGAAACATCAGAGATCATGCAAAGCAACGCCGAAGAGTTAGATCGGAAAATTACGATGTTCAAAGTCTAACTCTGTAGAAATTCGATCCTTCAATCAACGCCCACAATTCTTGTTGTTGGGCGTTTTTTATTGATATAAGTTTGCTATAAATAGCCTTCTAGCGACTGCATTGGTCTCAATTCACAAGGATGTCTCATGTTACTGCCTTCATCACTTCACGCTTTTGCGCACACAACCTATCAACATTTGCTAGAGCAACAACCGAGCATTGCACAGTGGTCCGAGCCATTGAAAAAACAGCTGTTGTATGTGGTCGGGATGAGCCAGTTTATCAATGAAGCATTATTGCGAGATGAATGGTTGTGTATGCAATTACCGGAAATGTTGGCGGGAGAGTCAAGGCTAGAGCATTACCGAGACGATCTCGCTATACAGCTAGAAGAGTGCAAAGATGAAATGTCAGGGCATCGTATTTTGCGTCAGTTTCGTAACCGGGAAATGGTGTACATCGCTTGGCGAGATTTTACCGCCAGTTGGACGTTAGAAGAGAGCCTTGCACATCTTTCAGCACTGGCGGAAGCACTCATTTTTGAGACTTACCAGTGGCAGTACGCTGTTTGCTGCTTCGAGTGGGGAACGCCAACTAACGACCAAGGTGAAGCACAACCTATGCTGATCATCGGTATGGGCAAATTAGGTGGCGGTGAGTTGAACTTCTCGTCGGATATCGACCTCATTTTTACTTATCCTGAAAACGGTGAAACACAAGGCGCTCGCCGCAGTATCGCGAATGCGCAATTTTTTACCCGTTTAGGCCAGCGAATCATTAAAGCGTTGGATCAACATACCTTTGACGGTTTTTGCTACCGAGTTGATATGCGTTTGCGTCCTTTTGGTGAGAGTGGCCCACTGGTGATGAGCTATGCGGCGCTCGAAGATTATTACCAAGAGCAAGGGCGTGATTGGGAGCGTTATGCGATGATCAAAGCTCGAGTAATGGGGCGGGAAATGTATCCGCAGTACCAAGAGCTGCGCCAAATGCTGCGACCATTTGTGTTCCGCCGCTACATCGATTTTAGCGCCATTCAATCTCTGCGCCGTATGAAATCGATGATCAGCAGCGAAGTGAGACGTCGAGGGCTGCATAACAACATCAAATTAGGCGCGGGCGGGATCCGCGAAATTGAATTCATCGCACAAGTATTTCAGTTAATTCGTGGTGGACGAGAACCCAGTTTACGTCAGCGTGGACTATTAGAAACACTGGTTGCAATAGCAGAACTTGCCCTGCTCAAACCGCAAGAAGTGGCCGATTTACGACAAGCTTATCTGTTTTTACGTCGCCTTGAAAACCTATTGCAAGCGATGGCCGACAAGCAGACGCAAACCTTGCCAGACAATGAACTGGATCAACTTCGCTTAGCCGTTGCAATGCAATGCACTGACTGGGTAACGCTGCTTCACGAAACGCATCAACACATGACCAAAGTACATCAAGTATTTGCAACTCTGATTGGCGATGATGAAGAAGAAGATGACCAGTGCGTTGCTAAACATTTTCACGAGCTGTGGGATATGGCGCACAAGCCAGATGTGCTTGAAACGATTTTTCAACAAGAGCTTACCTGTGATGATCCTGCTGGCATGGCGCATGTATTGATCCAATTTAAAGAGGATTTGGCGAAAAAAACGCTGGGCCCACGCGGACGGGATGTATTAAACCGGTTGATGCCAAAACTGTTCCAAGCGATTTTCATGCCCCCAGATGCGCAGTTTGGCTTACCTCGTGTGCTGCATTTGATGTACAAAATTGTGACTCGAACCACTTACCTTGAGCTGCTAGATGAACACCCTGCGGCATTGACGCAGCTGGTGCGTTTATGTACCGCAAGCCCGATGATTTCGGAACAGCTTAGTCGTTACCCCATTTTACTCGATGAACTTATCGACCCGCAGCATCTCTATAATCCAATGGCGTTGTCTGCTTATAAAACTGAACTGCGTGATTTTCTTGCTCGTATTCCCGAAGAGGATATGGAGCAGCAAATGGAAGGATTACGCCAATTTAAGCAGATCTGCATTTTGCGTATTGCTGCTGCTGATATTGCCGGTGCTTTGCCTGTGATGAAAGTGAGCGATCACTTAACCTACCTTGCTGAAGCCATCGTTGAAGCTGTGATCAACCAAGCTTGGCAGCAAGTCAGTGCAAAATACGGCCAACCCACTCATTTAAAAGAGAGGGATGGTAAAGGGTTTGCAGTCGTTGGCTATGGCAAAGTGGGGGGCTGGGAGTTGGGCTACAATTCTGATCTTGATATCGTGTTTCTCCATGACTGCCCAGTGGATTGTTACACCGATGGCGCAAAAGAGATTGATGGCCGTCAGTTTTATTTGCGCTTAGCCCAGCGCGTGATCCACATTTTTGCCACTCGTACCGCTTCTGGTATTTTGTATGAAGTTGATACTCGTTTGCGCCCGTCTGGAGCGTCCGGTTTGTTAGTTAGCCCCGCTGAAGCGTTTGATGAATACCAGCGCAATGAAGCGTGGACGTGGGAACACCAAGCCTTAGTTCGTGCCCGAATGATTTATGGTGATGAGCCACTGCAACAGGCTTTCCATCGCACCCGCCATGAGATTTTGTCATTGGCAAGAGATGAAACCAAGCTCAAGCAGGATGTAGTCGCGATGCGGATAAAAATGCGCGATCATTTGGGGGGAAAGAAAAGTGGCCGTTTTATGCTTAAACAAGATGCTGGTGGCATCACTGATATTGAGTTTTTAGCTCAATATCTAGTGCTGCGTTTTAGCCATGAAAAGCCAAAATTGACGTTTTGGTCAGACAACGTACGCATTTTTGAGTCACTGCTGAACCAAGGTGTTATGGAGGAAGAACAAGCGCTGGCTCTCACCGATGCCTATACTTCGATGCGCAATCAGATCCATCATCGAAACTTGCTTAACTTGGATGCGGATGTTGACGAAAGTAAGTTTGTTGACCTGAGAAGACGAGTCACAAACGCTTGGCAGCAGTGGCTAGGTTGAGTGTTTTAGAGACTCAATGAGCTGTGTTACACTCAGCGCAATAACAAAAATTGGAGATCCACAATGAAACCAATCCTACCTGACTACAATGATGCAGGTGTATTGATTATTGGCGATGTGATGCTTGATCGCTACTGGTATGGTCCAACCGGTCGCATCTCACCAGAAGCCCCCGTTCCTGTAGTAAAAGTAGAGAATAGCGAAGAACGTCCAGGCGGCGCGGCAAACGTTGCAATGAACATTGCTTCGCTGGGCGGTCATGCGCATATTGTTGGTTTAACTGGCGTGGATGAGCCAGCTAACGTTCTGACTGAAACGTTAACAGCGTTGAAAGTGAGTTGTGATTTTGTTGCTCTGCCAAATTATCCAACCATTACAAAATTACGCGTGCTAAGCCGAGGCCAGCAACTGATCCGTTTGGATTTCGAAGATAAGTTTGAGAACACCGATCCAGAACTGATTTTATCTCGCATGGAGCTGGCGTTACCGAAAGTAAAAGCGGTGATCTTGTCCGATTACGCCAAAGGCGCATTAGAGCATGTGCAGCAATTGATCCAAAAAGCACGTGCAGCCAACGTTCCCGTTTTTATCGATCCTAAAGGAGCCGATTTCGAACGTTATCGTGGCGCAACATTGCTCACACCTAACATGTCTGAATTTGAACAGGTCGTAGGCAAAGTAAAAACAGAGCAAGAGCTAGTAGAAAAAGGCTTTGCCTTGATTGAACAGTTTGATCTTGGCGCACTGTTGGTGACTCGCAGCGAACATGGCATGACACTGTTACAACGCAATCAGAAGCCATTCCATTTACCAACATTAGCCAAAGAAGTGTATGACGTAACGGGCGCGGGAGATACGGTGATTTCAGTGCTTGCAGCATCAGTTGCGGCAGGTAAACCACTTGATGAAGCGTGCGCATTGGCCAATGCGGCGGCGGGTGTTGTGGTTGGTAAACTGGGCACGTCAACCGTTTCAACCATTGAACTAGCGGAAGCGGTTCACGGTAGCAAAGATACTGATTATGGTGTCATCAGTGAACAAGCCTTAATTGATGCGGTAAAAGTGGCTCAAGCTCAGGGCGAAAAGGTGGTGATGACCAATGGTTGCTTTGATATTTTGCATGCAGGACATGTTTCTTATCTTAACCACGCAGCCAAATTGGGCGATCGCCTGATTGTTGCCGTTAACACGGATGAGTCGGTTAAGCGTTTGAAAGGCCCAGGTCGCCCAGTCAATACAACGGATCGCCGCATGGCGGTACTGGCTGCATTGGGCGCTGTCGATTGGGTGGTTCCTTTTTCTGAAGATACGCCACAGCGTTTGATTGCAGCTGTACTACCTAACTTATTGGTGAAAGGTGGTGACTATAAACCTGAAGATATCGCCGGTGGTGAAGAAGTGATTGCGGCGGGTGGAGAAGTCAAAGTGTTGAACTTTGAAGATGGTTGCTCAACCACAGAAATTATTGAAGCGATTAAAGGCGGCAGAGGCTAACATCGCGCCGTATCCTTTGGCATTTTGTATAAAATGAGCCAATCGCTACAAAAAAGCCGCTGAAAATTCAGCGGCTTTTACTTTTTTAGCTGTCTGCTTTTAAGCCAGCGTTGATATCTAAAATATCTTGCTCGCTCAATGTGCCTACTGCTTGACGTAATTGCAGTACGCTCAGCACATAGTCATAACGTGCGTTAGAGAGATTTTTATTCGCATCGTATAGACGGCGCGTTGAATCAAGTACATCAACAATAGTTCGCGTACCTACATCAAACCCTGCTTCGGTCGCTTCCAGTGCTGATTTCGCTGAAATAACTGACTGTTCATAAGCACGTAAAGCGCCAATAGAGGCATTGATGTTGTTGTTAAATGCGCGTACATCTTTCACAACGCTGCGATACGTTTTTTCTAAATCTTGGCTTGCAGCAACGTACGCAAATTCAGCTTGTTTGGTTTGCGAAGTGGTTTTTCCACCAGTGTACAATGGCACCGCAAGGTTTATACCGACATTAAAATCGTTATAATCCCCTTTAGAGCCGCTGTTATTATTACTTTCATCGCCGTACTTGTAGCCGCCATCAAGAGTCAGTGAGGGTAAGTGCCCTGAACTTGCTAATGAAATATTATCTTTCGCGACATCTTGAGAAATACGAGCGGTCAGCAAAGAGAGATTTTTCTGTTGGGCCTCTTCAAGCAGAGCATCAATCGGCTGTGTTGTTTTGCTGGCTGAAAAACGATTAGTATCCAACACACTTAAATCAGAATGTTCTTGGCCGGTAATTTCACGCAAGGTTTCATAACTATTAGTGAGGCTATTTTTTGCCAAAACTTCATCAGCAAGTACACCATCGTATTGCGCTTGTGCGTCATGCACGTCAGTAATTGCAGAAAGACCGACTTCAAAACGTTGTTTCGTTTGCTCTAATTGACGAGCCACTGCCGCTTTTTCTGCACGGACAAATGCCAAGTTATCTTTGGCGCGAAGCACTTCAAAATAGGCTTGTGCAACGCGTAAAATCAGACCTTGCTGGGTGGCCGCATAGGCAGAATCCGCTTTGCGTGCATTCTTTTCTGCCGTGTCTAAAGAAACCCAACTTGAACGTTGATAAAGCTGCTGAGAGAAACTGATGCCTGCTGTGAGCTTATCACTTTCGCGTGCATCAATATCACTGCGGTTGATATTGTAACCAGCGGTCAGGTTGATTTGTGGTAACAGATCGCCACGGCTAGATGTGACCGCTTCAAATGCAGCATCACGTTGAGCTGCAGAGCTCAGTAACTGAGGATCATTTTCTTTGGCTTGATTATAGATTTCAGTAAGAGTATCCGCCCATACTGAAGAACTCAGGCTGCCTAATGCTGCGCTGATGAATAGTGGAAGCAGTTTTTTCATTGGTCCTATTCCCTGCCTTAATATGTAAGAAGGTTACTTTTAAGGAGTTTAACTTAAATTGGTGGTAATTCACTCGAAACTTTGCACTTTTTTACACATAACTGTCCATCTGTGCAATAAAATTCGATGCTCGTTTAAAAATAAATATAAAATTTATATAAAAAGTTGAGCAATATCCTTGGTGATGGATGAATTCCATGATTAAACTATGAGATTCACTGAGCGAGGTTTCAAATGCAGCAGTCTGACAAACGGTACAACATTTTTACGCCCCAAGATGTGGACGTCATTTCAAAAGAAACACTGTTCCAAGGTTTTTTCCGCATGGTGAAATACCGCTTTAAACACAAGTTGTTTGAAGGTGGATGGAGTGAGGAGATTGAAAGAGAAATGTTTGAAAGAGGTCATGCTGCGGCTATGCTTCCTTATGATCCTGTGCGTGATGAAGTCGTGATTATAGAGCAAATTCGAGTTGGAGCACTAGAGCACGCCCATCCTTGGCAACTGGAGATTATTGCTGGAGTCATCGACCCTAATGAAACGTCCGAGCAGGTTATCCGTCGAGAGGCGATGGAAGAGGCGGGAATTGAAGTGAACCGAATCGAAAAAATTAGCTCTTATTATCCATCATCTGGTGGATGCTCTGAATTACTCGACGTCTTTGTTGGTGAAATCGATGCAACGCAAGCTAAAGGCGTACATGGGCTTGACTATGAAGGTGAAGACATCAAAGTTCATGTCATGAGCCGTGAAGAGGCTTACCGCTTAGTGAAAAACGGCCAAATTGAGAATGGTGCCTCAATTATCGCTTTACAATGGTTAGAGCTAAACTATCAACAGTTACAATTGCAATGGCAGAATTAGCATTGAAAAAAACGTATCACGTTGATTTATCGGAACTAATGCGTGTGTACGAAACTAACTACGCGAAATTGAACGCTTTGTTACCAAGTCAGCCGAGCGTGGGTGACTTACGCTGTTATCAGGCTGCTCAAATGACCTATCAATTACAAGTGCTAGAGGTCACAAAGTACACAACTTTAGTGGAGATTTGTCAGAGTGATGACGTTTCAGTATTTCCATTACCGTCGATGTCTGTCAGGCTTTACCACGATGCACGTGTTTCCGAAGTGTGTGCAAGTGCGCGGATAAATCAGATCAAAGCTCGCTATGATTACCCGAATGAACAAATGATGCAAAAAGATGAGAAAGCGCAAATCAATCGCTTTTTAGGCGATTGGCTTACTTTCTGTTTAAAGCACGGGATTAGCCGAGCTCCAATTTAGTCTTCGTCATAGATGAAAATTAGTCATTCAATTTGGATTAATAAATTTTGAACGTGTCGCCAACTCTAGACAATTCAGACAGCATCAAGCTGCTACAAATTACCGATACGCATCTGTTTGCGCCGGATGATGGCAGCCTGTTGAGTGTTAATACGGTAGATAGCTTTCATGCTGTTGTGGCAGAGATCTGCACGCAACGTGTTGAATTTGATGCAATTCTAGCCACGGGCGACATCTCGCAAGATCATAGTGCTGAGTCTTATCTTCGTTTCTCTCGTGGTATTTCTTCATTAGAAAAAACTTGTTTTTGGCTTCCCGGTAATCACGACTTTAAACCCAATATGGGCGCCGTATTCCCGTCAGAGCAGATTCAACAGTCGGAGCATGTATTACTCGGTGAACACTGGCAGATGGTGATGCTCGATTCTCAAGTTGTGGGCGTACCGCATGGACGGCTGAGCGATCAACAATTGGCTTTACTTGACGAAAAATTATCGACGCACCATCAGCGACACACCTTGATTGTGCTGCATCATCATCCTCTATTGGTGGGGAGCGCCTGGCTCGATCAACATAGCCTTAAAGACAGCGATGCTTTTTGGAATATCGTCACGCAACATCGCAATGTGAAAGCCGTCCTATGTGGTCATGTTCATCAAAATATGGATAAACTCCATCACGGTGTCCGAGTGATGGCCACTCCCTCGACCTGTGTACAATTTAAGCCCAATTCAGATGATTTTGCTTTGGATCGCACTTCCCCAGGATGGCGTGAATTGACGCTATCTGCTGATGGTCAAATAGAAACTCAAGTCAAACGTTTAGCTAACGGCGCATTCCAACCGGATTTTAACGCTAATGGATACTGAGATGCCTACTCGTCAACCTATGCTGCTTTATATTCACGGCTTTAATAGCTCGCCGCTGTCGCACAAAGCACAAGTGATGGTGAAGTATTGCCAAATGCAGCGTCCTGATATCAAAGTGATGGTGCCTAAGTTACCCAGTTTTCCCGCGCAAGCTGCGGAATATCTACTTGATCTTATTCATCAACATCAAGATCAATATCGTATTGCGCTGGTGGGGAGTTCATTAGGCGGGTATTTGTCTATTTGGTTAAACCATTTGTTTGGTTTTCGTGCCGTGGTGATAAACCCAGCAATCAAACCGTATGAATTATTGGTCAATTTTTTAGGCGAACAAGTCAACCCCTACACGCAAGAGCACTATCGGCTAGAGGCGAAACATATTGAAGAGCTCAAAGCATTAGAGGTTAAAATTAATGACGTCACGTCATTTTGGTTGTTGCAACAAATGGGTGATGAAGTCTTAGATTACCGTCAAGCCGTCGCTAAATTGGCGGGAGCAAAACAGACGGTTGAATTTGGCGGCGATCATAGTTTTGTGAACTTTGAGCGATATCCGCGACAAATCATCGAATTCCTAGATCTCTGACCGATTCATTGAGGGGGGAGTCATAATTTTACCTGTAACTTACTTATCTCGCTTGACATAAGCAAGGCTCTTCCAGACTATGTTCTATCTATACTTTTGCAGTTTGTAATGCTGAAAAAATCAGCGTTGTTGTCGTTAATTAATCACAAGTACATCATTGATAAACTGCCGAAAAAGTAACGAATCATTTATCTATAAAAGCATTCCGTATTATGACTGAACAATATAATGCTGGGGCCATTGAAGTTCTTAATGGCTTAGAACCAGTACGTCGCCGACCTGGGATGTATACGGACACCGCGCGACCTAACCATTTAGGCCAAGAAGTTATCGATAACAGTGTCGATGAAGCGCTAGCCGGATATGCCTCCAAGGTACAAGTTATTCTCCACGCAGATCAATCACTTGAAGTGATCGATGATGGGCGTGGTATGCCTGTTGATATTCACCCTGAAGAGAAAATATCAGGCGTTGAGCTTATCTTCTGTAAATTGCATGCGGGTGGTAAGTTTTCAAACAAAAGCTACCAGTTCTCCGGTGGTTTACATGGGGTAGGTATTTCCGTAGTGAATGCCCTATCCAAGCGTGTGGAAGTGACCGTTCGCCGTGATGGGCAAATATATGAAATGGCGTTTGAGCACGGTAATAAAGTCGAGGAATTGACGGTAACTGGCACCTGTGGTCGTCGTAATAAAGGGACAAGTGTCCACTTTTGGCCCGATACCAGCTACTTTGATTCGCCTAACTTTTCAGTGACTCGCCTAATCAATAATTTGCGCGCTAAAGCGGTACTTTGCCCGGGGCTCGAGATCACCTTTAGTGATAAGGTTAACAATCTTGAGCACCGTTGGTACTACGAAGACGGCCTAAAAGATTATCTCGCAGAAGGCGTAAAGGGTTACACCTTATTGCCCGAAGAGCCATTTACGGGTGAGTTTGTCGCTGAAACTGAAGCGGCCAACTGGGCAGTGATTTGGCTACCTGAAGGTGGTGAGATGATCACTGAAAGCTATGTTAACTTAATCCCTACCGCACAAGGTGGTACGCACGTTAACGGCTTACGCCAAGGGTTGCTCGATGCGATGCGTGAATTCTGTGAATTCCGCAACCTGTTGCCGCGTGGCGTTAAGTTAACTGGTGAAGATGTCTTTGACCGCTGTTCTTATGTATTGTCGGTTAAGATGCAAGACCCACAGTTTGCAGGGCAAACCAAAGAGCGCCTCTCTTCACGTCAAACCGCAGCTTTTGTTTCAGGTGTGATAAAAGACTCCTTCAGTTTATGGCTGAATGAAAAACCACAACTCGCTGAATTACTTGCCGAAGTGTGCATTGCCAATGCGCATCGCCGCATGCGAGCTAGCAAAAAAGTGGTACGGAAAAAAATCGCATCGGGCCCCGCGCTCCCCGGTAAATTGACCGACTGTTCAGTGCAAGACCTGAGCCGCACGGAAATCTTCTTTGTCGAAGGGGATTCAGCAGGCGGCAGTGCTAAGCAAGCGCGCGATCGTGAATTTCAAGCGGTTATGCCACTGCGTGGGAAAATTTTAAATACGTGGGAAGTGTCGGCAGACCAAGTGCTGGCTTCACAAGAAGTGCATGATATCTCTGTTGCGCTTGGGATTGATCCTGATAACGACGATCTCGATGGATTGCGTTACGGTAAAATCTGCATTCTCGCGGATGCTGACTCTGATGGTTTACATATTGCCACCTTGCTTTGTGCCTTATTTACCAAACATTTCCGAGCATTAGTCAAAGCGGGTCATATTTTTGTTGCGATGCCTCCTTTGTATCGGATCGACTGCGGCAAAGAGGTCTTTTATGCACTCGATGATGCTGAAAAAGAGGGCATTTTAGAGCGACTTAGCCAGAAAAAAGCCAAAATCAACGTACAGCGATTTAAAGGTTTGGGTGAAATGAATCCGCTTCAATTGCGTGAAACAACGATGGATCCAAACACGCGCCGCTTGGTTCAACTGACCATTGATGATGCTGAAGCAACGGATGAGATGATGGACATGTTGCTAGGTAAAAAGCGTGCAGATGACCGCCGCGCATGGTTGCAACGTTATGGCGATATGGCAGAGGTGCAATAAATGTCAACTGAAATAACCTTTGATGGTGTTGAGAAACTGCCGCTGCGTAAGTTCACTGAAGACGCCTATCTCAATTATTCGATGTACGTCATCATGGACCGCGCACTGCCTTATATTGGCGATGGTTTAAAACCGGTACAGCGACGTATTATTTATGCGATGTCGGAGCTTGGACTCTCGGCGTCAGCCAAGTACAAAAAATCAGCGCGTACCGTTGGTGACGTGCTCGGTAAATACCACCCGCACGGTGATTCGGCCTGTTACGAAGCGATGGTATTAATGGCACAACCCTTTTCTTACCGCTATCCACTGGTGGATGGTCAAGGTAACTGGGGTGCTCCGGACGATCCAAAATCCTTCGCGGCGATGCGTTATACCGAAGCGAAACTGTCTAAATTCGCTGAAGTTTTACTGGGTGAGCTTGGACAAGGCAACGTTGATTGGCAGCCTAACTTTGATGGGACAATGCAAGAACCACAAATGCTGCCGGCGCGTTTACCTCATATTTTGCTCAATGGCGTCACGGGAATTGCAGTGGGCATGGCGACCGATATCCCGCCACACAATGTGCGTGAAATTGCCGATGCGACGATTCACCTGATCGATAACCCGGAAGCGCAACTGCATGATGTGATGCAGTACGTGCAAGGGCCAGATTATCCGACCGAAGCGGAAATTATTTCACCCAGAATTGAAATTGAGAAAATATATCGCTCAGGTCGCGGCAGTATCAAAATGCGCGCGGTTTGGCATAAAGAGGGTAGTGATGTTGTGATCACAGCATTACCTCATCAAGTCTCAGGCGCTAAATTGCTCGAACAAATCGCTAACCAAATGCGCGCGAAGAAATTGCCAATGGTTGAAGATTTACGCGATGAATCGGATCACGAGAACCCTACGCGTATTGTTATTGTGCCGCGTTCTAACCGCGTAGATTGTGATTTGTTGATGAGCCACTTGTTCGCATCAACCGATCTAGAGAAAAGCTTCCGTGTTAACTTGAACATGATTGGCTTAAACAATCGTCCTGAAGTGAAAGGTTTAGTGACCATTCTTTCTGAGTGGATTGAGTTTCGTCGCACCACGGTTCGCCGCCGCTTACAGTACCGTCTTGATAAAGTCATGGCGCGTTTGCACATCTTGGAAGGTTTGCTCATTGCTTATCTGAATATTGATGAAGTGATTGAAATCATTCGTACTGAAGATGAACCTAAAGCGGTACTGATGGCCCGTTTTGGTATTAGTGCTATTCAAGCCGATGCGATTTTAGATACCAAACTTCGCCACTTAGCCAAACTTGAAGAGATGAAGATTCGTGGTGAGCAAGATGAGCTTGCCAAAGAGCGGGAAAAATTAGAGCAGTTGCTTGGTTCTGAGCGTCGCTTGAACACATTGTTGAAGAAAGAGATCAAAGCGGATGCTGAGAAGTACGGTGATGACCGCCGTTCACCACTGATTGAGCGAGCTGAATCTAAAGCGTTGACTGAGCGTGACCTTGTGCCAAGTGAAGCGATCACCGTTGTGCTTTCGGAAAAAGGCTGGGTACGTCATGCCAAAGGGCATGATGTGGATTGCCAAAGTTTGAGCTACAAATCCGGCGACCAGTATTTGGCTCATGCTTGTGGTAAGAGCAATCAACAGGTCGTATTCTTGGGTAGCGATGGTCGAAGTTATTCGCTTGAAGCTCACTCGCTACCTTCGGCGCGCAGCCAAGGTGAACCGATTACGGGTCGTCTCAACATCACAGAGGGCTCGTCTATTCGCCAAGTAGTGATGGGAGAAGAGGATCAACTCTGGTTAGTGGGCTCGGATGCCGGTTATGGTTTTGTGTGTAAAGGTGGTGAACTGCTGTCGAAAAACCGTAGTGGTAAAGCCTTAGTTAATTTGCCTGAGAACTCAGAGGTAATGACGCCGCAGGCCATCGGTAATTTGGAGTCTGATGACATTTTAGCGATCACGAATCAGGGCCGAATGTTGCTATTCCCAATCAAAGATTTACCACAGCTAACCAAAGGCAAAGGCAACAAAATAATCAATATTCCTGCGGCTAAGTCCAAAGAGCGTGAAGAGTTTGTGTCACACTTAATCTCCTTGCCTCAAGGAGCGGCTATTACGCTCTATGCCGGCAAACGCAAACTTGGTTTAAAAGCCAGCGATCTAGAAAACTTCCGTGGTGAGCGTGGACGTCGAGGTAGCTTACTGCCGAGAGGGTTACAACGTGTTACTGCGATTGAGATTGAATCAGAACTTAGTGATTCAGATCTTGAGCAAGAGTAAAAGTCTATAAATAAAAGCCCCCTTCGTGAGTTGGGGGCTTTTTTATGTCTCTTTGTTTTGTTTTTGGTGGCTTAGTTTTATTCGCGTAGGTCTTCAACAATTGTCACGGGAAGTGTCATCTCTTCACCCTTACGTAAGATGAGCATATCGACAACGGTACCTGGGCGCAAGTCAGTGACAATTTCCATCACACTCTTGCGACCATTAATTTTTTTACCGCCAATTTTTAGAATAATGTCCCGCTCTTTAAAACCAGCCGTTTCCGCAGGGCCATTGGGGTCAATGCCCAACACAACTATGCCGCCAATATGTTCACTGCCAAGTAGGCGAGATGTTACTGGAGTAATATCTTGCCCATCAATACCGATATAGCCGCGAATCACGCGTCCATCAGCAATGATTTTTTCCATAATGGTATTGGCTAATTTGTAAGGAATCGCGAATGATATACCATCGGTTTTCATTTCAGTTGCTTGTTGAAACGAAGCCGTGTTAATACCGACGAGCTCTCCTTGAGTGTTGACCAAAGCTCCACCTGAATTGCCTTCATTAATGGCCGCATCAGTTTGGATGAAAGCTTGACGTCCATCGGTACTGACTGATGAACGTTCAGTGGCAGAAATGATACCAAAAGTAGTGGTTTGTCCAAGGTTGTATGGATTGCCAATGGCCAGTACCACATCGCCAACTTTCACCGAGTAATTGGGATTTTGTGGAATAACGGGAAGGTTCGTTCCTTCGATTCGCAAAATTGCGATATCCGTGCGTCGATCTTTGCCTACTAATTGCGCGGCTGCGAGACGGCCATCTTGTAAGGCCGCTACGATTTGGTCGGCTTGGGCTACTACGTGATAGTTAGTAATGATGTACCCTTTCTCGCTCACAATCACACCAGAGCCTAACCCTTGAATCGACAGTTTACTTCGATCGCTTTCGGTGTATTTTTGGTTGTAAATATTGACTACAGCAGGTGCGGCGCGGCGAACGGCTTGGTTAAACGAAATTTGCAAAGAGAGCGCATTGGGAGACTCTTCGGCCGCGATTTGCGGGAGAACATTTGAACGTAGCGAGGGAACCGCTAGTAAAATAACAACAGCAGCGAGAAGCCCAAGCCCCACTGAACGAAGTAAAAAGTTAAGCATATCTTCCCCAAACAAAACCCGCTATATACTCAGCTTATTTTACACCTGAGCTTGAGAGAGGAAGAATAGCACTACATGATTGAATAAGAAAAGGGCAGCATTCAAATGCTGCCCTGATCGCTCCACAAGCGATTCTCACTAATTAGCGAATAACCAAGTAAATGGTTCTATCACCTCGTTGGATATTCAGCGCAAGTATGCTCGGCTTTTTCTCCAAAATTTCGCGTAATTGTGCGAGGTTTTTCACTCGTTGGCGGTTAACACCAATGATGATGTCCTCTTTTTGTAGTTGATACGCTTCTGCCGCTGACCCTTTCTCTATAGCAGTCACTTTAACGCCAGCGATTGGGTCTTGATCCGTCGTATTGGTCAGTGCCGCACCAGTCAACCCCGAGTGCAGTTGCTCTGCTTTGGTTGTGGTGTTGTTTTCACTCAAGGTTACGTCGAAGGTCTTGCTTTTACCATCGCGGATAACATCGATTGTGATTTTTTTACCTGCACCTAATGTTGCCACTTTGGCTCTTAATTCGTTGAAGGTAGAAACGTTTTTTCCATTAATAGCTGTGATGACATCACCCGCTTTGATCCCTGCTTTATCGGCGGCGCTATCTTTGATAACTTGGCTAACAAACGCCCCCTTACTTGACTCATAGCCTAGCGCTTCAGCCAGTTCAGAGGTTATTTCACCCCCTTGAACGCCGAGCACGCCACGTTTTACCTCACCAAATTCTAAGATCTGTTCGGTCAAGTTTTTCATCATATTTGATGGTATTGCAAAACCTATCCCAACGTTGCCACCATTCGGCCCAAGAATCGCGGTATTAATCCCAATCAATTCACCATTGAGATTGACTAAGGCACCACCAGAGTTGCCACTGTTAATCGCGGCATCGGTCTGAATAAAGTTCTCAAAGTTTTCAAGATTAAGTCCACTTCGTCCTAGCGCAGAAACAATGCCGGAAGTCACCGTTTGACCAAGACCAAACGGGTTCCCGATCGCGACCGTGAAATCACCTACACGCAGTTTGTCTGAATCCGCGATACGAATTTGGGTTAAATTTTTTGCTTTTTTTAGTTTGATCAGCGCGACATCGGACATTTTATCGCCACCGACGAGCTCCGCATCGTATTCTCGGCCGTCGTATAGTTTGACGCGAATCTTATCAGCGCCATCGATGACGTGATAATTAGTCACAACATAACCTTTGTCTGCGTCAGTAATGACACCAGAGCCTAATGCTCTAAATGGCCGCTCTTGCGATTGGTCGATTGGGAAGTCAGGACCAAAGAAAAATCGAAACTGCTCGGGTAAACGTTGATGGGAGACTTGAGTTCCCTCAACTGAGATACTCACAACCGCTGGTGTCACTTGCTCTAGCATCGGTGCTAAGCTCGGCAGTGGCTCACCACTGACAGAAAAGGGTAGCGCTGCCATTGCGGGTAGTGGGGTGATGATTGAACTTAAACTTAACGATAGAGCGGTTAAAAGAAGTAAAGGTTTTTTCATCATAAGCTCCTTTGGAATAACTGTGTTCGAAGTTTAATATTTGTACGAAAGACAAAACTTCAACACTCTCGTGAGGTTTATGACTCAAAAACCTTTATAAAGTTCATGAATTCAGATTAAACGGCTTTCACCTTAACCACGTCTGCAGAATGAATGATCTCTTTTTTAGGGGTATTAAAAAGCCCTGTTGCGCCATTGGCATAATCTTTCGGTGGCTGTTCCAAAATGTCATCGTTGCTTTTCTCTGTATCATTATGCAGAGCGATTTTTTTGATAAATGGGTTATCTTGCTCTGGCATATTCGGCAGAATTTCAGACGATGTTTTGGCCATGTGTTGATACAGTTTTGTATAATCTTTACCTAGTGTATCGAGTATTTCTGCCGCTTGAGCAAAATGATCCGACAATTCTTGGCGTTGTTGTTCCAAACTAAATTTCGCGTTATCTAATTCTTTTTGTAGAGACTTTTGGTTTTTATATTGAGGCGTAGTCAATCGTGAAATGACCATTCCCAACACGGCCCCTACTAGCAAGCCTACAATGGCATATATCCAAGGCATAACAGCTCCTTATTGTTGTTATTTAACATGTTTTTTACCTGTTGGTTACACATGTCGCTTGGACATGTTACTATGACTGCTCTAGCCAATAAAGCGAAATACACGAAATAGCAGTTTCCATTTTCTTTAGTGCAGTAGGCGGTCATGACACCAAAACAGCGATATGAACACGATGTAAAAAAACTCGGTTTTCAACGAGACTCTGCTCAAGAAAGCGCCGTCGATGCGCTGGATTTACTCTACCATCAGTTTCAGGATTATCTTAACCAACCAGTTAAGCCCTCCGCGCTTTGGACCAAATGGCTTGGCCGCCAACCTAAACAGCCTAACTTACCTAAAGGGCTCTATTTTTGGGGCGGTGTCGGGCGAGGAAAAACCTATCTAATGGATACGTTTTTTGAAGCTCTGCCAACCACTCGCAAAATGCGAGTGCATTTCCACCGTTTTATGTATCGAGTTCATGATGAGCTGAAGGCGCTGGCTGGAGTTGAAGAGCCCTTAGAAAAGGTTGCCGATATTTTTAAGTCTGAAACGGAAATTATCTGTTTTGATGAATTTTTTGTATCAGATATTACCGATGCGATGATTTTGGGTACCTTGTTTCAAGCACTGTTTAAGCGCGGTATTATCTTAGTTGCGACATCGAACATTCCACCGCACGACTTATACCGCAACGGCTTGCAGCGAGCACACTTTCTCCCTGCAATTGCTTTGATTGAAGCACACTGTCATGTGTTGAACGTCGATAGTGGCATTGATTATCGCTTAAGAACATTAGAGCAAGCGGAAATTTACCACTATCCATTGGATGAAGCAGCAAGCCACAATTTACAACATTACTATCGGCAATTGGTTGGTGACGAGAAAAAAGAAGCACGCAGTGAGATTGAAATCAATCATCGCACCCTCGCTGTTGTAAAGGCTAGTGATGGTATTTTACATGCGACATTTGAACAGTTATGCCAAACGGCGAGAAGCCAAAACGATTACATTGAGTTGTCCAAAATTTACCACACAGTACTGCTGGCCGATGTGAAGCAAATGGATCGCGCCATCGATGATGCAGCGCGGCGTTTTATTGCGTTGATTGATGAATTTTACGAACGACATGTAAAAGTAATTATCTCCGCCGAAGTGGCGCTGGACGATCTGTATCTGCATGGGCAACTGGAGTTTGAATTCAAACGTTGTCAGTCGCGGTTAATTGAAATGCAAAGTCATGAGTATTTATCAAGGGAACATCTGGCCTAGCTCAATCCGAACACTTTTTAAAGCAAAATAAAAAATTCGTGATTTTGTTCAAAAAGAGGTGATTTTTTCTACTGACTTCCCTATAATCCTGCGACCCACCGTTACTGCAGGCCTGTTTCTGTGAAACGAGAGGCCGAGAGAAACCAAACGCTCGAAGGGGCAACTTTGGACTCTTAGACAGTGGGGGCATTTTAATGCTCCTTTTAGTGTAAATTTTATTTAACGGGTTATTATTAGCATGAAAACTTTCGTTGCTAAACCAGAAACTGTAAAACGCGACTGGTATATCGTAGACGCTGAGGGTAAAACTCTAGGTCGTCTAGCAAGTGAAATTGCATCTCGCCTACGTGGCAAACATAAAGCTGAATACACTCCTCACGTAGACACTGGTGATTACATCATCGTTGTAAACGCTGAGAAAGTTACTGTAACAGGTAACAAAGCAGCAGCTAAAACTTACTACCGTCACACTGAATTTCCAGGCGGCTTAAAATCAATCACTTTCGACAAGCTGATTATTCGTAAGCCAGAGATGGTTATTGAGCTAGCGGTTAAAGGTATGCTACCACGTGGTCCTCTAGGCCGTGCTATGTACCGTAAGCTGAAAGTTTACGCTGGCGCTGAGCACAACCATGCTGCTCAACAACCAAAAGTACTAGACATCTAATTGGGGATTTCGAAAATGGCAGAGAATCAATACTACGGCACTGGCCGTCGCAAAAGCTCAGCTGCACGCGTTTTTATTAAACCAGGCAGCGGCAACATTGTAATCAACAAGCGTAGCCTTGATGTTTACTTTGGTCGTCCAACTTCTCGCATGGTTGTTAAACAACCTCTTGAGCTAGTTGAACTAACTGAGAAACTAGATCTATACATCACTGTTAAAGGTGGTGGTATTTCTGGTCAAGCTGGTGCTATCCGTCACGGTATCACTCGCGCTCTAATGGAATACGACGAATCACTACGTCCTGTTCTACGTGCAGCTGGCTACGTTACTCGCGACGCTCGTTGCGTTGAACGTAAGAAAGTTGGTCTGCGTAAAGCACGTCGTAAACCACAATTCTCTAAGCGTTAATCTTTTTTCAAAAGATTCGCTTCCAGTGTTACTGGATTGTGGTTCAAAAGCCCGGTATTTATACCGGGCTTTTTGTTTTTTGGTGTTAGCAAACACTCATTTTTTTAATCACATCATTTGGTTGTTGCTCTTTAATCTTCCTTTTGTGACCTCACGTGCGATTTACTTCACGAATGTTACGAAAAGGTAGCTTTATCTTGTCAAAAAGTAGGGTTTTATTTATGATTTGCCATCAAATAAATACAACTAGATTCGTATTTTGTTAGCCATGCTCTTGATAAGCGGAATAATAATAATCCACAGGGAGCAAATGGGAGAATGTTTGGATGAGCAATGCGCCTTTAAATAACGGTCGCAGACGTTTCTTAACCGCGACAACAGCCGTTGTCGGAGGGTTAGGAGCCGCTGCTGTCGCCGTTCCTTTTATTAAATCTTGGAACCCAAGTGCCAAAGCCAAAGCGGCTGGAGCCCCCGTTGAAGTTGAAATCGGTAAACTTGAAGAGGGGCAAATGGTTCGTGTTGAGTGGCGAGGAAAACCTGTTTGGGTTGTTCGTCGTTCTCAATCAGTGGTCGATGGGCTAAAAGATATCGAAAACCAACTTCGAGATCCTCAATCGGATGAGCAGCAGCAGCCTAATTATGCGCAAAATGCTTATCGATCGATTAAACCTGAATATTTCGTTGCTGTGGGTATTTGTACTCACCTTGGCTGTTCACCTACTTATTTGCCTGATTCTTTTAGTGAACAAGTTCAAGGGGTTAAATCTGGTTTTTTCTGTCCTTGCCATGGTTCGAAATTTGATATGGCGGGTCGAGTTTTTCAAGGTGTTCCGGCACCACTAAACTTGGTTATCCCTCAATATATGTATCTTAGCGATACTCGTATTGTCATAGGATTAGATGAGACCGGGGAGGCTGCATAATGCAAGTTTTACTTGATTGGGTAGAAAAGCGTTTACCTGCAATGAACGCTTACAAAAAACACCTATCTGAATATCCAATGCCGAAAAACTTTAACTTTTGGTATTTGTTTGGATCGTTAGCCATGTTGGTTCTTGTTAACCAACTGCTCACTGGTGTGTGGCTAACCATGAACTATGTGCCATCAGGTGAAGGGGCTTTTGCATCTGTTGAATACATAATGCGTGATGTTGAGTATGGTTGGTTACTGCGCTATATGCACTCCACTGGCGCTTCAGCTTTCTTTGTGGTGATTTATCTACATATGTTCCGTGGCTTAATTTACGGTTCCTATCAGAAGCCTCGTGAGCTGCTATGGCTATTTGGCATGCTGATCTTCTTAGTGTTGATGGCCGAAGCCTTTATGGGATATTTGCTACCATGGGGACAAATGTCCTATTGGGGAGCGCAAGTTATTATCTCTTTGTTCGGTGCAATCCCCGTTATCGGTGATGATTTAACTCTATGGATACGTGGTGACTACGTTATTTCAGGTGCCACTCTGAACCGTTTCTTTGCACTGCATGTAATTGCTTTACCTATTGTTTTATTGTTGCTAATTGTTCTCCATATATTAGCACTGCATGAAGTCGGTTCTAATAACCCTGACGGTATCGAAACCAAAGTACCAAAAGGGGCGATGGGCGATGATTATAAAACGCAGTTTAAATTTCATGACTACTACACCAAGAAATACGACATCATTGATTCGATTCCATTCCATCCTTACGGGACAGTGAAAGATCTTATTGGTGTAGCTGGTTTCTTAATCCTGTTCTGTTATGTGTTGTTCTTTAACCCAGAGATGGGTGGTTACTTCCTTGAGCCGCCTAACTTTGAAGCGGCAAACCCACTAAAAACACCAGCACACATCGCACCTGTTTGGTATTTCACGCCTTTCTATGCAATTTTACGTGCCGTTCCTGATAAGTTAATTGGTGTGGCTGCGATGGGTGCATCGATTGTGGTGTTGTTCTTATTGCCATGGCTGGATCGTTGTAAGGTTCGTTCTTACCGTTATCGTAGTAAGTTCCACTTAATCAATATTATTCAGTTCACTATCTGCTTTATTGCGTTAGGTGTTTTAGGTGCGTTACCTGCGACAGCCACTTACACAATGCTTGCACGTATATTTAGCGTTGGTTACTTCATGTTCTTTGTTTTGTTGTTCTTCTACAGCAAAAATGAAGCAACGAAACCATTACCAGAGAGGGTGACATTTAAATGAAAAAGTGGATTGTAATTTTGTTTGCAATGCTGCCATCTCTTGCTTTGGCAGCTGGCGCAAATGTACATTTAGATAAAGCAAATAATGATTTAACAGATCAAGCATCACTGCAGCATGGTGCAAAGCTATTCATGAACTACTGTTTTGGTTGCCACTCAACTCAGTACCAGCGTTATGAGCGTGTAGCGAATGATTTGAATATTCCCTCGGATTTGATGAAAGAAAATTTGATTTTTGATCCGAATGCCAAAATTGGTCAACTGATGGAGAATGCGATTCCAGATAAGTCGGCAGCGAAATGGTTTGGTGCACCACCACCAGATTTAACGCTTGTGGCTCGTGTTCGAGGAACAGATTGGTTGTATACTTACCTTCGCTCATTTTATGCCGATCCTAGCCGGCCTTTTGGCGTAAACAACATCGTATTCCCAAGTGTCGGTATGCCTCATGTGCTTGAAGAGCTACAAGGGATCCCACAACCAGTTTATGGTACTCATATTGTCAATGGCGAGGAAGTCAAGGCTGTTATTGGTGCCGAGTCTGATGGAACGGGTGAGCTGAGCCAAAGTGAGTATGATCAAGCGGTCCGTGACATTGTTAACTTCCTTGAATATTCAGCAGAACCAGTCAAGCTTGAACGTCAAACTTTAGGTTGGTGGGTAATGGCATTCCTTGTGCTATTTACTATCGTGGTTGTTCTATTGAAGAAAGAATATTGGCGTGATGTGCATTAATTGTGCTACCATGCGGCGTTAATTTCTAATTTTTAGAATCTTCAATGGAGGCTTGGCCTCCATTGTTTTTATATCTGTAAGTGTGCTGGAGGGCTCCATGGCTGTAGCTGCCAATAAACGTTCTGTGATGACGCTATTTTCGAGTGCATCTGATATGTATAGTCATCAGGTACGTATTGTTCTAGCGGAAAAAGGTGTCAGTGTTGAAGTAGAATTAGTTGATGAAACCAATCTGCCAGCTGACCTTATTGAGCTAAACCCATATAAGACAGTACCAACGTTAGTTGATCGTGAGCTTGCTCTTTATGACTCAAAGATCATCATGGAATACCTAGATGAGCGTTTCCCTCATCCACCGCTGATGCCTGTTTATCCTGTGGCTCGTGGTAATAGCCGTTTGATGATTTACCGTATTGAGAAAAACTGGTACTCATTGGCTGAGAAAGTCGTGAAGGGTAATGCGGAAGAGTCAGAAGCAGCTCGTAATAAATTACGCAATGATCTGCTTACTCTTGGTCCTGTGTTCGCGGAATACGAATATTTCATGAGTGAAGAGTTTAGCCTCATTGACTGTTATTTAGCTCCATTACTATGGCGCTTACCTATTTTGGGTATTGATCTGATTGGCCCTGGCTCTAAAGAGCTTAAAGTATATATGAATCGTGTTTTTGAGCGTGATTCATTCTTGGCTTCTTTAACAGAAGCTGAACGTGAGATGCGTTTAGTTCGTTAAGGCAGTTTGATGGATATCTCTCAAATGACTCCTCGCCGACCTTATATGCTTAGAGCATTTTATGATTGGCTATTAGAAAATGAATTGACTCCTCATGTTGTTGTGGATGCTACTCTTACGGGTGTACGAGTGCCGATGGAGTTTGTGCAAGATGGACAAATTATCCTTAATCTTGCCCCAAGAGCGATAGGTAATCTTGAGCTTGGCAATGAAGCGATTACGTTCAATGCTCGCTTTGGCGGACGTCCTCATTCGGTCATAGTGCCTTTGTACGCAGTGCAAGCTATCTATGCACGTGAAAACGGTGCAGGTACTATGTTTGAACCTGAAGAGGCCTATATCCCTTATCTAGAAGCGGGCATAACAGAGGAATCTGAACAAGAGCCGATGTTAAGCGTTGCTTCTCAAGAAGATGAGGAATTATTAGAGACTCGAGCACAAGAAACCTCTCGGCCGAAGGGAAAACCAAGCTTAAGAGTTATTAAGTAACTCATTTTCACACATTAAGCAGTCATGATCGAAAAAGCAGCGATATTCGCTGCTTTTTTTCTAAAAAAACAAAGGATAACCGAGGTTATTCGCTGTATTGAAATGCCTTAATCACCTGTTTTACGCCTGATATGTTTCGGGCAATATCACTGGCTAGATTAGCCTGTTCTGCCGAGACATAGCCAAGTAAAAATACTTCTCTATTTTCTGTGATTACTTTGATTTTGATTGTGTTCAGTTCAGAATTGGCCAACAGCGCTGATTTTACTTTAGTCGTAATCCAACTGTCGTTACTGATTTCGCCAATTGATAAAGGCGCTTTTATTCTGACTTGATTATGAATGGTTTTGACCCCTTTTGTCTCACGTGCTTTATTTTCAAACTCATTGAGTAATCCGGAGTTTTCAGCTTGTCCCATCAACACGACAATCCCTTGATAAGAACTGGCCGTAATGCGAGTTTTTCCGTTAAAGGGGGCTTTATTGGCGATACCTGCTACTTCAAATTCGATGTTATTATCATTCCAAATTTCTTGAGTGGTTCGAGGGTCTGTTACTAGGCTCGCTGTTGTTGCCGCGCCAGCAAGGATAACTCCTGCACAACCTGATACAGCAAAGCTCAACAGTAGAATGAGTGAAAGTTTTAATCTATTCATTGTCTATTCTTCATGAGAAGGGAAAAGGACTTGATCAATCAAGTCACATAAGCAGTGTAGGGTGACCATATGAACTTCATGGATTCGAGCCGTCCGCTGCGAGGGGATGCGGATCTCCACATCATTTTCACCTAGAAGACCAGCCATTTCTCCACCGTCTTTGCCTGTTAGAGCGATAATCGTCATATCGCGAGTCACAGCCGCTTCCATCGCTTTAATGATGTTTTTGCTGTTACCACTGGTTGAAATAGCCAACAAAACATCACCAGGTTGACCAAATGCACGTACCTGTTTCGAGAATATTTCTTGGTAGTGATAGTCGTTAGCAACTGCGGTTAACGTGGTATTGTCTGCGGTTAATGCAATGGCGGGTAAACTCGGGCGTTCAGTTTCAAAACGGTTCAGTAAGCAAGAAGAAAAAAGCTGGGCATTGGCCGAAGAGCCACCATTACCGCAACAGAGAATTTTATGACCGTTAAGTAGCGTTGCCACCATGGCTTGTGCAGCATGCGTGATCGCATGGGGTAGTGCTTCAGCAGCCGCAATTTGAATTTGGATGCTTTCGGTAAAACTGTCTTTAATGCTGTCGAGCATCGTTTATCCTTGAGTTATTGCGTTTTTAATCCACTCAATGTGGTGCACATCTTGGTGGATGGCGATCACATCGAAACGAAAATCGGTGTCATAGGGCGATAGGCCATGTTTCAGTAGCCATAAATTCGCGGTTTTCATCAACTTTGCCATTTTTGCGGTAGTAACCATTTCTGCGGCATGCCCATGACATTGGTTTTTTCTGTATTTAACCTCTACGAACACTAAGGTGTTTTTATCTCGCATAATGAGGTCGATTTCACCGACTTTGGTATTGAAGTTTTGTTCAATAAAAGCCAAACCACAACCTAATAAATAGTGTTTGGCTGCGGTTTCATACTGTTGACCAACTGCTCGGCGACTAAAGAGCGCCATGCACCGCCCAACTGATCTCTCTCTGTACCACGCATTGCTCATCAATACTTAATGTGCCTGTTTTGCCATCGATACTATACCCCTCGACGACTTTCATTTGTGGCAACTCAATCATTAACTGATAAGCATCCATACCTAATGCTTGTAAGCGTCGCTCGCTATTGGAGTTCTTTGGCCACAATTGGTTCATTTCATTATCCAGCATTGAATTGGGATGAATGAGTAATGGAATATCGCTATAAGTTACACCAGAGAGGTCTTCATACTGTGTGTTACCACTGTTACTACGAGAGTTTGAGAACAGTTTAGGTGGCTTAGTGTCAGGGTTAATTGCGACCTCGATAAAGGGTTTAATTAAAGTCAATTCTGCGCTGTTAGCCACGATATAAACCGAATCGATATCACGACGACTGCGGGGCAGGCTTTGCAAATCAATACCCATCAACGCATCCATTTGCGCGATATTTTGTTGGCTATCTTGTAGACCAAATACTGAGTTAATGTTGCGTTGCAATTGACGCTTATCACCAAATAGGTTCACCGATACTTTATTCTTGCTGTATTTTTGCCATTCTGCGTTAAACGCTTCTACTACACGCTGGCCGTAATTACCTTGAGGAGCGAGTATTAAAGGGTATTGATAGCCTTGGCTAAACAGATACTTAGCGGCTTGTTCAACCTCTTGCTCTGGCGAAAGTGCAAGATAGCAAGTGTTAGGATGATCTTCAATTTGGTCTGGAATATTCAACGCCAGCGTAGGGATAGAAGCTAAGCGTGCTTGTTGAAGCTTATGTAGATTCTCGATGTTCTCTTTGATGAGTGGCCCAACAATGAAATCAATGTTTTTTTCAATCAATTGCTTGTCTATGAGCGCGGCGTCTTCGGCATTGGTATCAATCACAGTCAAGGTAGCATTGAGGTCACGGTTACGGTCATTCATCATCGCCATGATAAAGCCATCACGGATCAGTTGAGCTTGCGTGGCAAACTTTCCTGAAAGAGGAAGTAACAACGCGGTGTTAGTGGGTTTGATGATTTCCAGCGCTAAAATATCTTGTATCGCTTTAGGTGTATAACGAGCCGCTGGGTGATTGCTGTTTTCCGCAAGCCATTTTTCGAGCGTATTCTTCAACTGCGGAATATTGCTATTGAGCGTTTTCATATATACAGCCAGTTGTAGCCAGCCATCGAGCACGTTTTCGTTAGGCTCTGGATTTAATTGGGTAATTTCACGTTCGCTATAGTGATTGAAATTGAGCCAAATTTGATCGGCAATCGCTTCTTGCTCTGCATCATCAACGTAAGTGCTTAATGCAATAAGCTCCCTACTTGAATCAAAAGGGCGGCTGAGCGCGGTAAAAATATCGGCGCGCATTTGATGGTATTGAGCCCATGTTTCAGGGCTTAGCTTCCACCAAGCCTGAAAATTAAGCTGAGAGAGCGCTTGTGAAAACTGTTCCGCATTACTCAACAACTGCGCCTTAGCCATTTGCCATTCAGCTTGTTGCGCTTCAGAGAGCGACTGTTTGGCTAAGCGCATAATCAACAGTTGCGCTTGTTCGCTGTTGTTTTCGTTAATTGCGGCTTTAAGAGCCATGATCAACCAATCATTTTGCAGTGAACCTTGGCTACTATCTGCTTGCATCAAGTAAGTTTGCGCTGACTTGGTGGGATCTTGCGTAATATCGACTGAGGTGGGCGTCGATGGTGAAGACGAACACGCCGCCAAAGCCATTGCTAATGCAACGGGCGTGAATAAGCGTGGTACACTGAGTCTCGGATGGTTCTTCATAGCCATGAGTTCTTTCGTTATTCCGTGTAAAATTGTCTCTATATTAATCGTTGAAGTGATGGTAAACAAATGACAGATAGCAAAACCTTGCCAGCAGAGATCCCAACTCTCTACATTGTTCCTACGCCAATTGGCAATTTGGGTGATATTACCCAGCGAGCCATTGAAGTACTCTCAAGTGTTGATGTTATCGCTGCGGAAGATACACGCCATACTGGCAGACTTCTCGCTCACTTCAATATCCAGACTAAAACCTTTGCCTTGCATGATCACAACGAACAGCAAAAAGCACAAGTGTTAGTCGATAAATTATTATCAGGGCAATCTATTGCGTTGGTTTCTGATGCAGGAACGCCACTGATCAGTGATCCAGGGTACCATCTTGTCAATCAGTGTCGTCAAGCTGGTGTGAGAGTTGTGCCACTTCCGGGCGCCTGTGCTGTGATTACTGCGCTCAGTGCATCAGGCTTGCCTTCTGATCGTTTCAGTTTTGAAGGTTTTTTGCCGCCGAAAAGCAAAGGGCGTAAAGATAAATTCCTAGAGATCGCTAAGGCTGAACGCACCTGTATTTTTTATGAGTCACCACACCGAATTAGCGAATCACTGCAAGATATGTTAGCTATCTTAGGGCCAGATCGTAACGTGGTGCTAGCCCGCGAGCTCACCAAAACCTTCGAGACGATTCAAGGTTTGCCGTTAGGCGAACTGATTAATTGGATTAATGAAGATGAGAACCGCAAGCGTGGTGAAATGGTGTTACTGATCCATGGTTACAGAGAAAGCGTGGACGATAGCTTGCCGGACGAAGCATTGCGCAGTTTAGCGATTTTGACAAAAGAGCTGCCTCTGAAAAAAGCGGCCGCATTGGCGGCTGAAATTTATAACCTTAAGAAAAATGCCCTTTATAAGTGGGGGCTTGAAAACCTATCTGCTTAATTAGCCAGCGGCATCTTGATGTTTTAAATCGATGGATAATTAAACGCTTAAGCGTGAATTAAACACAGAAGTTGTTTGAGCCTAGACAGTACCTATCTTTCTCTATACAATCCGCCCTCGGAGTTGACTGGGTAGTCGCTGCTTCATTGATGTCCTTTAGCCTTGTGCTGGGGAGACTGATGGAGGGGAGGAAAGTCCGGGCTCCATAGAGCAGGGTGCCAGGTAACGCCTGGGGGGCGAAAGCCTACGACAAGTGCAGCAGAGAGAAGACCGCCGATGGCCCAATTTCTTCGGAATGGGCACAGGTAAGGGTGAAAGGGTGCGGTAAGAGCGCACCGTGCGTCTGGCAACAGTTCGTAGCAAGGTAAACTCCACCCGGAGCAAGACCAAATAGGCTTCCACATTGCGTTGCTCGCGTAAGGAAGCGGGTAGGTTGCTTGAGCCAGTGAGTGATTGCTGGCCTAGACGAATGGCTACTGCCGCGCAAGCGGAACAGAACCCGGCTTATACGTCAACTCCACCTATTGCAGACCCATCATAACTCTTGCGGTTATGATGGGTTTTTTGCTTTTTATTGACGAAAATTATTTCGTAAGCACTAAACTTAGCGCAATATCACGTGATGCCAACGTCAAGTGGTAGCGATGCGGCGTTAAATCAGTAAACTGAATACTTGCGCCGTAGCCGATTGCTATATTTCAGCTTTAGCCCGATGAGAAAACGATGACTGAACCTTTTCAACACATTTCTGTACTACTGAATGAATCCATTGATGGCCTTGCTATCAAACCAGATGGTATTTATATCGACGGCACGTTTGGCCGTGGTGGTCATAGTCGTACAATTCTCTCTAAGTTGGGTGACAATGGTCGTCTGTACAGCATAGATCGCGATCCACAAGCGATTGCTGAAGCTGGAAAAATTAACGACCCGCGTTTTACTATCATTCATGGCCCATTTTCTGGCATGGCACAATACGCTGAGCGCTACGATCTGGTCGGGAAAGTGGATGGAGTACTACTTGATTTAGGCGTTTCCTCGCCGCAGTTGGACGATGCCGAGCGCGGTTTTAGTTTCATGAAAGATGGCCCGCTTGATATGCGTATGGACCCGACGTCAGGGATCCCTGTCTCGCAGTGGCTTGCGCAAGCCGATTTGGACGACATTACTTGGGTGATTCGTGAATTTGGTGAAGACAAGCACGCGCGCCGTATTGCCAAAGCGATTGTCGCTTACCGTGAAGACGATGAAAAAGAGCCTCTGACGCGCACCAGTCAATTGGCCAAACTGATTTCAGAAGCCGCGCCGAAAAGCTTTAAAGAGAAAAAACACCCGGCTACGCGCTCATTTCAAGCATTTCGTATCTATATCAATAGTGAATTAGAAGAGATCGACACTGCATTAAAAGGCGCAGCTAAGATCTTAGCCCCACAAGGGCGCTTATCGGTGATCAGTTTCCATTCGCTTGAAGATCGCATGGTCAAACGCTTTATTCGTAAAGAGAGTAAAGGCCCAGAGGTTCCACATGGTTTGCCGTTAACAGAAATACAAATTCAGGCATTGGGCTCAGCCAACTTAAAACCAGTTGGGAAAGCGATTATGCCAACTAAAGAAGAGGTGGAACTCAATCCCCGTTCACGCAGCTCAGTATTACGAGTTGCTGAAAAACTGTAGTCCATGTCTAAGTCGCCGCCTAACTTAACCAAACTGATTGCACTTGACCTGTTTACGGTGGGTCGAGTGCCGCTTATTTTGTTAATGTTAATTTTTGCCAGTGCGATGGGAGTGGTGTTTATTACCCATCATTCTAGGCAGGCGATTTCAGAAAAAGATCAAACCTTAGTTGAGCGCGAGCGGCTCGATAATGAATGGCGTAACCTCATTCTTGAGGAAACGGCCCTCGCAGAACATAGCCGCGTGCAGAATCTTGCCAAACAAGAGCTGGAAATGAAGCGACCTGATTCTGATAAAGAAGTGGTGATTACGCTCAAATGAAAAAAAACAAAGACAAAGCCCAAGCGGCACCTCGTCAAGAAAAAGCGACATCTCCTATTTTGATCCGTTGGCGATTCTATCTCATCCTATTTTTTGTATTCGTTGCTTTCGCTTTATTGGTTGGGCGCGTTGCCTTCATCCAAATTATCGAACCGGATAATTTGATCCGCGAAGGGGATATGCGCTCTGTCCGAGCCAAAACCTTGCCATCGGCACGCGGAATCATTTCAGATCGTAATGGTGAACCTCTCGCAGTCAGTGTTCCTGTCGATGCAGTATGGGCTGATCCTGTGGCTATTTTTAAAGCCGGCGGCTTAGTTGAACGTGAACGTTGGTACGCACTGGCTGATGTGTTAGGCATTAAGCGCAGTGAGCTGCTGAAAAAAATTGAAGAGAACCAAACCCGCCGTTTTATCTATTTGCAGCGTCAAGTGAGCCCTGCAATGGCCAATTATATTCGCGAACTTAAATTAGCGGGTGTGGGGCTCAAGGCCGAATCTCGCCGTTACTATCCAGCTGGTGAGGCGAGTGCGCACTTAATTGGTGTGACGGGCATCGATGGCCACGGTTTAGAAGGGGTTGAGCGCAGCTATGATAAATGGCTGACGGGGGAAGCTGGCAAACAGGTGATCCGCAAAGATCGGTATGGCCGAGTGGTGGAAAATATCTCGCTTGAAGAGCGTGAAGAGGGCAAGCCACTGGCGTTGACCATTGACCAACGTTTGCAAGCGATCGCCTTTCGTGCGGTCAAGCAAGCTGTGGCGGACTATCGTGCTACTTCGGCATCGGCCATTTTGCTCGACGTGAAAACGGGTGCAGTATTAGCGATGGTTAACGCCCCTTCATACAACCCCAATAACCGTTCCGATTGGCAAAGTTTTAAAATGCGTAACCGCGTGATTACCGACGCCTTTGAGCCGGGATCAACTGTCAAACCTTTTGTGGTATTGGCCGCGCTTGAAAATGGTGTTGCGAATGACAAAACGGTGATTGATACAGGGAATGGCATCATGCAAATCGGCGGCAGTCGAGTGCGTGATACCTCAAAAGTCGGCAAAGCCGATTTAACCTTAATTCTGAAAAAATCGAGTAACATCGGAGTGGCTAAGCTGGCGCTTGAAATGCCTCTCGAAGCCCTATTAGGTATGTATACCTCTGTAGGGCTTGGTGAAATGTCCGGTTTAAACCTCGTCGGTGAGACTTTGGGTATTTTCCCGAATCGCCGCCGTTGGTCACCGTTTGAAATTGCCACCTTGGCATTTGGCTATGGTTTGTCAATTACTCCCATTCAGTTGGCTCATGCTTATGCCACTTTAGGCAATTTAGGTCAGTACCAACCAATCCATATTATTGACAGCAACCAGCAAGATTTATCACGCCAAGTGGTTGATAAAACTAATGCTAAGAAAGTGTTGGAAATGTTAGAAACCGTTACCCAACCCGGTGGCACAGCAACTCAAGCCGCGGTTCCGGGCTATCGTATTGCGGCCAAGTCAGGCACTTCGCGCAAAGCGATTGCCGGCGGTTACGGTGATGAATATTTTGCTTACACGGCAGGAGTGGCTCCAGTGAGCGACCCTCGAGTCTCGTTAGTGGTGATGGTGAATGAACCTCAAGGTGACTTATATTATGGCGGCTCCGTTGCCGGCCCTGTCTTTGCCGAAATAATGAAAGGAGCGTTGCAGATCCTCAATGTCGCTCCTGATGAAAATCGATTCCAAAAATAATTAAGAGAGAAGCACAATGACGCCGAGTATGTGTTTACAAGATCTCATCGCCCCTTGGCTTGACCTCGATGGCCATTCTATTTCAACGTTGTCGGTGACTCGTTTAGTGCTCGATAGCCGTAAAATATCACCCAATGATACCTTTATTGCAGTGGTCGGCCATGCCATCGACGGAAGGCAGTTTATTGATAACGCCACTCAAGCTGGGGCGAATCTGGTATTGGCTCAAGCGTGTGGGCAGCATCCGCATGGCAGTATGACTACCGTCAATGGCGTGTTAGTGATTTACCTTGCTGATCTAAACCAACATCTATCTCAACTGGCATCGCGGCTTTATCGTTCGAAGACTAACACGTTGATTGGGGTTACGGGAACCAACGGTAAAACCACCATTACTCAATTAATTGCGCAGTGGATTGACTTGTTGGGCGAGAAAGCGGCGGTGCTGGGTACGACGGGGAATGGTTTTCTTAACCATTTACAGCCTGCCGCCAATACCACAGGTAATGCCATTGAGGTCCAAGAAACACTCTATCAATTAGCGCAGCAGGGCGCTCGCTATACCGCTCTGGAAGTCTCTTCGCACGGATTAGTTCAAGGGCGAGTTCAAGCATTGAAGTTTGCTGTGGGCGTGTTTTCTAACTTAAGTCGCGATCATCTCGATTATCATGGCACCATGGAAGAGTACGCCAAAGCAAAGCTCTCCTTATTTACCGCTCATCACTGCCAACACGCTGTCATTAATGCCGACGATGCGGTGGGTGCGAGTTGGTTAGCACAGCTGAAAGCACCGATTGCCGTCTCTTTAAAGCAGCAACCGCAATGCGCTAAAGCGCTGTGGGCGAGCTCGGTCTCTTACAGTGATAATGGTATTTCATTAACCTTCGACGGCTACTATGGTCAAGGTGAATTGAGCGTGCCGTTGATTGGCGAATTTAACGCCAGCAATCTTCTACTCGCGTTTGCCACTATGCTGACTTTAGGTTTTGATAAACAAGCCTTGATGACAACGGCCTCTCAACTGCAGCCAGTCTTAGGGCGAATGGAGCTCTTTCAAGCGCCAAATCGTGCGAAGATCGTCGTCGATTATGCACACACGCCTGATGCTTTGGAAAAAGCACTGTTGGCACTTCGCGTTCATTGCCAAGGTCAGCTATGGGCGATTTTTGGTTGTGGTGGCGACCGTGATAAAGGCAAACGTCCGATGATGGCCGAAATTGCAGAGCGCTGCGCCGATAAGATCATTTTGGCCGACGATAACCCTCGTAGCGAAAAACCGGCAGACATTGTACAAGATATGGTGGCAGGGCTTGAGTTTGCAAGTCGCGCACACGTTGAACACAATCGTTACGCTGCCGTGCAATACGCCCTGCAACATGCTGATCAGCAAGACATCATTTTATTGGCAGGTAAAGGGCATGAAGATTATCAAGTGATGGCCCATCAAACTATTCACTATTCGGATCGCGAAACGGCGCAAACCTTACTGGAGATAAGTGCATGATAGAAGTCTCTTTACAGCAATTGACGCACGTTTTGCATGCACAATTGGTTGGTTGTGATGTCACCGTGTCTGAGGTCTCGACCGACACGCGTCAAATCAAACCCGGTGCGCTCTTTGTTGCCTTGGTCGGTGATAAATTTGATGCTCATGAGTTTGCTGCACAAGCGGTTGCGTCTGGTGCAAAGGCGTTATTGGTTCAGCGCCCTTTGGCGGTTTCGGTTCCTCAACTGGTGGTCACCGACACCAAACTGGCGTTAGGCCAGCTTGGTGCTTGGGTTCATCAACAGTGTCAAACACCGACCGCTGCGATTACAGGCAGTTGCGGTAAAACCACAGTCAAAGAGATGGTGGCAAATATTTTATCAGCCAAAGGCCGCGTGCTCTTTACTGCCGGCAATTTTAATAATGATATCGGCGTGCCGCTCACTCTGCTTCGCTCTGGTCTTAATGATGCGTATGCGGTGATTGAGTTAGGGGCGAACCATATTGGTGAAATTGCTTATACCACCTCTTTAGTGAAGCCGGATGTCGCATTGGTGAACAATGTTGCCGCGGCGCATCTGGAAGGTTTTGGCTCAATTGAGGGCGTAAAACAGGCGAAAGGTGAAATTTATCAAGGCCTTGCTTCAGGTGCGACAGCCATTATTAATTTAGAAAGCCACGGTGGTGAGCGGTGGAGCGCTATTTTAGCGGACAAAACCGTTAAAACCTTTTCCAGCCGTCAAATGGCAGATTTTTACGCCCGTAGTATTAGGCTTAATGAACAAGGTGAAGCCCAGTTTGAAATGATCACACCCGTCGGTCATATTGATATTGGGCTCAATATTGTGGGTGAACATAACGTTTCCAATGCCTTGGCGGCGGCGGCATTAGCCATTGAGTTGGGTGCGAATCTTGAAGAGGTGCAGTACGGACTTGCGAATCTAGCTCAGGTGAAAGGGCGTGTTGATGTCACCCAATTGAGCACGACTGTGAAACTGATTGATGACAGTTACAATGCCAGTGTTCCAGCAATGAAAGCGGCGGTTGATCTACTTAACACTTTCTCTGCAAGGCGTTGGTTAATTTTAGGTAATATGGCTGAGTTGGGCGATGAAAGCCTTGCACTTCATCGTCAAGTCGGTGAACATGCTGCACCATTCCAGTTTGACTATGTCCTTACTTACGGTCGCGATGCAAAAGTGATCAGTGACCTATGCCATGGCCTTCATTTTGAAAGCCATGCGGACATGATTGCTTATATCGAGCAGCAATTATCACAATTCGATCAAGAGTCTCATACCTTACTTGTCAAAGGTGCAAACAGTGCGGGTATGAGTAAAATTGTGGCTGCTCTCAAGGAGAAATACTCATGATTATTTGGCTCGCGGATCTACTCCAGCCATACTTCTCTTTTTTTCGTCTGTTCGAATATCTCTCATTTCGGGCCATCGTCAGTATTTTAACCGCACTTGCTCTGTCGTTATGGATGGGGCCGCGTTTGATTAAACGTTTGCAACTACTGCAAATTGGTCAAGTGGTGCGTAACGATGGTCCAGAATCACATTTTAGTAAGCGCGGTACGCCAACCATGGGCGGTGTTATGATCCTCGCCTCTATCATTACTACCGTACTGCTGTGGACAGATCTCTCAAACCCTTACGTGTGGGCTGTACTCGCGGTGCTGCTTGGTTATGGCGTCGTCGGTTTTGTGGATGATTATCGCAAAGTGGTGCGTAAAAACAGTGATGGATTGATCGCGCGCTGGAAATACTTTTGGCAGTCGGCCATTGCGTTGATAGTGGCGTTTGCTCTCTATGCACATGGCAACGATACCGCAGCTACTCAGCTTGTGGTGCCTTTCTTTAAAGATGTGATGCCGCAACTGGGCTTGCTCTACATTGTGCTGACCTATTTTGTCATCGTCGGAACCAGTAACGCGGTGAACTTAACCGATGGTCTGGACGGTTTAGCCATCATGCCGACTGTTTTGGTTGCTGCCGGTTTTGCTGTGATTGCATGGGCAACTGGGAACGTCAATTTCGCCAGTTATCTGCATATTCCTTATGTTCCTTATGCCTCAGAGTTGGTGGTGGTGTGTACTGCAATTGTGGGGGCCGGTTTAGGTTTTCTGTGGTTCAACACTTATCCTGCGCAAGTCTTTATGGGCGATGTGGGTTCACTCGCTTTAGGCGGTGCACTCGGTACAATTGCGGTGTTGGTTCGTCAAGAGTTTGTGTTAGTGATCATGGGCGGCGTGTTTGTGATGGAAACCTTGTCGGTGATTTTACAAGTCGGTTCCTACAAATTGCGTGGTCAACGTATTTTCCGGATGGCCCCTATCCATCACCACTATGAATTGAAAGGTTGGCCAGAACCACGCGTGATCGTCCGTTTTTGGATTATCTCAATTGTGTTGGTGTTAGTGGGTTTGGCTACACTAAAAGTGCGCTAGTGATAGAGCAAAACGGTGTTGAATGGAATGAAGATGGATCGTTGGCAAACTGTTAATAATGTGGTGGTCGTGGGGCTAGGTATGACGGGCCTCTCGGTGGTTAACTACCTTTTGAGCTTAGATCGCTCGCTCATGATTAAGGTGATCGACACGCGGGAAAACCCGCCAGGTCGAGAGCATTTAAGCTCGCAAGTTGAGCTACATTGTGGTGGCTGGAACCAAGCTTGGCTATTTGACGCTGACCTGATTGTTACTAATCCGGGTATTGCTTTAGCTACGCCAGAGATTCAACAGGCGTTAGCACGACATATTCCCGTGGTGGGCGATATTGAGCTCTTTGCTTGGCAGGTGGATAAGCCTGTTATCGCTATCACAGGAGCCAACGGCAAGAGCACAGTGACGGATTTAACCGGAGTACTTGCTAAAGCTGCTGGGGTTAAGGTTGCCGTTGGCGGCAATATTGGTGTGCCTGCTTTAGATCTACTTCAGCAAGAGGCCGATCTTTATGTGCTGGAGCTCTCAAGCTTCCAGCTAGAAACGACCTCAAGTTTAAAACTCGTCTCTGCTGCCTTTCTCAATCTGACAGAAGATCATATGGATCGCTACGATGGTATGGAATCGTATCGCCAAGCTAAATTGCGCATTTTTAAGTATGCGCAAGCGGCGGTCGTGAACGCCGATGATAGCCAGACGGAACCTCCCTCATTTTCAGGTCACATCGCACGTTTTTCCGTTGAACATGACGCGGACTATTGCACGCAAATGATTGATGGCAAATCGTTCTTAGTGGCGAAAGGCACGCCATTGTTAGCAAGCGAAGAACTCAGCTTAGTGGGACGACACAATAGTGCTAACGTGCTCACTGTGCTCGCACTGCTCGATTTGGCGGGTGTTGATTACTCATCTGCGCTTGATGCATTGAAATCTTACCGCGGGCTGACACATCGTTGTCAGGTTGTTGCTGATAATCACGGCGTAAAATGGGTCAATGACTCGAAAGCGACCAATGTCGCAAGCACTCAAGCGGCGTTGTCGGGGTTAAATTGCCAAGGGACTTTGTATCTGCTTGTGGGGGGCGTTGGCAAGGGCGCTGATTTCTCGCCATTAGCACCGATACTAAAAACATTGAACGTAAAACTGTGCTGTTTTGGCGTTGACGGTGGGCAATTCATGCCACTGCATCCATCGGCTCAGTTCTATTCATCGATGGAAGAGATTATCGTATCGATCAAACCGCAGCTGCGTCGTGGTGATATGGTGATGCTTTCGCCTGCTTGTGCCAGTTTTGATCAGTTTAAAAACTTTATGTCCAGAGGTGACGCCTTTGCCGAGCTTGCACAGCGTTACGCTTAATCAACAGGAAATTGCATTTTGTCCTTTTCAAGCCTCATCAAAATGACTCGTCAATGGTTTCAGAGCCAAGCGCCTGAAGCCTTGTTTGATCGTCAATTGGTATGGATTGCTTTAGGTTTGATGCTGACTGGGCTTGTGATGGTGACATCGGCTTCGTTTCCTATCAGTTCGCGTTTAACGGATCAACCGTTTCACTTTATGTTTCGTCACGCCATTTTCTTGATGCTGGCCATCGTAACATCAAGTGTGGTGTTGCAAGTGCCAATGAAACGTTGGATGCAATACAGCTCGGTGCTACTTGGCGTCTCTTTTATGCTGCTGATTGTGGTTTTGCTCGCGGGCAAATCGGTCAATGGTGCATCGCGTTGGATCCCTTTGGGGTTATTTAACCTGCAACCAGCAGAGGTCGCGAAACTGTCACTGTTTATTTTCATGGCTGGTTACTTAGTTCGTAAACAAGATGAAGTGAGGCAAACCTTTTTTGGTGGTTTTATGAAACCGATTATGGTGTTTGGAACCTTGGCTATCTTGCTACTTGGTCAGCCAGATTTGGGAACCGTGGTTGTGATGCTTGTGACTCTGTTTGGTATGCTGTTTATTGCTGGGGCCAAACTGTCACAATTTATTGCGCTCATGGTGGCTGGAATTGTTGCGGTAATCGCACTGATTGCGGCAGAGCCTTACCGTATTCGCCGTGTGACTTCATTTCTTGACCCGTGGGAAGACCCGTTTGGCAGCGGTTATCAATTGACTCAATCTTTGATGGCCTTTGGTCGTGGAGAGTGGTTTGGTCAAGGGCTTGGTAACTCGATTCAAAAGCTAGAGTACTTACCTGAAGCGCACACTGATTTCGTATTTGCAGTGCTGGCTGAAGAGCTCGGTTTTGTTGGCGTTGTACTGGTTCTACTGCTGATTTTTAGTCTGGTGCTTAAAGCGGTGTTTATCGGTAAAAAAGCCTTTGAGCATGATCAGCAATTTGGTGGTTATTTGGCCTTTGGTATTGGAATTTGGTTTGCATTTCAAACACTCGTCAATGTGGGTGCTGCAGCGGGTATGGTGCCGACTAAGGGCCTAACGCTGCCCTTGATCAGTTACGGCGGTTCAAGCTTAATTATTATGTCGGTTGCGGTGTCGATCTTATTGAGAATTGATCATGAATGTCGACTCAAAGATCGCAATCGAGTGTCTATAGAAAAAGAATCCAATGATAAACAATAAACGTTTAATGGTTATGGCTGGTGGCACGGGGGGACATGTTTTTCCCGGCCTAGCTGTGGCTAAACAGCTCCAACAGCAAGGTTGGGAGATCCGCTGGCTAGGGACTGCGGATCGGATGGAAGCAGAATTAGTGCCTAAACATGGTATTGAGATCGACTTTATTCAGGTCAAAGGTTTACGTGGTCAAGGCATAGGGTGTTTGCTGAAAGCGCCTTTTCAAATTGTGAACGCGATTTTTCAAGCGCGTCGTTATTTGAAGCAGTGGCAACCTGATGCGGTGCTCGGCATGGGCGGATACGTCAGTGGCCCTGGTGGCGTGGCAGCGTGGTCTATGGGAATTCCCGTTGTGCTTCACGAGCAAAATGCCGTAGCAGGGTTAACCAACCGTTGGCTTTCGAAAATTGCCAAACGCGTATTTCAAGCCTTCCCCGGTGCCTTTACTGAGGCGCAAGTCGTAGGTAACCCTGTACGTCAAGATGTCGCTACATTACCCGCACCGCAAGTGCGCTTTGCTGAGCGAAATGAACCGATCCGCATTCTCGTGATGGGCGGCAGCCAAGGTGCGCAGATTCTGAACCGAACTTTGCCTGACGTACTAGCTGTGCTTGGCGATGATTACCAAGTTTGCCATCAAGCAGGCAAGAATAATCAACAGTCGGTTGAGCAAGCTTATCGCGCGCTTCAGATCAAAAATGCACACGTTACCGAGTTCATTGAGGATGTGGCTGGCGCTTATGCGTGGGCTGATTTACTGGTGTGCCGCTCGGGAGCATTAACGGTTTCTGAAGTGGCAGCGGCCGGTGTTGGCGCTATATTTATCCCTTTTATGCATAAAGACCGACAGCAAGCGCTTAACGCGGATCACTTAGTCGCTTGTGGTGCGGCCAAAATGATTGAACAGCCGCAGCTCACAGTAGAAAAACTAGCGCAAGAGATTGCTTCTCTTGAGCGTCATGATCTGCTGTTGATGGCGCAACAAGCGCGTGCAGCCGCACAACTGGATGCTGATAAAGTCGTTGCTGACGCTATCATCGCACTTACCCAATAACGAGAAATTTTTCATGACCATTAAACATACTCAAGATTTAGCTCAAATCCGTGCCATGGTGCCAGAGATGCGCCGCGTCAAGTGTATTCACTTTGTCGGTATTGGTGGGGCGGGAATGAGCGGAATTGCAGAAGTATTGCTCAATGAAGGCTACCAAATTACCGGCTCTGATCTCGCTTCCAACCCTGTGACTGAAAGATTGGCAAGTAAAGGGGCTATCATTTATATCGGTCATCAAGCCACTAATATTGAACTCGCCAGCGTGGTGGTAGTCTCTACTGCAATCGATGAGCTAAATCCTGAACTGAAAGCGGCGCGTGAGCAACGCATTCCTATTGTTCGTCGTGCAGAAATGTTGGCGGAATTAATGCGTTTTCGTCATGGCATTGCGGTGGCTGGTACGCATGGTAAAACAACGACTACGGCATTGGTTACGCAAATTTATTCTGAGGCTGGTTTAGATCCCACGTTTGTTAATGGCGGGTTAGTCAAAAGCGCTGGCACCAATGCGCGTTTGGGTTCAAGTCGGATTTTGATTGCTGAAGCTGACGAAAGTGATGCTTCATTCCTTCATCTTCAGCCTATGGTTAGTATCGTGACTAACATCGAAGCTGATCACATGGATACGTATGGCGGTGATTTTGAAACGCTCAAACAGACCTTCATCGATTTCTTACACAACCTGCCATTTTATGGTCAGGCGATATTATGTATTGATGATCCTGTTGTGCGTGAAATCATCCCACGTATCAGCCGTCAAGTGATCACCTACGGTTTTGCCGATGATGCAGATGTCAGGATTGAGAATTACCATCAGCAGGGGCAACAAGGCCAGTTTACGGTCGTCAGACAGGGACGAGCCAATTTGGATATCACGCTTAATATTCCAGGTCGTCATAATGCGCTTAATGCCTCCGCGGCTATTGCAGTGGCAACGGAAGACGACATCAGCGATGAAGCGATTTTAAAAGCGATGGCTAGCACCCAAGGTACGGGACGTCGTTTTGATCATCTGGGCGAGTTTGATACGGGCAATGGGGTTGCGATGCTCGTTGATGATTATGGTCATCATCCGACCGAGGTGGGCGTGACTATTAAGGCGGCGCGTAGTGGTTGGCAAGAAAAACGGCTAGTGATGATTTTCCAACCCCATCGCTACAGTCGAACTCGCGATCTGTATGATGATTTTGCTAATGTACTGGAGCAAGTCGATGTGCTGATCATGCTCGATGTCTATGCAGCAGGAGAAAAGCCGATTGCGGGAGCCGATGGTCGAGCGTTGTGCCGAACGATACGCAGTCGCGGTAAAATCGATCCTATTTTTGTTCCCGACAGTACCATACTGCCTTCGATTCTGGCTAATGTATTACAAGATGGTGACCTCGTGCTGACGCAAGGTGCTGGGGATATCGGCAAGGTAGCGAAACATTTAGCGGGACTCGAACTGAATATCAGTAAAATGCAACAGGTTTAATTTAAATGGCTTATTTGTGTATCAATATTGAATAACATGGTATCCAGTCCAGATTTATTACTTTCAATGTTTGATACTTTCAGCGACCTCAGTATAATCCGGAGGTTAAAGTCAGTGCTTTTACCTCTATTGTGAACCAAATAGGGCATGCGATTGCGATTTAGAAACAGGAACATCAGGCTTTGTTAATGAATGTGTTCGATGAAAGCCGAGCTGTGTCCCGTTCGCCACTCATAAAAGATCACGCCGCTGGCGCTATTTTTTTATTTGTGGTGTTGTTGCTGATAAGTTCACTCATTTATTCAACACTCAGTTGGATGTGGGACGAACAGAGGCTACCGCTTTCAAAAATTGTTCTACAAGGTGACTTGCAATACGTATCTTCGCTAGATGTGCAGCGCGCTTTTGCTCAGTTGGATCATATCGGTACTTTCATGTCGCAAGATATTAACGTACTTCAATCGAGTGTACAGGTCATCCCGTGGGTGGCCCATGCATCGATTCGTAAACAATGGCCTGACACAATAAAAGTGTTTCTGACAGAGTATAGAGCGGTAGCGATTTGGAATGGCAACGCTTTGTTAGACGGATATGGCACGGTATTTAATGGTGATATTGGTCAATTGAACGGCGATAGAGTGAAACTTTATGGCCCGCAAGGAACCAGTCACGAAGTACTGGATGTTTGGAATAAAACGAACCCTAAGTTTCAATCATTAAACTTAAATATATCGTCACTGTTACTCAACGATCGTCGAGCGTGGCAAATAATTTTAGATAATGGCATTCGCTTAGAGTTAGGTAAAGAATCACTAGATGAGCGAGTTGCACGTTTTATTTCGCTGTATAAGAATTTAGGTAATAAAGCTGAACAAGTTAGCTATATCGATCTTAGATATGATACAGGAGCCGCAGTAGGTTGGTTTCCTGAACAAGAAGCACAAGAGAGTAAAAATGACTAAGACCGCTGATGACAACATTATTGTTGGTCTTGATATAGGCACTGCCACCGTGTCAGCTTTAGTCGGTGAAATACTGCCTGACGGTCAAATTAATATTATTGGCGCTGGTACGAGCCCATCCCGTGGGATGGATAAAGGGGGAGTTAACGATCTTGAATCGGTCGTTAAGTCTGTCCAAAGAGCGGTTGACCAAGCAGAATTAATGGCGGAATGCCAAATTAGTAATGTGTTTCTCTCTCTATCTGGGCGACATATTGCGAGCCGTATTGAAAAAGGCATGGGAACTATTTCGGATGAAGAAGTTTCTCAAGAAGATATGGATCGAGCGATTCATACCGCCAAATCAATAAAAATTGGGGAAGAGCAAAGAATATTGCATGTCATTCCTCAAGAATTTACGATTGATTACCAAGAGGGAATTAAAAACCCGCTTGGTTTATCAGGTGTGCGCATGGAAGTGAGCGTGCATCTTATTTCTTGTCATAATGATATGGCGAGAAATATTATCAAAGCGGTAGAACGCTGTGGTTTAAAAGTTGAACAACTGGTTTACTCTGGTTTAGCGGCAAGTAATGCAGTTATTACGGAAGATGAGCGAGAGTTAGGCGTGTGCGTGATTGATATAGGCGCAGGCACTATGGATGTTGCTATCTGGACCGGTGGTGCGTTACGACATACTGAAGTGTTTTCTTATGCAGGAAACGCAGTAACCAGTGATATTGCTTTTGCATTTGGCACACCAGTCAGTGATGCTGAAGAGATTAAAGTAAAATATGGCTGTGCGCTGAGTGAATTGGTGAGCAAAGATGATACCGTTAACGTCCCAAGTGTAGGAGGAAGACCTTCGCGAAGTTTGCAAAGACAAACCTTGTCGGAAGTGATTGAACCTCGCTACACTGAATTAATGGGATTAGTTAACCAAACTATAGATACTGTCCAAGACAAATTGCGCAAAAATGGTATTAAACACCATTTAGCGGCTGGTGTTGTTTTAACTGGCGGCGCTGCGCAAATTGAAGGTTTGGTTGAGTGTGCGGAACGCGTTTTCCGCAATCAAGTTCGCGTAGGCAAGCCTTTAGAGGTGAGTGGCCTTACAGATTACGTAAAAGAGCCGTATCATTCTACGGCGGTTGGTTTACTTCATTATGCGAAAGAGAGCCAAATTAATGACGACACGGAATACAGCGAACCGAAACGCCAATCCATGTCGAGCTTAATTGGTCGTTTGCGTAACTGGATACAAAAAGAGTTTTAACCTGAGTTGCAGGGAAAACGGAGATAACACATGTTTGAACCGATGATGGAAATGTCTGACGATGCTGTAATTAAAGTCGTTGGAGTTGGTGGTGGTGGTGGTAACGCTGTTGAACACATGGTGCGTGAGTCCATCGAAGGCGTGGAATTCATCAGTGTCAATACCGATGCGCAAGCACTTCGTAAAACAAGCGTAAGTAGCGTCATTCAAATTGGTGGTGATATCACTAAAGGTTTGGGTGCTGGTGCAAACCCGCAAGTTGGACGTGATGCAGCTCTAGAAGACAGAGAAAGAATTAAAGAAGTTCTGATGGGTGCCGATATGGTGTTTATCGCAGCTGGTATGGGCGGTGGTACAGGTACAGGTGCTGCTCCTGTTATTGCAGAAGTTGCCAAAGAACTGGGTATCTTAACCGTAGCGGTTGTCACGAAACCTTTCAGTTTTGAAGGAAAAAAACGTTTGGCATTTGCTGAGCAAGGTATTGAAGAGTTGTCAAAACACGTTGACTCTTTGATTACCATTCCTAATGAAAAACTACTGAAAGTGTTAGGTCGTGGTATTACCTTACTTGAAGCATTTGCGAGTGCGAATGATGTACTTAAAAATGCAGTGCAAGGTATTGCAGAGCTAATTACACGCCCAGGCATGATTAACGTGGACTTTGCTGACGTACGTACTGTGATGTCAGAAATGGGCCACGCGATGATGGGTAGTGGAGTAGCTCGCGGCGAAGATCGTGCTGAAGAAGCGGCAGAGATGGCAATTTCTAGCCCTCTTTTGGAAGATATTGATCTTGCAGGCGCTCGTGGCGTGTTGGTCAATATTACTGCTGGTTTGGATATGCGACTAGACGAATTCGAAACCGTCGGTAATACTGTTAAGGCGTTTGCGTCTGACAATGCGACAGTTGTCATCGGTACTTCGTTAGATCCTGATATGGCAGACGAAATTCGCGTGACTGTCGTTGCAACGGGTATTGGCAATGAGAAAAAGCCAGACATTACTTTAGTTGCAGGCGGTAAAGCCAAAGTCGCACCAGCAGTTCAACCACAAATGGTTCAGCAAGCAGCGAAAATCGAAGAAAAAACGGCACAGCCTTTGCAAGAAAGAGCAGAAGTGAAACCGCAATCAGCATCGTCGTCAACTGTTTCATCTTCTTCCGGTGCAAGCCAAAATACGGCACCGAAAGCAGATAAGGAAAATGGATATCTTGATATCCCAGCATTTTTACGTCGTCAGGCTGATTAACAATTAGACATAATTTGACACTGTTCAAAATTATGGTAGCATTCGCGGTCGGTGCTTTACCGACCGTGTTTTGTCGCACTGACATAGAGGCAAGTAGATGATCAGACAACGAACTCTGAAAGAAATAGTGAAAACAACTGGGGTGGGCTTACACTCTGGTCGTAAAGTCACATTAACGCTTCGCCCTGCTGCTGCAAACACTGGGATCATTTACCGCCGTACTGATGTCAATCCTCCAGTAGACTTCCCTGCGGATCCTGAATCTGTTCGCGATACCATGCTATGTACTGCTTTGGTCAACGATGAAGGTATTCGTATCTCTACTGTTGAGCACTTAAATGCAGCATTAGCGGGCATGGGAATCGACAACGTTATCATCGAAGTTGACGCACCTGAAATTCCTATTATGGATGGTAGTGCTAGCCCATTTGTTTACTTGCTACAACAAGCGGGCATTCAAACGCTGAATACACCAAAACGTTTTATTAGAATTAAGAAACCAGTTCGATTTGAAGATGGTGATAAGTGGGCGGAACTTGTACCCCATAACGGTTTTCGTATGGATTTTGAGATTGACTTTCAACATCCTGCTATCGATTCTGATGAACAACGCATGGTGTTTGATTTTTCCTCGCAAGGTTTCGTCAAAGAAATTTCAAGAGCTCGTACTTTTGGTTTCATGCGTGACATTGAGTACCTACAATCGCAAAACCTCTGTTTAGGTGGTAGCTTTGATTGCGCCATCGTATTAGATGAATACCGTATTCTTAATGAAGAAGGTTTGCGTTTTGCCAATGAGTTTGTCACTCATAAAGTATTGGATGCCATTGGTGACTTGTACATGTGTGGTCACTCCATTGTGGGTGAGTTCCGTGCTTATAAATCAGGCCATGGTTTAAATAACCAGCTACTGCGTGCGGTCTTAGCCGACCAAGAGGCGTGGGAATGGGCTACTTTTGAAGAAGAAGTTGGCTCTCCAGTGGCGTTTGCTGAACCAAATATGGTTCTCGCTTAATCGCAATTTTTAAATAAAAAGGCCAGACAGTTGTCTGGCTTTTTTATTTGTACTAATTCATTGATGACGCTTATTTGGGCCTAGCCAATTTCGCCAAATTTTCCAAACGTTTTTTGACTTTAGGGGAAGCGCTACTCGCCACCATCAGTAATGCCTGGGCCGTATTTTCAGATAGTGGTGGGCGAGCGACCGTTTCTTTTTCTTCTTTCATACCACGATTACGATAGAGCGCTGGGTTTATCTTGAGCTCAATGCTGATCAATTTGGCAAATCCTTGGTTGCGTAACTGATTCAAAATGTGTAATCGGTCATAATCAAGCTTCATTTTTATTGATGCACTGGCCACTTCAACGATTAAGTGACCACCGCGCACATTAGCGGCTCGGACATGATCGGCCGTTCCTTTAGGAAGCAACTTATTGAGCACTTTATTTAAAGCGAGGATCTCGGTGGCATGTTGCTGTATTTTCTTTAGAGATGAATCGCTGATCAGCTCTTTCGTTAACGTGGGACGGTGATCGCGCATAGTGTCTCCCTCTTAAGTTGCAATTCAATTCTATTGTGGTGCCTATGATGCGTATAGTAATAAATCCATTTTATTGCTTAAACAGTGCTCAAAAAGCGTAAAAATATTAAGTGTGCTTCAAACAAATAGTTTTGCTATTGGTTGTTGCCGCAAAAATTCCTTACACTATGCGTTACATAATTATTTAATACCTTGAAAATAAACCTCACCGTCACAATATCTGTGATACATGATTTATCTCAGTATCCTTAGTTCAAAACTGGTAGAGACTGACGGCATTAAGAGTAGATCGAAAACGATCTAATAAAGAGAGATTCCTGACACATGATAACTAAGCTACTGACAAAGGTTATTGGCAGTCGCAATGACAGAACGCTGCGCCGCCTTAAAAAAATTGTCAAAGAGATCAACAGCTACGAGCCTACTTTTGAAGCACTAACTGATGAAGAATTAAAAGCCAAAACGGTTGAGTTTCGTCAACGTTTAGAGCAAGGTGAAACCTTAGACCAATTACTTCCTGAAGCATTTGCCACCGTGCGTGAAGCGTCCAAGCGCGTATATGGTATGCGTCACTTCGACGTACAGTTGATCGGCGGTATGGTTCTCAACGCGGGTCAAATCGCAGAAATGCGCACTGGTGAAGGTAAAACGTTAACCGCGACTTTACCTGCGTATCTCAATGCCTTGCCTGGCAAAGGCGTGCACATTGTTACTGTCAACGATTATCTTGCTAAACGTGACGCAGAAACAAACCGCCCACTGTTTGAGTTTTTAGGCATGACGGTCGGTATTAACGTACCCAATATGCCACCACAAGAGAAAAAACTTTCTTATCAAGCCGATATTCTTTACGGGACCAATAACGAGTTTGGTTTCGATTACTTACGCGACAACATGGCTTTCCGTAAAGAAGATCGTGTACAGCGTGAACGTTTCTTTGCCGTAGTCGATGAAGTAGACTCGATTCTTATTGATGAAGCGCGAACGCCGTTGATCATCTCGGGTCCTGCAGAAGATAGTTCTGAGTTGTACATCCGCATTAATACCCTCATTCCACTTCTGCAAAAGCAAGATAAAGAAGATTCTGAAGAGTATCGTGGTGATGGTCACTACACGGTTGACGAAAAATCAAAACAAGTTCATTTGACTGAAACGGGTCAAGAATTTGTTGAAGAGTTGATGGTGAAAAATGGTTTGATGGAAGAGGGCGATACTCTTTATTCACCCACGAACATTAGCTTACTTCACCACGTCAATGCCGCATTGCGTGCGCATGTGTTATTTGAGAAAAACGTTGATTACATCGTGACAGAAGAGGGCGAAGTGGTCATCGTTGATGAGCACACTGGCCGCACTATGCCAGGTCGTCGTTGGTCTGAAGGTTTACACCAAGCTGTCGAGGCGAAAGAAGGTGTTAAAATCCAAAACGAGAACCAGACTCTTGCGTCGATCACCTTCCAAAACTATTTCCGTTTATACGAAAAACTTTCTGGTATGACGGGCACTGCCGATACCGAAGCGTTCGAATTCCAATCGATTTACGGTTTGGAAACCGTGGTGATACCAACCAATAAACCTATGGTTCGTGATGATATGCCTGATGTGGTGTATCGCACTGAAGCTGAAAAATTTGCGGCGATCATTGAAGACATCAAAGCGCGTGTTGCGAAAGGTCAGCCAACGCTAGTCGGTACGGTTTCGATTGAGAAATCTGAACTACTTTCTAATGCGTTGAAGCAAGCTAAAGTGAAACATAACGTGCTTAACGCGAAATTCCATGAAAAAGAAGCAGAAATTGTAGCGCAAGCGGGTATTCCGGGCGCGGTGACGATTGCGACTAACATGGCTGGTCGTGGTACTGATATTGTATTGGGCGGCAGCTGGCAGGCACAAATTGAGCAGCTAGAGAATCCAACACAAGAACAGATCGATGAGATCAAAGCGAAGTGGAAAGAGGTTCATAACCAAGTGTTAGCCGCTGGTGGTCTGCACATTATTGGTACTGAACGCCACGAATCTCGTCGTATCGATAACCAGTTACGTGGTCGTTCTGGTCGTCAAGGGGATGCGGGTTCTTCACGTTTTTATCTATCGATGGAAGATTCACTGCTGCGTATCTTCACCTCAGATCGTATGGCAAGCCTTATCCAAAGTGGTATGGATGAAGGTGAAGCGATCGAAAGTAAGATGCTTTCTCGCTCGATTGAAAAAGCGCAACGTAAAGTCGAAGGACGTAACTTTGATATTCGTAAACAGCTTCTTGAATACGATGATGTTGCTAACGATCAACGTAAAGTAGTTTATGAGCTGCGTGATGAGCTCATGGAAGCAGACGATATCAGCGAAATGATTGAGCAGAATCGTCAAGATGTTCTGACTTCCGTTATTGACGAATACATTCCGCCACAATCACTTGAGGATATGTGGGATGTTAAAGGATTGGAAGATCGTTTGAAAAACGATTTTGATTTAGAGCTGCCATTACAGCAATGGCTAGATGCTGATGATAAATTGTACGAAGAAGCGCTGCGCGAACGTATTCTTGAACAAGCGGTTAGTGTGTATCGTGAAAAAGAGAAAGCAGTTGGGGCTTCTGTTCTGCGTAATTTTGAAAAATCGGTCATGCTACAAACTCTGGATACCTTGTGGAAAGAGCATCTAGCGGCGATGGATCATTTGCGCCAAGGCATCCACCTACGTGGCTACGCGCAGAAAAACCCAAAACAAGAGTACAAGCGTGAGTCATTTGAGCTGTTTGAAGAACTATTGAATTCTTTAAAAACCGATGTGATTACTATCTTGTCGAAGGTGCGCGTACAACAGCAAGAAGAAGTTGAACGTATGGAAGCACAGCGTCAAGCGCAAGCGGAAGAAGCCGCGCGTCGCCAACAGTTCCAGCACCAAAGTGCCGACAGTTCGGTTGCAGATGAAGCTTCTGAAGATCAAGGGCACCAGCCTATGGTTCGTGAAGAGCGTAAAGTTGGTCGTAATGAGCCTTGCCCTTGTGGTAGCGGTAAAAAGTACAAACAGTGCCACGGACAGATCAACTGATCCCTTGGATGATCACCCAAGAGTCGCTTAGGCGACTCTTTTTTTAACTCAATATTTCTCATCTTTATTTTCTAGGTTGGGAAGTCGGCGAATCGGAGTCTTTATGAAACGTGTTCATATTGTTGCGGCTATTATCTTCAATAGCGATAAATCAGAAATTTACATTACCAAACGACCAGATCATCTTCACAAAGGCGGTTTTTGGGAGTTCCCTGGCGGCAAAGTTGAAGCGGGAGAAACGATTGAACAAGCCATTTGCCGCGAGCTAGATGAAGAGATTGGTATTCATGTTACTGAGCAATCTCCTTACCAATACCTTGAGTTTGACTATTCAGACAAGTCCTTAACTTTTGATTTTATTTGCGTGACACAATTTGATCATCAGCCGTATGGTAAAGAAGGGCAGCAAGGAGAATGGGTAGCGGTTTCTGAGTTGGCAAACTATTCATTTCCTGAAGCCAATGCGCCCATCGTCGAGCGCGTCATGAAAGAGTTTGCCTAAGTCGCTAGCCACCACAAGCAAATGTTGATAGTTTACAGAAACACCTTGAACGAAGAGAAACGATGCAAGCTTAAGCTGATGTCGTCACAATGGAGAATAACGCAATGGTGAGAATTGCGATTGCAGGAGCGGCGGGTCGAATGGGCCGCAATTTGGTGAAAGCCACTTATCAAAATAACCATGCTCGAGTGGGTGCGGGCTCAGAGCGTCCTGAGTCCTCGTTGGTTGGTGTTGATATCGGTGAGTTATGCGGTGAAGGGCGATTTGATATCGCCTTGGTGGATAACCTAGAAAATGCCGTAGAGAACTTCGATGTCATCATTGATTTTACAGCTCCTGTGAGCACCTTAGCCAATATTGAGTTATGCAAAAAACACGGTAAGAAGCTAGTGATTGGCACAACGGGCTTTTCTGATGCTGAAAAAGCACAAATCAATGCTGCCGCACAGCAGGTTGCGATTGTCATGGCTCCTAACTACAGCGTTGGGGTTAACCTTGTTTTCAAGCTGCTTGAAAAAGCGGCTAGAGTGATGGGCGATTACTGTGATATCGAGATCATTGAAGCCCACCATCGTCATAAAGTGGATGCTCCGTCAGGAACCGCAATTGGTATGGGAGAGGCGATTGCTCATGCCATGGGTAACCAACTGAGTGACGTTGCTGTCTATGCGCGAGAAGGTATTACCGGTGAGCGTACTAAAAATGAGATTGGTTTTGCTACGATTCGTGCCGGCGATATCGTGGGTGAGCATACCGCGATGTTCGCGGATATTGGCGAACGTGTAGAAATTACCCATAAAGCGACGGATCGCATGACTTTTGCCAACGGTGCAGTGAGAGCGGCGGTTTGGCTTGCTGATAAACCTGCCGGTTTTTATAGCATGGCTGATGTGTTAGGTTTGAACGATCTTTGATTACATAATTATGCGTCAGTGTTTGCTGGCGCATCTTTGTTACACCTCTTTTTACCGATTTAATTATCTCTCTTTATTTTCACTTTACTGACTTACTTTTGTTGTATTTTTAGTTGGTATTGCTTTCTTTTTGTTTTAGATCTCTGAAATTGCACTTATTCTCTGCTTGATTAACGTTTGCGTGATTTTGTTTATCGTTGATTGTTTAAAATGCATCAAAGAGTTTCAGTTTGCTGATTCTAATTCCTCCATTCTCATTTTTTTACTCATCAAACCTATTTTTTTACTGTCTTAGGTTCGCTTTTTATCTCTAACGCTTTAAATGTTGCCTTAATTTATTATGAAATGTTGACAGTAATCATAGTGGTCATTAGAATACCGCCAATTTGTCTAAATCACCCTATGGCGCGACTCTATGGCCTTAAGGAAGACGGATTTGCAGTTTAATTTATATTTTTTGCATTTTTATTCTGGAGGTTGTCTTGAGTAAGTCAGCACTGTTAGTCCTAGAAGATGGGACGGTGTTCCACGGTGTATCCATTGGCGCTGATGGAATATCCGTTGGTGAAGTCGTCTTTAATACCTCGATGACGGGGTACCAAGAAATCCTCACTGATCCTTCCTATTCTCAACAAATCGTTACTCTTACTTACCCCCACATAGGCAATACCGGAACCAATTCCGAAGACGAAGAATCCTCTTCTATCCATGCACAAGGCCTTGTGATTCGCGATCTCCCTCTTATCGCTTCTAACTTCCGTAATGAACTTTCCCTTTCTGACTACCTTAAATCACAAAATATTGTGGGCATTGCCGATATCGACACGCGCAAGCTAACGCGCATTTTGCGTGAAAAAGGAGCTCAGAATGGCTGCATTATGGCAGGTGACCATTTAGATGAAGCATTGGCGCTGGTAAAAGCCAAAGAGTTCCCCGGTTTAAAAGGAATGGATCTTGCGAAAGAAGTTACAACAAAAGAAGCGTACCAATGGAAACAAGGTTCGTGGACGCTCGAAGGTGGACTTCCTGAAGCGAAAGATGACAGCGAGTTGCCCTATCACGTTGTTGCCTACGATTTCGGTGCAAAGCGCAATATCCTCCGTATGTTGGTTGACCGAGGATGCCGCCTAACTGTGGTACCAGCACAAACCTCGGCAGAAGAAGTTCTAGCGCTGAAACCTGATGGTGTCTTTTTATCAAATGGCCCTGGCGACCCAGAACCATGTACTTATGCGATTGAAGCAACCAAAGTGTTCTTAGAGAAAGGACTGCCTATTTTTGGTATCTGTTTAGGACATCAAATTTTGGCATTGGCGTCTGGTGCAAAAACAGTAAAAATGAAATTTGGCCACCATGGCGCGAACCATCCAGTGAAAGATTTGGATCGTAATGTGGTGATGATTACGGCACAAAACCACGGTTTTGCTGCTGATGAGGCAACGCTGCCTATCACACTTCGTGCAACGCACAAATCGCTATTTGATGGTTCACTACAAGGAATTCACCGCACCGATAAGCCAGCCTTTAGCTTTCAGGGACACCCTGAAGCGAGTCCTGGCCCGCACGATGCCGCCCCTTTGTTTGACCATTTTATTGAACTAATTAAAAAGCACACAGCGTAATTCGGAGTAGTAGACAATGCCAAAACGTACTGACATTAAAAGTATTCTAATTCTAGGTGCTGGCCCGATTGTAATCGGTCAGGCTTGTGAGTTTGACTACTCTGGCGCTCAAGCATGTAAAGCCCTGCGTGAAGAGGGTTACCGAGTGATTTTGGTCAACTCGAACCCTGCCACTATCATGACTGACCCAGAGATGGCCGATGCGACTTATATTGAGCCTATCCATTGGGAAGTAGTGCGTAAAATCATCGAAAAAGAGCGCCCAGACGCGGTATTACCGACCATGGGTGGCCAAACTGCATTGAACTGTGCACTTGAACTGGAAAAGCATGGTGTTCTGGCTGAGTTTGGCGTTGAGATGATTGGCGCAACGGCTGATGCGATTGATAAAGCGGAAGATCGTTCTCGCTTTGATAAAGCGATGAAGTCAATCGGCTTAGCTTGTCCTCGCGCTGATACGGCAAAAACGATGGAAGAAGCTTACCGCGTTCAAGAGATGGTGGGCTTCCCTTGCATTATTCGCCCTTCATTTACCATGGGTGGAACCGGCGGCGGTATCGCTTACAACAAAGAAGAGTTTGAAGAGATTTGCCGCCGTGGCCTTGATCTTTCGCCAACCAACGAGTTGTTGATTGATGAATCACTCATCGGTTGGAAAGAGTACGAAATGGAAGTGGTTCGCGATAAAGCGGACAACTGCATCATAGTCTGTGCGATTGAAAACTTTGACCCAATGGGTATTCACACGGGTGACTCGATCACGGTAGCTCCTGCGCAAACGCTAACTGACAAAGAATATCAGATCATGCGTAACGCATCGCTAGCCGTACTGCGTGAAATCGGTGTGGAAACGGGTGGTTCGAACGTACAGTTTGGTATCAACCCGAAAGATGGCCGCATGGTGATCATCGAGATGAACCCACGTGTTTCTCGCTCTTCGGCTCTTGCATCGAAAGCGACGGGCTTCCCTATTGCCAAAGTTGCAGCCAAATTGGCGGTAGGTTTCACACTTGATGAGTTAATGAACGACATTACTGGTGGTGCAACCCCAGCGTCGTTTGAGCCAACTATTGATTATGTTGTGACGAAAATCCCTCGCTTTAACTTCGAAAAATTTGCCGGTGCTAACGATCGCTTAACCACGCAAATGAAGTCGGTGGGCGAAGTGATGGCGATTGGTCGTAATCAACAAGAATCGCTGCAAAAAGCACTGCGTGGGCTGGAAATTGGCGTAAACGGCCTAGACGAAATGGTTGATTTAGACGCGCCAGATGCACTGACTAAAATTCGCCATGAGCTGAAAGAAGCGGGTGCTGAGCGTATTTGGTATATCGCAGATGCTTTCCGCGCTGGTTTGTCTGTGGATGGGGTCTTTAACCTGACTAACGTTGATCGCTGGTTCTTGGTACAAATCGAAGAACTGGTCAAAATGGAACAAGAAGTCAAAGCGGGCGGTTTTGCTGGCTTAAATGCGGATGTTCTACGCAAGATGAAGCGCAAAGGTTTTGCGGATGCGCGTCTCTCTTCACTGCTTGGCGTGGCTGAAAGTGAAATTCGTCGTATGCGTGACCAATATAATATTCATCCGGTTTACAAGCGTGTCGATACTTGTGCGGCGGAGTTTTCGTCTGATACGGCTTACATGTACTCCTCTTATGATGACGAATGTGAAGCACAACCGACCGATAGAGACAAAATCATGGTGCTCGGCGGTGGTCCAAACCGTATTGGTCAAGGTATCGAATTTGATTACTGTTGTGTTCACGCCTCACTCGCGCTACGCGAAGATGGTTATGAAACCATCATGGTTAACTGTAACCCTGAAACTGTTTCAACAGATTATGACACCTCCGATCGCCTCTATTTTGAACCAGTGACACTCGAAGATGTATTGGCGATTGTTCGTGTTGAAAAACCTAAAGGCGTCATCGTGCAATACGGTGGTCAAACACCACTGAAATTGGCTCGTGCACTTGAAGCCGCTGGAGTGCCTATCATTGGTACTAGCCCAGATGCGATTGACCGCGCCGAAGATCGTGAGCGTTTCCAACAAGCGGTTGATCGTTTAGGTCTGCTGCAGCCAGAAAACGCAACAGTGACCACAATGGAACAGGCGATTGAAAAATCGAAAGACATCGGCTTCCCGCTGGTGGTACGCCCGTCTTACGTTCTTGGTGGCCGCGCGATGGAAATCGTCTATGACGAACAAGATCTGCGTCGTTACTTTAACGAAGCCGTCAGTGTGTCGAACGAATCACCAGTACTGCTTGATCGCTTCCTCGATGATGCAATTGAAGTCGATATCGATGCGATTTGTGATGGTGAGCGTGTCGTCATTGGCGGCATCATGGAGCACATCGAACAAGCGGGTGTTCACTCTGGTGACTCAGCTTGCTCTCTACCGGCTTACACGTTAAGCCAAGAAATCCAAGATGTGATGCGTGAACAAGTTGAGAAGCTGGCGTTTGAATTAGGCGTTCGTGGTTTGATGAACACACAGTTTGCGGTTAAAGATAATCAAGTTTACCTGATTGAAGTTAACCCTCGTGCCGCTCGTACTGTACCGTTTGTGTCAAAAGCAACGGGCGCACCGCTTGCCAAAATTGCCGCGCGCGTGATGGCAGGGCAGTCTCTAGAGTCACAAGGCTTTACTAAAGAGATCATTCCTCCTTATTACTCAGTGAAAGAAGTGGTTCTGCCATTTAATAAATTCCCTGGTGTTGACCCACTGCTTGGCCCTGAAATGCGTTCAACGGGTGAAGTGATGGGTGTGGGTGCAACGTTTGCTGAAGCTTATGCAAAAGCGGAATTAGGTTGCGGTAATGTTTATCCTGAAGGCGGCCGAGCTCTGCTCTCTGTACGTGAAGGTGATAAACAGCGTGTGGTTGATTTAGCGTCGAAACTGGTGAAATTAGGTTATCAGCTTGATGCTACCCACGGTACAGCTGTAATTTTAGGTGAAGCCGGTATTAACCCACGTTTGGTGAATAAAGTGCATGAAGGTCGCCCTCATATTCTTGACCGTATTAAGAATAATGAATACACCTACATCATTAATACAGCCGAGGGGCGTCAAGCGATTGAAGATTCTAAAGTTCTTCGTCGTGGAGCATTAGCACAAAAAGTCAACTACACCACAACACTGAATGCTGCCTTTGCAACCTGTATGTCTCATACGGCCGATGCGAAGTCATCAGTTACGTCAGTGCAAGAGTTACACGCGCAAGTGAAAGCACACTTAGCATAAGCGTTAAAAAATAATAAATCAGTAGGTCTAAGACCTACATGACAACCTCATTGCCCGCTGAATTAAGCGGGCTTTTTTTATTCGGCCGAATTGAATCGTTTTACCAATGAAGAAGAGATTTGGCTTAGAGGATAGCTTTTTAATTAATGAAAAATGGGAATGGGTTGTTGTCTTGGTTTTCGCTGTTTTCACCTTTTAAGTGGTGCTATTGTTGGTTTTTATTGTTCAATGCGTTGATAAGAAATGGAACTTTCACTGGAAGTATTAGGCCTGTTGTTTTTGGTTGCAGGGATTGCAGGGATTGCAGGGATTGCAGGGTTCATTGATGCGATGGCTGGCGGTGGCGGTTTGCTTACTTTGCCGGCTTTGCTGGCAGTAGGCGTGCCACCGACTCAAGCGCTGGCTACCAATAAGCTGCAAAGCTCATTTGGCAGTTTCTCCGCCACTTGGTATTTTGTACGCAATGGCATTGTAAACCTAAAAGAGATGAAGTTGGCGATAGCTTGTACTTTTATCGGCGCTGCGTGTGGGGCTGAACTTGTGCAGCATATGGATGCCAGTTTGTTGACCAGCTTAATCCCGCTGTTGCTGATCGGTATTTCGCTCTATTTTCTACTTGCACCCGCGACCAAAACCCACAATGGGCCTGCTCCATTGTCTGAAACGGCTTTTGCTTTTACGGTCGGTTTTGGTATCGGTTTTTATGATGGTTTTTTCGGTCCGGGCACCGGGTCTATTTTTACGGTCTGTTTTGTCGTATTTGGTCATTTTTCGTTGATTGAAGCGACTGCAAGAACCAAGGTTCTCAACTTCACTTCAAACATTGCTGCGCTGCTTTTTTTTGTTATTGCTGGCTTGCCGATTTGGAAGATAGGGCTGGTGATGGCCGTTGGTGGTTTTTTAGGTGCGAGAATGGGCGCAAAGATAGTGGTGACTAAAGGGCAGAAATGGATCCGCCCATTAGTTATTGTGATGTCGATGTTGATGGCAATAAAACTTCTTTGGCAACAGCATCAGCAATGGTTGTTATCAATCTTTTGACCCTTGGCGAGCGATAACTATTGCTGCGCAGACAGAGATGAACAGGCCGAACCAAAGGTTGCAGTTCATCAAAATCAAAGTAATAGCGAGGTTCAATGTTCAGCGCTTTAATCACTGAAAGTGGTACTAAAGCAGGCGTCATGCCTCCTAATGCCAATTGCGCTGCGGCCGTATACGAATCCATTTCCATCTGCGGCGTGATGGCGAGTTTCGCCAATATATCGACTTGATAGGCGTTCGCTGGGTTGGATAAATCATTGGTAACGAGCTGTTTAGGTAACGAAGATAAGGGTGTTTGGCTGACAATGTAAAAGGGTTCATCTACCAGATGAAACGTCATTAGCCCATGATTAACGGGTAAGTAGCCTGCGCAAAATCCTAATGTCGCTTTGCCTGATTGAACGTGCTGAACAATCCTCGGCGTATGGTTCGTGGTGATGGTGATGAACTTATCGTGCTTGAGGTACTGCCCCATGGTGGTATTAATATAGCCAGCGACTAACGTTTCTGAGCAGTCTATCCTGATCAGTGTGGCATCCGTAAAAGATTGCTGATCGAAAATTAAACCGCATAACTCACTAAAGCTTGGGCCAATAGTTTCAACCAAGGCCTGTGCATCTGTGGTTAATTTAATCTGTCGGCCATCAGGCTCAATCAGCTTTTTACCGACCCTTTTTTCTAAATTAGCAATCCGCTTACTAACGGCGGACTGGCTAATGTAGAGTAGGCTGCCCGTACGCCCCATGGTTTTTTCTTTGCTCAGCACCAGCAAAGTTTCGATACCTTCTAGCAACATAATTAATGACGATGAGGAATAGATTAGCTCATCTTATCGCAAAGCGACCATAACCCATAGCGTCTGTACATGTTACTGTTTGTGGTTTTGATGAAATCGGCTTTATTTATTCAGTGCAAAAGTGGGCAGTGATAAGTGCCAGCGGATCGCTCCAAGTCGAATGATTAAGGTTGAGGCGACTCCGGCCAGAAAGGCGCTTGAGCTATCGTAGCCCATCGCTAGTGCTGTGGTATGAAACAGACCGCCGATGATACAAGCTGTAGCATAGACTTCGCTGCGTAGCACCATTGGAATCTCACGGGCCAGTACATCACGAATAATACCGCCGCCACAGCCCGTGATAACGCCCATGATTACCGCAACCATGGCCGAGTCTTGATAGTTCATCGCCTTTTCAACACCAATGCCAACAAACACGGCTAAACCGATTGCATCACAAACGGGTAAGATCCACCAAGCAACGCGTTTAGGCCTGCGAACCAGCAGCATGGTGAGTAAACAAGTGATGAAAATGACCCAAAGATAAGTGGTGTCTTTTATCCAGAAAACTGGCGTCGCACCCAATGCCATATCACGAATTGTTCCACCGCCAATTGCAGTAACGCTCGCAAGCACGACCACGCCAAACGGGTCCATTTTTAATCGACCAGCTAATAATACGCCAGAAATGGCAAAGATAGCCGTACCAAATAAGTCAATAAGATAGAGCAGCATGGAGTCCATGTTACTGGGTTCTCTTTAGTCGTTAATGGAACAAAATTCGGGCAGGAATTGTACGAGATTTTATTACGCAAGCGTTAGCGTTTTTGGCGAACGACGGAAAAGTACTCACACACTTCTTCTATCGCTTGCAGTGTTCTGGGCGTTGGTCGATTTAACCAATCTGAGGTCAGTGCCCACACAAACCCGTTTTGTACAGCGGGTAGTTGCTGTTGCCACTTTTGCCACATCGTGCCATTTTTTATCGCATGTTCAGAGGTGAAAATTACATCAGGTTTAGCCAGCAGCACTTGCTCAATCCCAACTTGAGGGTAGGGGGATGCGCTGTTGGCAAAAATATTTTCGCCGCCACAAAATTCAAAGACCTCACTGGGCCAACTGCCTTTGGCCAGTGTGATGATCGGTTTTTCACTGAGTTGATAGAAATAACGAACTTTACTTTGGCTGCCATAACTCTGTTTCAGAGTGATGAGTGATTGACGAAAATCACGCGCCGCTTGCTGGCCGATACTCGGATCATCGGCAAATTGGCTAAGTGCTTCAATATTATTGGCAATGTCATCGAGTTTTTGAGTTTTTGTCGTATAAATCCTCAGCCCTAACTGCTCTAATTTATCGAGCTCCTTCGCCGGATTGCCCGCAGGCCAAGCAATCACTAAATCCGGTTTTAGGGTAAGAATGCGCTCTATATTCAACCCTTGGTAATTGGCCACTTTTTCGAGTTTGAGTGCTTGTGCTGGGTAGTCACTGTACTCGCTGACGGCCACCAATTTATCACCAAGGCCAGCCGAAAAGGCCAATTCCGTGGCATGAGGGGCTAAGCTAATGATGCGTTTAACTTGCGCTTGAACTGGAAAAGCTACGCACAGCGTGACGACAATATTGAGAAACAGTAAACGCATCTAAAATCCTTGATGGACGAGCAGCAGTATCGCGCTCTCTAATGCTATCCACGCGAAAATACGCCAAGCTAACAGTTTTTGGATTTGCGCAAGGTGGAAGGCTGATGGGGCGATACGTCCGCCTATTTTTACGCGCAGGGCTTTTTTATCACCGTAGATAGCTGGGCCACCTAAGGCCAGTGATAGTTTATTGCCGACGGCGGTTAACAGCCATGCAGGCCCCGGGAGTGGCCATAAGCGGCTTTGTTGTAACATGGCTGAGAAGGTGTTTGATGCGTTGCGACCAATGATAATCAATAGGCTAAATAGGCGCAGTGGCACAAAGTCAAGCACAGCCAGCAAGCGTACCGATGGAATACCAAAAGGATGAAACGCCGCTCGCGAAGGCGCCCAAGCTCTGGCGAGTTCAGCGATGAGACGGTACATCAACGCGCCAATACCGCCAAGACAGGCGTACCAAAATAGCACTGCAATCACGTTGCGCCCATAGCCAACAATGACGGTTTCAGCCCCCGCCTTACCTAACCCCAGCGCTGACAAGCTATCGGTTTCACGATTCACAAAAGGGGCAAGCACGCTGCGAGCGTATTTTTTGTCTTCTTTGCTGAGTGCGCCGATAAGCTGATTGGCTAATAATTCTTGGCTACGCCAATCAAATGCGAGTAATAGTAGCGCTAAATCAAATAGTTGAGGTTGCCATACCAAAGGTTTTAACGCGACTAAGGTGACCCATGCGGGTAGGCACATCAATAGCCAAGCCAGTGTGCCGGAAAGTAGGCTTTGTGAATAACTGCTACTGGTATTGACTTTATCCGCTAATATTTCCGCAAATTTTCGCCACAAAGTGACGGGATGAGCGTTACGCGGGATGGGTAAAATAAGATGAAAGGCAACCGCTCCCCACATCACGAGGAGCGTACCGTTGGCATACAAGTAGGTGATTAACTCGTCCATGTTGAGTCTGTCACTGCTTACTTAAGCAGTCTTAAGCAGTTCGACCATCTTAATCACCATTTCTGATGAGCTTTGTGCGGCAAGCGGTAAAAATTCATCAAAGGACATCGGCGACGCTTTATCGGCTACATCTGAAATGGCGCGAACGACCACAAAAGGCACTTTGAATTGGTGGCAAGTTTGTGCAATTGCTGAAGCTTCCATCTCAACCGCAATCACGGTTGGGAAGTGTTGGCGAATAAAGCTTTGACGCTCAGCGGTACAAACGAAAGCATCCCCGGTACAAATCAGGCCGCGTACCGCGTGCTTATCTTTGATGTGTGTGAGTGCTTGTTCTGCAACGCGGATCAATGCATCATCCGCTTTGAAAGCGGCTGGTTGACCTGCCATTTGCCCCATTTCATAGCCAAATGCTGTTACATCGGCATCATGGTGACGAACTTCGCTTGAAATGACTACATCACCCATGGTTAAGCTTGAATCAAAACCACCTGCAGAACCGGTGTTAATCACTACATCTGGTTGGTATTCATTAAGTAAAATAGTGGTGCCAATGGCTGCAGCGACTTTACCAATGCCAGATTGTAGCAGCACCACATCCACCCCATGGATTTGACCTGAAAAATAGGTGCAGCCCGCTTTGCTGACTTGTTGAACATTGTCGATTGCGTTTTTTAATATCGCGACTTCTTGCTCCATCGCGCCAATAATGCCGATTTTCATGAGGTTTCTCTTATTCGGTTAGTAGTAAATATTCGGTTAATAGTAAATATCTGGTGAATATCCCCTTCCTACTTGAAGCCGCAGTGGTGTTTGGCTACGTTCGTTCACCCCAATCACATAGTTTGCCTACGCTCATGGGGACTCACTCACTTGCCGCCTACCTGCAACTCCAAGTTGTTTGGGTATAGCAAAATTGGCCGAAGTTTAGCACGAAACTTTCCGCCAGTGCGATACTGAGCAACTATTCAATCAAGCCTGCTTTGGTGAGGTTTTCTCGCAGTGTTTCTGCTCGCTTACGATTGACGCCCATATCTGAATAACCAATGCGCGATTCAGATCGTACGATTAAACGCCCGTTCTCTATCTTAAGTTCAAGATCATCCACAAATCGCCAAATACGACTGGTGCATTCAATGCGGAGATAATTGTCCTCTTTCACCGCCGTTTTAGAGCGAGGAATAGAAAGCGCAACCGCTTCAATTTTATCTAAAGAGACGCCTGTTTTGAGGATAAAGGGAGAGAGCGAGAACGCGTTACGCTCATCTTGAGTCGAAACGCAATTCGGTTTATTTCCGCAAGGGGTCGCAGTGCGATCGGTCATAGTTGTCACTCCTTGGCTGCAAGCGGTTAGTGTGGCAAACATCAGTAAACTTAGTACTACGCGCATGATAGTCCTTATCAAATGAATCCTCATTACCAATCGCCAAAATACAAACGAGCTGCAGTGTCGATGGCTGAAGGAAAATGGCCTAAGAAAAAAGGATTCACGTTACCATGAATCCTTCAAGGATATTAAGCAGTTAAGGCTTAAAGACCTAAGTAGTCAAGTATTCCTTCTGCGGCTTTGCGCCCTTCGTCAATGGCCGTGACGACCAGATCGGAGCCGCGTACGGCATCCCCACCAGCAAAAATTTTTTCATTACTGGTTTGGTACTGGAACGATTGCTGCGACGCGGCCTTAATGCGTCCCCATTGATCAAGTTCAACACCGAATGGCTCAAGCCATGGCATGGCATGTGGCTGAAAACCAAACGCCATAATAACGGCATCGGCTGCCAACACATGTTCGCTACCCGCAACGGGCTCGGGCTTGCGACGCCCAGCGGCGTCAGGCTCCCCTAAAGCGGTTTGCACCACTTTAACGCCACTCACTTGGCCTTGTTCATTGACCTCAATGGCGAGCGGTTGCAGGTTGAACATAAATTCTACGCCTTCTTCTTTGGCATTTTTCACTTCTCGGCGTGAACCCGGCATGTTCTCTTCATCGCGTCGGTAGGCACAAATCACTTTGGCGGCATGTTGGCGAATGGAAGTACGCACGCAATCCATCGCAGTGTCTCCGCCTCCAAGTACCACGACTTTTTTGCCCGCCATATCAATAAATGGTTGGGGTGATTCCAAACCCATCACTTTATAAGTATTTGACACTAAGAAGGGTAGAGCATCGTAAACACCGTTTGCTTCTTCATTTTCTAGCCCTGCGCGCATGTTTTGGTAAGTCCCGACACCGAGAAAAACGGCATCATATTCATTAAGCAGCGTCTGAAGTGTGATGTCTTTACCTACTTCGATGTTGAGCTGAAATTCGACGCCCATCTCACTGAAAATGCGGCGGCGGTTTTCCATTACGCCTTTTTCAAGTTTGAAAGAGGGAATACCAAAGGTTAGCAAACCACCAATTTCAGGATAGCGATCAAACACCACGGGCTTTACTCCGTTGCGCACTAAAATATCGGCTGCGGCTAGGCCAGCTGGGCCTGCACCAATGATCGCCACTTTCTTATCCGTCCACTCCACGTGTGACATGTCTGGTTTCCAGCCCATCTCAAACGCTTTGTCGTTAATGTATTTTTCGATGTTACCTATGGTGACCGCACCAAAGTCATTGTTTAGGGTACAAGAGCCTTCACAGAGGCGATCTTGTGGGCAGACTCGCCCACACACTTCGGGCAAGCTGTTGGTTTGGTGCGATAGTTCAGCGGCTTCAATAATGCGCCCTTCGTTGGCCAGTTTTAGCCATTGCGGAATGTAGTTGTGTACTGGGCATTTCCATTCGCAGTAAGGGTTGCCGCAATCTAAGCAGCGATCCGCTTGAGCGGTCGCTTGCTGTTTGGTAAAGGGTTCGTAGATTTCGACGAACTCGATTTTGCGAATAGTGAGCGGCTTTTTTGCCGGATCAACTCGATTCACATCAATAAATTGGTATACGTTCTGGCTCATTAATCTGGCTCCTTCCAATTATTGCGCTTGAACGCGAAGTTCGGCGGCACTGCGGCTTTGATGGCCGAGTAGGGTTTGCAGATCCGCCGCTTGGGGTTTGATGAGATAGAACTTTGGAATCCATTCATCAAAGTTCGCTAAGATCTGTTCAGCATGCACCGACCCCGTCTCTTCCAAATGCTCGGCAATTAAACCACGTAAATGTTCTTGGTGAATGTAGAGATCTTGCAATGAAATAGCCTCTACTGATTCACTATTGACTCGACCTTGGAAATCACCGTTTTCATCCATCACGTAAGCAAAGCCGCCCGTCATACCCGCGCCAAAGTTAACGCCTGTTGCACCCAAAATGGCGACGATTCCGCCGGTCATGTATTCGCAAGCGTTATCACCAGCGCCTTCGATAACTGTGATAGTGCCAGAGTTACGCACACCAAAACGCTCTCCCGCTTTGCCTGCCGCAAACAGCTTGCCGCCCGTTGCGCCATATAAACAGGTGTTGCCGATGATCGTAGCGTCGTTGCAGTTAAAAGCGGTACCAAGGTGGGGTTTGATGACCAGCTTTCCGCCTGCCATCCCTTTACCAACATAGTCATTGGCATCGCCAGTAAGGTAAAGCTCAACACCACCTGCGTTCCATACACCAAATGACTGACCTGCTGTGCCATCGAGATAAATTTTAATCGGCGAGGCGGCCACGCCTTGGTTACCATAACGTTTGGCGATTTCACCAGATAGGCGAGCACCGAGCGAGCGATCAGTATTTTGTACGTTGTAATACAAGCAGATCGATTGTTGTGCTTCAACTGCCGCTAAAGCGTCATCGACAAATTGTTGGTTAAGTTGTCCTTTATCAAACGGTGTATTGGGTTGAGTCCAGTAAAGCGGATGACCCTGAGCCGATACTGGCGCTTCCAATAAACCGGATAAGTCCAATTTGCTTTGCTTAGCGGTCATCCCTTCAAGTACTTCTAGTAAATCGGTGCGGCCAATCAGATCGGTGAGCTTTTCAACGCCCAACTGCGCCAAGTAACCACGGACTTCGTCGGCAAGACCGATGAAATAGTTCATCACCATCTCAGGTAAGCCTTTGAAATACTCTTTACGCAGCGTTTCATCTTGCGTTGCTACGCCCGTCGCACAGTTATTAAGGTGGCAAATCCGTAAGAATTTACAGCCCATCGCGACCATAGGAGCTGTGCCAAAACCGAAGCTTTCGGCACCTAAAATCGCGCCTTTAATCACGTCCAGTCCTGTTTTTAGACCACCGTCAACTTGAAGTCGAATTTTGTGGCGCAGGCCGTTTGCGACTAACGCTTGTTGGGTTTCAGCAAGGCCGAGTTCCCAAGGGCTACCAGCGTATTTTACCGAGGTGAGCGGGCTAGCCGCTGTACCGCCGTCATAACCAGAAATAGTGATAAGATCGGCGTAGGCTTTGGCAACGCCAGTGGCAATGGTGCCAACGCCCGGCTCTGAAACTAATTTGACCGAAACCAAAGCTTTTGGGTTAACTTGTTTGAGATCGAAAATCAGCTGGGCTAAATCTTCAATCGAATAAATATCGTGGTGCGGCGGTGGCGAAATTAAGGTCACGCCTTGCACTGAGTAGCGCAACTTGGCAATTTCTGCGGTCACTTTATGGCCGGGAAGTTGGCCACCTTCACCCGGCTTCGCTCCTTGCGCCACTTTAATTTGCAGTACGTCAGCATTGGTGAGGTAATGCGGAGTCACGCCAAAACGCCCTGATGCGACCTGCTTAATACGGGAGTTACGTTCAGTGCCAAAACGGCGTGGATCTTCTCCACCTTCACCAGAGTTGGAGTAGCCACCTAAGCGGTTCATTGCGGTCGCTAACGCTTCATGAGCTTCTGGGCTTAAGGCGCCAATCGACATCGCCGCAGAATCAAAACGTTTAAATAGCTCCGTACTGGGTTCAATTTTTTCCAGTGGTAGCGGTGTCGCTGATTTTTTTAAGCGCAGTAAATCGCGTAGCATCGCGACGGGGCGTGCGTTGACCTGCTGGGCAAAGCTTTGGTAATCGGCGCTTTCACCTGATTTAACTGCGGCTTGTAAGGTACCAACCACATCTGGGTTATAGGCATGGTATTCACCACCATGCACGTATTTTAATAAGCCACCTTGTTCGAGCGTTTTACGTTTGGTCCACGCTTTGCGCGCTAAATTAAATAGATCTTGTTGGAAGTCTTCGAAGTTAGCACCTTGAATGCGCGTGGTGACGCCTTTAAAACACAACTGAACTACGTCGCTATGTAGGCCAACCGCTTCAAACAGCTGCGAGCAGCGATAAGAGGCAACGGTTGAAATGCCCATTTTCGACATGATTTTCAATAAACCTTTGTCGATACCGTACCGGTAGTTTTGCATCACCTCGCGATAGCTTTTTTCCAACGTGCCATCATCAATCATTTTGCCGAGCGTTTCGTAGGCCAAGTAAGGGTAGACGGCTGTTGCGCCAAAGCCGATTAAGACTGCAAATTGATGAGGGTCACGTGCGGTGGCGGTTTCGATAATGATGTTTGCATCGCAGCGTAAATTGGCTTCGACTAAGCGAGTGTGTACTGCGCCCACGGCCATTGCCGCTGGGATCGGCAGTTTATCCTTATGCAAAGCGCGGTCAGATAGTACGATCAATACCGATCCTTGGCGTACAGCCTCCTCTGCTTGTTGGCAAAGTTCGAGCAAAGCTTGCTTGAGATCCTTATGCTGTGGATCGTAATTGATGTCTAAAATGGTATTGCGATAGTGTTTGTCGCTGAGCTCCAATAGCTGTTGCATGTCGGAATAGAGCAAGATAGGTGAATCAAAGGTAACACGATAAGCGTGACCATCGGTTTCACAGAACACGTTCATCTCTTGGCCGATGCTGGTTGCCAGTGACATCACGTGCTTTTCACGTAGTGGATCGATAGGCGGGTTCGTAACTTGGGCAAATTTTTGGCGGAAATAATCGGTAACCAAGCGCTCTTTCGAAGAGAGCACTGCCATCGGCGTATCATCACCCATTGATCCCACCGCTTCTTGGCCTACATCTCCCAGTACGCGCAGTACTTGATCAATCTCTTCGTTGCTCATTGCAAACTGTTTTTGATAGGTTTTCAGCTCGTCATTGTCAAAGCTGCGCTCGCCCACCAAATCGTCACTGAGTTCAGAAAATGGCGTTAATCGGTGGACGTTATTTTTCATCCACTCGCCATAAGGGTGGCGGCTTTTGAGATCGTTATCAATTTCACTAGATTGCCACAATTTCCCGTGGCGGGTGTCGATCACCAGCAGTTCACCGGGCCCAACGCGGCCTTTTTCAGCCACTTCATCGGGCGCGTAATCCCAAATTCCGACTTCAGAGGCGAGGGTGATGAGTTTATCTTTGGTGATCACATAACGCGCAGGGCGAAGGCCATTGCGATCAAGGTTACAAGCAGCATAACGGCCATCCGATAACACAATGCCAGCTGGGCCATCCCATGGCTCCATGTGTTTTGAGTTAAAGTCGTAAAAGGCACGAAGGTCTGGGTCCATATCAGGGTGATTTTGCCACGCCGGCGGCACTAACATACGCATGGCACGGAAAATATCCATTCCCCCCGCTAAAAACAGATCGAGCATGTTGTCTAAGCTTGATGAATCGGAACCTGTTTCATTGACAAATGGCGCGGCGGTTTGCAGATCCGGTAGTAGGGGAGAGGCAAATTTGTAAGCCCGTGCTCGCGCCCATTGACGGTTCCCTTCGATAGTATTGATTTCACCATTGTGCGCTAAGTAGCGGAACGGCTGTGCCAGTGGCCAACGTGGCTGAGTATTGGTTGAAAAGCGCTGGTGGAACAAGCAAATGGCTGATTCCATCCGTAGATCAGCTAGGTCAAGATAAAAGCGCGGTAGGTCTGCAGGCATGCACAAGCCTTTGTAAACAATGACTTGAGTCGATAGTGAGCAAATATAGAAATCACGATCTTCGGTGATCTGTTTTTCAATGCGACGGCGAGCAATGTAAAGGCGTCGTTCAATGTCTCGTTCACGCCAACCCGCTGGAGCACTAATAAAGACTTGTTGAATATCAGGCACGGATTCGGCAGCAATAGGGCCAAGTACAGCTTGGTTCGTTGGTACGGTTCGCCAACCTGTCACTGTGAGTGTTTCTTGCGCCAGTTCTTTGTTGATAATATCGCGCGCTGATTGCGCTTTGACCGGATCTTGGCTGAAGAAAATCATACCAATCGCATACTGTTTGGCGAGCTTCCAGCCTTTTTCTTCAGCGATGAGCCGTAGGTAACTATCTGGTTTTTGTAGTAATAGACCACAGCCATCACCGGTTTTACCATCGGCTGCGATGCCGCCACGGTGGGTCATGCGATCTAATGCTGAAATCGCGGTTCTGACTAATTTATGGCTGGTTTGGCCTTCCATGTGGGCGATCAAACCAAATCCACAGTTGTCTTTCTCTAAACTTGGATCATATAGAGCCATTGCAATTCTCCCTTTGCTTCTCTGTCATCCAGACAGTAAATGACTAACTATTCTACTTTTGTTGTTTTAAGTGGGTAATTATGCGTTCATTCTAGATTTAAATTTTAACAAAAATGATTATTTTAATTTTCACTGACTTCACAACCTATAGCTTATGGTGCAAAAGGTCAAGTTGTTGGTGAAAAATCATGTTGCAATGGGATTTACCACCTAATCATCTGGATTAATATAATATATTCAATGAGATAGAATTTTTGTTGTTACAGTTTGTTAACGTGGGTAATCTCATGGAATAAGAATTAGCCATAAAAAAGGCCAGCATTAAATGCTGGCCAAAAAGTAGAACGTTGGAAGGAATCATCGCTGCTTAGCGCTCGGGATCACCTTGAACCAGCAAAAAGAGCGCGAGGCACTAGGCTGAAAGCATCAATGAGTCGGCTTTCGCTTCTAAGTTGGTGTTGCCCATCAAGTAAGCGTCGATCTCGCGTGCGCACTCGCGCCCTTCATTGATACAACGTACGACTAACGATTGTCCTGTACGCATATCACCTGCAGCGAAAACACCTTTTTGGTTGGTCGCAAAACCTTGTGTTGCCACATTACCACGCTCATCTAACTTGATATCAAGCTGAGCAAGTACACCATGTGGTTCTGGATGTAAAAAGCCCATAGCAAGGAAAGCCATATCACACGCAATAATACGTTCACTGCCCGCGACTTCATCAAAGTTCGGGCGCTCACCCGGTTTTGCATCTTGCCAAACGATATCAGCAACACGTAGCCCCGTGACTTGACCTTGCTCGTTGCCGAGGAACTCTTTGGTTAGAATATTCCAATGACGTTCGCAGCCCTCTTCGTGGGAGGTTGAGGTGCGCAAAATCATTGGATATTGCGGCCAAGGCATATTGGCTGGGCGTTTATTGGCTGGGATCGGCATGATTTCAACTTGCGTGATGCTTGCGGCGCCGTGTCGGTTTGAGGTTCCGACACAGTCAGAACCAGTATCACCACCACCAATCACCACCACATGTTTGCCCTTAGCGTGGATCTCGTCAGTTTTAAGATCCATGTTATTCGCGCGGCGGTTATTTTGTGCCAGAAACTCCATCGCAAAATGAACCCCTTTTAACTCGCGCCCCGGAATCGGCAGGTTACGAGGCACGGTAGAGCCACCAGTAAGCAAGATGACATCAAACTCTTGGCGCAGTTGCTGTGCGTTGATATCAACACCGATATGTGCGTTTACTTCAAACTTGACGCCCGCTTCTGCCATCAAATTGATTTTGCGATCAATAACGTCCATACCCAGTTTGAAATCCGGAATGCCAAAACGCAGCAGGCCGCCGACTTTTTCATCACGTTCAAACACAGTAACTGAGTGACCCGCGCTGTTCAGCTGCTCAGCTGCGGCCAAACCCGCCGGGCCAGAGCCAATGATAGCGATGGTTTTTCCAGTACGAGAACGCGGCTTTTTCGCTTTGGCATAGCCTTCGCGATAAGCCGTTTCTACGATGGTTTTTTCGATATTACAGATGGTAATGGGATCTTGGTTGATCCCGAGTACGCACGAACTTTCGCAAGGTGCAGGGCACACGCGACCAGTAAACTCGGGGAAGTTATTGGTTGAGCTTAAGATCTTCCAAGCTTCTTCCCAACTATCACGATAAACGGCATCGTTAAATTCAGGAATAATGTTACCGATAGGGCAACCGTTATGGCAAAACGGTACTCCGCAGTCCATGCAACGAGACGCTTGAGTATTAATTTTGCTACCAAACTCTTCGTTGAGGACAAACTCTTGGTTGTTTTGAATGCGAACCGTTGGAGCGAGCTTTTTTGGCAGCTCGCGGCCATGTTCTAAAAATCCAGTAGGCTTACCCATTTATACGGCCTCCACTTCTTCCGTTTGTACTTGCGCAGCTGCAGCCTTGCGTTTTTGAAGAACCGCTTTGTAGTCACGCGGCATCACTTTTACCATTTGGGTAAGGTTTGCTTCAAAATTATCAAGGAATAACTGAGCCACTTCACTTCCTGTGAACTGAACATGCTTGTTGAGCATCTCACGTAGCAGATCGGTATCTTCTTGTTGCAGTGGATCAAGATCAACCAATTCAGCGTTAAGCTTAGTTTCGAAGTCTCCATTTCGATCCCACACGTAGGCTACACCGCCGCTCATACCCGCCGCAAAGTTACGTCCTGTCGAACCGAGGATCACAGCGACCCCACCTGTCATGTATTCACAGCCGTGATCGCCGATACCTTCTACGACCACTTTAGCTCCTGAGTTACGCACGCAGAAACGTTCTCCAGCAAGGCCGCGAATATAGGATTCACCAGAAGTTGCGCCATAGAAACAGACGTTACCCACCACGATATTATCTTGCGCAATGATGGTTGAGCGCGTGTCAGGGTAGAGCACTAACGTACCGCCAGATAAGCCTTTGCCCCAATAATCGTTGGCATCACCTTCCACTTCAAACGTCACCCCTTTAGCAAGGAATGCCCCGAATGATTGTCCTGCGGAGCCGTTGAATTTAACTTTCATTGGCTGAGGTAGACCTTGGTCTTTATATACCTTCGATATTTCGTTCGACAGCATAGTACCCGTGCTACGGTCAGTGTTGACGATAGGGAAGACTGCGTTAACCGCTTCGCCTTTCTCAAGCGCGGGGTTGGCTACTTGAATTAGCTGACGATCTAGCACGTTTTCTAGATGATGATTTTGCTTGGTTTGGCAATAAACACCATCTTCTGCACGAGGCTCTTGAATGTACAACACTGGTGACAAATCGAGGTTTTTGTATTTCCAGTGGTTGATGTTGTCACGCACTTTCAGTTTATGCGATTGGCCAACCATTTCATCGATAGTACGGAAACCCAGTTCAGCCATGATTTCACGTAAGCCTTGCGCCATGTATTGGAAGAAGGTGACGACATCGTCTACGCGGCCATCAAAGCGCTCACGCAAGGTTTTGTTTTGTGTCGCAATCCCTACTGGGCAGGTGTTTTTATGACACTTACGCATCATGATACACCCTTCAACCACTAGCGCAGCTGTGGCAATTCCCCACTCTTCCGCGCCTAACAATGTCGCCATTGCAAGGTCACGTGGTGTTTTCATCTGACCGTCACTTTGCACCACAATGCGATTACGCAGGCCATTTTTAAGCAAGGTTTGGTGCGTTTCAGCAAGGCCGAGCTCCCAAGGTAAACCTGTGTGACGAATCGAAGACATAGGTGATGCACCCGTGCCGCCATCATAGCCAGCAATTAATACCACATCCGCTTTGGCTTTAGCCACACCGGAGGCGATAGTACCAACCCCGGCTTCGGAAACTAATTTCACGTTGACGCGGCCTGTACGGTTCGCGTTTTTCAAATCAAAGATCAGTTGCGCCAAATCTTCGATCGAATAGATATCGTGATGTGGTGGTGGTGAAATAAGACCGACTCCCGGAGTCGAGTGGCGTGTCGCGCCGATCCAATCATCGACTTTATCACCCGGCAGTTGCCCACCTTCACCTGGTTTCGCGCCTTGAGCCATTTTGATCTGTAGTTCATCGGCATTGGTGAGGTAGTAGGAGGTCACGCCAAAACGACCAGAAGCGACCTGTTTAATTGCAGAGCGTTCCCAATCGCCATTTTCTTTGCGTTCAAAGCGTGCTGGATCTTCACCGCCTTCACCCGAGTTGGATTTCGCGCCAATACGGTTCATCGCCACGGCTAACGTTGAGTGCGCTTCGTAGGAGATTGAACCAAACGACATGGCACCGGTTGCGAAGCGTTTTAAAATACGTTCAATCGGTTCCACTTCCTCAATGGGAATCGAACCGGCTGGATTTTTAACAAAATCAAGCTGGCTACGCAGCGTGGCAGCGTTGTCGCCTTGGTCATCTACCGCCTTCGCGTATTGCTTGAACTGCACATAATCTTTGTTGCGTGTTGATTGTTGCAGCAACGAAATCGTCTCTGGGTTAAACAGGTGTTTTTCGCCACGCTGTTTCCACTGATAAACGCCGCCCACATCCAACACTTGCACTGGAACTTCGCGAGTCGGGTAGCCCACGCGATGGCGAACTAACACCTCTTTTGCGATGTCATCAATGGTCAAACCTTGGATGCGCGATACAGTGCCAGTAAAGTACTTATCTACCACTGATTTGCTGATGCCCAACGCTTCAAAAATTTGCGCACCGTGGTAAGACTGCAGTGTGGAAATGCCCATTTTGGAGAAGATCTTCAGTAGCCCGCCGTTGATGCCTTTGCGGTAATTGTCAAACAGATCTTTCGCTGCAATGGTCGGGTCGAGTTTTTTAACTCGTTGTAAATCGATAATGGTTTCAATGACTAAATACGGGTTAACCGCATTTGCGCCATAGCCAATCAATGTCGCAAAGTGGTGTGTTTCACGCGCGTCGCCGGTTTCTACCACTATGTCACATTTAGCTCGTAAGCCTTTACGGATCAGGTGGTGATGAACCGCACCGACAGCGAGCATTGCAGGGATTGCCGCATGGTTTGAGTTTACCGCGCGGTCGGTCAATAAAATAATCGAGTAACCATCGATAACCGCATCTTCTGCATATTGGCAAATGCGTTTCAGCGCGCGTTCCAATTTGCCTTGATCTTCACTGGCTTGAAATACGATATCTAAGGTTTTCGCTTGCAGATGTTCGTTATCAATAGCGCGCAGTTTCTCAAGCTCAGAGTTGGAAAGAACAGGAGATTCCAATTCGACTTTTAAGCAGTGCAGGGGCGTCTCTGTCAGTAAGTTCTGATCTTTACCGAGGTAAGTATTGAGCGACATCACCATTCTTTCACGGATCGGGTCGATCGGTGGGTTGGTGACCTGAGCAAACAGTTGCTTAAAGTAGTTGGAGAGATGCTGTGATTGATGCGAAAGCACTGCCAGAGGCCAGTCTGCCCCCATGGCCGAAAGCGGTTCATAACCGGTTTTTGCCAAAGGAAGAATGATTTCATTCACCTCTTCTGAGCTGACGCCAAACGACTGTTGGCGGGACATTAGACGCTCAGGAGCAGGTTGACTGTACTGGTTGCTCGCTTCAGGCAGTTTTTTCAAGCTGAGGAGGTTCTCTTCAACCCATTTGGCGTAGGGCTGAGCATTCGCAATGCTGTCTTTCACTTCCTCATCAGAAATGATGCGTCCTTGCTCTAAATCAGCGACAAAGATACGTCCGGGCTGTAAACGGCCGCGGTATTCCACGTTCTCTGGTGCAATTTCAACCACGCCAGATTCTGAAGCCATGATCAGAAAATCATCTTTAGTCACGGTATAACGTGATGGGCGCAGGCCGTTACGGTCCAGTGTTGCGCCAACTTGTACACCATCAGTAAAACATACTGATGCTGGGCCATCCCACGGTTCCATGACGTTAGCATGGTATAGGTAAAATGCGCGGCGGGTTGGATCCATATTTTTATTTTCTTGCCACGCTTCAGGGATCATCATCATCAGGGCGTGTGGCAGGCTGCGGCCAGACAGAACCAGTAACTCTAATGCCATATCGAAGTTGGCGGAATCTGAACTGCCTTCTTGGCAAATTGGCAGCAGCATGTCGATTTCAGCTTGTGTAAACAAATCTGATTCGAGGATCGCTTCGCGCGCTTTCATCCAGTTTAAATTGCCGCGAACTGTGTTGATTTCGCCGTTGTGCGCAATGTAACGGAAAGGCTGAGCTAAGCGCCATTTAGGGAATGTATTGGTCGAAAAACGAGAATGCACCAGCGCCAGCGCGGTCACCATGGTCGGATTTTGTAGATCAAGGAAGTACTGTGGTACTTGTTCTGTGGTGAGCTGACCTTTATACACCAAGGTTTTGTAAGACATGGAGTTGATGTAAAAATCATCACCAATGTTGGATACACTTTCTAAGCAGACTCGAACGGTGTAATTACGCAGAACGTACAATTTACGCTCTAATTCTGCGGGGGTGGTACTTGGGCCACCGGAGATGAAAACGTGCTCAAATTGAGGCTCAGTGCTAAGTGGGTCTGCGCCAATCATGGAGTTATCGGTTGGCAAAACGCGATAACCCAGTACTTCTAAATCGAGTCTCTTGGCGTTGCGTTCTAAAATATCACGACACTGGGCGCGTTTGTGCTCATCTCTTGGAAACAGCACCACGCCGACGCCGTACTTTTCAAACGAAGGCAGTTTCAAGCCAAGTTTAACGGTCTCTTCAAGTAAAAACTCATGGGGTTTTTGTAATAAGATACCTGCGCCATCACCAGAACATGGGTCACAGCCTTGGCCACCACGGTGTTCCATACGAGCAAGCATGTCTAAAGCTTGAGTCACTACTTGGTGAGACTTACGGTTTTTCAGGTGGGCAACAAAACCGATACCACAAGCGTCATGCTCCAATTCAGGAGTATATAGACCTCGTGAATCCTGCTCTCTATCTACCATAGATACATCCTTCCAGTTCAATTTAGACGCACGTGTGCTAAGGCATACTTAGCGATGCGACTTGTCCTTTAATTGTTATCAATCTAAACCTGCCTGTGTTGGCGGGTTCGAATCCTTTCCGTCTCTCGCCGGAAAAATATGGCGAGAAAAACATTCCTTAGTGATATTCAATTTATTTATGCCACTTGCTAGTGGTTTGTATAGGAGGGGTGCGAATATCACCGATTTTTCCACAACTATTTATGTAAGGAATATCACAAAAAATAGGGCGGATGTGTAAGTATCCTACAATTTTGTTTATAGGAATTCCAACGAAAACTCATTTTAGTCGCCCATTTTTTTCGTTAAAAATGCATGTACCGTTTAACATTAGTGCAACATTAAGCAAATAACGCTGTTTTTATGAATGTTTATTGATTTTTGTTAGGTTGGAGAGTGTTTGATACGGCTACTCTTTGTGAATTTATTTTGCAGGGATGTAATTTAGTTACATAAATCTAACTGAGATTCATTACTATCTATAAGCGGTATTTCTTCAATGCAATTACATCAACTGGTTAACACGATCGGCCAAGATCTGCAGCGCCGTTATGGCGAAAAAGTTCACAAGCTGACCCTGCATGGTGGTTTTAGCTGTCCGAATCGAGATGGCACGATTGGGCGAGGTGGTTGCACCTTCTGTAATGTCGCTTCTTTTGCTGATGAAGAAACACAAGCCCAAAGTCTTGAGCAGCAATTGACAGAACGCGCTGGTGAAATCAAACGTGCCAAAAAATATCTCGCGTATTTTCAAGCTTATACCAGTACCTATGCGGAAGTGCAGGTGTTGAAAAATATGTATCAGCAAGCGCTTCAATCGGCTGACATTGTTGGGTTATGCGTTGGCACTCGGCCTGATTGTGTACCCGATGCTGTGCTCGATTTATTGGCCGATTATGTGCGACAAGGTTTTGAAATTTGGCTCGAACTGGGTTTGCAAACCGCCAATAATCAAACGCTCAAACGGATCAACCGTGGTCATGATTTTGAATGTTATGCGTTGATCACTGAGCGCGCTCGAGCCTTGGGGATCAAAGTATGCACGCATCTCATTGTGGGGCTACCTAAAGAAACGCGTACCGATAATCTTCAAACCTTAAAGCAAGTCTTAGCGGTAGGCACTGATGGTATCAAGTTACATGGGTTGCATATTGTTGAAGGCAGTACGATGGCCAAAGCGTGGCGAGCAGGAAAATTACAAGCGCCAACGTTAGAAGAGTATGTTTCCATTGCGAGTGAATTGATTCAAATGACGCCGCCTGAGATCATTTATCACCGAGTCTCGTCAGCCGCCCGGCGGCCGACACTGCTTGCGCCACTGTGGTGTGAAAATCGTTGGCTTGCGATGACCGAAATAGGCCGAGCACTTAATCAAGGTGGCGCGCAAGGCTCACGCTTAAGTCGAGCGTTTGTCTATACGCTTCCAAACAGCTAAAGATTCAAGCAATTTCGCAAATCCTTGTGATTAACTTGGCTGACGAATCGACGTTAAACGCGTTAGACTAGTGGCACTGTTATTACATGGAAGTGTTTAATGAAACCCATGAAAAACCTTGCCCAGTACTATGTCGACCTATTGGTCAAACTGGGCATTCTCCGTTTCTCCATTCTTCTTGCGCTCGCTTTAGTGGCCTTGGCAGTGGTGGTGCAAGTTGGTATCACGCTGGTGCTCAATGGTTATGTTGATGATATCGACATCGTTCGTTCCGTCTTTTTTGGTTTATTGATCACGCCTTGGGCAGTTTATTTCCTTTCAGTGGTGGTCGATCAGTTAGAAGAGTCACGTCAACGCCTCTCGAAGTTGGTTTCTAAGCTCAAAGACATGCGCTCACGCGATCAAGAGCTCAATTATAAGCTTCAGCAAAATATCGAAAAACTCAACCAAGAAATTGAAGAGCGAATTAAGGCAGAGGAAGCGCGTGAAGAGGCGATGGCCGATTTAGAAAATGAGGTCTATCAACGCGAAAAAACGCAGCTTGAATTGGCAGAAAGAACCGCCTTATTGCGCTCTTTTATCGATGCCTCTCCTGATCTGATTTACTACCGTAATGCGAACGGCGTTTTTTCTGGCTGCAACCGAGCGATGGAAGAGCTAACGGGCAAGCGTGAGCATCAGTTGGTTGGGTTAACTCCGTGGGATGTCTATAGCAAAGAAGTCGCGCAACAGATCGTTGAAACTGACGAAAAAGTGTTTGCTGACAATCAAGCCATCACTTATGAGCAGTGGCTTGAATACCCTGATGGCCGCAAAAACTATTTTGAACTGCGTAAAGTCCCTTTTTATAGCAAAGATGGCCGCCACTTAGGGTTGGTGGGCTTTGGGCGAGACATTACCGAACGTAAACGCAATCAAGAGTCTTTGGAAAAAGCGAGCCGGGATAAAACCACCTTTATTTCGACCATCAGTCACGAATTGCGCACACCACTCAACGGTATCGTTGGTTTGAGCCGTATGTTGCTCGATAGCCCCATGACCCCAGAACAGCGTAAGTACATGCAGACCATTAATGTCAGTGCCATTACGTTAGGTAATATCTTCAACGATATCATTGATATGGATAAGTTTGACCGCCGGAAACTAGAACTACTGCCAGCGCCGTTGAATTTTGAAGAATTTGTTGCTGAAATTGAAAGCATCTCGGCGTTGATGGCAGAGCAAAAAGGGCTTAGGTTTGATCTCGAACGGCTCAGTGATTTACCTGTTGCGATTGAAGTGGATGCTACGCGCCTGCGTCAGGTATTGTGGAACCTGATAAGCAATGCGATGAAATTTACCAAAGAAGGTGGCGTCGTCATGACGGTCTGCGCTGACATTGAGGATAAGTTTGCGCACATTACCATGGAAGTTGAAGACACAGGCATTGGTATACCGGAAGCTGAACTCGATAAAATCTTCGCCATGTATTACCAAGTCAAATCGGGTAAGGACAATTTGCACGCTGTTGGCACGGGGATTGGCTTAGCGGTATCTCGCCAGTTAATCAACTTAATGGATGGTGATATTTCTGTGAGCAGTGAAGAAGGCTTTGGTAGCACCTTCACCGTTTCAATTCGTGTGCCTTTGGCACAAGATGCCCAATTCAAACCAACGTTACCCGTTCCTCAAAAAAGTTTAGCCATTTTTATGGTTGAAGATATTGAGCTCAATATTACAGTTGCTCGTTCTTTGCTAGAAAGTTTAGGACACACGGTTACCGTCGCTATGACAGGTGAAGAAGCCAAACAAAAATTTGTGCCGCAAGAGTACGATCTGGTTTTCCTCGATATTCAACTGCCAGACATGACCGGGTTTGATGTCGCTACGTTTTATCGAGAAACTTATGATAACCTTCCGCCACTTGTTGCATTGACCGCCAACGTATTGAAAAATAAAGCTGAATATCTAGAGAAAGGGATGGATGACGCGATCAGTAAACCATTGTCAGTACTGGCGATTCAAGAGGTGATTGCAAAATTCACCCATAGTGAGGCGATTCAACTTGCCGACGCTAAGGTTAAGGCTGCCTCAGAAGAACACAGTGAGTTGAACACGCATTTGCTCGATCTTGAAATGCTTGAGTCTTATATCGATATTGTTGGCCCAAAACCTGTGCTGGAAAGTATCCAAATGTTCGAGCAGATGATGCCCAGTTATGTTGAAGTGCTAGATTCCAATATGGTAGCAAAAGATCAAGCAGGCATTGTTTCAGAAGCACACAAAATCAAGGGTGCTGCGGGTTCAATTGGTTTGAAACACATCCAAAACGTCGCACAAAAGGCGCAGTCACCAGAGCTACCTGCTTGGTGGGAAAATATTGGTGACTGGATAGATGAAATTAAAAATGGGTATCAACACGATATTCAAGTCTTGAAACAATGGTTAACTCAAAGGTAATGGTATGAAAAAAATCGGGTTGGCTTCATTAGTCATGGCACTACTATCTGGCTGTAGTTCACCGCAAGTGAATTGGCTGCAGGACAGCAGTGCCGTGATATCAAATATCACCATTGGGTTGAAAAGTAACCTTTGGATCAATCAAATGCCTACAGCTAATGAGAGCGAAATACCTCTTGTGCATGGGACATTAAGATTGGATTCGTCGGCAATATTACCTGCCAATTTAACGATTGATGCGTTGATGGTCCAGCAAAGGGATAAAAATTGGCTGGTGGGCAGTGAATCGTTAGATTTACGGACTCAAAGTGAAGATCAATGGGAAGTTGTGTTTGAATGGCCGATGCAGCTTAATGTGGATAAGCCCGTTAATGTAGCTTTGCAATTGAGCGATGGTACAACAGCGCAGTGGCTTATCGAAAAGAGCGTCTTCATCGACAAAGTCTATTAGATTTATAGAACGGCTCCACGCGCAGTAGTCAGCCATGAAAAAAGCCCTTTAACCTGAGGTTAAAGGGCTTCTAACTATCTGGGGGTAGACGTTTAGTCTTCTAGATCACCACAGAAGCGGTAGCCTTCGCCATGAATTGTGGCGATGATCTCTGGCGTACCTGAGACTGATTCAAAGTGTTTACGGATACGACGAATCGTCACATCTACTGTTCTGTCATGTGGTTTCAATTCACGGCCAGTCATCTTTTTAAGCAAATCTGCGCGAGTTTGGATTTTTCCTGGGTTCTCACAGAAGTGCAGTAAAGCGCGGAATTCTGATCGAGGAAGCTTGTAGCCTTCACCATCCGGATTCACTAAAGAGCGGCTATTGATATCCAATACCCAACCGTTGAACTCATATTTTTCCACACTGCGTTTCTCTTCTTGAGTCGTATTGGTATTCATTGAACGACCTAGAAGATTACGAGCACGAATCGTCAGTTCACGTGGGTTAAATGGTTTGGTGATGTAGTCATCAGCCCCGATCTCTAAACCGAGGATTTTATCAACTTCATTATCACGACCAGTCAAAAACATCAGTGCAACATTAGCCTGTTCACGAAGCTCACGAGCTAACAGAAGGCCGTTTTTACCTGGTAAATTGATGTCCATAATGACCAAGTTAATGGGGTTATCAGACAGCACATGGTGCATCTCTTCACCGTTACTGGCCTCAAAAACAGCGTATCCCTCTGCTTCAAAAATACTCTTAAGAGTGTTACGAGTTACTTGCTCATCTTCAACGATAAGAATCTGCGGGGTTTGCATTGGCGGTACCTAAACTTGTGAAAAAATTGTGCTAATAGAATTAATTGTAGGCAAAAAATTGCAACATACAGGTAATCTGCTGCCGATAATAAACTAAAGTTTTGAAAAAAACACTTACTTCAGTTGCCCGCCGTCCTTAGGCATATCTTGCATTGAGGTCTCCATACCCTCGTGTTCTACTAGTCTTTAAGGCGGATTCTATAATGTTAACAGCATGCTAACAACGGCAGAATGTTAATTCCAATCACTTTGTTGATTTACATCAAGAGTTCTAATGTAACAAATATTAATCGTCTTAAGCAGTTGTAAATTTACACCACATTACCCATGCAAATAGCATGCTTTTTGGGGATTTTTGCTGGGGATGGTAGCATTAGGCGCAATGGGCTTTACCTCAAATAGAAATTTACCAGCAAAGAACTTGTTAACTCGATACTTGTCAAAAAATGGGAATTGCGTAAAAAATCAACGTTTACAGCGGGGGATATCGCACTATTATGGATGTCACCAATATGAATATTCAGTCTTTTAAATGCAGTTGGCCGCCAAGTTATGCTCATTCTCAGCGGGTTTTTCTTTGCATCGTTTGTATGAATAGGTGAGTAAAGTATCTGGCATTATGGTTCATTGAGCTGTGGTTTTACAGCGCGTCTAATGTGTCAGATGAAAATAATAAACAATAATCAAGGAAGAAGGATGATAGATATCACACCAGATATTTGCGATAAATTTGAATCGCAAATCAATATATTGGATTTGCCTTTGCAAACTTTTGGTTTAAGGAGTGCTTTTTGGGGGCAAATTGTCACCGTGCGTTGCTATCACGATAACTCTAAAGTTCGTGACGTATTAAGCCAAAATGGTAAAGGTAAAGTTTTAGTCGTCGATGGTAACGGTTCGTGTCAAAGAGCGTTATTGGGTGACCAACTGGCGATCATGGCGATTGAAAATGGTTGGGAAGGGGTCATCATTTATGGAGCGATACGCGATGTTGCTGCGTTATCGCAAATGGATTTAGGCGTGAAAGCGTTAGCGAGTTGTCCACTTAAGACCGATAAGAGAGGTGCAGGCGAAATTAATGTGACGCTGACTATCCTCAACCAGATGATTCAGCCGGGTGACTATGTTTATGCCGATTGGAATGGTGTTTTAACGTCAACTCAAGCGCTAGACTGGCACTAGAATCTGAAACCCACCCCAAATTGAACGCCTTGTTGCCACTCTTGATAATCAAGGGTGGCATGTAAATCAACGTTTTCTGACAGTTGAAGTCGGCTAGATAGCTCCGCCGCCATAGCATCGGCACTGCTCGTATCATTCGGATTACTGGCGGCTGAACGCAAGGTGCTTTTTAGTGATAATTTGGGGGTTAGCTGGTAGCTGAGGCCACTTAAAAAACCACTTTCGGAGCCGTAGTCGGAATTATTTATTCTCGCTCCAATGTACAGATCTAAATTGTCAAAAAGATTATAAGAATAACCGCCATCAATAGTCCAACTATCAAATTGTTGACCATCACTTTCGCTTGAAAGAAATAAGCGATGTGGAGATTGGCTTTGTGAAGAAGGAAGTGCAGGTAAGGTATTGGCCATGCTAGATAAAGAGACAAGCATAAATAAACATAGTGCAACTTTTAGTTTCATCTGCCTCTCCTTATTATTGTTTTGAGTTACTGCGTCCACTGCGGTAACAACAATTAAAGCACAAATTTCACACGATGACAGCGTTATATATAGCATTTTGTTATTTGCTTATGTGTAAAATGGTTGCACTTAATGTGCAATAAGTATCTTATTTGTGTGGTGGTTTTAAATTTGATTAATTCGGAATGACTATAAAAAATAGCAGATTTTCGTTGACTAATGATGACGAAGTAAGGTAAACGTAAAGACAATTAAACACACGAGTATTTAAATTTTTCTATGTTACAGCGCAGCCTAGTAGTAATGACAACCACCATTATTATTACCGACATGACACATGTTGGGGCGGGCCGCTGAGCGAAAAGTTTTTACAAAAAAGGCCTGTATCCCACCAGATACAGGCCTTTTTTTATACCAATTTGAACTGTTTTGGAGGAAGGGATGCGAGTATTAAAGTTTGGAGGTTCATCGTTAGCCGATGCTGATCGTTTTTTAAGGGCGGCAGATATCATCGTTAACAATGTACAACAAGAAGAAGTCGCCGTTGTGCTCTCTGCACCGGGAAAAACCACCAATAAATTAGTGGCAGTTATTGAGAGTGCTTTGCGTAATGGCGAAGCAGAACGCCAAATAGCGGAGCTTGAATTCTCATTTTTCGATCTACTCGCTGGCATCAAAGCACAATTACCTAATGTGGATTCGGCCGCTTTTGACAATCAAGTAAAAACGTCACTGTCTCAGCTGCGTCAATTTGTACACGGTATTAATTTACTCGGTATGTGCCCAGATAACGTCAATGCGCGCATTATCAGTAAAGGTGAGCGAGTCTCTATCCAACTGATGAAAGCGGTACTTGAAGCAAAAGGACAAGCGGCTGCATTGATTGACCCAGTACAATATCTTTTTGCTAAAGGTGAGTACCTTGAGGCAATGGTCGATGTTGAGATCTCCACGCAAAATTTCAAACAAAATCCACTTCCTCAAGCGCATGTTAACATTATGCCGGGTTTTACGGCTGGTAATGAAAAGGGTGAATTGGTCTGTCTAGGCCGTAATGGTTCGGATTATTCTGCAGCTGTGCTTGCGGCATGTTTACGTGCAGATTGTTGTGAGATTTGGACCGATGTCGATGGCGTTTATAACTGTGACCCACGTTTGGTTGCGGATGCTCGTTTATTAAAATCACTCAGCTACCAAGAAGCGATGGAGCTTTCGTATTTTGGCGCGTCAGTGTTACATCCCAAAACCATTGCACCGATTGCACAATTTCATATTCCGTGTCTTATCAAAAACAGTTTTAATCCTCAAGGCGCAGGCACGCTGATTGGTCAAGATACTGGTGAAGATAAGCTGGCTATCAAAGGTATTACTACACTCAATAATTTGACTATGGTCAACGTCTCCGGCCCTGGCATGAAAGGCATGGTCGGCATGGCTAGCCGTGTGTTTGGCGCGATGTCTGCCGCAGGCGTTTCTATTGTGCTGATTACACAATCCTCTTCAGAATACAGCATCAGTTTCTGTATTGAGGCGCAAGATAAAGCCCTTGCCAAAAGAGCATTATCGGAAGCGTTTGAACTGGAATTAAAAGATGGCCTACTTGAGCCTGTCGAGTTTATGGATGACGTTGCGATTGTCACTCTGGTTGGTGACGGCATGCGCACTTCGCGCGGAGTGGCTTCTCAATTTTTCTCATCGCTGGCTGAAGTTCACGTCAATATTGTTGCCATTGCACAAGGCTCTTCCGAGCGAGCTATTTCGGCGGTGATTCCAGAAGATAAAATTTCAGAAGCGATCAAGGCTTGTCATGAAAATCTCTTCAATTCTAAGCATTTCTTGGATGTGTTTGTGGTCGGTGTCGGCGGTGTCGGAGGCGAATTAGTTGATCAAATTCATCGTCAGCAAGCCAAACTAGCCGATAAAGGAATTGTGATTCGAGTGTGTGGCCTTGCGAATAGTAAGGCACTATTGCTGGATAGCGAAGGCTTGCCGCTGGAGCATTGGCGTGATCGAATGCATAGCGCGAGTGAAGAATTTAGCCTCGCAAGGCTTATCTCTCTAGTGCAGCGTAACCATATCATTAACCCTGTCTTAGTTGATTGTACTTCCAGTGAAGTGATTGCCAACCAGTACGCCGAATTTTTGGCTGCGGGTTTTCATGTTGTGACGCCTAATAAAAAAGCCAATACCGCAAGCATGGCCTACTATCACCAGCTGCGTGAAGTGGCGCGCAACTCGCGCCGTAAACTGATGTACGAAACGACGGTTGGTGCTGGTTTACCTGTGATTGAAAACTTGCAAAATCTCATTGCTGCTGGTGATGAGTTGGAAAAATTCAGCGGTATTTTATCTGGCTCTCTCTCGTTTATTTTCGGCAAGCTGGATGAAGGTATGACACTTAGTCAAGCTACGCAGCTGGCTAAAGACAAAAGTTTTACTGAGCCTGATCCTCGTGATGATCTGTCGGGAATGGATGTGGCTCGTAAGCTGTTAATTTTAGCTCGTGAGGCGGGAATGCCTTTAGAACTGGATGACGTAAAAGTCGATCTTGCTTTGCCGCCGGGTTTCGATATTTCGGGTACAGTTGAAGAGTTTATGGCGCGCTTGCCGCAGGCTGATGCTTATTTCCAAGAGCTATCCACTAAGGCAGCAGCCGAAGGTAAGGTATTACGTTATGTTGGTGAAATATCAGAGGGCCAATGCAAGGTGAAAATTGCAGTGGTCGATGAAAATGACCCAATGTTTAAAGTCAAAGATGGTGAGAATGCACTGGCGTTTTATAGCCGTTATTATCAACCGATTCCATTGGTGTTGCGTGGTTATGGGGCGGGTACAGAAGTAACAGCAGCAGGGGTGTTTTCTGATGTGATGCGCACCTTAGGCTGGAAGTTAGGGGTTTAATTGATGAGTTCAAGTGACATGAGTGTGGTGGTGTATGCCCCAGCTTCAATTGGTAATGTGAGCGTTGGGTTTGATGTTTTAGGGGCGGCTGTGTCGCCAATTGATGGCAGTTTATTGGGGGATCGTGTTGAAGTTAAAGCGGGCAGCGAACCTTTTGTACTCGAAACAGCAGGTCGCTTTGTCGACAAGCTGCCAGAAGATCCAAAGCAGAATATTGTTTACGATTGCTGGCTTGTTTTTGCCAGAGAGCTTGAAAAAAAGAGCATTGCAGTAAAGCCGTTGCAAATGACGTTAGAAAAAAATATGCCGATTGGTTCAGGCTTAGGTTCCAGTGCTTGTTCAATTGTTGCAGCTTTAGATGCGTTGAACCAGTTTCACGGTAACCCACTTAATCAGACTGAGCTTTTAGCGCTGATGGGCGAAATGGAAGGTAAAATTTCAGGCGGTATACATTATGATAACGTTGCCCCCTGCTACTTAGGCGGCGTGCAATTGATGCTTGAAGAGCTAGGTATCATCAGCCAAGAAGTGCCTTGTTTTGACGATTGGTATTGGGTGATGGCGTATCCTGGGATTAAAGTTTCCACAGCCGAAGCGCGAGCGATCTTACCTTCACAATATCGTCGACAGGACATCATTGCGCATGGACGTCATCTTGCAGGTTTCATTCATGCTTGTCACTCAGGTCAGCCTGAGCTAGCGGCTAAACTGATCAAAGACGTGATTGCTGAACCGTATCGTGAGAAACTTCTGCCCGGCTTTTCGGATGCGCGTAAATACGCTGCATCAGCCGGAGCGCTTACCACTGGCATTTCCGGCAGTGGCCCAACACTGTTCAGTATTTGCAAAGAAAAAGAGGTTGCCGAGCGAGTTGCTCGTTGGCTTGAACAACATTATGTACAAAATGAAGAAGGATTCGTCCATATTTGTCGCTTAGACAAAAATGGCTCGACCGTTACAGGAAGTGCTCTATGAAGCTTTACAACATAAAAGAAAATGATGAACAAGTCTCTTTTGGCCAAGCCGTACGCCAAGGATTAGGACGCAATCAAGGGCTATTTTTCCCAGCAGCGTTGCCTCAGTTTGAAGATATTGACGCGTTACTAGCCGAAGATTTTATCTCTCGTAGTACAAAAATTCTCAGCGCCTTAATTGGCGATGAATTACCAGCAGAGCAAGTGAATGCGATGGTTGATGCGGCTTTTCAGTTTCCAGCACCCATTAAGCAAGTGAAAGACGGCATTTATGCTCTAGAGCTTTTTCACGGTCCAACGCTGGCATTTAAAGATTTTGGTGGTCGCTTTATGGCGCAGTCACTGGCCGCCGTTTCAAATGGTGGACAGATCACCATTTTAACCGCGACTTCTGGTGATACTGGCGCTGCGGTGGCTCATGCCTTTTATGGAATGCCAGACATCAAGGTCGTGATACTTTACCCTAAAGGTAAGATCAGCCCGTTACAGGAAAAACTCTTCTGCACTCTGGGCAACAATATTCACACTGTCGCGATAAATGGTGACTTTGATGCTTGCCAAGCGTTAGTTAAGCAGGCTTTTGATGACGCTAAGCTTCGCCAAGAGATCGGTTTAAACTCTGCAAATTCAATCAATATCAGCCGTTTAATGGCACAAATTTGCTACTACTTTGAGGCCGCATCACAATTAAGCAAAGCGCAGCGTGAAAACTTAGTCATCTCCGTACCGAGTGGCAACTTTGGCAACCTAACCGCTGGTCTGTTGGCAAAAGCATTGGGCTTACCTATCAAGCGTTTTATCGCGGCAACCAATGCCAATGATACCGTTCCTCGTTACTTAGAAACGGGTCAATGGGATCCAAAACCCACGGTAGCGACCACATCGAATGCGATGGATGTGAGTCAGCCGAACAACTGGCCGCGCATCGAAGAGCTTTGTCGCTTAAAGGGCTGGGGGCTAGATACCTTAGGTAAAGGTGCGGTATCTGATGCACAAAGTGCGGATTCAGTTCGTGAACTTTACGCGCAAGGTTATTTATGTGAACCGCATGGTGCCATTGCGTATCGAGTTTTGGATGAGCAGTTACAAGCGGGAGAAACGGGGCTATTTTTGTGTACTGCGCACCCTGCCAAATTTAAAGAAGTCGTTGACGATGTGCTAGGCACTGACATTGAATTACCTGCTCCTCTTGCAAAACATGCAGTGATGGCGTTGCTTTCTGAAGAGTTAGACAATGATTTTGACGCTCTAAAAACGGTGTTAAGACGCGTTCAGCCTTAAAGAGATCCTGATTTAATCTTATTGAAGTCAGGATGATATTCCTCTAACGATAAAAATGGCGCTCATTGAGCGCCATTTTTGGATATGAATATTCTCATCAACGCTATGATTATAGCGTCTCAGTGAAGGTACGTGCGATAACGTCACGTTGCTGTTCTTGAGTCAATGAGTTGAAACGAACAGCGTAACCAGAAACACGAATCGTCAGTTGCGGATACTTCTCAGGGTGTGCAACGGCATCTTCAAGAGTTTCACGCTTAAGAACGTTCACATTTAGGTGCTGACCGCCTTCGATGCGAGGTGCTGTTTCAATCGCAACTTCACGGCTTTCATACTCACCAAGGTCGCTGACCGCGATAACTTGATCTGCTTGGTAGCCTGCGTTAGCGGCAACGCAACGTGCTTCATTCTTTTCATTATCGAGTAACCAGATAGAATTTAGTAGGTTGTCGTTTGCTGCTTTTGTAATTTGAATGCCTTGAATCATCACTATCTCCTAGTCCACTTAAGTGGCGTTATTGGTGTTTATTTTCTAACTTTGTTGAGTTGGTTATTATATAGCTAATATCCTTAAAATTAATATTGATTTGGGTCAAAAAACAACGATAAACATTGATAGTGTGGGGTTTATTTTATTGATTTAAATCAATAAAGCATTTAAAAACAACGAGTTCTACTTTTTTTTAATGCATAAAATATTTTTTATATATTATTTTGTTGTAATTTTACTACATTTTTAGCGCGTGTTTGACCTAAGTAACAGAAAATCAGACAATTGAAGTCCAATGTTGAAAGTACAAAGTGATTTAATGACAAATAGAATTCAGGGCCGTGGAATGAAATTTATTGGTGCTCATGTATCGGCCTCTGGCGGAGTTGACCAAGCCCCATTGAGAGCGAGAGAAATTGGAGCAAATGCATTTGCTTTATTCACTAAAAACCAGCGCCAGTGGGTTGCTAAACCGCTCGAAGAGGCAACCATTCGCGCTTTTAAGGCTAACTGCCACATGCTTGGTTTTAAAAGTGAACACATTTTGCCGCATGATTCATACCTTATTAATCTGGGCGCGCCAGAAGCCGATAAGCTTGCTAAGTCACGCGAAGCTTTTATTGATGAAATGCAACGTTGCCAGCAACTGGGGCTGACGCTTCTGAATTTTCATCCGGGTAGTCACCTTAAACAAGTCTCAGAAAGTGAATGTCTTGCGACAATTGCAGAATCGATAAACCTTGCACATCAAGCCGTGCCTGAGGTCGTTGCTGTGATTGAAAACACCGCAGGGCAGGGGACGAATCTAGGCTGGCGTTTCGAACATTTAGCCGAAATTATCCAGCAAGTTGAGGATAAATCGCGAGTAGGTGTGTGCCTTGACACGTGTCATACTTTTACTGCAGGTTATGATTTGCGCACAGTTGAGGCGTGCGAGGCAACCTTTTCAGAGTTTGATAGCGTGGTGGGAATGCACTACTTATGTGCAATGCACATCAACGACTCAAAGGCAAAGTTTGCCAGCCGTGTTGACCGCCATCATTCTCTAGGGCAAGGCGAAATTGGTTGGCCATGCTTTGAATTTATTGCCAAAGATGCAAGGTTTGATGGTATCCCATTGATTTTAGAGACAATCGATCCTGACATTTGGGCCCAAGAAATTCAAACATTAAGAGATCTACACGCACAATCGGTGGATTCAGTAGCATCTTAAATAAGTTGGCATCTTTCTTTCATAAAGACAAAGGCATAGCCGCGTCAAAATGAAGGAGGATGTCACTATGTTTCATATGATCTCACGTTCACCATCAATAGCTCGACCACCAGTCCGATTGCCTATACCTAACCGACATGTGAACGGTCAAGGGCATACACGAACGCCACAAAAATCACATTAACTGGCAAAAGCTCTGTGACATTGACTCATGCAGTGGTGGCTTTTTATGGTTACAATGCTGTAATTAGTTAATTTGCAGAGCGTTGTTATGACTCAATCATTGACTTGGCACGATGTTATCGGCCATGAAAAACAGCAGGAGTATTTTCAACAGACGATAGCGTTTGTTGAAAAGGAAAGGCTGGCGGGGAAAGTGATTTATCCACCTGCTGCTGACGTGTTTAATGCGTTTCGTTTTACCGAATTTGGCGATGTTAAGGTTGTGATTTTAGGGCAAGATCCTTATCACGGGCCAAATCAGGCTCATGGGTTATGTTTTTCGGTGTTACCCGGCGTTAAAACCCCACCTTCACTGGTGAATATCTACAAAGAGCTGGTGCAAGATATCCCCGGTTTTGTTACTCCTCAGCACGGTTACCTAAAAAGTTGGGCCGAGCAAGGGGTGCTATTGCTCAATACCGTATTGACCGTTGAACAAGGTATGGCGCATTCGCACGCTAATACTGGTTGGGAAACCTTTACCGACCGGGTGATTGAGGCGGTAAATCAGCAGCGTGAAGGTGTTGTCTTCCTGTTGTGGGGTTCACACGCGCAGAAGAAAGGCAGCATGATTGATCGCAGTAAACATCATGTATTAGTAGCACCGCATCCTTCTCCTCTTTCTGCGCATCGAGGCTTTTTGGGCTGTAAACATTTTTCAAAGACTAATCAATTGCTTATTGAGCAGGGAAAAGCGCCTGTGAATTGGCAACCCGTATTGGATAAGTGATTAATTGATGTTTTTTCGAGCAGGGTCAAAACAAGCACGCTGAAGCTTTTATACACTTATCTAAAATAAGTGTAATGGAGAAGCACAATGATGATTGAAAGGATCCGTAGAGAACACGGGTATATGGCGCGTTTGCTTGCCATTTTGCGAGATAAACAACGGCAATTGAGTAATGAACAAAGTATCAACTACTCTTTAGTGAGAGAGATTATTGACTACTTGGCGACACATTCAGAGTCAGTACACCACCCCAAAGAAGATATTCTCTATCACTATTATATTGATCATTATGGTCAACATAATGATATTCAAAATTTAGCGAGAGAACATGTAGAACTTTCTGAGAAAACTCATGCTTTTCTAGAGATTGTCGATATGATTTTGCAAGATGCTGTTGTACCACAGCACGTGTTCATCGAGCAGCTTGATGCATTTATTTCTTCCCAGAAGCGTCATCTGGAGTTAGAAGAACAATCGGTTTTACCCTTGATCAGCCGCACCTTTAATGTGACTGATTGGCAAGCTGTGGAGGCGAGCTGGCAACAATCCGAAGATGATCCAGTATTTGGTGAGACAATTGCGGAGCAGTACCAACAATTAGCTCACCGAGTTCGACAAACCGCACAAGAGTGCCAGTAATCTCTGCTGATTCAGTTAAACAAAAAGGCACTGTTGAAGTGCCTTTTTACTCAGAGTTTTATTTGATCAGCCTCGAAGCAGACATCCATCTCCATCAATTCTCTTTGTAACCGTTTTTGATCCTGAATCGCTTCAATTTCTCGCCACATTCTTTTTACTGGTTTAGTGCGACTAGAGCGGAGTTTTGTGATTTCCATTTCCAACATTTCGTCAAATTGCAAGCTTTCCATAAGCAACCTCTTGTTGTTGTTATTACGCCATGTCGTGCTCTCTAGATAGCACAGTTTTCGCTAGCCTAGCTATGATTTGTTTCTCATTTGTTTCCTTTTGATGAACCTTTTATTGGATTTTGACCAGAATTTCACAGTTTCAGTGGGATTCTTTAGTACAAAAAGGGAGCGGTTAAGCGACGCAAACGATTTTATTTGCATTTTGAAATGTTAAATAAATGTTGTTTTGAAAATTTACAATTGCCTGGTTGGTTGTTTTATGACCATTCAATAAAAAATTATCATAAATTTATGCAAGATTTAGTGGTGAAACTGATTAGCCCTTTATTCTCAAGGGGTGAGATTAAGTGAGTGCAACTGGGTTTTTATGGTTGTTTTTTATCTTTCAATGTTTCCAGTTTGGGTTGTTTTGGTTGCTAGGATGTTGCTGTGTTGGTTTGTTAAATGTTAATCAAAGGTGATTTTATAGTGAAAAATAACATTTTAACTAAACTTGTTGCATATTGATTTTTGTTCTTTCAGGTTGCATTATCCGCCCGTCAAAAATACGTTGCCCCTTCAAAAGTTGAGACTCCTCACTTTTTGGACGAATAAAATGCATTGCATAATATCGATAAAAACATGCTGGTTAGAACGTTGACTCGCAGCATGTGCATTTTTTCGTGAAGCTTTTCGCTTAGGTCAGCGCTATCACTCTATGAGAGGTTCTTGTGACAGACTTAATCAATTTAATGAATGATTTACTTTGGGGATCCATCCTTGTTTATCTTTTAGTCGGTGTTGGTGTGTACTTCACCGTTCGCCTAGGATTCATTCAATTTCGCCATTTCGGCCACATGTTTAGTGTGTTGAAAAACAGCCGCAAAGCAGATAAAGCCGGTATTTCTTCTTTCCAAGCACTTTGTACTAGCCTTGCTGCGCGTGTTGGTACGGGAAACATGGCCGGTGTAGCCGTTGCTTTAACGGCGGGTGGTCCAGGCGCGATTTTCTGGATGTGGTTGATTGCTATGCTTGGTATGGCGACTTCATTTGCTGAAAGTACGTTGGCTCAGCTATACAAAACCCGTGACAAAGATGGTAACTACCGCGGTGGCCCTGCGTACTATATGGAAAAAGGCCTTGGTATGCGTTGGATGGGTGTCCTGTTTTCCATCTTCCTGATTATTGCTTTTGGCCTAGTATTCAATGCCGTTCAAGCTAATTCAATTGCAGGAGCTATGAAAAATGCTTTTGGATTTGATCCGCTGTATGTCGGTATCTTCATCGTTGCAATTTCGGCTTTCGTCATTTTTGGTGGTATCCGTAAAATTGCGCGTACCGCTGAGTTGATTGTACCTTTCATGGCATTAGCTTACTTAGCGATTGCGATGTTTGTCATGGTCACTAATATAGAAAAGCTACCAGCCGTATTAAGCCTTATTTTCAAAAGTGCATTTGGCCTTCAAGAAGCGGCCGCAGGCGGTTTAGGTTACGCGATTGCTCAAGCCATGATTAACGGCATCAAACGCGGTCTGTTTTCCAATGAAGCGGGTATGGGTTCAGCACCTAATGCAGCGGCTTCTGCAACGCCTTATCCGCCGCATCCTGCTTCTCAAGGTTACGTGCAAATGTTGGGTGTTTTTATTGATACGATTGTGATCTGTTCAGCAACCGTCGCCATTATTTTGATGTCGGGTGAATATGTACCGCACGGTGAAATTACCGGTATCGAGCTGACTCAGCGCGCATTAAGCTCACAAGTGGGCAGTTGGGGTGGGATTTTTGTTGCTTTTGCGATTTTCTTCTTCGCCTTTACTTCAATTATTGCCAACTACTCTTATGCCGAAACGAACCTGATTTTCTTAGAGCACAACAATAAGAAAGGGTTAACGTTGTTCCGTATTGTTTTCCTTGCCATGGTGATGTTTGGATCATTGGCGACCTTGCCTACCGTATGGGCAATGGCGGATGTCTCGATGGGGTTAATGGCGATTGTTAACTTGGTGGCGATCATTCTGCTCTCTGGCATTGTGATTAAGCTTGCGAAAGATTATAACCGTCAGCTAGCAGCAGGTAAGGTTCCCACCTTCGATGCTAATGATTACCCTGAGTTAAAATCTCAGTTGGAAGATGGCATTTGGTACAACAACAAATAGCCTGTTATCGTTACTGACGATTAAATAGATTGAAAAAGCCATGCAGACACCGCATGGCTTTTTTTGTACTCTGTGAGCCATAAAATAAGAATAGAAAGGAAGGAAAATTATGCTCATTGTTGTTTCCCCAGCCAAGACGTTAGATTACGAATCCCCGTTGGTGACAAGCAAATATACTCAGCCGGAGCTTATTGACCATTCAGCTCAGTTGATCGATGTTTGCCGTCAATTGACTCCTGCCGACATCTCAGCGTTGATGAAAGTGAGCGATAAAATCGCTGGGCTCAACGTGGCTCGCTTTGCGCAGTGGAGCCCAACCTTCACGTTGGATAATGCACGCCCCGCCATTTTGGCGTTTAAAGGGGATGTTTATACAGGATTTGAAGCAGAAACGTTATCGGATGCCGGATTTGAATATGCCCAACAGCATTTAAGAATGCTCTCTGGCTTGTATGGTGTATTGAAACCACTGGATCTGATGCAACCATACCGTTTGGAGATGGGCACGAGATTGGATAACCCGAGGGGGACTAACCTGTACCAGTTTTGGGGAGATATCATTACCGATAAACTCAATCAAGCTCTGAAAGAGCAAGGCGATGATGTGTTGATTAATCTCGCTTCCAACGAGTATTTTAAAGCGGTTAATCCGAAAAAGCTTAAGGGGAGCATCATTACTCCGGTATTTAAGGATTGTAAGAAAGGGCAATACAAAGTCATTAGCTTCTATGCTAAGAAGGCTCGTGGCATGATGGCGCGCTACATTATCGATAAACAAATCTCTTCTGTAGAGCAATTGGCTCAGTTTGACAGTGCTGGCTACTATTTTGTAGAACAGGAGTCATCAGCAACTGAGTTGGTCTTTAAACGCGAAGAGCAGTGATGTAAGAGAGGCGGTTATGTGGCAGTGGTTGAAAAAGCAGGTTGCGCGTTATGATCTCTGGTGTGAGAACATGGGTTTAACACCAGATAAAAAACGTAGCTGTGTTCCTTATCGTCAAGATCCTGTTCAGAGTAAAGAACGTGAGCGAGAATAAGAAGCTGCGTTTATTTGATACGCATTGCCATCTCGATTTTTCTATCTTTGAGAGTGAGTTTGAACACCATTTACACTTAGCTCGCCAGCAGGGGGTTGAGAAAATAGTGATTCCCGCCGTTGGTCCAAGTAACTGGCAGCGAGTGGCCGAGCTTGCTAACGGTTATCCTGAACTCTATTTTGCTCTCGGTTTCCATCCCTGTTTTTTATCAACCTCTTCCCCTGCGGATATCGACGAGCTTGAGCAAAAGCTACTTCAAAAACCAGCTCAATGCGTGGCTCTGGGGGAGTGTGGCTTAGATTTTGCGACTGATATTGCTCCTGCTTTGCAAGAAACAATGTTTGAAATGCAACTAGAGCTTGCGAAACGAGCCAGACTTCCATTGATATTACACAGCCGCAAAGCGCACAACCGCCTAATACAACTGTTAAAAAAGCATCAATTTAACCAAGGTGGAGTGCTGCATGCTTTTTCTGGCAGCGTTCAACAGGCAAACCAGTTTATTGAACTGGGTTTTAAGATTGGCGTGGGTGGTGTTATTACCTATCCAAGAGCCAACAAAACCCGTCTTACTATTGCGGCACTCCCCATCGAAAGTTTAGTGCTAGAAACGGATGCTCCTGATATGCCACTCAATGGTTTTCAAGGGCAAGCGAATCACCCACAAAAACTGCCGATTATCCTGCAAACGCTTGCGTTGCTGAAGAACCAATCAGAGCAAACGGTTGCTGATGTTTTGTGGAAAAACAGCCATTCTCTGTTCTTTCTGGTGTGAATAAATTCGAAATGAAATGTAGGTTTAATGATTCTAGTATCAGTAAATATTGAACGTGCTCACATAAATGAGTGAATGGGCAGTGAATCTTATAAGAAAGTGTGAGGCTGGCATTACTTTATCTTAGTGGTGATGAGTATAATCACCCCGCTTCATGAGCTCCATTTTATAACACGCCAACAATAACCTAATAAGGAAATCATAAACTATGAGCCTGTTTATGAGCCTAGTCGGTATGGCAGTTCTGCTAGGACTTGCAGTTCTACTGTCTGATAACCGCAAAGCTATCAATCTAAGAACAGTGGGTGGCGCTTTTGCTATCCAATTTATTATCGGTGGTTTCGTTCTTTACGTACCATGGGGTCGTGATCTCCTTGCAGGTTTCTCTGCGGGTGTTCAAAACGTCATCGACTTCGGTAAAGACGGTACTGGTTTTCTATTCGGCAGCCTAGTTAACTTTTCAGTTGACGGTATTGGCTTCATCTTTGCTTTCCAAGTTCTACCTACTCTAATCTTCTTCTCGGCACTTATCTCTGTGCTTTACTACATTGGCGTTATGCAATGGGTAATTAAGATTCTAGGTGGTGGTTTACAAAAAGCACTCGGTACCTCTCGTGCAGAATCGATGTCTGCTGCAGCCAACATTTTCGTAGGTCAAACAGAAGCGCCACTCGTGGTTCGTCCGTTTGTACCTAAAATGACTCAATCTGAGCTGTTTGCAGTAATGTGTGGTGGTTTGGCTTCAGTTGCGGGTGGTGTACTTGCTGGTTACGCATCGATGGGTGTACCGCTAGAGTACCTTGTTGCAGCCTCTTTCATGGCAGCACCGGGTGGTCTACTGTTTGCAAAAATCATCAAACCAGAAACCGATACTCCAGATGAAGAGCTGGGTAACGATATGGATGGCAATGATAAACCTGCCAACGTAATCGATGCTGCTGCTGGTGGTGCTTCTGTTGGTCTGCAACTTGCGCTGAACGTAGGTGCAATGCTACTTGCCTTCGTTGGTCTAATCGCCTTAGTTAACGGTATGCTTGGTGGTGTGGGTGGTTGGTTCGGTATGCCTGAACTGACTCTAGAACTACTGCTTGGTTGGCTTTTCTCTCCATTAGCATTCCTGATTGGTGTGCCATGGGAAGAAGCAACGCTAGCGGGCTCTTTCATCGGTCAAAAACTGGTTGTAAACGAATTTGTTGCTTATCTAAACTTCGTACCTTACGTGGGTGAGAACGCACAGATCGTTGCTGCTACTGGTGCGGTGATGTCTGAGAAAACTCAAGCTATCATCTCATTTGCACTGTGTGGCTTCGCCAACCTTTCTTCTGTTGCGATTCTACTCGGTGGTTTAGGTGGTCTTGCTCCTAACCGTCGTCACGATATCGCGAAGATGGGTGTAAAAGCCGTTTGTGCTGGTACACTGTCTAACTTAATGGCAGCAACCATTGCTGGCTTCTTCCTTTCTTTCTAATTAAATAAGAGAAAGAGATATAGACGCCGTTTAACATCGCCCCGTAGCAAGAGATTGCTGCGGGGCTTTTTTGTTTTGGCGAAAGGAATACTTTGATTCACTCTTTAGTCGGGTGGTCAGTGTTTATCACCTCAAGCTCTCTTTTATAAGTTAGCTTTTAATGGATAGATCAGAGTTTATCGGTAAACGAGATTATCGTTGACGCTGATCTTTTTTGAGATACAAACCGTTTGCTCTATGAATGACGCTACAGTTTTGTAGTGAAAATCTATACTGTATCAGTGAGATTCATTTTCAATAGAAGAGTGAAGATATCAGCTAGCGCCAATCAATACATGGAGTATGATTTGACGCAAAGGCAGCCCGTTTTATCATGTCGTGTTGCTTTGATATAAATTAGATACGGGTATAAGTTACACACGGATATACGTTAGACACGGCGATGAGTGCAAATAAGCGGCATATCATGGTTGTGCCATAGGCCAAATTGGTACTGTGCGGTGACAGGGATAGCAATTGAAATGCAAGTGCATTTCGAGTCTTCAAGGAACCAAGTCCGTTCATTTGTGGCTAGCAAGCCATCTCGCTCTCAACACTGAGCGTGGTTTACTAGTGAACTATTTGAATATATTGATCGGAGATAGAAATGAGCGATTTAAAAGCAGCCGCACTACGTGCACTGAAATTGATGGATTTGACTACGCTAAACGATGATGACACGGATGCGAAAGTGATTGCCCTTTGTCATGATGCCAAAACGGCTGTAGGTAATACCGCTGCAATTTGTATTTACCCTCGCTTTATTCCTATTGCGAAGAAGACACTTCGCGAGCAAGGCACGCCAGAGATTCGTATCGCAACCGTTACCAACTTCCCACACGGTAATGATGATATTGAGATTGCCATTGCGGAAACTAAAGCCGCCGTTGCGTATGGTGCTGATGAAGTCGACGTTGTGTTCCCTTACCGCGCATTAATCGCCGGTAATGAGCAAGTCGGTTTTGATCTTGTTAAGCAATGTAAAGCCGCGTGTGGTGACATTCTGCTTAAAGTGATCATCGAAACTGGTGAGCTAAAAGAAGAAGCATTAATCAAAAAAGCGTCTCAAATCTGTATTGAAGCGGGCGCTGATTTCATCAAAACCTCAACGGGGAAAGTCCCTGTGAATGCAACACCAGAATACGCACGTATGATGCTAGAAGTGATTCGCGATATGGGCGTTGCCAAAACTGTAGGTTTTAAACCTGCGGGCGGTGTACGCACAGCGCAAGATGCTGCATTGTATCTCGCGATGGCTGATGAGCTACTTGGCGCAGATTGGGCCGACAGCATGCACTACCGTTTTGGGGCCTCAAGCCTGCTAACCAATCTTTTGAATACATTAGAAGTAACAGACCAAAAAGCCGATCCAGCTGCGTATTAATTATGCGCTGAAGTAGGACTGATAATAATAAGTCTGACTCGTGGAGCTGAGCCATCAGCTCCCGATTACCTCTTTACCTTACTGACCAAAGCATCATGCTTGGGAGGCAACTAATGTATTCAACTCAACCTTTTTTACCTCAAGAAATTATTCGCAAAAAGCGTGACGGCGAGATCCTCACCACCGAAGAAATTAACTTTTTTATTCAAGGTGTGGCGAATAATACCGTCTCCGAAGGCCAAATTGCGGCCTTTGCCATGACGATTTTCTTCAATGAAATGACTATGCCAGAGCGCATTGCACTGACGTGCGCCATGCGTGATTCTGGAATGGTGATCAACTGGGATGCGATGAACTTCGGTGGTCCTATCGTTGATAAACACTCAACTGGCGGCGTAGGCGATGTCACTTCGTTGATGCTTGGCCCCATGGTTGCAGCCTGCGGCGGTTTTGTTCCTATGATTTCAGGGCGTGGCCTTGGTCATACGGGCGGCACGCTGGATAAATTGGAGTCGATTCCCGGTTATAACACCACGCCAAGTAATGACGTATTTGGTCAAGTAACCAAAGAAGCGGGCGTTGCTATCATCGGCCAAACAGGTGAGCTCGCGCCAGCGGATAAACGCGTATACGCCACACGTGACATTACCGCAACGGTCGACAATATTTCACTCATCACCGCCTCGATTCTTTCTAAAAAATTAGCCGCTGGGTTAGATTCCTTGGTGATGGATGTCAAAGTCGGTTCTGGCGCATTTATGCCGACTTACGAAGCTTCTGAAGAGTTGGCTAAATCTATCGTCGCAGTGGCTAACGGCGCCGGTACGAAAACCACGGCTATTTTGACGGATATGAACCAAGTGCTGGCCTCTTCGGCAGGTAATGCCCTTGAAGTGCGTGAAGCGGTACGCTTTTTAACTGGTGAATATCGCAACCCTCGCTTACTGGAAATTACCTTGGCCTCTTGCGTTGAGATGTTGTTGTTAGGCAATTTAGCAAAAGACAGCAATGATGCTCGTGCGAAACTGATGTCCGTTCTTAATAACGGAAAAGCGGCTGAATGCTTTGGCAAAATGGTCAAAGGGTTAGGCGGCCCCGCTGATTTTGTTGAAAACTACGATCACTATCTTGAAAAAACCGAGCTGGTTAAGCCCGTTTACGCTCTAGAAAGTGGCGCCGTATCGGCAATGGATACTCGCGCGATTGGCATGGCCGTGGTGGAGATGGGCGGTGGACGCCGCGTCGCAACTGACACTATTGATTACGCGGTTGGGTTTGACCAATTTATTCGCCTAGGTGAAGTTGCCGATAGCAGCAAGCCGTTGGCGGTGATCCATGCGCGTAATGAAGCGCAATGGCAACAAGCGGCCAAAGCATTACAAAGCGCCATTCAAATTGGCGGAGAATACACACCAACACCCGATGTCTACGGCCAAATTCGCGCAGAAGACGTATAAAAATATCGGTTGGAGAGAGCAATGAAAAGAGCATTTATTTTAGTATTAGATTCATTTGGTATCGGCGAAACCGCTGATGCACCACAATTTGGTGATGTTGGCGCTGACACTTTGGGCCACATCGCAGACCAATGTGCTAAAGGCGAAGCGAATAATGCGGATCGCCAGGGACCATTGACGCTGCCAAACTTATCGAAACTGGGGCTTGCCATGGCGCATAAAGAGTCAACGGGGCGTTTTGCTCCGGGGCTTGATGCCAACGCTGATATTATCGGTGCGTACGGCCACGCCGCTGAGCTTTCATCAGGTAAAGATACTCCTTCGGGTCACTGGGAAATTGCTGGTGTTCCTGTGCTGTTTGAATGGGGTTATTTCAGCGATAAGCAAAATAGTTTCCCGAAAGAGCTGACAGATCGCATTATTGAACGCGCAGGTTTGGATGGTTTTCTTGGTAACTGCCATGCATCAGGCACTCAGGTTTTAGATGATTTGGGTGAAGAGCACATGAAAACGGGTAAACCGATTTTCTATACCTCAGCTGACTCAGTGTTCCAAATAGCTTGTCACGAAGAGACGTTTGGTCTTGATCGTTTGTTAGAACTTTGCCAGATCGCACGTGAAGAATTGGCGGATTACAACATTGGCCGCGTGATTGCGCGCCCGTTCATTGGCCCGAAAGCGGGAGAATTTGCTCGTACTGGCAACCGTCGCGATTTATCCGTTGAGCCGCCAGCGGCGACCGTGCTGCAAAAATTGGTTGATGAGAAGCAAGGTAACGTGGTTTCTATTGGTAAAATTGCTGATATTTACGCCTACTGCGGCATCACTCATAAAGTCAAAGCGACAGGCATCCCGGCTTTATTTGATGCAACACTAGAACAAATCAAACAAGCGAAAGATAACACCATCGTCTTCACTAACTTCGTTGATTTTGATTCTGCTTATGGTCATCGCCGTGATGTAGCGGGCTACGCTGCGGCACTGGAGTACTTTGACAAGCGTCTACCACAAGTGCTTGAGTTAATGGAAGAGGACGATGTACTTATTCTTACAGCGGACCATGGTTGCGATCCAACTTGGCCGGGTACGGATCATACGCGCGAGCACATTCCAGTCTTGATTTATGGGCATAAAGTGGCCCCCGGTTCATTGGGCCGCCGTGAGACGTTTGCTGATATTGGTCAGTCACTGGCGCACTATTTCGGTACGTCTGCGATGGATTACGGCACCAATTTCTTACAGTAAGCGTAGCGATTCATTTTTTGAGGATGAATAGAGAGATCACTCTCTATTCTTTGGTCAATTTAGATAAAGGATACTTTTAATGGCAACTCCACATATTAATGCTGAAATGGGTGCATTTGCAGACGTCGTTTTAATGCCGGGTGACCCACTTCGCGCAAAATACATCGCAGAAACTTTCCTTGATGATGTGGTTCAAGTGTGTGATGTCCGTAACATGTTTGGTTATACAGGTACATACAAAGGTCGTAAAATTTCGGTAATGGGCCATGGCATGGGGATCCCTTCATGCTCAATTTACGTGACGGAACTTATCAAAGATTTTGGCGTGAAAAAAGTGATCCGTGTCGGAAGCTGTGGTGCGGTCAGCGACGATATCAAAGTGCGTGATGTTGTTATTGGTATGGGGGCTTGTACCGATTCCAAAGTTAACCGCATCCGTTTTAAAGACCACGACTTTGCTGCGATTGCCGATTACAAAATGGTTAAAGCCGCAGAAGAGGCGGCTACGGCGCGTGGTATTAACGTGAAAGTGGGTAACTTGTTCTCTGCAGAGCTTTTCTACACGCCAGATCCAGAGATGTTCGATGTGATGGATAAATACGGCATTGTTGGTGTAGAAATGGAAGCGGCGGGAATCTACGGCGTAGCGGCGGAATATGGCGCAAAAGCACTGACGATTTGCACTGTCTCTGATCACATCAAAACTGGCGAGCAAACGACGTCAGAAGAGCGTCAAAACACTTTCAATGAAATGATTGAAATTGCGTTAGATTCAGTATTGATTGGCGACGCTCAATAATCTTCTTTTATAAAAAAACCTCAGTGTCGCAACTGAGGTTTTTTTATTTACAAAGCCTGCTAGGTCATATCATCCACATTCTGTAGCAGCAGGTTCTCTCCACCACTCTTTGGCTTTCGGCGCAGCAGTAGCAGTGTGAGCAATACACCGCTGACAAAGCTGGTTAGCAGCATGAGATACATGTAGCGATCACTTTTACGATAGTGGTGATCTGAAATTGCGGTGACGCGGCCAGTTTCAAAAGTAATGCGGATAAAACCAATGATACTGCTTTCATGATAGACAGGCTCAACCAGTTGCTGACGGCCAATGCTGGCCGTGCGCAGTGGTGTATCCAATCCTAATACTTCGCGTACGCTTAACGCGTTATCGCTGGCGGCTAATTTGACCCCTTCGGAATCATAAATGGTGGCATCAAACACCAGTTTGTCTTGAGCTAACTGGTTGGTAAGGGCTAGCAGGCGCTCTTGATCTTGCTCTGATATCATGCTGCCCGCAGATAATGATGCCTGTGAAATCAAAACCTTAGTTAATGTTTCTAGTTGGTTGGCCTGAATTCGTTCGTTACCTTTACTGATCACAACGCTGTTTTTTACGGTAAAGAAGAACATGCCTGCTAATAAAATGACGGTAAGCACACGAATTGCGACGCGAAATGAAAATAAAGAGCCGTCCATAACCCACCTGATTGGATAAATAAAAACTTTACTCATATTGAGACTTGCGTTTTTAAATTGCAATAGGGTAACGTCAGGGGCATACACCCATTTATTGATACTCGAGCATTGAATCGAGTTGATCCCATTTTGCTTGTGGTGCGTTTAAGCAGGCTGAAGGAAAGGATTGATTAAGGAATGATAAACATGGATGCCCTCAAAACATTGCCGATCAAAAGGCACACAACGCTGCTCAACCGCTTGCCTGAAACTCGTTTCTCTTCACAATTTGACAAAGCAAAAGCAAGTTGGATTGTTTTTGCACCTTATCTCTCCACTCAACACTTTGATGATATTGACTTTTTTACCGGTTACTACAACGCTGTCCTCGATATGTGGAAAGTGGGGCATTATGAAGTGGCGCTGATGTCAGGTGAGCTGACGACAGAGCACGAGAAAATTTTACAAGGGCTCGAAATTGATTATGCCCGTTTGTGTGAAGTACCAGACCTTTCTAAACCGGGTTTGATTGTGATGGATATGGACTCCACGGTGATTCAAATTGAATGCATTGATGAGATAGCTAAGTTAGCGGGTGTCGGAGAGGAGGTAGCTGAAGTCACTGAGCGAGCGATGCAAGGTGAATTGGATTTTGAGCAAAGCTTGCGTCAGCGGGTTGGAAAGCTTGCTGGTGCCGATGAGTCGATTCTTGAAGCGGTTCGCTCTACATTACCCATGATGCCCGATTTACGTGAACTGGTGGCGACACTGCATGCATTGGGGTGGAAAACGGCGATTGCATCCGGTGGCTTTACCTATTTTTCAGATTATTTAAAAAGCGAACTGCAACTTGATCATGCGCAATCCAATACGTTGGAAATTGTTGATGGCAAGCTTACTGGTCAAGTGCTAGGTGATGTCGTTTCGGCACAAACCAAAGCCGATATTTTGGTTGAGTTAGCACAACGTTATGAGATTGAATTGCACAATACTGTCGCGGTTGGCGATGGGGCGAATGATTTAGTTATGATGGCTGCTGCGGGGTTAGGGGTTGCTTATCATGCTAAACCTAAAGTTGAAGAAAAAGCACAAGCGGCGGTCCGTTTTGCAGGCCTTGGTGGCGTGCTCTGTATTCTCTCTGCCTCATTGGTGAAGCAGCAAAAACTCAGTTGGAAAGTGAAGCCTTAAGTAAAGCTCAACAGCAAGAGATAAGAGAGTGAGCGATGCCCACTCTCTCTTTTACCCACACTCTCTTTTACAAAAGTCAGTCGCTTTTACAAGGTCAGCTCTAAGCGGATCAATACTTCTTCTGTAATATCGATCACCTCTCCATAACCAATGATTGAGGTGATCTCTTTTTCTAGCGTACGAGCGTGATGAAGACTAATTTGTGCCAACTCATTGAGATCACTGCGCAGCAGCGTAGTGATTGGGTCAAAGACGGGTGCACTGCAAATCCTCAAGATGTAAATTTCACCCATGTGCTGCGCTTTTTGAATGAAATCAATACGCTCTTTAGTGTTTTCAAAATCACTTAATAATTTCGATTGGATTGATTGAATACGCGTGCCAAATTTGATTGCCGCAATATAAACGTCGTGATATTGCGGTATCGCTCCTTCAATGCGCCGCATCGGTTTAGCCAGTAGCGTATTGGTGTGACCTTTGAATATTGGCTCTAACGTGATGCGATTTTCTTGGCCTAATTTAGCCAGTAACACCAGATGAGGCGGCAAGGGATAATTCACGCCAATCACTTTAGGGCGTAAATTTGCACCGTGTTTATCAACGAAAATTGGCGAACTTATCATCTTATCAAGCAAAATGTTGTGCAACCCTTCCAGCAAGTTATGACTTGGTAGCACTTCTTCTTTCTGTAACAACTTATCTTGATTGTTTTCAATAATGCTATTGAAAAAAGCGATTGTTTTGATGGTATGTATATTTTCTTCTATCACCAATTGTAGACGCCGACCTTCGGGCCCAATACGAATGACATTATAGGGAAGGCTATGCAGTGGCAGCTTTTTGTCGTAAAGCTGTAATTCGTGGTAATTGATGGTGACGTTATCGCCTGCTTTCACGGGTAGTGGTGTATCCACAATAATACTTAAACCACGTTTGGATAAATCAATCGTGTGGCCTGTTGCATTTACTCCAGAGTCTGAGGTGATGGTTAGCGGTGTCTTGAATTGGTAACGAGGCTCTTTTCTACGCGAGCGAGCATCAAAATAAATGCCTGTAGGTTGGCCAATGATCTGCCTTGGATGACGAAATTTATTGAGTTCGCTATTGGGTAAATTGGGTTTGTCAGTCAATAGGTAATCTTTTGCCGAATCCTCATCGCCAATTTCTTGTAAAACGCCACAGTGCGTTAAGTGGCTTGAGCGATCTGACAATTCATGGGCATGAACCGCAAGTTCTTGACGCTCTTCATCCGAGAGTTCAAAGACAAATAAGCGAAACGCTTTCCAACTTTGTCGACGAGCGCCAACATGCCAAAACATTTTTCTTTGTTCACGGTTGGCCTCGGGCATCATCATTGAAAAAAAGAGCGTTTTTTCCTGATGTTCATGCTTAAAAGCATAAAGCACATTATTGCTACCCCGCATCCCCGGCTTGGTTAACTGTTCCATCCGCTCTTTATTGAATAACGAACCGAGTGCTTGTTGATTACGCTCGTCGTGCCAGTATTGCCAGATCGGTTGGTTATTTTCAGTCAGCAGCACCAACTTCAATTCACTGCCACTAAAAAACACTGGTAAGTTACAGGTGTGTTTTAAATAGGTGTGCTCGTAACCACGGGTTCGAGCTCGGATGAGTTTATCTTGGTTATCGTGGCGCGCTTTTTGAGTGTTATTTTGCAGCGATTCAGTAATCACTTTTTCGATGATGTTAGTGTCGGAAAGTTTTAGTGTACGCAGAAATTTCACGGCATCGTTATCGTAAGACTCATCAATACCTAAAATACGATATTCAATGGCGTGGTGCAGTCCAACCACTTCTGACGTTTTGTTGAGTTCGGAAAAATAGACTTGGATCACCTCACCAAGCTTGTAGTTAAAAGCGGCGGGAACTTTAAATTTTGCACCCGAAACGGATAGATCAACACTGAGGCCATTGACCAACTGTTTACTAGGTAGGTGAATTTCAACTTGTGAGGTGACTTTTAAGCGATTTTCTTGACGCTTGAGATCATAACCAAGCTTAATTGGCTCAGCCTCAAAAAACGTACTGCCACCACCGTCTTTTTGTGGGTTTTGGGCACCACGTTGTTGCATCACGCGGAAGTTGTTTGGCGTATTGTTTAATGCTTCCCATACACCTTCCGTATACGCACCAAATTTTTTGACCCCTTTGTGATAGGCGTTAAAGGCCACATCGTCGAACCAATGTTTGCGGCCATCTAATTCATATTCGCGGCATTCCCCTTGTACCCGACCTCGCAAGTCTATGCTTTTAACACAAGGAGCCATGATGCGATTGAGCTCCATTTTGACCAGTAATTTCGCTGACGGGGATTCATCTTCTGTCATTTGAGAAAGAAGATGTTCAAAATCAGATGAACGGTAAGCTGGGATCAAACGCTCTGCGATTGATAGAATTTCAGATTGCTGCATACTTTTCTGTTAGAGTGTCCGTCTTAAAGATTAATCGGCATCGTTATCATAATCTTTAGTTATCTGTTGCGAAGGTTCAACCTTTATTTAAACGTAAATCAACCTATATCACTTCATGATTACTTAACAGTTTAATCTTTAAGCTTGAAAAGTATAGGTTACCAACAAGAAACAGGAATTGTTGAGGAAGCATGGCAAAAGCAAAACGCGCCTATGTATGTAATGATTGCGGCGCAGATTTTCCGCGTTGGCAAGGTCAATGTAGTGCTTGTGGTGCATGGAATACTATCACCGAAGTACGCTTGGCAGCATCGCCGCAGGTTGCACGTAATGAGCGACTAGGTGGTTACGCTGGGGCGGTAACGGAATCACAAGTCCAAGTACTGTCGGATATTAATCTGCAGGAAGTCCCACGGTTTTCTAGCGGCTTTAAAGAGTTGGACCGTGTATTGGGTGGTGGTGTCGTACCCGGCGCGGCGATTTTAATCGGTGGTAACCCTGGCGCTGGGAAATCGACTTTATTGCTGCAAACCATGTGTCAGCTCGCGGCGTCAATGCCTGCTTTGTATGTCACGGGTGAAGAATCGCTTCAGCAAGTCGCGATGCGAGCCTCTCGTCTTGGTTTACCTAAAGATAAGCTTAAAATGCTGTCGGAAACCAATGTAGATCGCATTTGCCAAATCGCTGAAAAAGAGCAGCCCCGCATCATGGTCATAGACTCAATTCAAGTGATGCATGTGGCCGACGTCCAATCCTCTCCCGGTACGGTGGCACAAGTGCGCGAGTCTGCGACAACGCTCACACGCTACGCTAAGCAAAATAACGTTGCCGTATTTTTAGTCGGACACGTTACTAAAGACGGTTCTTTGGCTGGTCCAAAAGTGCTAGAGCATATTATTGACTGCTCGGTATTGCTCGACGGAGGGACTGATAGTCGTTTTCGTACATTGCGCAGTCACAAGAACCGATTTGGTGCGGTCAATGAACTCGGCGTTTTTGCCATGACGGGACAGGGCTTGCGTGAAGTGAGTAATCCTTCTGCCATTTTCCTTTCACGAGGCGAAGAAGATACTTCGGGCAGTTCGGTGATGGTTGTATGGGAAGGAACGCGTCCACTGCTAGTAGAGATCCAAGCACTGGTTGACTATTCACAATTAGCAAACCCAAGGCGAGTCGCCGTTGGGCTTGAGCAAAATCGCTTATCTTTATTATTGGCTGTGCTTCACAAGCACGGTGGCTTACAAATGTCCGATCAAGATGTGTTTGTTAATGTGGTTGGTGGCGTTAAAGTGACGGAAACAAGCGCCGACTTAGCACTTCTCATGGCACTGCTTTCAAGCTTCAGAGATAAACCACTTGCTAAAGATGTTGTCGTGTTTGGCGAAGTCGGTTTGGCCGGAGAAATTCGCCCAGTACCTAGTGGTCAAGAGCGATTAAATGAAGCATTTAAACATGGTTTTAAGAAAGCAATTATTCCGATGGCGAATATGCCTAAAGGTGGAATACCGGGCATGCAATTGCACGGTGTGAAGAAATTATCTGAAGCAATTGAAGCATTTGATGAGTTATAAATCTTAATTAAACTCGCCTCTTTTACGGTTATGACCTATATTTCACCGACAGTTCGTAACCGTACTATATTTTTTTTCAAGCAAGCGTATGCAAGGGTATCAGTCTTGACAGATTGTGATATACTCTGCGCGCACTTTATACCTTATTAACAGAGTAAGACAATGGCAGATTTATCAAAATACAGAAACATTGGTATTTTCGCGCACGTTGATGCCGGTAAAACCACTACCACTGAGCGTATTCTTAAGCTTACTGGTAAAATCCACCGTACAGGTGAAGTACACGATGGCGCTTCTACCATGGATTTCATGGATCAAGAAGCTGAACGCGGTATCACAATTCAATCAGCAGCGACGACTTGTTTCTGGAAAGATCACCGTTTTAACGTTATCGATACTCCTGGGCACGTTGACTTCACAGTTGAAGTTTATCGTTCTCTGAAAGTTCTTGATGGCGGTGTTGGTGTATTCTGTGGTTCTGGCGGTGTTGAACCTCAGTCAGAAACTAACTGGCGTTACGCGAACGATTCAGAAGTAGCTCGTCTGATCTTCGTAAACAAACTAGACCGTATGGGTGCAGACTTCTTCCGCGTTGTAGGACAAGTGAAGAAAGTTCTTGGCGCAAACCCACTTGTTATGACTCTTCCAATTGGTCGTGAAGACGAATTCGTTGGCGTTGTTGACGTATTAAACCGTCAAGCTTACGTTTGGGATGATTCAGGTCAGCCAGAAAACTACGAAATCAAAGAAATTCCAGCAGACATGGTAGAGCAAGTTGAAGAATACCGTGAAATGCTAATCGAAACTGCAGTAGAGCAAGACGACGAGCTAATGATGGCTTATATGGAAGGCGAAGAGCCAACTATTGAGCAACTAAAAGCTTGTATCCGTAAGGGTACTCGTGAATTAGCGTTCTTCCCTACATTCTGTGGTTCAGCATTCAAAAACAAAGGCATGCAACTTCTACTAGATGCCGTTGTTGATTATCTTCCAGCTCCAGCTGAAGTTGTACCTCAAGATCTGACTGATCCTGAAACAGGTGAGCCTACTGGTAAAGTTGCAACAGTTTCTGTTGACGAACCATTCCGCGCACTTGCATTCAAGATCATGGATGACCGTTTTGGTGCCCTAACGTTTATCCGTATTTATTCTGGTAAACTGAAGAAAGGTGACACCATTCTTAACAGTGCTACTGGTAAGACTGAGCGTATTGGCCGTATGGTTGAGATGCACGCGAACGATCGTAACGAACTTGATTCCGCTCAAGCGGGTGATATCATCGCTATCGTTGGTATGAAAAACGTGAAAACTGGTCACACTCTATGTGATCCTAAACACGAATGTACTCTTGAGCCAATGATTTTCCCAACGCCTGTAATCTCTATCGCTGTTGCTCCTAAAGACAAAGGCGGTTCTGAGAAGTTAGGTATTGCGCTAGGTAAAATGGTTTCAGAAGATCCATCATTCCAAGTTGAGTCTGATGAAGAAACTGGCGAAACCATCCTAAAAGGTATGGGTGAACTTCACCTAGATATCAAAGTTGATATCCTTAAGCGTACACACGGCATTGATCTTATCGTTGGTGCTCCTCAAGTTGCTTACCGTGAAACTATCACTAAAGCAATTGAAGACAGCTATACGCATAAGAAACAGTCTGGTGGTTCTGGTCAGTTCGGTAAGATCGACTACCGTATCAAACCAGGTGAGCCAAATTCAGGTTTCACGTTCAAATCAGTAGTTGTTGGTGGTAACGTACCTAAAGAATTCTGGCCTGCGGTAGAGAAAGGCTTTAAGTCTATGATGGACCAAGGTGTTCTTGCTGGGTTCCCTGTACTAGACGTTGAAGTTGAACTGTTCGACGGTGGCTTCCACGCAGTTGACTCATCTGCAATCGCATTTGAAATCGCAGCGAAAGGTGCATTCCGTCAATCTATGCCTAAAGCTGGCGCTCAACTTCTAGAGCCAATTATGCACGTTGACGTGTTTACTCCAGAAGATCACGTTGGTGATGTTATCGGTGACCTTAACCGTCGTCGTGGCATGATTAAAGATCAAGAAGCTGGCGTAACAGGTGTACGTATTAAAGCGAACGTTCCTCTATCTGAAATGTTTGGTTATATCGGTCACCTACGTACAATGACATCTGGTCGTGGTCAGTTCTCTATGGAGTTCTCACACTACGCTGCATGTCCTGCAAACGTTGCAGAGCAAGTTATTGCTGACGTTAAAGCACGTAAAGAAGCAGATAAGAAGTAATTCTTAAAAGCTAAGCTGAACGTAAAAAGCCCCACCAGTGAAAATTGGTGGGGCTTTTTTATGTAACAACGAAATAGAAAAGGGCATAAAAACCGATAAAAGCAGAACCGATAACAGTGGAAACTGCTGGGAGAAGGTAGTTTATACCACTCAATTCATATCGTTTAGTTAGCCCTTAAGGTTGATATAGATTTCTTCAACCTTAATACGTGCCCATTCAGTTTTACGTAAAAATTTCAAGCTTGATTTAATACTCGGATCCTTTTTAAAACAGTTAATATTGACCATGTAGCTGAGCTCTTCCCAGCCATAGTATTCAACGAGATCCGTGAGTAGTTTTTCTAAAGTGACCCCATGCAGCGGGTTATTATCTTGTGTCATGATCCAATTATTCAATAGCGTTATTTAAGCTAAGTATAGCAGGCACAGGAGTTAAATTAGGACAAAATATTAGGCAATATAGGAGGTTGTTAGTGTGAAAACTTGGTGTATTGGCAGGTTAGAGGCTAAGTCCAACCTGCTCAATTAGAATGGATTACTCTTCCCAAACAACCAGTTGTCCTTTTGGCCAATTGTGCCCCATTTCATGATATTTCTGTTCTAATACATGCCGCTTGATTTTTAAGGTAGGAGTGAGGACACCATTTTCGATTGACCATGGCTCCTTTATCATTAGCACGCCTTTGATTTGCTCATGCGACTCCAATTCCTCATTCATCCGCTTAATGACTTTTTGAGTAGTACGCTCATAACGAACGCGATCAAAATGAGGGAAATTATGTGGAACAACCAGCAAAATAGGGGCGGGAAGCCCTAAGCCAATCAGACACATCATCTCGACTCGAGTGTATTCGAACAGTTTATTTTCGATAGGTACGGGAGCCACAAACTTGCCTTTGGCTGTTTTAAAGGTGTCCTTTTTGCGCCCTTGAATGGTGAGATAACCTTCAGCATCAATAAAACCGATATCGCCAGTATGTAGCCATCCTTCTTTATCAAATGACTCTTGAGTTGCGATGTCATTTTTATAATAGCCAGAAAATAGTCCTTGGCTACGCACCATAATCTCATGATCATTATTAGCGATTTTAAGTTCGATTCCTGGGCCAGCTCGTCCAACCGACCCCAATTTGTCGGCTCTAAACGGGTAGTTCAGGGTGCTATAAGCAAAAGATTCTGTCATGCCCCAAGCTTCGGTAATGTTCAGCCCAATTTGGTGATACCACTCTAATAACGCCGGTGATACAGGAGCCGAGCCACAACCAAGCACACGTGCTTGATCAAGCCCTAAGCCATCAGCAAGTTTCTTCTTAATCAGCGTGCTTACAAAAGGGATCTTTAGCAGAAAATTGAGCTTTTTCTGCGGTAATTTGTCTTGAATGCGTTGCTGAAATAGAGTCCATAACCTTGGTACTGAGATAAAGAGTGTCGGGCGCTGCATTTTGACATCTTCAATAAAGGTGTCTAATGATTCAGGGAAAGCCGTTTGTACCCCACCCATGATGGAAGAGCCAAAAATATAAACACGTTCAGTAATATGAGCCAAAGGGAGGTAGGAAAATAAACGGTCGTTTTCTTGAATGCCAATGTGGTTTATAAGCTGCTGAGCTGACCAGCTAAATGCACCGTAGGTCAGCATAGCCCCTTTCGGCAAGCCCGACGTACCCGATGTATACACTAAAGACATCAACTTATTGTCATGATGTACAGGGCGTTCTGTGCTTGGCGGATAGTGCTCAATCAATTTTGTAAACAGGTGATCGCAAGTGGGAGCAGAATCATAGGGTAGCGCAATACTGATGATATCTGGCAAATGGCTCAATACTTGTTGGGTGGCTTGGCCGTTATCGAGTTTACCCACAATGACTATTTTTGTTTCGCTATGGGTGAGGCAGTATTCGATGGTATCGGCGCCAGCTGTTGGAAAAATGGGAACACTGACAAAGTCGCCGAGCATCATTGCGAGATCACACACAAACCATTCAGCGCAGTTTTTGGAAATGAGTGCAATTTTATCTTGGGGTTTTGCCCCTAGCGCTTGTAGCGCCGAGGCGAGCCTGAGTGCTTTATCGGCGACTTCAGCATAGGTGTATTCAACAAATTTTCGGTTAATAATTTGTCTTAAATAAACTTGGTTGGGGCGTTCCGCTGCCCATTTCAAGATCATTTCATTCGGTGGTGGGAGAGCACAAGTTGCTTTGCTTAACTCGTTAGGCTGAATCATTCTCTAACTCCATGTTATTGGCAAAAATATTATTATTCTTATGTTAATGTTTTGTTAACTTTAGCATGGTGGAATGGTTAGGTAAAAGAAGATTGTAGTTACTAAACGTTAAAGTTGCGCGCTGGATTCACTTTCTTATTTTGACACTATTAACTCAGAGTGACGTTTATTTCTGTTCAGTTGAATCTATCCTTCGGGTCGATTTCTGGGTGAATATCAATCACATGTTTTAAGTAATCTTGATGATAGCGAAGGGCATTGACACAGTGTTTATCAAGCTTGCCGCTCACGACCATTTTTTCCAGTTCGAGAAGGGCAAAAGGAACAGACCAAGCTTGTTTGTATGGACGATGGCTTGTTAAGGCATCAAAGACGTTGGCAACAGCAATAATGCGTGCCGATATCGGGATATTGTCTTGCATTAGGCCGTAAGGATAGCCACTGCCATCCAAAAACTCATGATGATAAGCGACGATCTCTTTTAATATGGATATGCAAGGGTGATCAGGTGTACCTATGTCATCAATAATTTGATTAATGATTTCAATCCCTTTTTCTATGTGGCTATACAGTTGAGCGCGCTCTGGTTTATCTAATGTATTTGGGTTAAGTAATAAGCTTGTCGGTAGGGCAAGTTTGCCTATGTCGTGATAGCGCGAAAACTGGATGATGTTATCAATGGTTTCATCATCCAGTTGATAAATGTCAGCAACCTCAGTAGCGATGACTTTGGCATAACAGCTAATACGTTCTTTATGCTCTTTCGATTCCAGTTGATGCTCTGGGGAGCGCGCTTGAGTCAAATTTACAGTCTCTAAAATAGTGTGGACTAAATCGTATTCAGAGCAAACTGCAAAGCGAATCATCTCAATAAAAGGTTCTACATTCTGCTTTACCTGTTCGGTAAACAAATGGCTTTGACACGAGTTGAGGAAAATAAAGCCAATAAATGCTTGCTGGTGGTAAGTCGGAATCGCCAGTGATGAACAATAACCTTGCTCAATTAGCCAGCGAGTATGAGGATAGTCTGGCTTCAATTGGATTGGGATATTTTCAACGCTACGACTCTGGCCGTTTTGTGCGCATTGCTTAAGGACTGGAAGCTCAGCAAGTGGAAACTCGTAATGTATAAGCTCGCCCCCGTGAAAGGTGCTGTCGGCGTAGGTTTTCAAATTATCATGGTGATGGTCGTATAGCGCAAAAGAGATACGGTCAATCTCTGGGACTTTGACTTGCATTCGTTGGTGTATGTTAGCCAGTTGCTTATTGAGTGGACCAACATGTGGAAAATAGGCGTGCTCACAACCTTTGCTATGCGTATCCATCGCGTGTTCCTCTGCGCTACAGGGTCTCCAAGGTTGAAATGGAGAGGCTCTTCTAATTGATAAGTTTAGAACAGATAAGCGATGCGTGCGTGAAATTTAACTAAAAAATGGGTTATATAACCAAGCAATATGAGGTGGTACTGGAAAGCCGTTGGATGACGCTGGGTCACTAGATAAATACGGCTATTTGACGCCATTTTTAGTCACAAGGCGTATGGCCAATTTCAGTTTAATCCAAGTGCAATACCACTGAGCATAAAGAATATAACCAGCCAGACAATAGGCAGTTTGAGCTGTTTTAGTAGGTAAAAACCGATCAGAACGATCGCCATATCTAGATGATTGCTGACCGAGCTTGTAAATACAGGGTGATATAAGGCTGAGAGCAGCAAACCAACGACGGCGGCGTTAACACCGTTGATTGCTCCTGATACTGATCGATAGTTTGCTAAGGCTTGCCAATTTTTAAGCACGCCGAGCAGTAACAAAAAACCCGGCAAAAAGACGGCAATGGTCGCCAGCGTTGCGCCTAAGATTGGCGCTTGTGGTAGTAGAGCGTAACCAATGTAAGTGGCGAAGGTAAACATTGGACCAGGAACCGCTTGTGCTGCGGCATATCCTGTTAAAAACAGATCCGGGTCAAGCGCGTCGCCAACCAAATTTTGCAGCAATGGAAGTACGACATGCCCACCGCCAAACACTAAGCTACCCGCTTGATAAAAGTGGTTAAATAGAGCGATTTCAGGCATCAAGTGGGCGGCAAAAGGTAAACCGACCAGTAAGCCAATAAAGAGAGCGAAAGGGACGAAAGCGGGGACAAATGAACGTTCAGTGGCTAAATCTTGACTAGGGAGCCATTTCACTCCGATCAGCGCTGCCCCAATGAGAACTCCGATTTGCGTTCCAATACTGGGTGTAACAATCAGCATCACAGCGGTGGCCACACACAACCCAACGGTTAAGCGATTCTTACAGAAGTTTTTATACATTCCCCATGTGGCATCCGCGACAACCACAACGGCTAGCAGTTTTAAGCCGTGAATCACGTTTTGAAATAAGGGGGTTTGTAGTAATTGGCTGCTGGCGATGGCAAGGGCAACCATGATCAAAACCGAAGGGAGTGTAAAACCAGCAAAAGCGGCGCATCCACCCAATAAGCCACCACGATGGTATCCTAGTGCAAACCCAACTTGGCTTGAACCTGGCCCTGGCAAAAACTGGCTTAAGGCAACGATCTGTGCGTATTCTTTATCTTCAATCCATTTTAATTTTTCAACGAATGTATTGCGGAAATAACCAATGTGAGCGGCTGGCCCACCAAAGCTTATCCACCCAAGCAGAAAAAAAGTTTTGAAAATAGTAAACATGTGCATAAGCACTCTTAAAGAGACGTTGTTTCGCTACTTTAAAAGGATGTTTGAGCAGATTCAAATTTAATCCTTAACCATTTGTAAACCGCAGAAAAACGATAAACAGACAGGCATGGGTTAACTGAGTTTAAACTTAGTCCAAGCCTTAGATCGCCAACGCCTAAACATGATGATGCCTCTAAACCATTCATCCACCGAAATGGCCACCCATGCACCCATAACTCCCCATCCCCAATGTAGGCCAAATAAGTAAGTTAAACCTGCGCCAAAAGTCCACATGCTTAATATGCCCATCTGCACTGGAAAGCGAATGTCTCCTGCGCCTTTGAGTGCGGCAATAAAAATTAGGTTAAACGTGCGCCCGGCTTCCATTGCAATGGAGCCAGCAATTAACCCTGCGACCAAGGCCGTTATCTCAGGATCAGAAGTGAAGAGGGCGATGATGTCAGCGCGCAGTAGATAAATTGAGATCGTCAATGTGCTGGAGACGAGAAAGCCAACCACAAAATATTGTTGAACTTTAGTCAGAATCTCATCCACCCAACCTTTACCAATGTAGTAGCTAGTTTGAATTTGCCCGGCTTGCCCAAGAGCCACTGAGAATGCAAAGGCGAGACGGGCAATATTTTGCGCATAAGTAAACGCGGCCAGTGAAGCCGTACCCATTTTTACAACGAAAAAAATCACCGTCAGTTGCATCATGTTATAGGAAAGAATCTCTCCCGCATTCATCATGCCGATCTTGATGATCTTCTGGTATAGCGGCTTCGGGATGATTTTCCACTCTTTCACCGGTAGTGATATGTGGTAGTACTTAACGGTGTAGTACAGCAAAATAGTGCTGACAATTTGGCTGAACACTGTTGATATCGCAACCCCTTGTACACCGTAGACGGGCAGTCCAAAGGGTTGAAAAATAGCAATATAGTTACCGATTATATTCAATAATCCGGCAAATAAATTAATGAACATCGGCGCTTTGGAGTAGCCGTTACTGCGCAAAATCGTCGCCAGTACAATGCCGATGGTAACGTTTACTGTAAAGCTGCCACTGATAACCAGATATTCATAGCCATATTGTGCAACCTGCGCTTCTAGGCCGTAGGCATTCATGACTGAATTAGCGCTCAAATAAGCGGCTAAACTGAGCGATGAGCCAATGATTAATCCAAGCAGTAAACTGGCCACCCCAACATGTGCCGATTCACTTTGGCGGCCAGAGCCATTGTATTGCCCAATTAGGATCCCAGTACCACTGCTGACCATCATTGAGACAATCAGCAAGAAAAAATTGATTTGAGTGATAACCCCAACCGCTGATACAGCCTTGTCTGAATAACTACTCAGCATAAACACATCACTGGTGTTAATCGCCGTCCGTAATAAAATCTCAATAAAGATCGGCCAAGTCAAAGTGACGATATTCATTCGGTTATTCAGTTCTACACGGCTTTGGGTCATGGGCTAAAACTCAGCAAGGTAAGTCGAACTAGAGAAGATGATGGTGCAAGGTGGTGGGCTGCAAAATATCTCACTAGAGCCTACCTGTGCGTATTGTATACGTAATTTAAATAAAATCAGTTAAGTGAAGGGAATTGTTTTAGAGTTTTCGTGGAAACGTTTACATTGTGGTGTTTTGATCACAGATTGAAAGCGAGTAAGGCTGTTAGACTTTTTCAAGAGCGAGAATCAACCTCTATCGGTATCCCAATAGGAGAGTATGGTGAAAGTATTAGTGACGGGCGGCATGGGCTATATCGGAAGTCATACCTGTGTACAAATGATACAAGCGGGTATCGACCCCATTATCGTTGACAACTTATCTAACGCGAAGATTGAAGTATTAAGCCGTATCCATGCACTGACAGATAAAACGCCCGTGTTTTATCATGGTGATATCCGTGATGAGGCCTTTCTCGATAAGGTATTTGCTGAACATAATATTGATGCTGTGATTCATTTCGCAGGTTTAAAAGCCGTCGGTGAATCCGTGATAAAACCGCTCGAATATTATGACAATAACGTCAATGGTTCGTTGGTGCTAGCGCGCAGTATGCGTAAAGCTGGAGTGAAAAGTATTGTATTCAGTTCATCGGCGACAGTGTATGGCGATCCTGAAATCGTGCCGATAACTGAAGATTCTCCAACCGGATCAACCACCAATCCTTACGGTCGTAGCAAATATATGATTGAGCAGTGCCTATCGGATTTAGTGGTTGCTGAGCCAGATTGGAGTGTGACCTTACTGCGTTACTTCAACCCTGTGGGGGCTCACCCTTCGGGCACTATGGGCGAAGACCCGCAAGGTGTGCCGAATAATCTGATGCCGTTTATTGCCCAAGTTGCGGTAGGTCGCCGCGAGAAGTTATCCATATTTGGTAGCGACTACCCCACACCGGATGGTACGGGTGTGCGTGATTACATTCATGTGATGGATCTAGCCGATGGCCATTTGGCCGCTTTAAATACGGTTGCGATGAAAGCGGGAAGGCATATTTACAACCTTGGATCGGGTAACGGATCGAGTGTGTTAGAGATAGTTTCAGCCTTTGCTCAAGCAAGTGGTGTTCCTATTGCTTATGAGATTTGCTCACGACGCCCGGGTGATATTGCCGAGTGTTGGGCTAGTACCACAAAAGCGGAGCGAGATCTGGCTTGGAAGGCGACGCGCAGTATCAATGAAATGGCTGCTGATACATGGCATTGGCAATCCAATAACCCGCAAGGGTACTAGTTTTTATCCGGCGTGACGCGCCGGACTATCAAATAGCATAATTGAGTAAGCAATATGTCGAATGTTAAATTTAACCCAGTGGATCATCCACATCGTCGCTACAACCCACTCACGGGGCAGTGGATTTTAGTCTCACCACATCGCGCTAAACGCCCTTGGAGCGGGGCTGATGAAAAGCCAGCGGTAGATGAACTGCCAAGTTATGATGAGAAGTGTTTTCTTTGTCCGACAAACGAGCGTATTTCTGGTGATGTCAACCCAGACTACCAAGGTACGTACGTATTCAACAACGACTTCGCAGCACTGATGGTAGATTCGCCAGATGCATCGGAGTCCGATAGCCCTCTATTCAAAACTCAAGGTGTGCGTGGTTTGAGCCGAGTGATTTGTTTCTCTCCAGATCACAGTAAAACTCTGCCAGAGTTACCCGTGGGCAACATTCGCAGCGTGATTGATACGTGGAACGATCAAATCGAAGAGTTAGGTAAAGAGTACGTTTGGGTGCAAGCATTTGAGAACAAAGGCGAAACCATGGGTTGTTCCCAGCCTCACCCACACGGCCAAATTTGGGCTAATAGCTTCTTACCCAATGAAATTGAACGCAAGGAGCACAACCTAAAAGCGTATTACCAACAACAGGGTAGTAACCTGCTGGTGGATTATGTGCAAGCTGAGCTGAAAGATGGCTCACGCATTGTGCTGGAAACAGAGCATTGGGTGGCTGTTGTGCCTTACTGGGCTGCATGGCCATTTGAAACCATGTTGCTGCCAAAAACGCATATCCGTCGCATGAGTGAGTTGAGTGATGCGCAACGTGACGATCTCGCCGTTGCGATTAAAAAACTGACCAGCCGTTACGACAACCTGTTCCAATGTTCTTTCCCTTATTCTATGGGCTGGCATTACGCGCCTTTCTTTGAAGAGGGTACGAACATTGACCATTGGCAACTGCATGCACTGTTCTACCCACCACTGCTGCGCAGTGCCTCGATTCGTAAGTTTATGGTGGGTTATGAAATGTTGGCTGAAAGCCAACGAGATTTAACCGCAGAACAAGCGGCGCAGCGTCTGCGCGAGCTAAGTGATGTTCACTACAAAGAGCAGTAACGTCATCTGTGCAGTTGTAGCCTTGTTGCTGCGTAAACGCACCCTAAGAACATAGGTAATCTATGTTCATTGGCTGAATTTACTTATCACCTCGCTGCACCTCCAACGACTTGGGCTTAACAAAGTTTTTTTCATAGCGCTAAGTGGTTAATGAGAAATGAAAACCAGTTTATGAGTTTAGGAATGCAAATGTTTGATTTAATCCAAAATGTGAGAGCGTCTTTTGAGCAAGTGTTGGGCTACGCGCCTAGTCATATCATCCAAGCGCCAGGCCGTGTAAATTTGATTGGTGAGCACACCGACTATAACGACGGTTTTGTGCTCCCCTGCGCAATTAACTATCAAACCGTGGTAGCGGCTGCCAAGCGTGAAGATAATTTAGTCCGCATCGTATCTGTTGATTATGGCAATGCACTTGATGAGTTTGACCTCACCCAAGAGATTACTTTCCAACAAGACAAAATGTGGGCGAACTACATTCGCGGCGTGGTGAAATGTTTGCTTGCGCGTGGGTACTCGTTTACTGGGGCGGATATTACTGTCAGCGGTAATGTTCCACAGGGAGCGGGGCTTAGCTCTTCGGCTGCGCTTGAGGTCGTGATCGGTCAAACCTTTAAAGAACTTTATCAACTGGATATTTCTCAAGCGGAAATTGCACTAAATGGTCAACAGGCCGAGAACGAATTTGTCGGCTGTAATTGCGGTATTATGGATCAAATGATTTCGGCGCAAGGTCGTGAAAACCACGCGCTACTTTTAGATTGCCGTAGCCTAGAAACACAAGCGGTTTCAATGCCAGAAGAGATGGCAGTCGTGATCGTCAACTCCAATAAAAAACGCGGCTTGGTGGATAGCGAATACAACACCCGCCGTCAGCAGTGTGAAGAGGCTGCGCGTATTTTTGGCGTCAAAGCGCTGCGTGATGTAAGCATTGAACAGTTTAACCAAAAAGTTTCTGAGCTTGATGAGTTGGTGGCTAAACGTGCTCGTCACATCATTACTGAAAATGACCGTACTGTTGAAGCGGCCCAAGCGCTGCGAGCCCACGACATGAAGCGCATGGGCGAGCTGATGGCTCAATCGCACGCATCGATGCGTGATGATTTTGAAATTACGGTCAAAGAGATTGATACCTTGGTTGATATCATCAAAGAGGTGATTGGTGACCAAGGCGGTGTGCGTATGACTGGGGGCGGCTTTGGTGGCTGTATTGTGGCACTTGTCCCACCGACATTGGTTGATGCAGTGAAAGCGGCTGTCGATGAGAAATATGAAGTGGCGACTGGCCTCAAAGCGTCGATTTACGTCTGCCAAGCAAAAGAGGGCGCTGGTCTAGTGGCGGCTTGCTGCACATCTTCACTTGTTCACACTATGACTCAGCAAGTAGCCTATGATGGCCGCCCGGCACAACTTGTCAGTTTGACTAACCGCATTGGTAGCCGCGTAGTATTAATGGATATTGGCGCAACATGGCTCAGTTGTGAGTTGGCGCTTAAGGATGGGAAACGCAGAGAAGTTCTGCTGGGTGTTTCCACCATGAGCGACTTCCAGAAACAACAAAGCTATCTGGGCGTCACTGTGGGACGTTATGCCAACCGGATCGCTAAAGGCCAATTTGAATTAAATGATCAACGCTATCAAGTGACGACTAACCAAGCTGGAAATAGTTTGCATGGCGGTCTTGAAGGGTTAGATCAGCGTCGTTGGACTATTGCTCACAAAAGTGCTCAACAAGTGACGTTTTCAATCCATTCATCGGATGGTGACCAAGGTTTTCCCGGTAATGTTGACATTGCCGTGAGCTATGAACTGAACGATCAGAATCAATTGATCCTCCGCTATTTAGCGACCACAGATAAACCAACGCCGCTTAATTTAACCAACCACGCCTATTTTAATTTGCTAGGCGCAGAGAGTGATCATACGATTTTAGATCATTCACTCTTTATAAAAGCCGATCAATTTTTACCCACAGATCCACATGGAATCCCATTGTCAGGGCCAAAATCTGTCATCGACACGGCCTTTGATTTTCGCGTTGCAAAATCAATAGGTCGTGACTTACTCAAAGATGAGCAGCAACAAGCAAGCAAAGGGTATGATCACAGTTATTTATTGCCCGACAAAACTGATTTAACCGTGTGCGCCGCGCAACTGAAATCACCAGATGCAAAGGTAACCATGAGCGTATTTACGACTAAGCCAGCCATACAACTTTATAGTGGAAACTGGCTATTGGGGACGCCCAATCGGCGCGGTGGGGTTTATCAAGGCTATGCGGGGGTCGCATTAGAAACTCAATACTTGCCGGATGCTCCCAATCATACCGAATGGCAGCAACCCAGCAGTATTACTCTGCCAGGGCAAGAATATACTCATATTACCATTTACCAATTTGACGTTTAAGGTAGGTGCGTCGCTTAGATGTTGAGTATTGATGCCCAAAGTGGCGAGTGAAAGTGTAACCTGAGTGCGTCAGATTTTTTCTACCGAATCTCGACGCACCAAAGTCGGTGAGAAAATCATCGGTTCTTTTTCTATCGTTTCGCCACGGGCTAATTGGAGTGCCAGTTTAGCGGCTTTTTCAGCCATCATCTCGATTGGGTAGCGGATGGTGGTGAGCCTTGGGCGAATGTAGCGTGCGATCAACGCATCATCAAAGCCGATCACTGAAATTTGCTCAGGGCTTTTTACACCATTCTCCTCAAGCACATTTAACGCGCCCGCTGCCATATTATCGTTGTAGGCGACCACGGCAGTCATGTCGATCGAACGGATCAGCAAGTGAGTCATCGCTTGCTCGCCACCTTCGCTGTGTGGTTCGGCCAACTCGATGTAATTAGGAGCGATCTCAATACCGTGATCTTTCAACGCGGCTTGATAACCAGCTACGCGATCTGTAGCGTCTTCAATCGAATGAGAAGAGCCAATACAAGCGATTTTTTTATGACCGTGGCGGATCAAAAATTCAGTCGCCAAATAAGCACCTTTGTAGTTATCCAATGAGATGCAGCGGTTAGCCAGTTGCGGGATATGACGATTGATCAATACCATCGATTTCACTTCGGCAGCGTAGTCGATCAATTCTTGATCCGATAAACCTTTCGAGTGAATCACCAAAGCGTCACAGCGGCTGTTGATCAACAGTTCAATTGCTTGGCGCTCTTCTTCAGCACGGTGATAACCATTGCCAATCAACAGATGCTTGCCATTGTCATGAGCCACATTATCGACCGCTTTCACGAGCATGCCAAAAAAAGGATCGGAAACGTCACTGACTAGCACGCCTATGGTGTCGGTACTTTGGCTGACTAAAGCTCGTGCGGCGGCGTTAGGCCGATAACCAAGTAAACTCATTGCGGCGGTGACCGCTTCAATCGATGTTTTACTCGCTTTAGGGGATTTATTGATGACTCGTGAAACCGTTGCCACTGACACACCGGCTTCGCGAGCTACATCTTTTATGGTAGCCATATTACACCTCTTGCTATTGCTCGCTGTATTTAACAATGGTGGTGTAAATAAGGCAAACGAACAATGCAATCAATGTGATAATTACGACTTTCTATACAGGTAAATCAAGGCTTCTAATTAATGTAAACGTTTAAAATTGGGATAAAAGCTAAGGCGCTAACGGACCGTAGCCATCAGCTCATCAATGATCGCATGATGACAGGGTTCTACCCCTGCTAAATTACCGTATTTCGGCGCGAGGCGATCGTTAATCAGCGGATGTTGCCAGCCTACCGTGTGCTCAACAAAATGGCGCGCAAAGGTTTCTGAAAACTCTAAACAACCAGCCAGCACGGTATCGACATAGGTTTGTACGATAGGGCTTCGCTCGCAGGGAGGTTCTGGTGCCTCTTTGACATAAACCCAAATCGGCCATTGGAGGTTAAAAGCGTCATTACTCTCGATTTGATTAGCGTTGAGGGGCACTCGCTCATAACCACGTTCTCGACGGTCAAATTCTGCCAAAGCGGTTTCATCGATCTCCAGCAGTACGCCGTTGACTTGCCCTTGTCCTTCATTCACCACCAAAGGTGACAATATGTAGCTCTCATCAATTTTTCCCCAGTAACGAACTAAACCATGCGCGACCACGGGAATAGCTCTTCCTGTTTGCCCTGTTAACTGGCGAGAAGCGGAGTTGATCAAGCTGCCATAACCAAAAATATACATCATCAGTGAATTACGACTCCTTATTGAAAAAACGTAACCGATGCAAAATCCAAAACTCTAAACCAAAAATACCAACCAGTGCGATGCAAAAGAGAGCAAAAGCAACGGGGGATTCAGTGCCGGGAATACCGCCGACATTAACCCCAAGTAAGCCAGTTAAAAAGCTTGTTGGTAGAAAGATCGCCGCAATCACCGAGAATAAATAGGTGTTTTGGTTCATCTTCTCTGCATGATATTGACGTAATTCCCCTTTGATCAGTTCGAGCTCACCAAGGTAAAAATCGAGGGTTTCATTAATGCGCGTGATGGTGTTAACGCTGTGGCGCAGACGCAAGTTTTTATCATTTGCCAGCGAGACTTTGGAATCACTGAAATCATCGATGGCGTATTGCTGAGGTTTGATAAAACGTTTGATTTTGAGCAGCGCTTTATGCGTCTGCATCAGCTCGTCACTGAGTTCAATCTCGTTATCGTATTGGGTGATTTTCGCTTCAATGCTGTTTAAGTAGTTATCGATGTTTTTGTTTAAACCATCAATGATCTGCACGAGTACATCTGAAAGGGTTTGCGGGCCTTGCCCGGCCTGCAGTAGGTCACGGATTACATTGACGGCTTTTGACGGGATTTTTCGGGTTGAAAATAGCGCGCCATTGAAATAGAGAATGCGAACGCTCAACATATCTTCTGGGTTGGCGTTGTCGTTCATGTTGACGCCACGCAAAATCAGTAAAAAGTTATCATCATCGTATTGCTCAAACAGTGGGCGAGTGTCCTCTGCTAAGAGGCTGTCGACAATTGAAGTGGGGATCTGATACTGCAGCAACCACTCTTTTAAACCGGGAATATCGCGTTGGCAGTGATACCAATTCCCGGCTTCAATCAGTGAAGCACTATTGAGTTTTTGCTGCGGAGCGGATGCAGAAAAATGCCACTGGTCGATCAAAAATTCCATGAATATCCTTATAACTTGCTCCTCAATGACTCTGCATTGAGGAGCAGTAGATTATACCAATTGAGATCAGAAGCCGCGCATTTGAATACGGCGCAGAAACTCAGTCATGATCCTATCGTAAAGAAGATCGCCTAAAAACGCATCCTCAACTTGGTGATCAATACTAGGGTTATCATTCACTTCAATTACATAAACTTGGCCATCAATCTCTTTCAAGTCAACGCCGTACAGGCCACTGCCGATAAGGTTTGACGCTTTTAAGGCAACATCAACCACGTTTTTAGGTACTTGTTTTAAATCCAAGGTTTCAAAGCCGCCAGAAGAGACTCGGCCACTGTTGTGATGTTGATAAATTTGCCAGTGGCCGCGGCTCATCATGTATTTGCAGGCGAAGATGGCTTGGCGGTTCATTACACCGATGCGCCAGTCAAAGTCAGTTGGCATGAAGGCTTGTGCCAAAATCAGAGCACTTTTTTCAAACAGTGCGCCGGCTTCGCGTTCCAGCTCTTGCTCGTCGCGTACTTTGACCACGCCACGTGAAAATGCGCCATCTGGAATTTTTAATACCATGGGAAAGCTCAACTCCTGCATGACATTGCTTTTCCATTGCTCATCAAAACTTTGCAAAATCACGCCTTTTGGCGCAGGCACTTTGTTGCGTTGCAACAACTCAGTTAAGAACACTTTATTGGTGCATTTCATGATCGATTCAGAATCATCCATCACCACCAAGCCCATTTTCTCAGCCGTTTTTGCAAAGCGGTAAGTGTAATTACTGATGTTCGTGGTGGCGCGAATAAACAAGCCATCAAATTCACCCAAACGCGATAAGTCATCCGGTGAAATGGTTTCTAGGTTGACTCCTAAACGGTTTGCGGCGCGGCGAAAACGTTTTAATGCTGAGGGATCAGAAGGTGGCATTTTCTCTTCTTCGTCCACCAGCATGGCAATATCGTAACGGTACTTTTTCTCTTGCTTCGGTTTACGCCAAACTTTGGTTGAAAACAGTTCTAATGATTCGACGAAGAAATCTTGCTCTTGGTCGTTCAAATCTTGGAATGGGAAAGGGCCAATTTTGCTGATTTGCCACTGCCCTTGAACGCGGTTCATTTCCAACTCAATAACGGGCACCATAAACTGTTCAAACAGGCGGCGAGCCAGTTTATCCAAGCCTTTCTCTGCGGTGCGGCCAAAATAAATTTTGCACTGTATAAAATCGGTTTGGGCGCACAGTTTATTGAGTTTCAATAAGCCAGAAGAGAGTAAAAAGGGTTGATTGATGTCGTTGATTGCCATCACTCGAGGGATAACGCGGTGGCCGCGTGCCTCTGCCATCAGCGAGCAGTAATAGCCGCTGCTCATGTAGCCATAATCGCGACACAGGTTGACCACTTGCAGGCTGCGATGAGTATGGGTGCCATTACTGTTGAGGTATTGGTCTACACTTACCACTTGCTCTGAAGGGAAATATTGTTGCCAGTCACTGGACTGGTCGGTCACGATCAAAAGGTTTGCCATTGCTATTCTTTTCCTTAATCAATAGGAATAATATTGAGCCGCAATCTTGCCAACCACTTAAGGACGTCGTATGGACTTTCGTCTTGCGAAAAGTGCTGATCTCACTGCTCTTAATGCGTTAGAACAACAGCTGTTTGACGGAGATAAAATCTCTCCACGTCAAATGAAGCGTTTTTTACATTCCAACCAAGCGGTGTTGTTTGTGGCCGATACCGGCACAGAGCTGGCTGGATATGCATTGCTACTATTTCATCAAGGTACACAGCTATCAAGGTTGTATTCGATTGCCGTAAAACCTGATTTCAGAGGCCGGAGGATTGCTCAAAATTTGGTCGAGCAATGCGAGCGTGCTGCTCTTGATCAAGGTGCCACTACATTACGATTAGAAGTGCGTGAAGACAATACGGCAGCGATAAATTTATATGAAAAAATGGGCTATAAAACCCTGAAATTTCTTATCCATTATTACGATGATTTGTGTAATGGACGCCGGATGCAAAAACGCTTGTCGCCACAAGGGCCTAAGGTGCAATTGCCAATGCCACTTTATGTTCAGACTACGCCATTTACTTGCGGTGCGGCATGCTTGCTGATGAGCTTTTCTTGCTTGTCTAAATCGTTTGAGCCGAGTCGTACCGCTGAGCTGCAACTGTGGCGAGAAGCGACAACGATTTTTATGGCGGCGGGGCACGGTGGGTGCAGCGGCCAAGGGTTGGCATTGGCTGCTAGTCGACGCGGTTATCATGTGGAGCTGTGGAGCCAATCCAAAAGCACGCCTTTTATTGATAGCGTGCGAGATGCCAATAAAAAACAAGTTATCGAATTGGTTCATCTTGATTTTTGTGAGCAGCTTACTCATCAAGATGTGGCGATGATTGATGCACCACCGAGTCAAGAGCAACTGGAAGCGTGGGTGACGGAAGGATCATGTGTGCTGCTACTCATCAGCACTTATCGTTTCGATGGTAAGAAAGAGCCGCATTGGATCGTACTCAGTGGTATGAGCGATAAATTCTTCTTCATTCACGATCCACATGCAGAAACAGAAGCGGATGCGATGGCTTCTGCCTTCATTCCGGTCGGCAAAAAAGCGCTGTCACAAATCATCGGTTTTGGTAAACAAAAACAGACGGCTTGTGTGGTGATTAGCTTGAACCGCAGTGCTATGCGTGTAACCACTGCTATTGGTGTAACCACTGGTTAAGATAGAGTTTAAGTGAATTCATTGAGTCATAATGACTGTTTTTTCTTGAGTTGTTATGACTCTTTTTTTGAGTGATGTTTCTTATTGCGTTGTTTTTATTTGGTATTTTTATTGGCTTGAATTGTGCTTGTGGTGTTGGTCGTCTGTCATGATATCCACCACCGCCGTAAGAGGTCACAGTGCTCAATATTACCGATATAAAAGTAGAACAACGCATACCCGCTTGGTTGCGCCTTGGTTTTCGTCCCTTTTTCCTACTTGGTAGCGTATATGCCGTTTTAGCGGTGACGTTATGGGTCTGGATGTTTCAAACCGGTCAGCCATCGACATTGCAAGTTCCTGCGCTGTGGTGGCATGTACATGAAATGCTGTTTGGTTTTGCTATGGCAATTGTGGTCGGTTTTCTATTGACTGCCGTACAGAACTGGACTGGCATTAATGGCACTAAACATTATCGCTTAGCCGTGTTAGTCGCCTTGTGGCTAGCGCCTCGAATCTTATTGTGGACGCCGACACCTTTGTGGGTCATCTCTTCCGTCGAAGCGCTTTTTTTGGCCGCTTCAGCCTATGAAATTGGCTGCCGAGTAGTGCAAGCGAAAGGCTGGAAAAATCTCTTTTTTGTACCGCTGTTTATTTTAGCGATCGGCGCGAACTTTGCGAGTTATGCCACCATTAAAGGAATGCCGCCCTTTAGCTCGGCGGCGGTATGGCAGGCGATGTTGTGGTGGTTCACATTGTTGCTATCGGTCATGGGAGCACGTGTGATCCCTTTCTTCAGCGCAAGGCGTTTTAACTTTGAAAAAGCACAGCCATGGGTATGGCTCGATTGGTTAGCCAATGCGCCCATTGCGGCCTTGTTTATTTTGAGTTTCTTCCCGCTGACGATGGTGCAGATTGGTCAGCCTATCATGTTACTGGCTGGGTTAGCGCAGTGGGTACGTTGGATGCGTTGGAAACCATGGCTAACATTGAGTGAGCCTCTGGTTTGGTCGCTGCACGTCGCGTATGCCTGTATTCCTTTGAGCTTATTACTGCGCGGGTTGATTGATGATGTATATGTCACTCATAACCTGATCCATCTCTTTGCCATTGGAGCCATCTCAGGCTTGATTTTATCGATGATTGCACGCGTGACCATGGGGCATACCGGCAGGGCGATTTATCAAGGGCCTAAAATGAGTATTGCGTTTGCGGCTTTGATGATGTCGGCATTGGTACGCAGCCTCGGTGTGGCGTTTTTCCCAGCACAACTCTTTTTGATGGTGAATATCAGCGCCGCACTCTGGATATTGGCTTTTACTCTGTTTGTGTGGAAATTCGGCACGATGTTACTGACGCTGAGAGTCGATGGCCACCCGGGATAACGGTTTGGCTCGTCACGTGGAAGTAGCAAAATAAAAAAGTAGAAAGTAGCCTAGGAGTAGAAAGCGCGCAAAAGAAAAAGGCTTGGCACATCGCCAAGCCTTTTTATCAGAAAAACTGGATCAGTTATGGCTGTGCAGCATGCTGTTCAGTTCAACGGCTGATTTATTGGCTAAACACTCAATTTGACCAGTGATCGAGTTGCGACGGAAAAGTAGATCCGATACACCAGCTAAATCACGTGCTTTGACGATTTCCACTTCTTGGCCTTGGTTATCGAGCATACGCACTTTAGTGCCAGCAGTTACATACAAACCTGATTCTATCGTGCAGCGATCGCCGAGTGGGAAACCTAAGCCTGCATTTGCGCCAAGCAGTGAGTTTTCACCGATAGAGACCACGACCTTACCGCCGCCAGAAAGCGTACCCATGATAGAAGCGCCACCGCCGATGTCCGATCCATTACCAACAACTACACCAGCAGAAATACGCCCTTCAACCATGCTCACGCCTGTTGTACCAGCGTTGAAGTTGATAAAACCTTCATGCATCACAGTGGTACCTTCGCCCACGTGCGCACCAAGGCGAACGCGCGAGGTATCCGCAATACGGATGCCCGCTGGGACAATGTAATCAACCATTTTCGGGAATTTATCGACACAATCTACCGTTAAAGCTCGGCCTGCAAGGCGAGCTTCAATTTGACGATCTGCTAGTTCAGGTAGATCGATAGGACCTTCATTGGTCCATGCGATGTTGTGCAGCAGGCCAAAAATACCATCAAGCACAGTACCGTGTGGTTTCACTAAACGGTGTGAAATCAGTTGTAGCTTCAAAAAGCCTTCAGCGACTGATTGGGGCTGTTCGTCGGAAGCTAAAATAACCAGCACCAGTGATTGTGAGGCGTTAGCGGCTTTATCGGCAAAACTGGCATTGTTAGCCTGATCATGTTGAGCAAATATCGCGGCGAGTTGGGCGCTTTGCTCGGTTGAAATGTCGATATACTGGTTGCCTTCGCCATAATCAGAGACTTGAGCAAGCTCGCTCACTAGCGCGTCACTTGGGTTGAGAATTGGCGCTGGAAAAAACGCTTCAATAATTTTTCCATCACGGTTTTTGGTTGCCGTGCCAAAGGCAAGTGCAAAGTAAGCCATCTTGATATCTCCATGTTGTCACTATTGATGCGCTCGCCAGCGTAGGTTGAGCATCATTGCGGCGCACTCGATTTATCAAGCATCATAAAGAGTGAGGCAGGGGTAGGAAAGGGTAAAAGGGGAGAAAGTCCGTAAAACGATACCTTTTGTCTTTTTAGCGATGTATTTCTTTAGACAGAAATATAAAACCGCTGACGAAGCAGCGGTCTTTTCACGTTCTATCATCTTAAGTTAAGCGTTTAATCGCCTTAAGCTGCATCTTCTTCTGGTGCTTCGTCTTTTACCGCTTTGGCTTTTTTAGGCTTAGCCGGTGCAGGCTTGCGCTTTGCGCCAAGTGCGTAAAGCACTTCTTCTTTATTTTGCGCTAAGAACATCGCCAAAGCTTCTTGCTTGGCTTCATCTTCTAGCAACTCACTTTTCCCTAACAGTTCGAAAAGCTCATCTGCCATATCGAGCATTTTGTCATAAGCGTCAGCGTCTGCTTTAGAGGTAAAAGTCATCTTTTCTTCTCCGTTGCGTTCCACCACGTACTTGACGATTACAGCCATGGTTAATCCTCTAACTTAGTCATTAATTCTACTGGCTGTTTATACAGTTTTTAAACCATGAAGTCTAGGTGAGCAGGAAAAAGTGAGAGATGGATGGCTACTCTTTGTTCCATTGATAACAAAATTCAATAAAGTGTTTGAGCAGTGGGCTTTGGTATTTTTCTTTATGCACCAATAGCCAGAAACGGCGTTTCATGTCCAGCGGAACATCGAGTCTTTTAACCCGGCCATCTTGCAATGCTGAATGCGCAGCAAGGGTGGATAAACAACCCAAACCTAACCCTGCCGAAACACTGTTGATTAAGGCTTCAGTGGTATTCAATTCAAAGGCTTCATGCCACTGCTCAAGTCGTGGTGCGATAGCCCGTAAGAAAAACTCTCGCGAGCCAGAACCCGCTTCGCGCAATACCCATTGGCTCTGTTCGAAATCATTGAGGGTGAGCTGATTTATCATTGTGAGTGGATGTTCGGGTGCGCAAATAATACACATTTCATCGTGTGAAAAAGGCGTTGAAATCAGCTCTGGGTGCAGTGTTTTTCCTTCAATTAACGCAAGATCCAGTTCGTAATCGACCAACTTTTGGCAAATCAGCGCCGAGTTGGAAATAAACAAACTTTGCGAGATGTGTTGGGTTTGCTGGCGAAATTGACTGAGTAGATAAGGCGCAACATGGTTGCCAATCGTATCACTGGTACCAATGCGCAATTGGCCTGCGAGGGTTTGCTCACTGTCAAACAGTTGGTTGATGTTGCTCGCACGGCTTAGCAGTTCATCGGCGAGCGGCAACAGTTTTTGTCCCTCTTGATTGAGGATTAAACGGTTATTGACCCTATCGAACAGCGCATGCCCAAGCTGTTTTTCCAGTTCAGACAGTGACATGCTCACGGCCGCTTTTGACAAAAACAGCGCCTCTGCAGCTTGGGTCAAGGTTTTGTGTTGCGTAATCGAAGTGAATACTTTCAATTGCTTAAGAGAAATATTGGCAGCCATAATTTTGTTTAATTAATCTGAACGTGTGTTCTATATATTTAGATATATCAGAACAAAAGGCAAGCGTATGATAGCGACATTGAACAACTACTTTGTTAGTTCTGATGAGAGGTCAATATGATTCGAGCAGCAAAAGCGAAAGTTATGGGTGCGCCAACCCCTATGGCGGGTTTAGCTCTAGGCATCGCAAGCTTGGGTTGGAGTTGGGAAAACTTTGCACCATTACAAGGTTATGGCCAATTAAGTGGAGCCGTTATTGCCAGCGTGTTGCTGGTGGTTCTTGCGTTTAAATTTCTCTTTCATGGCCACTTATTACGCCAAGATCTCGCTCATCCGGTCGTGGGCAGTGTTGTGCCTACTTTTGCGATGGGCACAATGGTGGTTTCCAATTCATTAGGCCATTTTTACCCAATGGCCGGTGATGCGTTATGGCTATTTGCTGTGGGTTTACACATCATCTTCTTGGTCAGTTTTTTGTACCATCGTGCGCAGTCTTTTGAACTTCACCACATGGTGCCAAGTTGGTTCGTTCCACCTGTGGGTATTATTGTGGCCGACGTGGCGTTTTCTGGAAACCCAGCACTTGCACCAATCGCAAATGCAACCATGATGTTCGGTTTAGTCGCTTATGCGGTGATGCTGCCGATGATGATTTACCGTTTCATGTTCACACATGAAGTACCAGATGCAGCAAAACCAACCATGGCTATTTTGGCGGCACCAGCGAGCCTCTCATTGGCTGGTTACTTAACTGTCACGGCTAACCCATCGCCAGTGATTATCGGCATTTTATTTGGTATTGCCGTGTTAATGACAACGATTATCTACTTAGCTTTCTTTAAATTATTACGCTTGCCTTTTAGCCCAGGCTACGCAGCGTTTACCTTCCCAATGGTGATTGGTGCAACGGCGCTATTTAAACTCACACATTGGATGGAAACCGTTGGGGTGAGTGCTGAGTATGTACAGCAAGTGCATTGGTTAGCTGGGTTAGAGTTGATTGTGGCAACTATTGTGGTGGGTTATGTTGCTATTCGTTACTTAAATTTCTATCAACCTCATCGCGTGCTACTCAGCAGCATGAATGAGCTAGAAGAGCAAGATGAACACGCATTGAACTGTGAAATGAAATAGCCTGCAGTTTAGGCAATTCAAAACATAAAATTCTCAAGTATAGAATGCACTTATGCTAATCTCAGTCCTTATTGTGACAAGAAAAGCGTGAGTGCATTTTGTTTACTGTCTACCATTCCAATAAAGTCGATACCTTAAAGATCCTACTCGTGCATTTGATCAAAAGTGCACCGTTAGCCAACCCCTTTGAGAAAGAGCAGATCTTGGTGCAAAGCCCGGGGATGTCGCAATGGCTCAAAATGGCCTTAGCGAAAGAGCTCGGTGTGGCGGCGAACCTTGAGTTTCCTCTACCGGCGACCTTTATCTGGGACATGTTCACTAAAGTGCTACCTGATGTGCCTAAGCGCAGTGCTTTTAACAAAGAAGCGATGACGTGGAAACTGATGCATCTGTTGCCAACCTTGCTCACGCTCGACCCCTTTGCTCCTCTGCAGCGTTATCTTGAACAGGATGATGACCATTCCAAGCTCTATCAGTTGGCCGAGAAAATTGCCGATATTTTTGATGGTTATTTAGTCTACCGCCCCGACTGGATTGCCAAGTGGGAGGCGGGCGATGATGTGAGCGAGATTGGCGATGAGCATCCATGGCAGCCGATATTATGGCAAGCCTTATATCAATACACGCTAGATCAAGGCCAGTCGCACTACCATCGTGCCAATCTCTATCAAAGTTTTATTGATCAGCTTGCGCGTGGCTCGGTTGATTTAACCAAACTGCCCAAACGTTTGTTTATTTTCGGTATTTCATCACTGCCGCCTCGTTATATGGATGCACTCAAAGCGTTGGGCGAGCAGATTGATGTTCACTTGATGTTTACCAACCCTTGTCAGCATTATTGGGGCGATCTTCGAGATAGAAAAACGCTCGCCAGACTGCACAGTCAGCAACGTAAAACGTTCGCCTTACAAGGTGATGAGATTCAGTTTGAAGGGCAACGCTCGCCGCTTAAAGGCGACATTGAAGCTAACCTCGTGGATGAATTGCATACCGAAGCTGCGGTTGGCAATGAGTTATTAGCCTCGATGGGGAAACTTGGGCGCGATAATCTTTTTTTACTCTCCCAAACGGAAAATGAAGAGCACGAATTTTTTATTGATCTGCCACGCGATAACTTATTGCATCAGTTGCAGGCCGACATTTTACATTTGCAAGAGCATCGAGATGATAGTCAACTGGACAGTAGCGACCACAAACAAGTGATTGCTTTGGATGATCCATCGCTCACTCTTCATGCTTGCCATAGCCCGATGCGAGAAGTGGAAGTGTTGCACGATCAATTGTTGGCAATGTTTGATGCTGACCCTGAACTGAAACCGCGCGATATTATTGTGATGGTGGCGGACATCAATGCCTACAGCCCAGCCATTGCGGCAGTATTTGGTAACGCGCCGGGTGAGCGCTTTATTCCTTACTCCATTTCAGACCGTACGGCAGATCAAGAGAGCCCGATCTTAGCGGCATTTATGCAATTAGTGCATTTGCCCGATTCTCGCTGCCTAGCATCAGAGTTATTAGAGCTGCTTGAAACTCCTGCGATGATGGCAAAATTTGAGCTTAATGAGCAAGACTTTGCGCAAGCCAAATTGTGGGTAGAAGAGTCAGGTATTCGCTGGGGGCTTAATGCTAGCACCGCGCAACAATTTGAGTTGCCGCAGACCGAACAAAATACTTGGCAGTTCGGGATTGAGCGCATGTTACTTGGTTATGCCATGCCTGCCTCAGCGGGTTTATTTACGCAAGGCGAAGTGACGCTCGCGCCTTATAATGAAGTGCAAGGCATGAACGCTGAATTGGCGGGTAAATTAGCGCACTTTATTCAGCAAGTGAGCCATTACCGAGAGCAGTTAGCGCAAACCCAAAGCGTGGACGAGTGGCGTCGCTTGCTCGGTGAGATGCTTGGCGCTTTTTTCAAGGTTGAGCTGGAAGGGGAGCTCGCACTCAAGTCGATTCGCGACACCTTGTCGCAGTTAAAAGATCAACTGGCCGAGGCCGGTTATGAGCAAGCACTTGCGCCAAGTATTATTACTCAATATTTGCAAAACAAATTGTCAGGTACGCGCATCAGCCAGCGTTTTCTGGCGGGACAAGTCAATTTCTGTACTTTAATGCCAATGCGTTCCATCCCTTTTAAAACCGTTTGTTTACTAGGAATGAACGATGGCGTTTACCCGCGTACTATGCCAGCCGAAGGGTTTGATTTGATGAACGGTCGCACCCGCGCTGGCGATCGCTCGCGGCGTGACGATGACCGCTATTTGTTCTTAGAAGCGATGCTCTCGGCGCAGCAAACCTTGTACATCAGCTACGTCGGGCGCTCAATTCAAGATAATACCGAACGCGTTCCTTCGGTGTTGGTCTCTGAGCTTTTAGAGTATTGCCAACAAAATTACTGTTTGGTCGGGGATGAAGCGCTTGGCAGCGATCAATCGGCCAAAAATTTAGCCTGTGCTTTAACGACCACTCACGCCATGGTGCCTTTTAGCCCTAATGCTTTTTTGAGTAAAACCGGTAGCTATGCCAAAGAGTGGCTACCGGCCGCCAGTCGGCAAGGGCGAGCCAGTGGTGAGTTTAATCTCGCCCTGAGCGATTATTTACAAGGGGCAAGCTTTCCTGTCAGTTTAGATCTGGTTGAGCTGCAACGGTTTTGGCGTTTGCCTGTGCAATATTTCTTTAACCATCGCCTCAAAGTGACGTTCGAGCCTCCGTTACCGGTCATGGAAGATGATGAACCCTTTGCCTTAAATGGCTTGGAGAGCTACCAGTTACGCGATGAACTACTAGAGTTGCTGCTTGATCAACCCAATTCACCGCATGCCCTTGAGAAATTCATTGACCAGCAGCGCGCGCAAGGAAAGTTACCGATTGGTGCTTTTGGAGCCTTGGAATTTGAAACTAATCGCGTGCAAGCACAAGAATTGGCGCAAAGAATCACTTTCTTATGCCATTCGCCACTTGATGACCAAGAGATCGATCTGCGATTTGAATTGTTTGGTGAAGGCAAAAACGTACAACTGACGGGGTGGCTGACTAAGCGCTATCAATCCGGTTTAGTGCGCTACCGCAGTGGTTCGATTCGCGCGCAGGACTATTTAGCTGCGTGGATTGATCATCTCTCACTAGCGGCGATGGGCGAAAGTCAACCTACTCATTTGATGGGCTACGATCGTAAAGAAGGTGTGCAGCATTTTATTTATCCGCCCATGCCCGATACCGAACAAGCCAAAGCGTTGCTCGCAGAACTGGTGGGTTTGTTTTATCAAGGTATGACAGCGCCGCTCGCTTACTTTCCAAAAACCGCGTTAGCCTGTGTGGAAGCTGGCTTCAGCCGTGGTCAATGGGTTGATGATCGCGATAAATCGCTCAAGAAAATGGCCGATAGCTTTAATGAAAGTTACATGAGCCACGGTGAAGGAAGCAATGTTTACATCGCGCGTATTTGGCCGCAGTGGAATGAAGCCTTAGCTGAGCAGGTGCGTTTATTGGCCACGTTGGTGATGCAAGGGCCACGATTGTGGGTTCAAGTGGCGCAGGATGTTTAGCGATGGATAACTGCTTGGAAAGTAGAGTGGCCGCCAGTCAATCATTATTGTGTAGGGCGTTTTCTGTACGGCCACAGGTCAGAGGGACCATGATTTGGTTGGTTCGCATCATCGTGAGATTTACGAAACACGTGGCGCGGATAGTAAAGGCTGCCCGTTTGGCGAACCGTGAGAAAGATCTCACAACGTATTAATTTATAAACTTATTTTGATTATTCATACCATTATTCAAGCGCGATCACATTCGCTTGCGTATTCAAAGGCTAACTGTTTATGAGTATGACCCCGGCTACGGTCACAACACCATTAAATACCCTTACGTTCCCGCTGCACGGTGCAAGGCTTATCGAAGCGTCGGCGGGCACAGGTAAAACCTTCACCATTGCAGGTTTGTATTTACGCCTGTTACTTGGGCATGGTGATGCAAAGTCACGTCATCAAGTGCCACTGACGGTCGATCAAATTCTAGTGGTTACCTTTACTGAAGCTGCCACTGCTGAGCTTCGCGACCGTATTCGGCGGCGCATTCATGAGGCGCGTATCGCTTTTTCGCGCGGTTTCAGTGATGACCCTGTTATCAAACCGCTACTTGATCAAACCAGTCATCACAAGCAAGCGGCGCAAATATTACTGCAAGCGGAACGGCAGATGGATGAAGCGGCAGTCTATACCATTCACGGCTTTTGCCAGCGTATGCTCACCCAAAATGCGTTTGAATCGGGCAGCCGTTTTAATAACGAATTTGTGACCGATGAAAGTCATCTAAAAGCGCAAGTGGTCGCGGATTATTGGCGTCGTCAGTTCTATCCGTTGTCGATTCAGCTTGCTGCGGAAGTGCGCCGTTTATGGTCATCACCAGCGGCGCTGCTTGAAAAAATCAGTGGCTATTTAACTGGCTCGGCGCTAACGCTCTCTGTTGAAGCGATGAGTGGCGATTTAAGTGCGCTTTATCAATCGTGTCTGTCACGCATAGAGTCGCTAAAAAAGCAGTGGCTTGATTCATGCGATGATTTACCGCCATGCATTGAAGCTTCAGATTTGCATGCAGCAACCAAGAAAGCGTTGCTGAAACGGCTAGAAGGGTTAGCGTTGTGGGCGAACAACCCACAGCATGAATTGAACCTACCGAGCGAATTACAAGAGTTTGCACAAAGCGCGTTGGAGGCTAAGTCGAAAAAAGGTCAACCCCCGCAACATGCGCTGTTCACGACCATTGAGCTCTTTTTGCAACAACCCATCAGCTTAGAAGCGCCGCTGCTGGCGCACGCTATTACTCATTGCCGAGCCATGCTTGCCAAAGCGAAAGCACAAAAGCAGTGGTTATCGTTTGATGATTTGCTCACTCAGCTTTCTGCCGCGATAGATAATGATGAGCTGGGCATACTGACTGAGCGGATTCGCAGCCTTTACCCCGTTGCGATGATCGATGAATTCCAAGATACCGATCCGCTGCAATACAGTATTTTTAGCCGTATTTATCTGCCTAAGGCTGAATGCGGTTTGTTTATGATTGGCGACCCAAAGCAAGCGATTTACGCGTTTCGTGGTGCAGACATTTTTACCTACATCAAAGCGCGTAAACAGGTGAGCGCACACTACACCTTGGGGACCAACTGGCGTTCTAGCGCGAATATGGTCAATGCCGTCAATCAGATTTTTAGTACGCCTGATAGTGCTTTTATCTACGACCAAGACATTCCCTTTTTACCCGTTGAAGCCAGTCCAAATGCGCAGCAGCGTCAATGGTGGCTTAACGGAACCGTGCAACCAGCGCTCACCTATTGGCTGCAAGAAACGCAAGACAGCCCGTTGCCAAAAGGCGAATACCTGCAATGCATGGCCAAAGCGTGCGCCAGCCAAATTCAGAGTATTTTGAGCGCCGCGCAGCATCAACAAGCGTACTTTGATACTGCTAAAGGGCAAAAGAGCGTGCAAGCTGGTGACATCGCAGTCTTAGTACGGACGGGTAATGAAGGTCGTATGGTGAAAGAGGCGCTCGCCACGCAAGGCATTGCTAGTGTTTATCTCTCGAACCGCGATAGTGTTTTTAGCAGCGAGGTAGCACAAGATGTACAGCGTCTATTGCAAGCGGTACTGACTCCTGAACATGATCGCGCCTTGCGGGCCTGTTTGGCCTCACCACTTTTCGCGTTAGATGCTGCCAGCTTGGATGATTTAAACAACGACGAATCGGTATGGGAAAACGCGGTTAACGAATTTAAACAATATCGCCAATTGTGGCTTGAGCGCGGCGTGCTTCCTATGTTGCGCAGTGTGATGAGTAAACGTCACGTCGCTGAACGTTGGTTGGAAGAGCCGCAAGGTGAGCGCTCACTGACCGATTTTATGCACATCGGTGAGCTACTACAGCAAGCGCGACAAGAGATTGATAGCGATCACGGTTTGCTGCGTTGGCTGGCACAAGCTATCAGTGACGCCGAGCATGGCCTAGGGGGCCGTGATGATCAAATTCAACGTTTGGAATCCGAACGCAACTTGGTGCAGATCGTCACTATTCACAAATCGAAAGGTTTGGAATACGACTTAGTGTTTCTGCCGTTTGTGGTCAGCTATCGAGAGGCAAGTGAAGGCAAATATCATGATGCCGTGAATGAGGAAACTGTGCTGGATATTACCGCCAGTGAAGCTTCTCTCAAGCAAGCAGATAAAGAGCGGCTTGCGGAAGATCTGCGCTTGATTTATGTAGCGCTGACTCGTGCTGTGTATGGCTGTTTTATCGGCATTGCGCCGCTGCGTAATGGCCGCTCCACCAAAGAGCCAACCGGTGTACATTTAAGTGCCATTGGCTATCTGCTGCAAAATGGTCAAGCCGCAGGCATTGCCGATCTTAACGCTGCGTTGCACGCTCAATCTAATCAATACATTCGTGTTTCTGAGCCACCAGCCGAGCAACCAGAGCCGTTTAAAGCGTTGAGCGTCGAGACGCCGGTATTGAGTGCCAAAACACTGCAAGCGCAGATTGACCGTTTTTGGCGAATGACCAGCTATTCTGGGTTGGTAAAACAAGGTGTGAAACACGCTAGCCACGACGCGAGTTTAGAAGTCTCAGGCTTTGATATCGACTCTGTTGATGAGCAAGCGGAAGCTTTACTGGTTGAACCTGAACGTTCCATTTTCACTTTTCCACGCGGTGCAACGCCCGGTACTTTTTTGCATTCTCTCTTTGAAGAGGTTGAGTTTACTGAGCCTGCTAGCAGCGATGCTAACCAAAAAGTGATACTGGATTTACTGGTGCGAGAACAAATCGATATTGAATGGTTACCAGTGTTACAAACGCTGGTCGATACCGTGTTACAGACACCTTTAGATGGTAAAACGTTGCGTTTGAACCAAAAAACCGCCACTCAGCGCTTGGTTGAAATGGAATTTCTATTACCGATAGAAGTACTGAGCGCCCCAGCATTGAACCGTGTCATTCAACGCCATGATCCACTGTCGGCCAAAGCCGGAGATCTTGGTTTTTACACTGTGCAGGGCATGCTGAAGGGCTTTATTGATTTGCTGTTTGAGCATCAAGGAAAGTATTACGTGCTGGACTGGAAGTCGAATCATTTGGGGGATGATGTGAGCGCCTATCATGGCGATCGTTTGAAAGCGGCGATGGCAGAGCATCGCTATGATTTACAATATCAACTCTACGCATTGGCGCTGCATCGATTCTTACGCAGTCGTCTAGCAAACTATAACTACCATCGCCATTTTGGCGGAGTCTATTATCTCTTTTTACGCGGCATGGATGGCGAGTCTGAGCATGGGATTTTCTCAACCAAACCGAGTTTTGAACTGCTTGATGAGATGGACAGATTGATTGATGGAGAAACCGTAGATACTCGCGCGACCGATGCGGGGCAAATGGAGTTAGATTTATGAGCAGTACGCTAATGACAACGCTTAAGCAGTTAGCGGAAAAAGGCGCTATGCGTCAGTTAGATTACCAATTCGCGCGTTTTATCGAACAAAAAAGCCAGCAGCAACTTGGCGCTGAACATAGCCAAGCGCTCGGATTTATTGCCGCGGTGGTCAGTGCTGAATTGGCCAAGGGGCATATCTGCTTACCTTTAGTGGACGCTTCAACGGCGCAGGGTGTCGACCTCGCAGCTAAGTTAGGCTTGTTTGGTGAGGCAGCATTGGCGGTCAATCAGCACCTATTGGCGATTGATTGGCCTTGGCTACTCAACCGTTCAGACTTAGTCGGACAACAAGGGGAAGCGGTGCCTTTAATGTTTGATGGGCAACGTTTATACCTACACCGTTATTGGCATTATGAAGTTACCTTAGCACAGCGTTTAATCAGCTTTGGGACACCCATGAGCCTAAAGCCTACTGATGTCCAAAAGCTAAAATTGCTGCTCGATACACTGTTTGCGCGTCAATACCACTTTCTGCTCCATGCGCTTCACCAATTGCCAGAGGCAGCAAATGCATCAGTACGCCAGCAACAAGTGTGTGATTTTCTGGATGTGGTCAACGCCGATGAACTTGATTGGAATGAGATTGATCAAGTCATTAGCCAAGCACGTACGGCGAAAGAACTCGAAGTATTAGAGACGCTGATCCCGCAAAGCGTTTGCATCAACTGGCAAAAAGTCGCAGCGGCAGTGGCACTGACACGCCGCTTTGCCGTCATTTCTGGCGGGCCGGGAACCGGTAAAACCACCACGGTTACCAAATTACTAGCCGCTTTGATTACCCAAGCCCAACAGCAAGGTGAGACGCCCACCATTAAATTGGTCGCACCAACGGGTAAAGCTGCGGCACGTTTAACGGAATCGATCGGTAAAGCGGTGGCTGAACTGGCGGTTGAGCCGGCGTTGAAAGCGGCGATTCCCACCGAGTCGAGCACTCTTCACCGTTTATTGGGCGTCATACCTAACAGTGTTGAGTTTCGTCACCATCAGCGTAACCCGCTGCATTTGGATATATTGGTGGTTGATGAAGCATCGATGGTCGATTTACCGATGATGGTCAAGTTAATCGAGGCATTACCCAAACACGCGCGCTTGATTTTACTGGGTGATAAAGACCAACTTGCGTCAGTCGAAGCGGGCGCTGTGCTGGGGGACATTTGTTCATTTTTGACCTTAGGCTACAGCCGAACGCACAGCGAGTACCTAGCTAAGTTAACAGGCCATCAAACACTGATTGCTCATTCACACCCTAACGCAACCCCGATTTCAGACAGCTTATGCATGCTGCAAAAAAGCTACCGCTTTGATGTCCGATCAGGCATTGGTCAATTAGCAAAAGCGATTAATGCTGGGCAGGTGGCTATGGTGGATGAGGTGTTAAAACGTAATTATGCTGATATTACGCACCACTCACTCAGCAGTGAAAGCTATAACCTAATGCTGAAAACCTTAGTCAAGGAGTATGGTCGTTATCTCACGCGCATCGAGAATTCTGGTGCTGACGCTTCGGAAACTCAAGCCCAAAAAGCCAAAGCTGTATTGGATTGCTTTAATCAATGCCGTTTGCTTTGCGCTATTCGTGAAGGGGATTTTGGGGTAAGTGGTTTGAATCAACGTATTGAACGTGCGCTGGTCGCACGTAAGTTGATTAAGACTCAAGATGAGATTTGGTATCACGGCCGACCCGTGATGGTGGCGCGTAATGATCATGGGCTGGGTTTGTATAATGGTGATATCGGCATATGCATGCTTGATACGAGCGAGCAAGAACCGCGTTTGAAAGTGTATTTTGAGCTGCCAGATGGTAGCGTGAAAGCCATTTTACCAAGCCGCGTACCAGAGCACGAAACAGCCTATGCGATGACCATCCATAAATCACAAGGCAGTGAGTTTGATCTAACGCTGATGATTTTACCGCCTGATTTTAGCCCGATATTGACCAGAGAGCTTATCTATACTGGCATTACGCGCGCCAAGAAGCAGCTGATGCTTTTTGCTGACATGGGAACGATGAAACGAGGGCTCAAGATAAAAACGCAGCGAGCCAGCGGCTTAGTTACGAGATTAGACAAGAGACTAGCGTAAATCAGCAACTGGAATAAACGAGTTTGAGCTGTCCCCACACAGTTTGAAATTTACATGGTATGTTCAATTCATTCCGTTGTTTGGGGGAAGCTCAATTACTGATTTGGTGTGCTGCTATGCGAAAGCATGAGTAAAAGAGATGTTTCTGATTTTATAACGATCTTGCGAGCTGAGTATAAAGACTCGTAGCTTGTCGTTAACGGGAAATACGCAATGCACATGTTGGCCTTCAAGGAATTGGTTATCAGCCATATCCCAAAAGCTTTGAAGTGAGTTACAAATAACAGTTTTCATAGAATTTTTGCTCTTAAGTACGTGTCGTAGTAAAAGCAATCCGTGCAAGCCGACCCACTGGTATCTGACCAATCGGTATAAAGCCAAGTTCCTGTGTTGTTCATTAAATGTACATCATTAATGATGTCGGCGGATTCTACACATAATATTAAGTTAAATAAAGCGCTTATTTTGTATACAAAATAATGAAAACGTTTGCACTTGATCAAAGATAAACTATTCACTATAACTTAACGAATAAATACAATATCCTGACGTTAGAGCGTCAGTACTAAAATTTTTGAACGGCGTTGATAGTTGTACAAACTCTGTTTAGTTATCGGTAACGATTCCACACCGACTTCATAAAAACCTTGTTCTCTAAACCAATGCAAACTGTGCGTTGTCAAAACAAAGAGGCGATCTAAACGCATCGATTTTGCTTGTTGCTTCATGTGATTGAGTAACAATAAACCGCGGTTGCCGTCCCGATACTCCTGGTGAATAGCGACACACGCCATTTCTGCCATGCCCTCTTCTGGGTAAGGGTAAAGCGCGGCGCAACCAATCAATAAGCCATCTTTATCAATAATCGTGAATTTGTGGATCTCTTGCTCTAACTGCTCACGTGAACGCCGTACTAATATTCCTTGTTCTTCTAACGGGCGGATTAAATCGAAAATTCCGCCGATATCATCGATCTGTGCCTGACGGACTTGTTCGGCACTTGCCATGACAATCTGAGTGCCGATCCCGTCAAAAGAGAACAACTCTTGGATCAAAGCACCATCTTGTTTGTAACTGACTAAGTGACTACGTGGCACGCCTGCGCGGCACGCTGAAACGGCGGCTCGCAGAAAGCGTGAGGTACCTGAGCTATTATCCTGAACTTGGTCGGTATCTGCTTCAATACGCTGCATTATCCGTTCAACATCAGATGGAAACAGTTCAGCAATCGCGTTGCCTTGCTCATCGATAATGCCTTGCTCTGAGCAAAAACCGATCAGCTTATCTGCTTTTAGGCGTATTGCGACTTGTGTGGCTACTTCTTCAGAGAGCAAATTAAAACATTCGCCAGTGACGGAACTCGCAATAGGCCCCAGTAGCACGATCGAACCTTGGTCAAGCATACGGTTGATGCCTTCAATATCAATACGGCGAATGCGGCCACTGTGGCAATAATCGACACCATCATCTATACCTAATGGTTGAGAGATAACAAAATTACCACTAACGATATTGAGCTGAGTACCAGCCATTGGCGTGTTATTTAAGCTCATTGAAAGGCGTGCTGTGATAGCGAGTTGGAGCTGCCCCGCGGCTTGCATGACTAAGCTGAGCGCTTCCTCATCAGTGACCCGAATGCCTTTGTGATAAGGAGTGGAGCAATGATGTGTCGCCAGAATTTGATTGATTTGTGGGCGAGCACCGTGCACCAAAACAATTTTGACACCAAGGCTATGCAGCAGTGCGAGATCGCTGATGATATTAGCGAAATTTTTATCGGCAATCGCTTCACCGCCGAGCATGATCACCATGGTTTTACCACGGTGAGCGTTAACATAGGGAGCAGATTGTCTAAATCCTTTAACGAGAGCTGTACTGCGAATTTTCACTCTGAGAGCACCTTGGTGTTTAAATATGTTCAAATAATGACTTTTTATTCACGTGTCGGCAAGTGGTTTTTTGAGTTTGGTGCAATTATTCAATCGCCGATTTTATCTCTGATTTAGGACACGTTAGACTGCTTGCCAATAAAGGCGAAATATGGCCAAAACCAACGAGTTGAGTCGCATGAAAATGACAAAAAACGTAGGCCTTACGGCTACGCCTCAGTTCACAAACTTGCGAAGACGTAAGTACATTGAACGAGGCTTGATGCTGGTTGTGATGATTGGCTTGCTTTCCGTAGCGTCGCTATACGGTGATCTCTTTACTCGGTTGGAAAACTATTTTTCGCCAAAGGATGAGGTGTATGGGGTTTGGGTTGAGCAGTATGTTGCCCCTTATTCAGCCAAACGAATTGAATTGGGGAAAGCAGGCGTGATCAGTAGTGGCCGAGTACTCACCACTTCATTTGAGTTTGATGGTCATTTTTTAGAATACCAAATTGGTAATACGAGCTATCGTTACAAAATGCGTGATGATAGCAATACTGAAATGACGCAAATGTCGTCGTCGCACTACAATCCAACCTTCCGATTGTCAGGAAAATACCAAAAAAACCTCCGTTAACAATTCGCTGATTGCGGTTTAGGCGCGAGTTTGTCATGCTTTTAGCAACTCAAATAACGGATAACTTCTGTGATTAAGCAAATTTTTCCTCTTGCGGCAGTACTGCTGCTGTTTGGTTGTGCGCAACCGACCGACCGTGCTCAGCAATATTTGGATGGTGATTTCTCTAAAGCGCTCAACAAAGTAGACACGGTGCAGTCCAATACGCCACGTGACTTTACGCAATTTTCCAAACAGAGCGAACAAGTGGTGACTCGCTCGGCGTCGATGGCAGCGATTTATCAACCTTTGTATCAACAGATCAGTGAATGGATTTTGCAAAGTGGTGATCCACAAGATTTGGCGAATTTTGGAATACAAGCGGCGCAGCTTGGTGGTGGCGATAAAAAAGGTAATGTGCTTTTCACTGGCTATTTTTCTCCGGTGATGGAGCTTCGCCATCAACCGGATGAAATATTCAAATATCCCGTATTTGGTTTGCCTGAATGTTCGGCCGATTGCCCAACGCGTGCGCAAATTTATGATGGTGCGTTAGCTGAAAAAGGGCTTGAGTTAGGTTATGCGGCTAACCTGATTGACCCTTTCATCATGGAAGTGCAAGGCAGTGGTTTTGTGCATTTTGAAGATGACGATACGCTTGAGTACTTCGCTTACGCGGGTAAGAATAACAAAGCCTACATCAGTATTGGCAAAGTCTTGATTGAACGAGGTGAAGTGACACGAGAGAAAATGTCACTCAAAGCGATCAAGGAATGGGTGCTAGTCAATGATGAACCGACGGTAAGAGAGCTGCTAGAGCAAAATCCTTCCTATGTCTTTTTTGCGCCCAAAGCGGCAGCCCCCGTCACTGGCTCTGCCGGTATTCCACTCCTGCCGATGGCATCGGTGGCCGGAGATCGTTCCATCTTTCCAATGGGCACACCTATTTTAGCAGAAGTGCCGCTGCTCAATGCCGATGGTACATGGAGTGGCGCTCATCAGTTGAGAATGTTGATTGTGCTAGATACGGGCGGCGCGGTAAAAGATAACCACCTCGATCTGTACCATGGCATGGGCGAGCGCGCCGGAACGGAAGCAGGGCATTACAAGCATTTTGGTCGCGTTTGGAAACTGGGGTTAGAAAACTCAGCCACACAAGCACCTTGGGCATTGCCGCCTGAAAAGCTACAATAGTGACACAGGTTTCGACCTAGACTTTTAAATAAAGAGTGCGTATAAATCGCACTCTTTATTTTTCTATCGCTTTCAATCGGACTTTTAATTATGCGTGAACTCGATACCCCCGCTTCAGATAGCTACAACCAACGCTTCGGAGGCACTCGTCGCCTTTATGGAAATCGTGAGGTTGAAATACTGCGTGCTGCGCATGTGTGTGTGATTGGTATCGGTGGCGTTGGCTCGTGGGCAGTCGAAGCATTAGCGCGCACCGGCATTGGCGAGTTAACGCTGATTGATATGGACGATGTGTGCGTCACCAACATCAACCGTCAAATCCATGCGATGAGCGGTACGGTTGGGCAAAGTAAGATTGAAGTGATGGCCGAGCGGGTCAAGCTCATCAACCCTGAGTGTGTGGTGCACTTAATTGATGACTTTATCACGCCAGATAACCAGCACCGCTATTTGAGTCAAACGTTCGATTACGTGCTTGATGCGATAGACAGTTTGAAAGCGAAAGCTTCACTACTGGCTTATTGCCGTAGCAATAAAATTAAAGTGATTACCGTCGGTGGTGCGGGTGGTCAAGTTGACCCAATTCAAATCAAGGTCGCGGATTTAACTAAAACGATTCAAGACCCATTGGCAAAAAAACTCAAAGATACGCTTCGTCATCGCCATAATTTCCCTGTAAACCCTGCGCGTAAGTTTGGTATTGATTGCGTGTTCTCGACAGAGCAGCTCAAATATCCGCAAGCCGATGGCAGTGTGTGCGCGGTGAAATCAACCGCAGAAGGGCCAAAGCGGATGGATTGCGCCAGCGGATTTGGCGCTGCGACGGTTGTTACCGCAACCTTTGGTTTTGTTGCCGTAGCGCGCATTGTTGAAAAGTTAATTCAGAAACATAAGGTGTAACGTTAATGACTCCTTTTCCTGCCTCCCCCTTTGGTCGTGAGATTAGCGCTGATGACATTGTGGCGACCATGCAAAATTTTACTGGCTGGGAAGATCGCTATCGACAAGTGATCCAGTGGGGGAAGTTATTGCCCACGATGCCTGATGCTTTGAAATCGCAGCAAGTCAGTGTTGCAGGCTGCGAGAGTCAAGTATGGTTAGTGGGGCAGGAGTATCAAGAAATATGGTCTTTCTGTGCCGATTCGGATGCGCGGATTGTGCGTGGTTTAATTGCTTTAGTCCTTGCTGCGTACAACGGCAAGACCTACGCACAAATTCAAGCGTTTGATGTGGATGCTTATTTTGAAAAAATAGGCTTGATTGCCCATTTAAGTCCTTCACGTGGTAATGGCCTTAAAGCTATTGTCGATAAGATAAAAAATATCGATCCAAGCTGAGCATCTCCCCCCTTTTGATGAAAGGGGGGAGTTATTACAGCATATCAACCGCTTTAGTGATGGCGGCGATCAACTGTTCAACCTCTTGTTCGGTATTGTAAATACCAAACGAAATTCTCACTGTGCCAGTTAACCCGAGTGCATCCATTAATGGGTGAGCGCAGTGATGGCCAGAGCGAACCGCGATGCCTTGCTGATCGAGTAAGGTGGCTATGTCTTGATGATGAACGCCATCCATCACAAAACTGAGAATACTGGCATTCGGTTGATAGCCGATCACGCGAATATCATCGAGCTGTTGCAGAGCTTGATAAGTGCGTGCTTGCAATCTATGCAGGTGAGTTTCTACGGCCGTCCGATTGCAGTTTTGTAACCATTCGATTGCTTTGGCAAGGGCTATCGCCCCTGCGACATTCGGTGTACCTGCTTCAAATTTCCCCGGCAGTTCGGCAAATGTTGTACCTTCAAACGACACTTTTTCTACCATCTTGCCGCCGCCATGCCATGGAGGCATTGTTTCAAGCAGCGCTAATTTTCCGTACAGAACGCCAATGCCAGCGGGAGCGTAAAGCTTGTGCCCAGAAAAGAGATAAAAGTCGGCATCGAGTTCGCGCACATTGACGGTTTCATGCACAATTCCTTGCGCGCCATCAATCACGACCACAGCGCCGACTTGGTGCGCCAGTTTAATCACGGTTTCAATCGGTTGGCGCGTGCCCGTCACGTTGGTGGTATGGGCTAGGGCGACAATTTTGGTTTTATTCGATAATCGTGCTTGAAAAGCCTCAAGATCAAAGTGGCACTCTGGCGTGATGGGGACTTTGACGACGCTTGCTCCGGTTTGAGCCGCGACGATTTGCCAAGGCACTATATTGGCGTGGTGTTCCATTTCGCTGACCAGAATCTCATCACCGGCTTGCAATGTATTACGTGCGTAAGTCTGCGCGATCAGGTTGATCGCTTCGGTCGCTCCGCGAGTCCAAATAATCTCTTTACGAGATGATGCGCCAATAAATTGAGCCATAGTGTCACGCGCCGCTTCAAAATCGCTGGTCGCTTTTGCTGTTAAGCGATGGCTACCACGATGTACATTGGCATTTTGCGTACTGTAGTAATGGCTAATGGCATCTATCACCACTTGCGGCTTTTGCGTGGTAGCGGCGCTGTCTAGATAAATCAGAGTTTCGCCATCCACGGCTTGATTGAGCGCGGGGAATTGGTCGCGAATGGTCTGCACGTCAAACATTATTGCTCACCTAACTCGTGATAATTCAATGCTGCCAGTGTCACCATTGGTTGTGCAACTGACCATGCGTGTGCTTTACCTGAGAGTGATATGATGATCTCCATCGCGAACTCAAGTGCTGTTCCCGGCCCTTGGCTGGTGATTAATTGATGGTTTGTATCGATGGTTACGCGTTGATCCCGCCATAAATCAGTGGGGATATGATCGCGAAAAGCTGGGTGCCCTGTCATGATCGCTTGCGGGAAAAGCTGATGATGTTGCAAAACTAAGGCTGGCGTGGCACAAATAGCCGCCAACCATCGACCATGGTTATGCTGTTGCTTGAGCATTTCGATTAGCACTGGATTGTCACGAAAGATCTCAGCGCCTCCAACGCCACCGGGCAGCGCAATCACGTCAAACTCTTCATCGATCACATCCAGCAGTTTACAGTCTGCGGTTAATGTCACTCCGCGTGAGGCTTTCATCATCAATTGCCCGTCGAGATTAGCACTGGCAACCACGACTTGATAGCCAGCTCTGACCATCATATCAATCACGGTGATCGCTTCCATCTCTTCACAGCCCGTTGCTATCGGGACTAAAATTCGTTTACTCATTGGCTTTTCCAGCGGTGTTCTATCTGTTGAATGGCGTGATATAGCTTACTATTTTCTGGTGTTACGAGCTGATGTTGCTCTGCTTTCTTCAGTAAATAGCCCGTAATAAAGTCTATCTCAGTCTTACGTTGATAGAAAATATCTTGATGCATTGACGAATAATTCTCTGCTGTGGCTTGAATCACCTGCTTAACCTTAGCAAGCAGTGATGATTGAGTGATCGCAAAGCCTTCAGCGCTCATGACATCGGCGACTTCTGCAACAATATTTTCCAGCGGCCGTTGGAAGCGTTCATCGGCTAACTCACCATTGCGACATTGCTCTAATGCGGTGAGCGGGTTAATCGCGCAGTTAATTGCAAGCTTATGCCATAGTGCTTCTTCAATCGTGTTATTCCACATTACGTCTGGCAATGCATGCTGAAGTACATCCACTAGAAATTGACACTGCTTGCCTTGGGCGTTGTAAGCCCCTAATTGAGTTACGCCTTTGCCAGTATGCAACACTTGGTTCATTGAGGGCTTGAGTGCACCGTGCGTGGTGGTTGAAAGCACAATAGGAAAGTCATTCAGTTGATCCTGCATCGAATCAAGCGCGCCCATGCCGTTGTGCATAAATAGCAAAATGGTGTCACGATTGAGTGTATTCAGCAGCGGAGTGAGCGCTTGCTCGACTTGCCAAGACTTAACGGTAATCAGTAAGAGATCGGCATGGCAGAGCGCGCTGTGATCATTGCATGGCAGGGTAATAGACGCCTGTTTATCTAAAGCAATGGAAAGTGAAGATTGAGATTGTCTGCCCCATAATGAAACGCGGTGTCCAGCAGCATGCAGCTTTGTCGCCCAAAGCAACCCAACTGCGCCTGGCCCAAGCACGACGATATTCATAAAACCTCTCCATTGTTGACTTTGCGCCAAGGATAATGAGGTAGAAATGGAAAGCAATAAAAATGGCGCTCGAGAGCGCCATTTAGCCAAAACTTAGGTTCGATTAGAACTTGTAAGTCACAGCTAGGTAGTGACCAAAGCCAGTTGACTTGAAGGCATCAGTATCTTTGATACCGTAGATATCTTTGTAACCTTTTAGACCGTAACCCACAGCAAAGCGGTCTGAGTGCCAGTAGATACCGTTAAACATAGCACCGCCATCGCTAGATGTTGCGTATCCTTTACCTGTTTCCATACCAAATTGGTAATCGATGTAACCTTGGTAAGAGATAAATGAGCCGTTTTCAAAGAAGTAGAAAGGCTTGAACCAGTTGGTTGAGATTTGGAAACCATTCCAATCTTTCTTATTTGAATCGTAAGTACCGTACAGGTTTAAACCTACTTTACCGAGCCAAGGCACATTCACATCAGAGCCAAGGCCCACTTTTTGAGTGTTAACGCCAGAGTTACCACCCCATTCCATTAGCGTAGAGACATACAACTCTTGCACTGGCCCGAAAGACAAATCTTTACCTGTAAGTGCATCTAGTGACATACGAGGTGCAAATTTCATAAAGATTTTTTCTTTACCTTCTTTGTCACTGCTTGGGTTGCTTAGCAGGTTAAAGATATCAACGTAACCGTACAGATCAAAAATCCCTGAGCGGCCGCCAAATTCCATCTCTAAGTAATCATGCGATGACTCACCTGGTAATTCATCGATTGCAGCCATTAGGTTAAATTGCATCCATTTGTAATCGTTTTTATGGATGTCGCCATCTGAATAGTCAGCGGCCATAACTGGAGCAGAAGTTGCAGCCATTAGGCCTAGAGCTAGAAGTGATTTACGCATAAGGGGGACTCTCTATGTTTGTCATAATTCAGCACACGTATATTTCTGATGTGCGTTCAATTGGCCCGAATAATAACGATAAAAATCTCAATTAAAAGTGATTGCGAATGCAAAAGTGAACAAACTTAGTGACTGCGGTCACGTTAATGAATATTTGCGCGGAACTAAATTAATATTTCGTTCGCTTGCATCTTTAATGTGATTTTAGTCACTTAAACGTTTGCTTTAGTATTGTTTTATGCAAATCGATAAACCAACATTTTTAGTTAGTGATCGTTTTGTAATCTTCAACGTATTTATTGACGGGCATGATGAAGAGTGATGAATGATGAAGAAATTGATGCTGTTTCCTTTAGCTTCAATCGTTTTACCAGAAGGGAAAATGAAGCTACGGATCTTTGAATCAAGGTATAAGAGGATGGTCACTCAATCCAGCCAGTCTGACTCTACATTTGGGATTTGTTTGATTGATAACAAAAAAGGCAATAAAGCAAATCAGTTATCTAAATTTGGGATGTTGGTTAAGATTGTTGATTTTGAAGCGCTCGACAATGGGATGTTAGGATTAACCGTGATGGGAATGGAGCGCTTTAAAATAGAGTCAGTAGTGAGCGAATTTGATGGCCTGCGAGTTGCTCAGGTCACGTCATTGCCCAGTTGGCCAGTAAGAGATTTAGAACCTCACGAATGGTATTTAAGCCACCAGCTACAAGCGGTTTATCAACAATTCCCTCAGCTTGGCGAGCTCTATTCGCACTGTTTTTTTGATGATGCCAGTTGGGTGGCGCAGCGATGGCTAGAACTGCTCCCTATCTCGATTCAACAATTTGATGATTTAATGAGGCAGGATGACGCGCACAGTGCGGTTGACTTTTTATTGCAGGTAATCGAAGTCTCACACTAACTTTGAAAGCGTGCAGTAAACTTAAACGAGAAGTCGCTCTGTAGTAGTGGCTTTGTATAAAAAAGAATACGACGAGTGATCGATGTATGCATTACTCACGTATAAAGGTTTATGGCTACTGTATGCCAATAACAACGGTTACTCCTAAAGGAAGAGCGCAGCATGAGCAGTGATTCTCAGCATAGTGTGTCGCTAAGCCCAAGCTACACCAAGCAAGACTGGGCTGAATGCATGGAACGTGTCAAGCAACGTGATAAGCAGGCGTTTGCCTTAGTGTTTCGTTATTTCTCTCCTCGCTTACAACAGTTTGCGTTTAAGCATGTAGGCAGTGAGCAAGTGGCGTTAGAAATGGTGCAAGAAACCATGACCACGGTGTGGCAGAAATCTCACCTATTCGATAACCGAAAAAGTTCGCTTTCGACGTGGGTTTACACGATTGCACGCAATTTGTGTTTTGATCTGCTGCGTAAGCAGCGCGGACGAGAGTTACATGTTTATGCCGATGATATTTGGCCAACTGACTACTGCCCACCTGATTTGGTTGAACATTATTGTCCTGAACATGACATGTTAAAAGAGCAAATATTAAAGTTTGTGGCGTTGTTGCCTGAAGCTCAGCAAGCCATCGTGAAGGCGGTGTATCTTGAAGAACTGCCCCAGCAGCAGGTTGCGGAGATGTTCAATATTCCTCTCGGTACTGTCAAATCGCGTTTACGACTAGCCGTTGAAAAACTTAGACATTCTATTCAAGCGGAGCAATTATGAGCCACCATCCAAGCAACGAAGTACTGCAGCAGTATGCCAATGGTTCAATTGATGCGGCGCATGGCATTATGATTGCCACTCACCTTGAACTCTGTACTCAGTGTCGTCAACAGGTTCAATACTTAGAAACTCGGGCCGCCGAAGCATTGTTGAGTCAATCGTTACCGCAACAAAGAATGGCCGCTTCTAATGATGATCATTTAAACCAGATGTTTGAAACGATCACGGCGCTGGATACTCTACACCCATCGACCTTGCGTAAGCCTGAGTCGATAGAAATTAAAGTCAATGATCGCGTTGTGATGCTGCCTAGTACGCTGAGCCAACTCATTCGCTTCAAAGGCGAGTGGCGCAGCTATGGTGGTAAAGTTTTTAGTGCCCATCTAGATATTGCTGAAGACTCTCGCATGAACCTGATGTACATCAATCACAACGTGCAGATCCCTCAGCATACACACAAAGGGGTTGAGTCGACCTTGGTGCTCCATGGTGGCTTCAGTGATGAAGATGGGCATTATAAAGTGGGTGATTTCATTCAAAGAGATGCGAGTATTAAACACAGCCCTTTTACCAAAGTGGATGAAGATTGTTTATGCTTAACGGTGCTAACTGAGCCGATGCTGTTTACGCAAGGTGTTGCGAGAGTGTTTAACTTATTTGGTAAAGGTCTCTATCCGTAGTCTATAGCGGGCACATCAAATTAAAAAAGGTCGTATTGTACGACCTTTTTTTCATCTAACGCTTATCAATGCCTTGCTTGGCAATATCATCGATGTCTCTCTGCCGAGCTTTTTGCAGTAAATCAGCAAAATAATGGCGCAGTGAGTAGAGCATTATAAGGCTTGGTACTACCATCAGTGCAGTAATAATAAAGAACAGTGACCAATTATTGAGATAGTCGACCAGCTCTCCGCTAAAAGAGGCCAACGTGGTGCGGCCAAAGTTTCCTAGAGAGGCCAATAGCGCATATTGCGTTGCTGAAAATGCCTGCCCTGTTAACACAGTAAGAAACGAAACAAAGGCCACGGTGGAAAACGCAGTGGTAAAGTTATCGACAATTATGGTCGCCAAGAACAGATGCTCATTAGGGCCAACTTGAGCGATCCACGAAAACATCAAATTACTGGCAGACATCGCGATGCCACCAATCATCAAGCCGCGAACAATACCAAATCGCACGTTAAACATACTGCCAATCAAAGTGAAGAATAGGGTTGCTCCCCAACCAATTAACTTCGAGTAGTGACCAATTTGTTCGTTGCTAAAGCCAATTTCTTTGTAAAATGGAATCGACATTCGGCCAAGAAAAGCTTCGCCAATCTTGAATAAAAAGACAAACAACAGCAGGGTTAGTGCTACTTGCGCGCCATTGCGTTTGAAGAAATCGAGAAATGGTTCGATTACGGTAACGGTGAACCACGCGACGACTTTCGAACCAACTACCTGATTGTGTCGCAGCTCCGCTTGATGCTGTAGCGCTTCGCGATGTGTTTTTGGTTCGCCCACCAAGAGCGTGAAAAGCATTAACAGCCCGACACAGAGTGCCATGCCATAATAAACGGCATTCCAACCGATACTATCGGCGTTTACAAAAGCGAGATAGCCCGGCAGAGAATATCCAGTCCACCACCCCATGATGGCCATGGCGGAGGCTTGTGGCAGCTTATTGGCTTGTGATTTGGGGAAAGTATCGATACGAAAAGCATCAATCGCGATATCTTGAGTGGCAGAAGCGATCGCAATGCCCAAGGCAAGCATTGAGGTAAACATCAAATTTTGGGCTGGATTGACACCCGCAATCAGCAACGTACAGATCAAAATGATCGATTGGCACAAAAATACCCAACTGCGGCGTTGACCTAATAATGGCGTCAGAATGGGTAATTTGACGCGATCCACCAATGGGGCCCATAGAAAATTAATCGCGTAAACTGCGAAGACACTACCAAAATAACCAATTGCAGCGGTGGTTAAGCCTGCATCTTTTAGCCATCCTGACATATTTGAACCAATCAAAACCCACGGAAAACCGCTCGAACATCCCATCATAAATACCCACAATAGGCGTTTATCAAGATAGCTACGGATAGTTTCCATCCAAGTGAGAGAGGAGGAGGTTGATGGCATACAGCGAATCCTTGTCAGTAAAGCAGCTTAGGTCGAAAGGCGACCCAATAAAATCAAACGCCGATAAATCGGCGTTGGTATGGTTATTGTTCTAGTGTGACATTCGTAATAACGATTGGTTCGATGGGGACGTCTTGCATTCGCCCTTTCGTGCTGGTCGGCTGTTGAGCCATTTTTTGCACAACATCAAACCCTTGCGTGACTTTACCAAAGACTGCATAACCCGGTGGGCGAGCGTTGTAGTTGAGAAAATCATTATCGACCAAGTTAATAAAGAATTGGCGAGTAGCTGAGTTAGGATCATTGGTACGGGCCATTGCGATCGTCGCGGTGTCATTGGTCAACCCATTGCTCGCTTCATTTTTGATGGGAGCGTAAGTGGTGAGTTGTTTTAAATCCGCATCAAATCCGCCGCCTTGTGCCATAAACCCTGGGATAACGCGGTGGAACTGGCTGCCAACATAACTGCCATCTTCAACATATTTTACGAAGTTTGCGACAGTCGTTGGCGCTTTCTCTGTATTAAGTTCAACAGTAAATGACCCTAAGTTCGTCTCAATTAGGACGTTGGGCGCCGAAAACGCAGTGCAACTGACGAGCGCTAATGTCGTAACGAGAGAACGTAACATTAAAAGCGCTCCTGTAAATAACCATTAAGTTCGCTGTCATTGGCAATTTCTTTAAGTACCAAGTTCATGACATCGTTGAGCACCATTTCAATCTCATCATTTGAAGCGCTGAGTGTACCGGAACGTTTTGCCGTTCCGTTGAACGTTTTCACCAATTTGCCTTTTGGTGTTTCCGCGGTGATTTCAAGCGTGACACTGCCATCCATTTCATTCGACATGACGCTGTGTTTTACCGTCACTAGTGCTTCTGCAATTTCAACGGTGACATTGTTTTCGCTGTTCACTGTTAAGCGATAGCCTTGAGAGCTAAATTGTTCTGCCAACGCATTCTCAACCGCAATGCGAACATTTTGTTTGGCATGAATTGGCTCAATATTAGAGCGGCCACTATCCACTAAAGCCACATATTGCGCCGATCGAACATCTTTGCTAACCAGAGTAAAGGCTTTATTGTTGACGACCGTATTTTTGCTGGTCGTTGCAGTAGGCATAAAGTTGATTTGCTGTTGCTGAGGTGCGGCACAAGCGGTGAGTAATGCGATTGAGGCTGCGAGAACCAGTTTTTTCATGGTCATTTCCTTTCTTATCCTTGCCTATTTAGTTGCTTGTAAGATAACAAATTTATGGTTGGTCGCGACAGTTTTTACCTGCCCTTGGCCAAATAATCTTGCTAGTTTTACATCGTAGCCGAGGTGGCGATTGCCGATCACTAATAATCGTCCCCCTTTTTTAAGAACATGCTTTGCATCACAGAACATCTGCCAAGCAATGTGATCCGTGATAGCTTGTTGTTGATGGAATGGTGGGTTACACAATACTAAACAGCTACTCTCTTGTTGAAAACCATCTAAGCAGTTATTCGCAATGCATTGAATATTGCGATCTTCTCCTAAATTCTCCAGCAAATTTAGCTTTGCAGACTCGATGGCCATCAAGCTTTCATCAACGCAGGTCATTCGTACTTGAGGATTGAGTTGGCCCACCTTGATTGATAACACCCCGTTGCCGCATCCAAGGTCGATGATGTGCTGTAACTTAGGATCTTGTGGAAGATGCTGTAGAAAAAAGCGTGCGCCGAGATCCAATCTCTCACCTGAGTAGACATTCGGCAGGTTTATTAGACGGATGGATTCGCTTTCTACGGCCCATTCAGTTATGGGTTCCACCGTTTCAATCGGTGATACGTTCGGTGCTGAAAAAACGAGGCGGTGTTTTTTCCATGCAAGAGAAGTGCTTGTTGAACCTAAATACTTTTCAAATAAGTTTAAGGTTGATGTGTGGATCTCTTTCGCTTTGTTGACCGCTATCACAGGGCAATCTTGGGCAAGGGACTGACGGAGTTGGCTTAATTGCCAAACCAAGTGGCGATTGCTCTTGGGCAATTGAAAAAGCACCAGATCGACCGATTCAGGGATGGCATCCATTGTTGAGAGCAATTGCACGTTGCGGCACTGATTGCGCTGAAGATTGTTTAACGTACCTTGTTGCGAAATAAAAGAGTCGCTCATCATGGTGACGTGGTGCTTATCTGCAAACCAACACGATAGAGCGCCAAAGTGATCGTTTAAAATAAGGATGCGTTTGCCTATTGCTAAATTCAACGCTTCAATATGATTAATCACATATTCATCGCCCGCATCCCAAGCTTGTAATGTTTCGTTTGAACGATGTGGGAAACGGTGCAAGCTCAACGTTCGATCATGCAGTGCCAACTCTGTTTTCATAATTTTTTATAGGTCGTAGTGAGAATTACGGATGCATTGTCTCAAATGGCGTAGAAACAAGGAACCAAAACCTTTCGCTATTCTATAAGGCTAGTTAAACTTAAATCTCTTTACACTCGTATATGTTCTCATGCTCTTATTTGAGGAAGAAAGGCAACGGTATGATCCAACCCATAATCGAACAAAAATTGCATCAAGCATTTCACCCTGATTATTTGAAAGTCGAAAATGAAAGCTACATGCACAATGTGCCTTCAGGATCGGAAAGCCATTTTAAAGTCATTGTGGTGAGTGACAGTTTTGAAGGAATGCGTTTGATTGGCCGTCACCGACAGGTTAACCAAGTGTTGGCAGAAGAGTTAGCGAACCACATTCATGCACTCTCGATTCATACCTACACACCACAAGAGTGGCAGGCGCAAATTAGTGGCGTACCTGATAGTCCTATGTGTATGGGCGGTGGAAAATAACTCGTTCAGAACCGTCTGAATATGCCGTTCTCTTGTTCTGTTTTTGAGCGGAATGTTAACAGTATTTAAACAAATTGACGAGATGAACAAGTTGAGAGAAATTGTTTTAGGTAGTGAATAAAAATAAATACTCATAAGGGGTAAGGAATAGGTTATTTGTGCGATGCTTCAAAGTTATGACTATTCGCTAGCCTTTATGATTCAAATCCTTCCAAATAAAACGACTTATCAGAGGATTGGTCATGGCATCAGGTTCCGAAAAAATGCTAGACTATTGCACCTAATGGATCTCATACCATACTTGTGATGAGGTTATTAAAAGGATGTTGCGGTTCTGGCGTTTAAAACAAGCCAAAATCGGACACAGAAATGTCGTGTCTAAGGCTGGTTTAACTTTCATTTGGCCTCTTATCAAGAACGACCATGAAAGATAAACAAGCCTTGAACTTACGCAATTAAAAGAATCTTTTTCCCGATAAAATAGTGCAAGTGCGTATGATTACAATAAAAAGGGGTTTGGACCTTCCTATTGCAGGAACTCCTTCCCAGGTGATTAATGATGGTAAGACCATCACTAAAGTCGCCTTGCTTGGCGAAGAGTACGTTGGCATGCGTCCTACCATGCATGTTCGCGTAGGCGATGAAGTAAAGAAAGCTCAAATTCTTTTTGAAGATAAAAAGAATCCGGGTGTTAAATTTACTTCACCAGCAAGCGGTAAGGTTATCGAAGTCAATCGTGGCGCCAAACGTGTCCTACAATCCGTTGTGATTGAAGTGGCAGGTGATGAGCAAATCACGTTCGATAGCTTTGAAGCTAGCCAACTAGCAAGTATTGACCGTCAAACGGTTAAAACTCAGTTAGTTGAGTCTGGTCTTTGGACTGCGTTGCGTACTCGTCCGTTTAGCAAGGTTCCAGCAATTGAGTCTTCAACTCAGGCTATTTTTGTGACAGCAATGGATACCAATCCATTAGCGGCAAAACCTGAGACGATCATTAATGAGCAATCTGAAGCATTCGTCGCTGGTCTCGATATCCTTTCAACTCTGACTGAGGGCAAGGTTTACGTCTGTAAATCTGGTACTAGCTTACCACGCTCTTCACAGCCAAACGTTGAAGAACATGTGTTTGATGGCCCACACCCTGCAGGTCTTGTAGGGACTCACATGCATTTCCTCTATCCAGTAAATGCAGTCAATGTGGCGTGGAGCATCAATTACCAAGACGTGATTGCGTTTGGTCAATTGTTCTTAACCGGTGAGCTATACACACAACGAGTGGTGTCGCTTGCAGGACCCGTAGTCAACAAACCTCGTCTTGTCCGTACTCAGATTGGTGCTAGCCTCGAAGAGTTAACGGATAACGAATTGATGCCGGGCGAAGTTCGTGTCATCTCTGGTTCTGTACTTTCTGGTGTGAAAGCGGCGGGGCCTGTAGCTTATCTTGGTCGTTACCACCTCCAAGTATCGGTTCTGCGTGAAGGTCGTGACAAAGATTTTCTTGGTTGGGCAATGCCTGGCAAGAACAAATTCTCAGTCACTCGCTCTTTCCTTGGTCATCTATTCACAGGTCAGTTGTTCAACATGACAACCACAACCAATGGTAGTGATCGTGCGATGGTACCTATTGGTAACTATGAAAAAGTGTTGCCACTAGATATGGAACCAACGCTCCTACTTCGTGACCTATGTGCAGGTGACATCGATAGCGCTCAACGTCTCGGTGCCCTTGAACTGGACGAAGAAGATCTCGCATTGTGTACCTTTGTATGTCCTGGTAAATACGAATATGGTCAGCTACTTCGTGAGTGCCTAGACAAGATTGAGAAGGAAGGGTAATTTTCATGGGCCTTAAAAAGTTTCTTGAAGACATCGAGCATCATTTTGAACCTGGCGGCAAACATGAAAAATGGTTTGCCTTGTATGAAGCAGCCGCAACGCTTTTTTATACGCCTGGTTTAGTTACAAAACGAAGCTCACACGTTCGTGATAGTGTTGACCTCAAACGCATCATGATCATGGTTTGGCTAGCGGTATTCCCAGCGATGTTCTGGGGTATGTATAACGTTGGTCACCAATCGATTACTGCACTTAACCATCTGTATTCTGGCGCTGAATTGGCGACAGTCATCAGTGGTAACTGGCACTATTGGCTAACTGAAATGCTTGGCGGTACATTAAGTACGCAAGCCGGTTGGGCAAGTATGATGCTGCTCGGTGCGACTTACTTCCTACCTATCTACGCCACGGTATTCTTGGTCGGTGGTTTTTGGGAAGTGCTGTTTTGTATGGTGCGTAAGCATGAAGTTAACGAAGGTTTCTTTGTAACTTCAATTTTGTTTGCTCTGATTGTTCCACCCACACTGCCTTTATGGCAAGCCGCTTTAGGGATTACCTTTGGCGTGGTTGTTGCCAAAGAAATCTTTGGTGGTACCGGGCGTAACTTCCTAAACCCAGCATTAGCCGGTCGTGCTTTTCTATTCTTCGCCTACCCAGCACAGATCTCTGGTGACGTTGTTTGGACAGCTGCAGATGGTTTTTCTGGTGCAACGGCGCTAAGCCAATGGGCTCAAGGTGGTAACGGTGCTCTGATCAATAAGGTCACTGGCGAAGCCATTACTTGGATGGATGCGTTTGTTGGTAACATTCCTGGCTCTATCGGTGAAGTGTCGACGTTAGCACTGGCGATTGGCGCGGCATTTATTGTCTACATGGGCATTGCTTCATGGCGCATTATTGCGGGTGTTATGGTAGGTATGATTGCCATATCAACGCTGTTCAATGTTATTGGTTCAGACACAAATGCAATGTTTAATATGCCTTGGCATTGGCACCTAGTACTTGGTGGCTTTGCGTTTGGTATGTTCTTCATGGCAACCGACCCAGTATCGGCTTCATTTACTAACAAAGGTAAATGGGCATACGGTATTTTGATTGGTGCAATGTGTGTGATGATTCGTGTGGTTAACCCAGCTTACCCAGAAGGTATGATGCTGGCGATCTTATTTGCGAACCTATTTGCACCTTTGTTTGACCATATTGTGATTGAGAAGAACATCAAGCGGAGACTAGCACGCTATGGCAAGTAATAACGATAGCATTAAAAAAACGCTGTTTGTTGTTATCGCATTGAGCTTAGTGTGCTCAATCATCGTATCGACAGCAGCGGTTGGCCTGCGTGACAAGCAAAAAGTTAACGCAGTACTTGATAAGCAAAGCAAGATTGTTGAAGTTGCAGGCATTAACGAGTCTGGTAGCGTGCCAGAGCTTTTTGCTAAATACATTGAACCTCGTTTGATTGATTTTAAAACCGGGAACTTTGTTGATGGCGATGCAACGGCCTATGATCAACGCAAAGCTTCTAAAGACCCAGCTCAATCTATCAAGCTAACAGCGGAACAAGATAAAGCGAAGATTATTCGTCGTGCCAATACTGGGGTTGTTTACCTAGTGAAAAGTGGCGACGAGATTTCTAAAGTGATTGTTCCCGTTCACGGTAATGGTTTGTGGTCAATGATGTACGCATTTGTGGCTGTAGAAACCGATGGTAATACCGTTTCCGGCATTACTTACTACGAACAAGGTGAAACTCCGGGATTGGGTGGTGAAGTTGAAAACCCATCATGGCGAGCTCAATTTGTTGGCAAGAAATTGTTTGATGACAACCACCAACCTGCAATTAAAGTTGTGAAAGGTGGCGCTCCTGCCGGATCTGAGCATGGCGTTGATGGACTTTCTGGCGCAACACTGACCAGTAACGGTGTTCAACACACTTTCGACTTCTGGTTAGGTGATATGGGCTTTGGTCCATTCCTAGCAAAAGTTCGTGACGGAGGTTTGAACTAATGTCTAGCGCAAAAGAGATTAAAAAGAGCATTCTAGCGCCGGTGTTGGATAACAACCCAATCGCACTTCAAGTGCTTGGTGTCTGTTCTGCCCTTGCGGTAACCACTAAGTTGGAAACGGCGTTTGTTATGACGCTAGCCGTTATGTTTGTAACGGCTTTCTCTAACTTATTCGTTTCGTTAATTCGTCACCACATACCTAACAGTGTGCGTATCATCGTTCAGATGGCGATCATTGCTTCATTGGTTATTGTTGTTGACCAGATCCTACGTGCTTACTTATACGATATCTCGAAACAGCTATCGGTGTTCGTAGGGTTGATCATTACTAACTGTATCGTAATGGGCCGTGCTGAAGCATTTGCAATGAAGTCGGCACCGATTCCTTCCTTTATCGATGGTATCGGTAATGGTCTGGGTTATGGTTTTGTATTGATCACTGTTGGTTTCTTCCGCGAACTTCTTGGTTCAGGCAAGCTATTTGGAATGGAAGTTCTACCTCTTGTGAAAGATGGTGGCTGGTATCAACCTAACGGTTTGATGTTGCTAGCACCTTCGGCATTCTTCCTAATTGGCTTCATGATTTGGGCGATTCGCACGTTCAAACCTGAACAACTAGAAGCGAAGGAGTAAGGGCGTTATGGAACATTATATCAGTTTGCTTGTTCGATCGATTTTTATCGAAAACATGGCACTCTCTTTCTTCTTGGGTATGTGTACATTTCTTGCTGTATCTAAGAAAGTAAAGACATCGTTTGGTTTAGGGATTGCGGTTACGGTTGTTCTGACCATTTCAGTACCAGTGAATAACTTGGTTTATAACTTGTTACTTAAACCAGGTGCATTGGGTGAAAATATTGATCTTACATTTCTAAATTTCATTACCTTTATCGGTGTTATTGCCGCATTGGTACAGATCTTAGAGATGATATTGGATCGTTTTTTCCCACCTTTGTATAACGCGCTGGGCATTTTCTTACCTTTAATCACAGTGAACTGCGCCATTTTTGGTGGTGTATCTTTCATGGTTCAGCGTGATTATAACTTTGCTGAATCCGTCGTTTACGGTTTCGGTTCGGGTGTGGGTTGGATGTTAGCGATTGTCGCTCTTGCCGGTATCCGTGAGAAAATGAAATATTCAGATGTACCTCCGGGTTTACGTGGTTTAGGGATTACCTTCATCACGGCGGGTCTAATGGCGTTAGGCTTTATGTCTTTCTCTGGTGTTCAACTGTAAGTCGGGTAAACCGCAACAATTAAGGAATAGTCAATGGACATTATTCTTGGTGTAGTGATGTTTACCCTGATTGTTCTAGCACTCGTTTTGGTAATTCTATTTGCTAAATCTAAGCTAGTTCCAACAGGCGACATTACAATTTCAATTAACGGTGATGCAGATAAGTCTATTGTGACTAATCCAGGTGGTAAGCTACTGAGCGTACTTGCAGGTTCTGGTGTCTTTGTATCATCGGCGTGTGGTGGTGGCGGCTCTTGTGGTCAATGCCGTGTAAAAGTGAAATCTGGCGGTGGTGATATTCTTCCGACTGAACTTGATCACATTACTAAAGGTGAAGCTCGTGAGGGTGAACGTTTAGCGTGTCAAGTGGCTGTGAAAACAGACATGGATATTGAACTTCCTGAAGAAATTTTTGGTGTTAAAAAGTGGGAATGTACCGTTATCTCTAACGACAACAAAGCCACCTTCATTAAAGAGCTTAAACTTCAGATCCCTGATGGCGAGTCAGTGCCTTTCCGTGCTGGTGGTTACATTCAGATCGAAGCGCCAGCACACCACATCAAATATTCAGATTTTGACGTGCCAGAAGAGTATCGTGGCGATTGGGACAAATTTAACCTGTTCCGCTACGAGTCAAAAGTTGATGAAGACATTATTCGTGCTTACTCAATGGCGAATTACCCTGAAGAGTTCGGTATTATTATGCTAAACGTGCGTATTGCTACGCCGCCGCCTAATAATCCCAATGTGCCACCGGGTCAGATGTCTTCTTACATTTGGTCACTGAAAGAAGGTGATAAATGTACTATTTCTGGTCCATTTGGTGAGTTCTTTGCCAAAGATACGGATGCAGAAATGGTCTTTATCGGTGGTGGTGCGGGCATGGCTCCAATGCGCTCACACATCTTCGATCAGCTTAAGCGTTTAAAATCTACCCGTAAAATGTCTTACTGGTATGGTGCGCGCTCTAAGCGTGAGATGTTCTACGTTGAAGATTTTGACGGCCTTGCAGCTGAAAACTCGAATTTCGTATGGCACTGTGCGCTTTCTGATCCAATGCCTGAAGATAACTGGGATGGATACACAGGTTTCATCCACAATGTATTGTATGAAAACTATCTGAAAGACCATGAAGCGCCTGAAGATTGTGAATACTACATGTGTGGTCCACCGATGATGAATGCGGCTGTGATTGGCATGCTGAAAAACCTTGGTGTAGAAGATGAGAACATCCTTCTTGATGACTTCGGTGGTTAATTCACTGAAGTAAGTAAAACCTATGGCTGGCTCTGATGAGTCAGCCATTGTTTTTTTAGTTTTAGTTTTAGTTTTAGTTTTGCCTTTGCCTTGTGGCTTTGAATTCCAACTCAGTTAACATAGAAAATAGGTGTAGGAATTTCTTTTCTATAACCACTTCTTTTCTATATTCACTTTCATTTTTAGGAGTAAACAAGTGAAAAAATGGCTTGTTGCGTTAGCTTCTCTATTCATCTTGGCGGGTTGTGAAAAATCGGTTGAGCAAGTTCATCTCAGTGGCCCTACTATGGGCACGACTTACAATATTAAGTACCTGAAAGCTGAAGGTATCCCTAGCTCGGAGGCTCTCCAAAAGGAAGTTGATCGGTTATTGGAAGAAGTGAACGATCAAATGTCGACCTATCGTAAAGATTCTGAGCTCAGCCGTTTTAATCAATATCAAGGAACGGAACCTTTTACGGTTTCTTCTCAAACCGCAACCGTGGTGAAAGAAGCGCTGCGTCTTAACGGTCTTACTTTAGGTGCATTGGATGTCACTGTTGGTCCTTTGGTTAACCTATGGGGTTTTGGCCCTGAAGCTCGTCCTGATGTGGTGCCAAGCGATGCAGAATTGGCTGAGCGTAAAACCAACATAGGCATTGAGCATCTTAGCGCAACCGACACTACGTTAAGTAAAGATCTTCCTAATCTCTATGTGGACCTTTCAACTATTGCGAAAGGATGGGGAGTCGACGTGGTCGCTGACTACATTCAATCACAAGGCATTGCCAATTACATGGTTGAAGTCGGTGGTGAGATGCGCTTAAAAGGCGTAAATCGAGAAGGCGTACCTTGGCGAATCGCCATAGAAAAACCGACAGTTGATGAACGTACCGCTCAAGAGATCATTGAACCTGGTGATCTGGCAATTGCCACTTCAGGTGATTACCGCAATTATTTTGAGCAAGATGGTGTGCGTTATTCTCACATTATCAATCCAATCACTGGAAAACCCATCCATAATAAAGTGGTATCGGTTACCGTTTTGGACGCATCTTCAATGACGGCAGATGGCCTAGCGACTGGATTAATGGTACTAGGAGAGACGAAAGGTATTGAGGTTGCAGAGCAATACAATATTCCTGTGTTCATGATTGTGAAAACAGAACAAGGTTTTGAAGAGATTGCCTCCAGCGCATTTAAGCCATTTCTAAATAAAAAGTGAGTTAAGTTATGAATACTTTTTTCATTACATTCAGTGTATTTCTGTGTGTCATTGCCGCGATGGCGGTTGGCTATGTCTTTCAAAAGAAAGTAGTCAAAGGCAGTTGTGGTGGATTAGGTGCTGTTGGCATTGAAAAAGTGTGCAATTGCCCAGAGCCTTGTGATGCACGTAAAAAACGCGAAGCTAAGGCCGCAGCAAGAGCTGAAAAGTTAGCGCATTGGGAAAAAGATCGTATCGCCTGAGCTACGATTAAAGAGCCTGTTTTGTGCAGGCTCTTTAATTTTTAAAAGCAATTCATTTCAATCCATAGAAACCAAGAATATACTGTTTATGTATACAGTCTTTTAATGGTTTTGAATTGGAAAATAAAATCAAAAAAATTATCCATATTGATATGGATTGTTTCTACGCTGCGGTAGAAATGCGTGATAACCCCGAATATAGGCATCGCCCTCTAGCCGTTGGTGGTCATGAAAAGCAGCGTGGTGTGTTAAGTACTTGCAATTATGAGGCGAGGAAATTTGGCGTTCGTTCCGCAATGCCGACTGCTCAAGCCTTAAAATTATGCCCCAATCTGCTGGTGGTTCCGGGGCGGATGTCGGTATACAAAGCTATTTCCATTCAAATCCGACAGATATTCGAACGTTATACTTCCATTATTGAGCCGTTATCATTAGATGAAGCATTTCTTGATGTGAGTGATTCACCGCTATGTCAAGGAAGCGCAACATTGATAGCTCAAGCTATTCGCTATGATATTCATAACGAACTTCAACTGACAGCCTCTGCAGGTGTAGCACCTGTAAAATTTTTGGCTAAAGTGGCCTCTGATATGAATAAGCCTAACGGTCAATTTGTAATACCACCCGATAAAGTACAGCAGGTGGTCGATTCATTGCCGCTAGAGAAAATACCCGGTGTCGGTAAGGTTAGTCTGGAAAAGTTGCACCAAGCGGGTTTTTATAAGTGTGAAGATATCAAGCTAACGGACTATCGAGAGCTACTTCGTAACTTTGGCAGATTAGGCGCTTCACTATGGAAGAAAAGTCATGGAATTGATAATCGCGAAGTCGTGACAGAGAGGGAGCGCAAATCATTAGGTGTCGAAAGAACATTTAGTCAAAATATCTCAAGTTATGAAGAGTGCTGGCAGGTGATTGAACATCATCTCTATCCAGAGATAAAAGCGAGGTTAGACAGAGCGAGTGTTGATGGGGCGATTGTCAAACAAGGGATCAAAGTCAAGTTTGCCGATTTTCAACTTACGACGATTGAGCATCTTCATCCACAGTTAGAGCTCAATGATTTTCGAACCCTTTTGGAGAATATTTTGTTGCGGCAAAATGGGCGAGAAATTCGCTTACTTGGTTTACAAGTGATGTTAAAGCCAGAAATGCTCAATAAGCAGCTCAGTTTTTTTTAAATTAGTGAAACAAACTAACATTTATGTCATTAAATTGACGGTTTTTAGGTCGAAATCATTTATATTGCTAGCGAGAAATACTAACTCATCAAATATCCACACCTGATATGGTTAGTCATAAAACGATCGATGAGAGAAAACAATGAAAAAAGTAGTGTTAGTCACTTTAATGTTGTTGAGCTCCCCTTTGTGGGCAGCGCAGTGCCGAGTTGATGTGAACCATGAAGTTCACCTTGATGGTGATAAGGTTGAAATTCTCAAAACGAGCACCGACACTGTTTTGATGGATACACAGAACAATCTTTATATCCGTGGTGAAAAGATGGAGCTCGACAGTGACCAGAAAACGGCCCTTGAACAGTATAGAGAAAGCATGAATGCTTCATTGCCTAAAGTAAAACAGATGGCGAGTGATGGCTTAGCGTTGGCGAATGATATTTTGGATGATGTTGCGAAAAGTATTGAATCTCCCAACGCCTTCGATAGCGCCAAGCAGTCCATAGCAGCTTTTTTTGCCAATATTGAATCTCGTTATTACAAAAATGGTGAGCTGGTTCTCCCTGCGCAGACTTTTGAATCAATGACGCAAACTTGGGCCGATGATTTTGAAAAAGCGAAAGCTTTATTTAACAAAGAGTTTATATCCGGCGCCTTCGATGCCCTTTCACTGAAAATGAGAGAAGAGGGTGGCTTAAACATCACAAAATTGACCGATACCATGGCGGACTTAAAAGTTAAGTTAGCCGAGCGAATTCAAGAAAACGCCGCCACAATTCAAAAAGAGAGTCGTGATTTTTGTGAGTCTCTTAATGATATGGTTGAGCAGGAACAACAACTGCACCAAAAAATACCAGTATTAAAAGATTATCAAGTCTTTACCATCTAAACTTAAAGAGCACATTCGGTGCTCTTTATTTGTGTCTATGATGTTAGGTTAATTTACTGGTATGGATGTTGTTTAATAATTTTAGCTTGAGACGGTTAACAGCATTAGTTTCAACAGCCTTCGTTGTGCTGTTTATTTTGTGTTATCTGCTATTTAAGTTTATGTGGTCTTATGATCGCGCCGTTGAAGATGCTCTTTCCTTGCAACGAGGTGAGGTTAACCGAGTTCGAACTGTTCTTAATATGCAAAAAGCGGACATGGGGGCATCATTGGCTGATTATGCCGCATGGAATGAAATGGCCGATTTTATTGCTAAGCCTAATGATGATTTTATTCGCGACAGTATTGGTACTCACACCTTTGAATCCAAGTCATTAGACGGTATTTTTATTTTTAATCCAGATGTGCAATTAGTTTGGGGCCAGCGCTACGACTATGAGACTGGCCATGAAGCCAGTTATGATGCGATTCGATATAATTTTGGTGATATTTTAGCGGACGCGATGAAAGCACCAAAAGATTTCATCAAACCGAATCTCAGTTTTATCGTGATAGACGACAAACCTTTTATCGTTGCAACCTCTCGGGTTTGTAATAGTGACGCAAAGGAATGCGACAAAGGTTATTTACTTTTTTTAAAAAGGATCAGTGGACAGTTTATCAATGAGCTTGTGATTGCAACTGGGGTGAATGTGGAAGTGATGCTGATCAAAAGTCTTAATGATCAAACCGTTGCCGCGCCACATGAAGATAATATCTCTTACCTTGAAATGCTTGATTATCGTAATCGCCTCACTGTATTAATTAAAATAAGTCATACCGTTAAAGTCCCACCGTTTATTCAATGGCAGGAGCTGTCTGGGCTTGCTTCATTCTCTATCCTAATGTTTTTCTTGAACTTAGTTGTAGCGAATAAAGTAGTCAAGCCAATCAATGATGCCAATCAAGTGCTGGATCAATTTAAAACATCGGGTGGAAAGATGCCCAGTGAGCGCTCCTTCATATCGAAGGAAATGAAAGAGTTTTCTCGTACGATGAACCAAATAGTATGGGAGCTGGAAACCAGTCGGCGTGAACTAAAATGGCAATCAGAGCACGATCCACTCACACGTATTGCGAACCGCCGTCGTTTAGAAAAGGTCTTTAAAAGCTATATTGTTGATTATCAATTTAGATATATCGTATTGTTTTTAATCGATATTGACTATTTTAAATTGTTCAATGATCACTACGGCCACTTAGAGGGTGATGAAGCATTGAAATCTGTTGCGACCAGCTTAAAAAAATTGGATTTTGGCGGTGAAAAACTGGTTGCTCGCTTTGGTGGAGAAGAGTTTTGTGTAGTTTTGGCGAGCGACATCGAAATTGATGGTCAAGCTTATGCTAAACGACTGATCGAATCGGTTGAATCACTGCGCATTACCCACCAATTTTCCCCAGCTAAGAAGACGCTTTCAATCAGCGTTGGAGGGGTTGAAATTGATACCCCACAGTTGAATCACTATCTAGATTTCTTTCATGTGGCTGATAGAGCACTTTATGCAGTCAAAGCACAAGGAAGAGGTCGTTATCTCGTGCAAAAATTCACCTCTAATCTCCCGTTAACATTGCCTGTTCAATAATCTTTACGCAGTAAATTCTGTTTATTTTTGCAATGCTTGTTTAATTAATAAGCAGTGTAATTGCTCTATTTGATTGCCTGCATTACTGTACTAGCTAACTAGTCTATTGATATTTGTGTGAGTGGTATGACACAGTCTGATTCTCGTGAACATTTTGGTTCACGTCTTGGTTTTATTCTTGCGGCGGCGGGTGCGGCAGTTGGCCTAGGTAATATCTGGGGCTTTCCAACCCAAGCGGCAAGCAACGGCGGCGGCGCATTCTTATTGGTTTATTTGGTGATGATCATGGTCGTTGCCTTCCCTATGTTAGTGGTTGAAATGGCGATAGGCCGTTTTGGGCAAGCAAATCCTGTTGATAGCATGCGCTCATTAACGCCTCATCCACTAGGTAAAATGGTCGGTGGCTTTGTCGGTTGGATTGGTTTGAGTGTTCCGAGTGCGGTACTGGCGTTTTACAGCATCGTCGGTGGCTGGCTAATCTGCTTTTTACTCGGTGCGATGACAGAGTTATTGGGTTTTGTGGAAATCACAGCTTGGTTGAAAGGGTTTAGTGTTGAGCGTAACTTATTCGGAACCTTAGTGTTTTATATTTTGACGATTCTAATCGTGCAAGGTGGTGTTAAAGACGGGATTGAAAAATGGTCAACGCGTTTAATGCCTGCATTGTTTGTACTGTTTGGTGTGCTGTTTGTTTACATCATGATGCAAACTGGTGCGATGGAAGGTTTACAACACTATTTGGTCCCTGATTTTTCAAAGGTGTTTGACAGACATCTCTTACTGGCGGCAATGGGACAAGGCTTTTTTTCATTAACCATTGGTGGCTGCTCGATGTTGATTTACGGATCTTATCTGAGTAAGCAAGAAAACCTGCCGAAGATGGCACTAAATGTGACTTTAGTTGATACCGCCGTGGCTTTCATTGCTGGCCTTGTTGTGCTGCCTGCGATGTTTGTTGCGATGCATAAAGGGGTGGAAATCTATGCCGCTGACGGTTCTTTACTAAATTCAGATACGCTCGTTTTTACCGTGTTGCCATTGATGTTTGATAGCCTTGGTTGGATGGGGCAGGTGTTTGCTATCGTATTTTTCACTTTACTGACGATCGCCGCGTTAACCTCTTCTATCTCTATGCTGGAATGCCCTGTAGCCTTAGTCAGCGAGCGTTTTAATACGAAACGCGCACCAACAAGCTGGGTATTAGGCGCGTTAATTGCGCTAGTCAGTGTCGTTATTGTTTATAATTTTGGTGCGCTATTTGGCTTAGTGGCAACGGTTGCGACGCAATATTTGCAGCCGACAGCAGCGTTGATGTTCTGCCTATTTGGCGGTTGGGTATGGCGTCGTCACGCGAAGGTCAAAGAGTTAGAACAAGGTTTCCCTGAGTTCCAATTGGGTTGGTTTGGTAAAATCTGGCCTTGGTACGTGAAATTTGTCTGCCCTGTATTAGTGGCTACGGTGATTTGGGCTTCGTTCGGTTAATGAATTACTTTCTTCCTCCCACCCACGCTTAAACAGCATAAAGCCCTTTGAATAAGGGCTTTATTATTGAACTTATATTTCTCTATTGTTTAGACTTATCGACAATTTAGACCATCGACGGTGGCATCAAGTGTCCCGTGGTCAGAGGTTCTAAATCGCTGTCTGCGACCTCTTCAATAAAATCGCCCACGACTTGCTCAACCATCTCATCGCTTTGCGAGAAGTAGGCGAGATGGAATACGGCATCTCCTTCATTAACAAGAGGCAGAGTTTGTTGGCCAATCACAATACCCCCCTTATTGGCTCTTAATTCTACTTCAACATGACCAAGCGGTGAGTTGATATAGGCAAGCACTTGTCCTTTTTCGACCTTGTCACCAAGTGTCACCACAGTGCGCAAGATGCCATCGCTTTCGGCTCTGAGCCAACTGGTTGATTTTGCGATGATCGATGTCGGTACGGCCTTGCGACTTTTGCGCATCATACCAATGGCTTGCATGGTGCGTTTCACACCGACAATACCCGCATTGATGGCAATAGGTTCAAATTTTAGCGCTTCACCTGCTTCATAAGTTAATACTGTGATGCCTGATTTCTCTGCTTCACTTCTGAGCGAGCCATTACGCAGTGGAGAGTCGATGATCACTGGGGTTGCAAATGCTTGGGCAATACGCAAGGTTTCAGGATTAGTGAGATCGGCGCGGATTTGTGGCAAATTCGTGCGATGAATAGCACCAGTATGCAGGTCGATGATGTAATCACAACGTAAAGCGACTTGGGAAAAGAAAGTATGTGCAATGCGAGAGGCGAGGGAGCCAGTTTCACTTCCAGGGAAACAGCGATTGAGATCGCGTCGATCAGGAAGGTAGCGAGATTTATGAATAAAGCCAAAGGCATTGACGATGGGGACAACAATCAGTGTCCCTTTTAGTTTTTGCGGGTCGATGGAGTTGATCAGTTGACGGACTATTTCAACGCCGTTCAGTTCATCACCATGGATGGCGGCATTGACCATTAAGGTTGGGCCAGTGGATATTCCATTAATGATTTCGATAGGGATAGAGAGTGGCGAGTGTGTATAAAGCTTAGCCGCTTCTAGCTCCATTGCCTTGCGCGTTCCTGGGGGAACTGAATCCCCCAGGAAATGAAATGCTGTGTTTTTCCTAACCTTTGCCACGTGTTTTTGTCCCTTTCGTTGCCGCATTTTTTTCAATAAATTCGACAATCAACCCGGCGATATCTTTACCAGTAGCGGCTTCAATACCTTCAAGACCTGGCGATGAATTGACTTCCATCACTAATGGGCCACGTTCCGATCGCAAAAGATCCACCCCCGCAACATTGAGACCCATAATCTTCGCCGCATCGATAGCCGTCTTACGTTCTAGAGGGGTGATTTTTACCAAAGAGGCCGTTCCGCCGCGGTGTAGGTTAGAGCGAAACTCACCATCGGCACCTTGCCGTTTCATGGCTGCGATAACTTTGTCGCCAATAACGAAACAGCGAATATCGGCGCCACCAGCCTCTTTGATGTACTCTTGCACCATGATATTGGCTTTCAAGCCCATGAACGCTTCGATCACACTTTCTGCTGCTTTGCGTGTTTCCGCTAACACTACACCGATGCCTTGAGTTCCTTCAAGTAATTTAATTACTACCGGTGCTCCTCCGACCATGTCGAGTAAGTCTTTGACATCATCGGGTTTGCTGGCGAAACCAGTAATTGGCATACCAATGCCGCGACGAGACAATAGCTGCATTGAGCGAAGTTTATCTCTGGAACGGCTAATAGCCACAGATTCATTGACGGGATAAACCCCCATCATTTCAAATTGGCGTAATACTGCAGTACCGTAAAACGTAACGGATGCACCAATACGAGGAATGACTGCATCAAAACCCGCTAACTCTTCACCTTTAAAGTGAATTTCGGGTTTTTCAGAATTGATATTCATATAGCAACGCAGCCCATCAATCACTTTGACTTGGTGGCCACGGCTTTTACACGCTTCAATCAGACGCTTTGTTGAATACAACGAAGCATTACGTGACAGAATACCAATTTTCATTATTTGCTCTCCTCGAAAGCGATTAAAAACGATTTAGTTGGATTAACTAAAATTCGACGGTGCATTGCGGTGCGACCTAATAGCATACGAAAACCCATATTTTCGCGATTGGTTAACGTTATTTCAATGGGCCAAGTTTGGCCGCCCAAACTGACGTCTGATTGAATAACGTAACGTGACTCTTCATGGCCACCGGAATCACGGACGATTCGTTCATCAATGACTTTAGCTTCGCACACTGTGACCTTGTCATTATTGCGCTGCACAGGGTGGATCCAAAAGCGAACCCAAAGAGTCTCTTCCTTGGTGAAGCTCTCTACCTTAAATGCGTGTAAGCACGACGTGCGGGCTCCGGTATCGACTTTGGCATTAATTTGCTCAATACCTAACCCTGGAAGGCTGAGAGTTTCTCGCCATCCGACAATCATTTTTTCTTTCATCGCAGTTTCAATATTTTTGGAGAATGTAAGACGCCGCTAAGGAGTAGCCGCATCCCCGATACAACTTTTAAATGGTGTTATCGCTTGAAGAGAGTGTGGTGAATAACTCTAGGAACTTCAAGGGGGCGAACTCTAGCAGTCACAAAAAATGTGCGCTAATGAAATTAATTTGCCTTATCGATAAAATTAATTGATAGAAAAAGAGGTAAGGATTGATGCCGAATTCCGCTGCCAAAGCAAGATATTCATCAACTTGCTATTACACGCTGGTTGAAGAATTCGACATCAGAGTGGGTTAAGCTTTCGCTGGAATATGCTCTAGTAGGGCAACCATTTGCTCCCAGAAAAGGTCGACTGTGTCGATCTTCACTTTCTCATCCGGTGAGTGAGGGAATTTAATGGTTGGGCCAAACGAAACCATATCCATTTCTGGGTAAGGTTTTTTGAAAAGACCACATTCTAGGCCAGCATGGATCACCATTATATTCGGTTTATGACCGTAAATACCTTGGTACATGTCTCTGAAAATAGCCATGATCTCTGAATCGGCATCTGGTTTCCAGCCCGGATAAGCACCAGTAAAGGCAATTTCCGCATTCGCTAGCTCAGCAACGGATTTGAGCATGCTTTCAACCTGTTGGCGACCTGAATCAATCAGAGAACGAATAAGGCATAACACAGTCACACAGTTTTCTTGTGTAGTAATCACACCGACATTCAATGAGGTTTCAACCACGCCTTCAATTTCATCGCTCATCCGGATCACACCGTTTGGACACGCGTTTAATGCGGCAATAAAACGTTGTTGATCAACAAGAGCGAAGACATTTTCCGCATTGTCTTGCGGGTTGTTGAAAGTGACAATTCCTGTTTCGACGCGTCCAAGCTCTTCTTGCACTAGCTGGGTATAGGTGCTAAATAGCTCATCCAGTTTTACCCCATTTTCGGCAGGAATGGCCACGGTGACAAACGCTTCTCGAGGAATGGCGTTGCGTAGGCTACCACCGCGAAACTCGATCAAACGTAAATCAAGTTCTTGTGCGTGACTAGCAAGAAAGCGAGCCAGTAGCTTGTTAGCATTCCCACGGCCAGTATGGACGTCACACCCAGAGTGACCTCCTTTTAACCCTTTCAAAATCAATTGATGTGTTACGTAACCAGCAGGCATGGCTTGTCGTTGGATATTAAAAGTCATTGCGCCATCAATACCACCAGCACAGCCCATATACACTTCGCCCTCTTGTTCTGAATCAGTATTGAGCAGGATCTCTCCTTCTAACCAACCCGCTTCAAGGCCGAAAGCACCTGTCATACCCGCTTCTTCATCAATCGTCAGTAACACCTCAATAGGACCGTGCTTGAGCTCTTTTGACGCGAGAACAGCCAAACATGCTGCCATACCCATACCGTTATCGGCACCTAAAGTGGTTCCTTTGGCTGTTACCCATTCGCCATCGATATACGGTTGGATAGGGTCCTTAGCAAAGTCGTGCTGCGTGTCTTCGTTTTTTTGCGGCACCATATCAATATGAGCTTGTAGAACCACACCTTTCTTATGTTCCATGCCAGCTGTCGCTGGTTTTTTTATGAAAACGTTACCGGTTGGATCTCGGCGTACCGCTAAACCCTGCTCTGTCGCCCACTGGATGATGTGTTGGGCTAAGGCTTCTTCATGCTTAGACGGGTGAGGAATGGAACAGATTTTATCGAAAAATTGCCATACGGGTGCCGATGACAATTTACTGATTTCAGAATAGAACTCAGACACGGAATACTCCTTTTATTCGAGCTTGCCAGATCATGAACAGGCGAAATGTTTCTTTGGTAGCGATATCGACTAGATCTGAGCATGACTTGTAGTGGTGGACAGCATACCACTCTCGACAATCGGCGAGTAGCCTCGCCGCTTGAGAATTGTTTTATTGGTGTCACATTAAATCGACTGTAGCGTATAGAAGAGATGACACAATCGGCGATGAGATTCTTCCCCTTACCGCCTAATAATCATTTTTTGCTGATATTTGTGTAATTTAATTACTTAAATCTGTTGATGTAGATCATTAAAATAAAATTATGTGATTTTTATCACTCTAAATATTGTAATTTAATTTCTTGGTGGTATATTTGTAACCAACTTCGAAAGCGAAGAAAAAATGCTCAAAGGATGAGTCCGTTTATCGCCTCCATGGAACCGAGAAATCAAATTTATGTTCAATTGATTTTATAAGGTGATAGTTATGAAAGGTTTACCATCAGCAATGTTCTGGACAAACAAGTCTGTTTACACTGGCAACTTTGCTTACCCAACAAGCTTTGGTTATTAAGACTTTAAGCATGTTATTTGAACTGTATGTTCACCCCCTAGATATTGGAATTTTTTTGTAGTCAGTTTGGCTAAAATGATTCGCCGCCACCTCAGATGAGGTGGCGTTTTTTTATCTCAATGTTCAGCACTTCCTTTACGGCTCAATGGCAATACGATATGGAAATCCGCTTTTTCTTTTTGAAGAAATGAAGCGCGACTAGGTTCATAAGCCATTAATAAAAGCATATTACAGCCTTAATTCTATCTGGAATTTGTGATCTGATCTCTCTATAATCCACAGCCAATCGATTACGCAACCGTTTACTTTTTACCCTTATAGGACTCGATCATGCTCGAAAGGCTATTTAAACTTAGTGAATATGGCACAAACGTGCGCACTGAGGTTATCGCAGGAATAACGACATTTCTCACGATGGCATACATTATCTTTGTTAACCCTGCGATCTTAGCGGATGCCGGCATGGACCGTGGTGCAGTATTTGTTGCTACGTGTCTTGCGGCGGCTATTGGCTGTTTCATCATGGGCTTTGTCGCCAACTACCCAATTGCGCAGGCTCCGGGTATGGGGTTAAACGCATTTTTTACTTACGCCGTTGTGCTCGGCATGGGATATACATGGCAAGTTGCGCTGGCGGCGGTATTCGTTTCTGGTGTGCTGTTCATTTTTCTTAGTATCTTTAAAATCCGTGAGTGGATCATCGGTTCGATCCCGATGTCATTACGAACGGGGATCTCGGCCGGTATTGGACTTTTTCTTGCCTTTATTGCCCTGAAGAATGCAGGCATTGTGGTTGATAACCCTGCAACTTTGGTTTCTGTCGGCGCAATTACTTCTCTTCCTGCTGTACTCGGTGCGATAGGTTTCTTCCTGACGATTGCTTTGGTTCATCGTGGTTTAAAGGGTGCCGTAATGATCGCGATTCTTGCGGTTACTGGCCTTGGTTTAGTGTTTGGTGACGTTCAGTGGCATGGCATTATGTCGGCACCACCAAGTATTGCGCCAACTTTTTTGCAGCTTGATTTCTCCGCCGTTTTTGAAGTGGGTATGATCTCAGTGGTGTTTGCGTTTCTGTTTGTCGATCTATTTGACACGGCTGGCACCTTAGTTGGCGTGGCGCAAAAAGCAGATTTGATTGGTAAAGATGGTAAAATTCCACGTCTAAATAAAGCATTGCTTGCCGATTCTACTGCTACGTCAGTCGGTGCCCTGCTAGGTACATCAAACACAACCTCTTACATTGAAAGTGTGGCGGGTGTTGCTGCTGGCGGGCGCACAGGGCTGACTGCAGTCGTTGTTGGCATTTTGTTCTTACTTGCATTATTCTTCTCGCCATTAGCTGGAATGATCCCTGCGTACGCTACGTCTGGTGCATTATTTTACGTGGCAATTTTGATGCTTTCTGGTTTGGTCAGTATTGATTGGCGCGATTTAACAGAAGCGGCTCCTGTCGTCGTTACCTGTTTATTAATGCCGCTGACATTCTCTATCGCAGAAGGTATTTCTCTTGGTTTCATTGCTTATGCGGCTATCAAACTATTTAGTGGCAAAGGGCGCAGTGTATCGATGAGTGTGTGGGTGATGTCAGCCATCTTCATCTTTAAGTATATCGCCTCTGCAATGTAATGAACGACACAGATTATTTAAATAATTAGGTTTACAACAATGAGCAATAAATTCGTTATCACTTGGGACAACATGCAGACTTACTGTCGTCAATTGGCAGAAAAACAGATGCCTGCAGAGCAATGGAAAGGTATTTGGGCGGTGAGCCGTGGTGGTCTGGTTCCTGGTGCCATATTGGCGCGTGAATTAGGTATTCGCCATGTCGATACGATTTGCATTTCAAGTTACGATCATGATCATCAGCGTGACATGACAGTGATCAAAGCACCTGAAGGTGACGGCGAAGGTTTCTTAATTGTTGAAGATTTGGTCGATAGTGGTGATACCGCACGTAAGCTACGTGAAATGTATCCTAAAGCGAAATTGATTGCGGTGTGTGCGAAGCCTTCTGGCGTAAGCTTGTTAGATGATTATGTTGTGGATATTGCTCAAGATACGTGGATTGAGCAGCCATGGGATATGACGATTCAATACGTAGAACCGATTAACCGTAAACAAAAGTAATGCTTTTCTTGCGTTTATTTGAAAATGGCCCTTTATCGGGCCATTTTTTTTATTACTATTAGAGCACCGCTCTCAATTGAATCGACTTATGTCTGAATCTAACAGCCAAAATCTTTCTGAAACCTTGTTCCAGAAACACAAGCAAGCTCAAGAAACCTCGGCATTAATTCGCTATATGCCAAGTAGCCAAGAAATTTTGGATCTTAAAAAACAACAAGAAGGGTACGTTTGGTATCGAAATCTCAGGCGTTTACAGTGGATATGGCAAGGTGTTGATCCTGTAGAGCAAGAAGAAGTTCTCGCCCGCATTGCCTCTTCGAAACATTCGCGAACCGAAGCGGATTGGTTGGATACGGTTATGGGCTATCACAGTGGTAACTGGGCATACGAGTGGACTAAGCTGGGTATGCGTCACCAAAAGCGCGCTAATGACAAGCAAGACGAAGAGGCGGCCAATGAACTTTTTTCCGCGTCGCTCTGCTTTAGCATTGCTGGTTATCCGCATCTAAAAAATGATAATTTATCCTTACAGGCACAGATACTGTCAAACAGCGCTTATAACGAAGCGGCCAAATTGACTCGTTATGTGATTAAGCAGATTGAAGTACCCTATAAGAACAAAAAAATAGTCGCTAATTTGCATTTGCCCAATACCGATAGGCCTCATCCGGTCGTTTTGGTTAGCGCCGGTTTAGACAGTTTGCAGACGGATATGTGGCGTTTGTTTAGAGATTATCTCGCGCCTAGAGATATTGCGATGTTAACCATTGATATGCCCTCCGTAGGTCATAGCTCCCATTGGCCCTTAACTGAAGATTCTTCATGTCTGCATCAAGCCGTACTCAATGAACTGGAAAGCTTGCCTTGGGTTGATCATCGAAAAGTGGGGCTTGTTGGATTTCGATTTGGTGGTAACTCTATGATCAGGCTCTCTTTTCTAGAGCAAGATAAAATCAAGGCTTGTGTTTCATTAGGGGCACCTATCCACGATATTTTAGCTTCGCCAGAAAAATTGAAAAAAATGCCCAAAATGTATATTGATGTGCTGGCGTCTCGTTTAGGTAAAGACGTGGTGGATATTAATAGCCTTGCTGGGTTGATGCGAGCGTGGTCACTGAAAGTGCAAGGTTTTTTAACCAGTAGGCGAACTAAAGTTCCGATTTTGGCTTTAGGATTAGAAGGTGATCCCATTTCACCCTATTCAGATAATCAATTAGTTGCAATTTTTAGTGAATATGGCAAAGCGAAACAGATAAAAAGCAAAACAATTACACAAGGATATGAGCAATCCCTCGATTTAGCGATAAAGTGGTTAGAAGATGAGCTATTTAGGTGACTTTTCTACTAAATTAGTTAAGCATGATATTGGTATGCGGTAACAAGCATATGATTAATAAAAATAATGATCGTTCTTAACATTGAAATGGAGAGTCAATATGTCAGAAATGACCCACACCCCGACTCATTATCGCTTATTGTCTGCTTTAAAAGCTATTGGACCTTATTTACGAGAAGGCCAATGTCGTGAGGATCACTACTTATTTGATTGCCTTGCGTCTTGCGTTAATGACAAAAAATCCCCAGAGAAACGAGAGTTTTGGGGCTGGTGGCTGGAACTTACTAAGAAAGAATCAGGGTTTGAGGCTAAGTATCATACAGGACGTTACAACTTAGCTGGCGCGTGGGATGCCGACGCGATTCCTAAATCCGTATTTTCTGAAGTCAAACGTACCCAAGAAGAGTTTCATGCCAAACTGGTAGCGAGTCTCTATGAGCGCTTTGAATTGAGTGTTGAGATTGCACAAGATTCCGCTGAATTCGTCTGATTTTCGTTATCCCCTTACCCTCGTGATGAAAAAGGTGCTTTTTAGCACCTTTTCTACTTGTGAATTATTGCTTTGATTGCTAAAACATCAGCTCTTATGTGTTTTCCATTTCAGAAGAAATCATGACAACGAATCAACAAAGCGGAAAAGCGGTGCAACTTCAAACAATCGTTGTGAAGCTAGGAACCAGTGTATTAACCGGTGGTACTTTGGCGTTAGATAGAGCTCATATGGTTGAGCTTGTCCGTCAATGTGCTGAACTGAAAAAGCAAGGCCACTCAGTGGTGATTGTATCGTCGGGCGCAATTGCCGCTGGTCGAGAACACTTAGGTTACCCCGCACTCCCCAACGCAATGGCTAGCAAACAGTTACTTGCTGCGGTTGGGCAGAGTCAATTGATTCAAGCATGGGAATCTCTTTTTGCTATTTACGGGATTAAAATCGGTCAAATGTTGCTGACTCGTGCCGATCTGGAAGACCGTGAGCGTTTTTTGAATGCGCGAGATACTATTAATGCTTTGGTCGAGCACGATATTATTCCTGTGGTCAACGAAAACGATGCCGTGGCAACTAGTGAAATCAAAGTGGGCGACAACGACAATTTGTCAGCCTTGGTTGGTATCTTATGTGGTGCCGATAAACTATTGCTGCTCACTGACCAAAAAGGGCTCTTCACCGCAGACCCGCGTAAAGATCCTAACGCTGAACTGATTAAAGAAGTCAAAACCATTGATGATACCTTGCGTAAAATCGCTGGGGGTAGTGGTACTACGCTTGGCACCGGAGGTATGGCAACTAAGCTTCAGGCCGCTGATATTGCTCGTCGTGCAGGGATTGAAGTCATTATCGCCGCAGGGCGTGCCAGCAACGTTATTTTTGACTCTTTAAGTGATGCGCCACAAGGCACCCGTTTCTTGCCATGTACCGAAGCGTTAGAAAACCGCAAACGCTGGATTTTAGCGGGTCCTGCTGCTTCTGGTGACATTGTCATTGATGGCGGAGCCGTCAACGCTGTAGTCGCGAATGGCAGTAGCTTATTAGCGAAAGGGGTAGTGAATGTCAGTGGTACTTTTGCACGTGGTGAAGTGGCGCGAGTAACCGATAAACAAGGCGTATTAATTGCCCGTGGCATCGCCGCTTATTCCAGCCAAGACTTAGCCAAAATCGCGGGCAAACACAGCAAAGATATCGGAGGCATTTTAGGTTACGATTATGGCTCAGAAGTCATTCATCGCGATGATCTTGTTGTGATCCAAGAATAGTAAGGAAAAGAAAGTGGATTTAACCATAATGGGTAAAGCCGCCAAACAGGCCGCTTTCCAGCTCGCTACCGTTTCAACGACACAAAAAAACAATGCATTAGCGATCATTGCCGATGAACTGGAGGTACAGAGCGCCGCGATTTTAAAAGCGAATGCTCAAGATATCGAACTGGCCCGCGAAGCCGGGTTGAACGATGCCATGCTTGATCGCCTATTGCTCAATGAATCGCGCCTGCAAGCCATTGCTAATGACGTGCGTAATGTGATTAATCTCAATGACCCTGTCGGTAGTGAAATCGATAGCCGAGTGCTTGAAAACGGATTGTCATTGTCTCGCCGCCGAGTACCGTTAGGTGTGGTGGGCGTTATTTATGAAGCGCGTCCGAATGTGACCATTGATATTGCGGCATTGTGTTTAAAAACGGGTAACGCCAGTATTTTACGGGGAGGGAAAGAGACCTTTTTCTCCAATATGGCGCTAGTCAACGTTATTCAATCGGCGCTAGAAAAAGCACAACTACCAGCGGCTGCGGTGCAGTATATCGAAAAACCGGATCGCGAACTGGTTTCACAGCTGCTCAAGCTTGACGAATATGTTGATATGATCATTCCGCGCGGCGGCGCTAGCCTACATAAAATGTGCAAAGAAAACAGCACCATTCCAGTGATTATTGGTGGTTTTGGCATTAGCCATATTTTTGTTGACCAATCGGCGGATCTGGACAAATCAGTCGAGGTAATTGAAAACGCCAAAATTCAGCGCCCTTCTGCGTGCAACGCACTGGATACTTTGCTGGTTCATCAAGCGATTGCGAGTGAATTTTTGGCAAAACTGGTGCTACGACTTAATGATCAAGTGACCTTCGTTGTCGAGCCAAAAGCCCAAGCCTGCATGAGTCATGCAAAACAGTTGAGAGAGGCCGTTGAGGGCGATTTTGACACCGAATGGCTAAGTTACACTTTGGGCGTCAAAGTGGTCGATGACGTGCAGCAAGCGATTGAACATATGCGTGAACACAATGCAAGCCATTCGGATGCGATCATGACAAATGACCTATTTAATGCAGAGCTGTTTATTAATTCCGCGGGCTCTGCAGCAGTGTATGTCAATGCTTCGACGCGTTTTACCGATGGCGCTCAATTTGGTTTAGGCGCTGAAGTGGCCGTTTCGACCCAAAAATTGCACGCTCGCGGGCCGATGGGCTTAGAAGAGTTGACCAGTTACAAGTGGGTTGGCAAAGCCAATTACTTATCACGTCGTTAAGTTCTTTTCGTTATGGATAACGCAAAGTGTGGTTGTTAACAAAATAGAGATTGAAAAGGGGCTGATGCCCCTTTTGCGTTCAACTTACGTACTAATTCCGGTACACTGATGCTCATTGCTATGGAGGTGATATGCATTGTCCTTTTTGTTCAGAGAACGACACCAAAGTGATTGATTCTCGTCTTGTCGCAGATGGCCATCAAGTGCGCCGTCGCCGTCAATGTTTGGCATGTAATGAACGTTTTACCACGTTTGAATCGGCCGAGCTCTTGATGCCAAGAGTTATCAAATCAAATGGAAATCGTGAACCGTTTAACGAAGATAAAATGGTCGGTGGTATACAGCGAGCATTAGAAAAACGACCAGTCAGCGCCGATGCGATTGAGCTTGCAATCAGTATGATTAAATCTCAGTTGCGAGCCACTGGTGAGCGAGAAGTCCCAAGTAAAATGATTGGTAACTTGGTGATGGAGCAGCTCAAAGTACTCGATAAAGTCGCTTACATCCGCTTTGCCTCCGTGTATCGCAGTTTTGAAGATATTCGTGAGTTTGGTGAAGAAATCGCGAAGCTGGAAGATTAATCGCTTATGTTTACTCCTTTTGATTATCAAATGATGTCGCGAGCCATTGAGCTTGCCAAAGGTGGCGTTTTTACCACTCAACCTAACCCCAATGTCGGCTGCGTGATCACTCAAGGAGAGCAGATTGTTGGTGAAGGTTTTCATGCGCGTGCTGGTGAGCCGCATGCCGAAGTGCACGCCTTACGCATGGCAAACGAGCAAGCGCAAGGTGCTACTGCTTATGTCACTTTAGAGCCTTGCTCGCATCATGGCCGTACACCGCCTTGCGCTGAAGGCTTGATTAACGCCAAAGTGGCGAAAGTGATTTGCGCAATGCAAGATCCGAATCCTCAAGTCGCTGGGCGTGGTATTCAAATGTTGCGTGACGCTGGGATTGAAGTCGAAGTCGGTTTGTTAGAAGCGGATGCCATCGCGCTCAATCCGGGTTTTATTAAACGCATGACAAGTGGGATGCCCTTTGTCCAATTGAAAATGGCCGCAAGTCTTGATGGACAAACGGCACTCAATAATGGTCAGAGTCAATGGATCACTTCAGCGGCCGCGCGGCGAGATGTGCAAAAATTTCGCGCCAAAGCGGGTGGGATTTTATCGACCAGCAAAACAGTGATTGAAGATGATGCTTCATTGACTGTGCGTTGGGATGAACTGCCTCCATCAGTGCAAGTGAACTACCCACAACATCAGTTACGCCAACCAGTGCGAGTCATTCTTGACAGGCAAAACCAACTCCATGATGGTCTAAAGCTGTATCAACATTCCGGTGAAGTATTGGTGCTTGGCACTGAACATACGTCATTGCTCAATAGCAACCAGACACAATTTGAGTTAGCGGATACCTTCGCTTATTTAGCTGAGCAGTCACAAATGAATCATCTCTGGGTAGAAGCTGGTGCCACACTGGCTCGTTCACTGATCCAAGCCCAATTGGTCGATGAGATCATTTTGTACTTAGCGCCTAAAATCATGGGTAGTGATGGTCGGGGGCTATTTGGTGCTTTGGGGCTATCTTCCATGGCGGATACGCTAGAGTTAATCATCAAAGATGTACGACAAGTTGGGCCGGATATTCGGATCATTGCCGTACCTAAAATAAAAGATAAATAGCATGTTTACAGGAATTATCGAGGCGGTAGGTACACTTGCCGCGATTACACCCAAAGGTGAAGACATCAGTGTGACCGTGAAAGTCGGTCATCTTGATATGAGCGATGTCAAACTTGGTGACAGTATTGCCACAAATGGTGTCTGTTTGACCGTGGTAGATTATAACAGCACTCAATATACAGCGGATCTCTCACTAGAAACGCTCAACAAAACCGGGTTTGCTCACTATCAAGTTGGTGACAAGGTCAACCTAGAAAAAGCCATGTTGCCCACCACTCGTTTTGGTGGACACATTGTTTCTGGGCACGTTGACGGTGTTGGTGAAATCATTGAACGTAATCCTGTTGGTCGTTCGATAGAGTTTTGGGTAGCGATCCCACCGGCATTGAATAAATACGTGGCTGAAAAAGGCTCAATTACAGTAGATGGTATCAGCCTCACTGTGAATGATTTAAGAAAGAATGCCTTTAAGCTGACCATAGTGCCTCACACTTCTGCCGAAACGACCATTGATGCGTTTCATGTTGGGCGTAAAGTGAATTTGGAAGTAGATGTGCTCGCGCGTTATATGGAGCGTTTGCTGCAAAACCAGCAAGATGAAGAGACACCAGAGTCGAAAATTAGCTTAGCATTTTTACAACAAAATGGTTTTGCGTAAACCGCGCATTGTCCCATGCCACCACGGTCGTGGATAAATCTAAGTCAGGGACTGTGCGGAAAATAGTCCAGCGATAGGAAAATAGAGTATGCCAATAAGTACCCCGCAAGAGATCATTGAAGATATTCGCCTTGGGAAAATGGTCATCTTAATGGATGACGAAGATCGTGAGAACGAAGGTGACTTGATCATGGCCGCCGAGCACGTTACTCCTGAAGCGATTAATTTTATGGCTAAATTTGGTCGTGGCCTGATCTGCTTAACCATGACTAAAGCTCGTTGTCAGCGTTTAGGCTTGGCTCCTATGGTGCAGGATAATAATGCTCAATACACCACCAATTTTACCGTCTCGATTGAAGCGGCCGAAGGCGTAACTACCGGCATTTCAGCGGCCGATCGCGCCGTGACGGTACAAGCTGCGGTGGCGAAAGAGGCGAAAGCTTCAGACTTAGTGCAACCTGGTCACATTTTCCCACTAGCTGCACAAGAGGGGGGCGTTTTAACTCGCGCTGGGCATACGGAAGCCGGTTGTGATTTGGCGCGCCTTGCGGGATTAGAGCCCGCCTCTGTGATCGTCGAAATTTTAAATGATGATGGCACCATGGCGCGTCGCCCTGATCTTGAAGTGTTTGCCGAGCAACATGGTTTAAAACTCGGTACGATTGCCGATCTGATTGAATACCGTAACAATACGGAGACGACCATTGAGCGTGTTGCACAGTGCAAGTTGCCGACAGAATACGGTGAATTTGAACTGATCACTTACCGCGACGTGATTGATAATCAGATCCACTACGCATTGCAAAAAGGCACATTGGATGGTCAAGCGCCATTGGTGCGAGTTCATCTGCACGATACCTTTACCGATTTACTGCGTAGCGATCGCAATGCTGAACGCAGTTGGACTTTAGATAAAGCGATGCAGCGTATCGGCCAAGAGGGCGGCGTATTGGTCATTTTAGGTAATGAAGAGTCGAGCGACTTATTGATCCATCGCGTTAAAATGTTTGAGCAACAAGACAAAGGCCAAGCGCCTACTTTAGCGAAAAAACAAGGTACTTCACGCCGTGTGGGGATTGGTTCACAAATTCTGGCGGATTTAGGTGTTCGTGATATGCGTTTACTCTCTTCAGCCAATAAAAAGTATCACGCTTTAGGCGGTTTCGGCTTGAATGTGACTGAGTATGTTTGCCAATAATGTCATCTCGTTTTAGCGCTTAGAACCTAAGGTCACATTTAAAAATACACCGTAATAAAACCAATAAAGGAAGCCTAACGCTTCCTTTATTATTTCGCTGATTAGCCGCTTGGTTTGCCGTCTAAGCCGAATTTCCATTAGATATTGCTCACAAAATTGTGCTAGAATCCGGCGATTCTCACTTGTGTATATAGTTAAAGGAAGGCTTATGAAAGTGATCGAGGGTGGTTTCCCCGCACCAAATGCAAAAATTGCTATCGTTATTTCTCGTTTCAACAGTTTTATTAACGAAAGCCTGCTTTCTGGTGCAATCGATACTTTAAAGCGTCACGGACAAGTTAGCGATGACAATATTACTGTTGTTCGCTGCCCTGGTGCTGTCGAATTACCTCTTACTGCTCAACGCGTAGCAAAAACGGGTAAATACGACGCTATCGTGTCTCTTGGCACTGTGATTCGTGGTGGTACGCCACACTTTGATTATGTGTGCAGTGAATGCAATAAAGGTTTGGCGCAAGTGTCTCTGGAATACAGCCTTCCAGTGGCATTTGGTGTTCTAACTGTTGATACCATCGATCAAGCCATTGAACGCGCGGGAACCAAGGCTGGTAACAAAGGTGCAGAAGCTGCACTAAGCGCGCTTGAGATGATTAACGTTCTTTCAGAAATCGATTCCTAATGGGGGCCAGTGTGAAACCAGCCGCACGTCGTAATGCACGTCAATTTGCGCTACAAGCAATTTATTCTTGGCAAATTACAAAAGAAAATGTTGCCACTATCGAAGAGCAATTCCTCTCGGGTGGTAAGTATGATGAAGAAGAGCATCATGCTGCTGAGCCAGCGTTAGCGGCTCCAGAAACCGACGTTGCATATTTCCGTGATCTACTCACGGGTGTAGTGCTAAGCCACACAGAGCTAGATAGCAAATTGCGTCCTTTCGTGTCTCGTCCAATGCAAGACTTAGACATGATGGAATTGGCGTTACTTCGTTTAGCCATGTACGAAATGACTCGTCGCGATGATGTGCCATATAAAGTGGTCATCAATGAGGCGATTGAGTTAGCAAAAGTATTTGCTGCTGAAGATAGCCATAAATTTGTGAATGGCGTGCTTGATAAAGCCGCCCCACATGTACGCAAAAAATAATAAGTCGTTTTAAAATAAAAGGTCAGCATTCGCTGACCTTTTTTATGACGGATCTTTCTCCGCGAAAGCCCTAAGCGATGAGAAATGATGTACATAATAAAAACTCAGGGCAGGGAATTTTTTATGTTCGGTGAATTCAATTTAATCGATACCTATTTCTCTAACCGTCAGTCACAACGTAAAGATGTCTCTCTTGCTCTAGGAGATGATTGTGCATTGGTCAAAGCACCAGAAAATGTTCGGATCGCCATCAGTACCGACACCTTAGTCGCAGGCACTCATTTTTTAACCGATGCGAATCCGGCTTGGGTGGCTCATAAAGCATTGTCATCTAACATCAGTGATCTGGCTGCGATGGGGGCAACGCCTGCTTGGGTATCGCTCGCACTCACTCTACCTAGTGTCGATGAAGCATGGCTAAAACCCTTTTGTGATGCTTTTTTCGAACTTGCGAATTACTACAATATTCAGCTAATTGGTGGGGATACAACCAAAGGACCACTGAGCATTACCTTGACAGTACAAGGTTTTGTGCCACAAGAATTGGCGCTGCTGCGCAGTGGAGCCAAAGTGGGAGATTGGGTTTACGTCACTGGCGAGCTTGGTGATAGCCAAGCAGGGCTCGATGTGATTCTTGACCCAAGCTTACGCCATAAACCTTTTGCCCAAGAGCTTGAAAAGCGTCACTATCTCTCAACGCCAAGAATTCTTGCTGGCCAAGCATTGCTTCATTTGGCTTCTTCTGCAATTGATATTTCCGATGGTTTGGTGTCTGATCTCAAGCATATTTTGCATCGTTCAAATGTTGGGGTGAGTTTGGATGTCGGTGCGTTGCCTATTTCGCAAGAGCTGTTGCAGTTTGTGGGCGAGAGACAAATAGCCCAGCAATATGCACTAACCAGCGGTGAAGAGTATGAGTTGTGTTTCACTGTTCCAGAGCATAACCGAGGTTCCATCGAAAGTGCGCTTGCTCATTGTGGTTGTAAGGTGAGTTGCATTGGCCAAATTCGTCCGCAGGGTATTTTTGAGCTCCAGCATCAAGGCAAAAAACTCAATTGGCAGTTAAGCGGCTATGATCATTTTAAGGTGAACGGATGACAAACCCTATCGCATTAATCTCATTAAAGAACCCTTGGCATCTTTTGGCCACGGGTTTTGGCAGTGGCCTATCGCCTATCGTGCCCGGCACAATGGGAACGCTTGCCTCAGTGCCTTTTTATTTACTGTTAGTACAGCTACCTATCACAGTGTATTGTGCTGTGGTTGTGCTTGCTTGCTTGGTGGGCGTGAAAATTTGCCAAGTGACTTCTGACGACATGAAAGTGCATGACCACGGTTCGATTGTGTGGGATGAATTTGCTGGTTTTTGGATAACAATGCTAGTCGTGCCACTGTTTGAATTGCCCAGTTTAGATTGGAAATGGCTGGTGGCTGGATTCGTGCTGTTTCGCTTTTTCGATATGCTCAAACCGTGGCCGATCAGTTGGTTAGATAAACGAGTGCATGGTGGTTTGGGGATTATGCTCGATGATATTGTGGCAGGTGTTGTATCCGCGATTGCGCTGTATTGGGTCGGCTTTTGGGCGGGTTGGTTATAACATGGTCAGCGTTCAATATTGATTGACGGCTTAGACTTAGCAACAAAAAAGGTTCCTTTGGGAACCTTTTTTGTCAGTGAAGAGTTATCTGAAACAGGGTTATTCGATGCTCTGGGTATCTAAAGTTACTTTACCGTCTTGAGACTATTTTAGCTTCTCTAAGTCAGCTTCAATTTCAGCGATTTTGCTCGTGACCACTTTTTCCAAATGGCGCAAGTCAGTCAATATTTTTTGCTTCAGATCGAGATCACTCATAGGAACCGGCTTAGTGATTTTATTTAGTTCATCAATCACCAAGGTTAAATTACGGTTGATCTCCGTCACCTCTTTGTATTGATGGCTGCCGCTATCGACCAATACATTTTTTACTTGTCGAGGGTATTTAAATTTCACGCTTTTAGCGAACAGCTCGCCTTTCTGCTTATGAAAGTAAATCTTCAACACATCTTTATGGGCTTCTTGACGAAGTGAATAGCGCTCAATCTGTTTAGGATCTTGAATGCCTAAACCGGTGAGGTAGGGATACATAGGCAACCTCTATTGTATTTTGTGACACATCAATGAACCATTTCAATGTAGCAGTCCATGCTCGCCCGAGATAGTTCATCGTGATATCAATGGTTCAAGTTGTGGACCAGATCGCTTTCCTTTTCCGTTTAATTTGGCGCGAGTTCAGAAACATTTTTAATCAGCATTTCACGTAACGTGCACTCTTCTTCTTCACTCAATTTTCCGCCTTGTGAACCGGTGAGAATAAACAAGTCTTCTGCTCGTTCGCCAATGGTGGTGATTTTTGCACCATGCAGGTTAATGTTTAAGTCAGCAAATGTGGCTCCGACCGTTGCTAGCAGTCCCGGAGTATCAAGTGCGACTAATTCCATTAAGGTTCGTTTATTGCTTTTGGTGGGTAAAAAATCGACTTTAGTTTTGACTTTAAAATGTTGCAAGTTACGTGGCGTGCGGCGCAATTTCAGTTTGTTCTGCCAACCCGTTTCTAGCCCACTGAGTAGGTGTTTGATCAACGATGGGTGACACTCTTCGTCAATTGCATGGCCGTTTTGATCCAGTACCATGAAGGTATCAAGGACGTAGCCATCTTTACTCGACATGATCTGCGCATCATGAACATTGAGATTTCGACGGTCCAGTTCAGCAACCACAGTCGCAAAGAGGGCGGGTTGATCTTTAGTGTAAACAAACAATTCAGTGCCGCCACGAGTGGCTTTTTTGCTCATCAGGATCAGCGGTTGGCTTGGGTCGCTATGTTTGAGTAGGTGCTCACAATGCCAAGCGATCTGCTTGTGAGTGTGACGCAAAAAGTAATCGGCTTTAAAGCGCTGCCAAAGCACTTCAATTTCGCGTGCGCTGTAGCCTTCTTTACGAAGCAATGCGGATGCCATTTGTTGGTTGTGGCGAATGCGATCGCGCACATCTACCGGGTTTTCAAGCCCACGCCTAAGTGCCCGCTGTGTTGAGTGATATAGCTCTGCCAGCAAGGTGCGTTTCCAACTGTTCCAAAGCTCAGGGTTGGTAGCGCAGATGTCGGCGACAGTCAGGCAAACAAGATGTTCGAGATACTCTTCATCGCGCACTTTTTTGGCAAATTCGGTAATGACATCTGGGTCGTAAATGTCGCGTCTTTGCGCCGTTACCGACATCAAGAGGTGGTTTTGTACCAGCCAAGAGACTAATTTTGCTTCAGGTTTTGATAAACCGTGTTCAATACAAAAATCATAGGCTTCTACCGCACCGATTTCAGAGTGATCGCCGCCACGCCCTTTGGCAATGTCGTGAAAAATAGCGGCCAGAATCAGCATCTCCTTTTTCTGGAGACGCGGGTAGACTTCGCAACAGATGGGGTGTTTATCGTGATTTTGTGCGTAGCTAAAGGTATTGATGTGTTTGAGAAGACGAATGCTGTGTTCATCGACCGTATAAACATGGAATAGGTCGAACTGCATTTGTCCAACAATTTGGCTCCATTGGGGAAGATAAGCGGCGAGCACGCCTAATTTATGCATCAGGCTGAATGCACGATGTAGTGCGTTAGGGTGACGTACCAATGCCATGAATTTTTCACGCGCTTCGGGAATGGTGTGCAGGAATTTATTGAGCCGCCTTCTGGCTGTACGCAACTGGCGCATGGTTGTGGGTGCGACGCTTTCGATGCTGGAATCATTGGCGATATGAATAAACATATCTAAGATCGTTTCAGGGCGAGCTTGGAAAAGCGCGGGTTTACGAGCCTCTATTAAGTTGCCACGACGTTGAAAATCATCATCTAAAATTTCTGCCACGGCTTCTTCGCCGTTATTGAGTATGGCTTGATCAAACAGACGCAGGAGCATTTTGTTGAGTTCCGCAACACGACGTAGCGTACGGTAGAACTCTTTCATCATCATCTCGACTGCGCGATTCCCTTCACCAGTAAAGCCCAGATGTTCTGCCACTTGAGCTTGATGAGCAAAAATAAGCCGATTGTCATAGCGTTTTAATTCAATGTGCAGCGCAAAGCGCACGCGCCATAAAAAGTCTTGGCACTCTACTAGCTCACGATATTCAGCATCAGTTAAAAAACCAAAACGACTCATTTCAAGCAGTGATGTTGCACCAAAGTGGCGTCTAGCCACCCAGCTTAAAGTATGAATGTCTCTTAAGCCTCCAGGAGTCGATTTGATATCGGGTTCAAGGTTATAAGTGGTGTCATGGTAACGAGCGTGTCGGTCGCGCTGCTCTTGAATTTTGGCGCGGTAAAAGGTTTCGCTTGGCCAAAACGATTCGGAATGAATCAACATCTTGAGTTTATAAAATGTCTCTTCGCTACCACATAATAGCCGAGCTTCTTGTAAGTTTGTCGCGACGGTTAAATCTTCACGGCCAATTTCAGCGCACTGCTGCACGGTACGCACGGCATGGCCCACTTCTAAACGCAAATCCCACAACAAGGTAATGAATTCGCTAATTTTACTGCCGAGTTCAGCGGGTAAAGTATGATTGGAGACGACCAGAATATCGATATCAGAAAGAGGATGAAGTTCACCGCGGCCATAGCCTCCGACGGCCACTAAACTGATGTCTGGAACCTGCGAAAATGCGTAATGTTCCCATAACCTGTAGAGCAGTTGGTCCATATATTCAGAGCGGCCTAATACCAGGTCGTTGACCGGATGGTGGTGCAAAAATTGATGTTTCTGATACTGAGTGAACTGTTCAAGTTGCTGTTTAAGCTCGCCGATAGTGAGTTGTGTGTCAGTAAAGGTGAGGGGAGACTGAAAAGGCATAACGGCAATCCATGCTGGTGATATGTCACAACGTAGACTGACTGTATCAAATCACTGCAGATAAAAAAATATCCCTGCAAGAGGGATATTGATTGATAAGGTTTTGGTTCGATGTAATTAGGCGTTATGCATCAGACGCGGAATGGTTTCTTCTTCACGCAGCGTCAGCACTTCACAGCCAGTGGCGGTAACCAAAATGGTGTGTTCCCACTGCGCTGAGTTTTTGCCATCGGCAGTGTAAACAGTCCAATTGTCTTCATCATCAAGGCGGCAACCAAATTTACCCGCATTAATCATTGGCTCGATAGTGAAAATCATCCCTTCACGCAGTACGGTTCTGTCGCCGTTTTTATAGTGAACTACTTGTGGTTCTTCATGAAATTGAGCGCCAATACCGTGGCCGCAATAATCTTTCACAATCGAAAATTTAAGGCGTGGGTTATTTTTATTATTGGTTTTAATGTGTTTTTCGATCGCAGTACCAATCTCACCCAATTGAACTCCGGGTTTGACCTTCTTCATGCCGATATAAAGACACTCTTGCGCAACAAGACATAGGCGCTTATCTGCTGGCGACACTTCACCGACAAAGAACATCTTTGAGGTATCACCGTGGTAGCCATCTTTAATAACCGTGATATCAATGTTCAGAATATCACCCTCTTTCAGTACCGCTGGACGCTGTAATTGCCCATACTGCGTATCTTGAGTTGCCGGAATACCGTGACAAACAATGTGATTGATAGAGGTACAGATCGATTTAGGAAAACCGTGGTAATTCAATGGTGCTGGAATAGCTTGCTGTACTTCAGTGATGTACTTGTGGCAGATCTGGTCAAGTTCTTCAGTGGTGATGCCCACTTTTACATGCGGTTCAATCATCTCAAGGACATCGGCAGCCAGTTTACCCGCGACGCGCATTTTGGCTATTTCTTCAGCAGTTTTGATTTTTACAGACATCGGCTTTCTCTATGCGTTAATTCTTGAGCACTTAACTGTGCGAATGGGCGTTATTCTAGCAGTGCATGGATGAATCGCAAGGGATCCCTGTCGGTAAGTAAGAATTGTTTGCATAACTACAGCTTACCTAGGCCATGATGTGTCGTATTTTTTTCTAGCCAGAGAAGGGCTAAATATGGTATAAAGCGCGCCGGAATCGAAGTGCGTTTTCTTCTGAAATGACGAAGCCCACCTTCCTTTCTAAACACATTATCTTTAAATCACACACATTCCGACACGTGTTCCGGGGTGCTCCAACAATAAAACTATCGGCAACAACCGAATAGATGTTAGGGGTCGGATACATGGGGAATGTGGAGGCCTAACCCCATAGAGGATTTTTAAATGGCAACTGTATCAATGCGCGACATGCTAAAAGCTGGTGTTCACTTCGGTCACCAGACTCGTTACTGGAACCCAAAAATGAAGCCATTCATTTTTGGTGCTCGTAGCCGTGTTCACATCATCAACTTAGAAAAAACTGTTCCTATGTTCAACGAAGCTCTAGCTGAGCTACACAAAGTTGGCGAGAAAAAAGGTAAAGTTCTTTTCGTTGGTACTAAACGCGCAGCATCTGAAGCTGTTAAAGAAGCGGCTATCGCAAGCAACCAATTCTACGTTAACAACCGCTGGTTGGGCGGCATGCTAACTAACTGGAAAACTGTTCGTCAGTCAATCAAGCGTCTAAAAGAGCTTGAAATTCAAGCAACAGATGGCACTTTTGATAAGCTAACTAAGAAAGAAGCTCTAATGCGTACTCGTGAAATGGAGAAGCTAGAGAAATCTCTTGGTGGTATCAAAGATATGGGCGGTCTACCTGACGCACTATTCGTTATCGATGCAGATCACGAGCACATTGCAGTTAAAGAAGCAAACAACCTAGGTATCCCAGTTTACGCTGTTGTTGATACTAACTCTAACCCAGATGGCGTTGACTACATTATCCCTGGTAACGACGACGCAATCCGTGCAATCCAGCTTTACCTAAATGCTGTTGCAGAAACGGTTAACGAAGGTCGTAACAAAGATGCAGCTGCACTTGCTGCTGCAAAAGACGGTTTCGTAGAAGCAGAATAATAGCGGCTCTGAGTCACACTTGATTATATGTGTCACACGATTGATGCATTGAACAAGTTATAGTTAGCATCAGGGGCCAAACAATCGGCCCCTGATTTTTACCACCAGAATCAACTGAGGAATAGAGAATGGCAACTGTAACTGCTGCTCTAGTAAAAGAACTGCGCGAGCGTACTGGCGCAGGTATGATGGAATGTAAAAAAGCGCTTGTAGAAGCAAACGCTGACATCGAACTAGCAATTGAAAACATGCGCAAAAGCGGCGCAGCTAAAGCAGCGAAAAAAGCAGGTAACATCGCAGCTGAAGGTACTATCCTAATTAAAGAAGCTGATGGTTTTGCAGCACTTCTAGAAGTGAACTGCCAAACTGACTTCGTAGCAAAAGACTCAAGCTTCCTAGCGTTCGCTAACGAAGTTCTAGCGGTTGCACTTGCTGAGCGTCTAGATATCGCAGCACTTCAAGCTAAATTTGAAGAAGCGCGTATTGCTCTTGTTGCTAAAATTGGTGAAAACATCACTATCCGTCGCGTTCATTACATCGAAGGCGCTAAAGTAGGTTCATACCGCCATGGCGACCGTATCGGTGTTGTGGTTGCTGGTGAAGCGGATGAAGAGACCATCAAACACGTAGCAATGCACGTTGCTGCTGCAAAACCTGAGTACGTGAACCCTGAAGATGTACCAGCAGAAGTTGTGGCTAAAGAGCGTGAAATCCAAATCGAAATCGCAATGCAATCTGGCAAGCCAGCAGCAATTGCTGAGAAAATGGTTGAAGGCCGCATGACTAAGTTCACAGGTGAGGTATCACTTACTGGTCAAGCGTTCATCATGGATCCTTCTCAAACTGTTGGCGCAATGCTGAAAGCTAAAGGCGCAACCGTTACTAACTTCGTACGTCTAGAAGTTGGTGAAGGTATTGAGAAAGCTCAAGAACTTAGCTTCGCTGAAGAAGTTGCAATGGTTCAAAAAGGTTAATCCTAGCGATTTTGCCTAAAAAGAGACCGTAGCCAAGGCTGCGGTCTTTTTACGAATGGCATATTGAGACTAATTGTGATGATTTAGAATTCAGTATTCAGTTTTAAATCATGACTGTTAATTAACAACTCTCTATTTGGAAGGTAAGCTCCATGACTACGAACCCTAAACCAGCCTATCAACGTATCCTGTTAAAACTTAGCGGTGAAGCGCTACAAGGCGAAGAAGGTTTTGGTATTGATCCTGCGGTGTTAGATCGCATGGCACAGGAAGTAAAAGAACTGGTTGAACTGGGTGTTCAAGTGGGTGTTGTCATCGGCGGCGGTAACTTATTCCGTGGCGCAGGTCTTGCTGAAGCGGGCATGAACCGTGTTGTGGGCGACCACATGGGAATGCTGGCAACCGTAATGAATGGTTTGGCAATGCGTGATGCTTTGCACCGTGCTTATGTGAATGCGCGCGTGATGTCTGCCATTCCTCTTAAAGGTGTGTGTGACGATTACAACTGGGCCGATGCTATCAGCCAACTACGTCAAGGCCGTGTTGTGATCTTCTCTGCGGGTACTGGTAACCCATTCTTCACAACTGATTCTGCTGCCTGTTTGCGCGGTATTGAAATTGAAGCGGATGTGGTTCTAAAAGCGACAAAAGTAGATGGCGTATTTAGTGCAGACCCAGTGGCAAACCCAGACGCAGAACTGTATGATAAGCTGTCTTATACAACCGTGCTTGAAAAAGAGCTAAAAGTGATGGACTTGGCCGCGTTTACGCTAGCGCGTGACCATAAAATGCCAATCCGCGTATTTAATATGAACAAACCGGGCGCACTACGTCGCGTGGTAATGGGTGAAGCGGAAGGTACACTAATTAGCACCGCTGACTAATCACTCCAAAACAAAAAAACAAGTAGGTGATATTTGTGATTAACGAAATCAAGAAAGACGCTCAAGAGCGTATGGATAAGAGCGTAGATGCCCTGAAAAACAACCTTTCTAAGGTACGTACTGGTCGCGCTCACCCAAGTTTACTCTCCGGCATTTCTGTCGATTACTATGGTGCTTCGACACCGCTGAATCAAATCGCTAACGTTGTAGCTGAAGATGCACGTACTCTCGCGATCACTGTTTTTGATAAAGAGTTGACGCCAAAAGTTGAAAAAGCGATTTTGATGTCTGATTTGGGTCTAAACCCAATGTCTGCAGGTACGGTTATTCGTGTACCACTGCCACCACTGACCGAAGAACGTCGTCGTAATTTGGTGAAAATTGTTCGTGGTGAAGCTGAAGGTGGTCGCGTTGCAGTTCGCAACATTCGTCGTGATGCCAATGGCGACTTAAAAGCTCTACTGAAAGATAAAGAAATCTCTGAAGACGAAGATCATAAAGCGCAAGAAGAGATTCAAAAACTTACCGATGTAGCGATTAAGAGAATTGATGAAGTTCTTGCTGCAAAAGAAAAAGAGTTAATGGAAGTTTAATTCGCTCTTTTTAGCCTTTCTAAAACGCTGTGCTCACAGTGCAGCGTTTTTTTATGCTATTTTGCCCTATCAGTTTGGTAATCAATTAATTTCTTATGCAAAACTCATCCCTCTCATCTGATGTATTACCCCAACACATCGCAATCATTATGGACGGAAATGGCCGTTGGGCTAAAGCACAAGGTAAACCTCGTGTATTTGGTCATAAGAATGGTGTAGCAGCGGTCCGAAGAACGATTTCTACTGCAGCGAAATTGGGTATTAAAGCCGTTACTTTGTTTGCCTTTAGCAGTGAAAATTGGCGGCGTCCGGAAGCTGAAGTGGGCGTGTTGATGGAGTTATTTATTACTGTGCTATCCACAGAAGTAAAAAAGCTGCATAAGAACAATCTGCGTCTTAGAGTCATTGGTGATAAAACACGTTTTAGCTCACGCTTACAAACAAAAATAGCTCAGGCAGAAGAGTTAACCTCATCAAACAGTGGCATGGTCGTTAATATCGCCGCAAACTATGGCGGAAAATGGGATATCACAGAAGCAATGCGCTCTATCGCGGTCAAAGTGGCGAGCGGTGAGCTTTCTCCTGATCAGATTGACGAGACGCTGATTACACAGTCGCTAACGATGTCTGATATTCCTGAAGTGGATTTGCTCATTCGTACCAGCGGTGAATGTCGTATTAGTAATTTTATGTTGTGGCAATTGGCCTATGCAGAGATGTACTTTACGCCGATTTACTGGCCTGAGTTTGGTGAAGAAAGTTTAATTGAAGCAGTGACTTGGTTTGTTAACCGTGAACGCCGTTTTGGCTGCACAGGGGAACAGGTTAAGGCATTGATGGAACAGAGATAAAGGATCCATTAGTTTGAAGCAACGAATTATCACGGCGCTCATATTAGCTCCACTGGTGATGCTGGGCATTTTTGAACTGCCACTCCCCCTATTTATGGCCGTTTTGGCCCTTGTGGCGCTCGTCGGTGTATGGGAATGGACGCAGTTTATCGATTCGACATCTAGGTATCTGGCGCTGTTGCCAGCCATTATTATTGGTGGAGCAAGTTACCTATTGATTTCCCCTGATGCCGTTAGCCTAGCCAGCATGAACTCGAATCACTATGTGATATTAAGTATTGGGGTGGCTTGGTGGCTGTTTTCTAGCTTTTTAGCCATTACCTATCCTAAATCCCGCCCATGGTGGGAAAAATCCAATCTACTTAGGCACCTCTTTGGTGTGCTTACGCTACTTCCTTTTTTCTGGAGCGTACTTTTTTTACGCGCAGAAGCCTTTTTGAGTGAGCCATACCACGGTGCTAAGTTGGTGCTATTTGTCTGCTTAATTGTTTGGGCTGCAGACAGTGGTGCTTATTTTGCGGGCAAAAGTTTTGGTAAGCACAAAATGGCGCCAGCAGTCAGTCCAAATAAAACCATTGAAGGGTTGATTGGTGGCATTATTACGGCATTGATTGTGGCGTGGTTTACTGCTGATTGGTTTGATATTCGGTTTACAAATACGTTGTCGATGGTCGGTATTACATTAGCGACTGTGATTATCTCTGTGCTCGGTGATCTGGTCGAAAGTATGTTTAAGCGCGTTTCAGGAATTAAAGACAGCAGTAATATTATTCCTGGGCATGGTGGCGTTTTGGATCGTATCGATAGCCTGACGGCTGCATTTCCTGTTTTTGCTCTACTGTATTTCATTTTCTAATGCTTGGGTTAAGCTGTCTTACCCCAATCTTAATTCACGGTTGTTGCTATGCGTAAGTTAACGATTCTCGGGGCCACAGGTTCAATTGGGGCAAGCACATTAAAAGTCGTGGCTCAAAATCCCGAACACTTTTCCGTTGTGGCTTTAGCCGCGGGAAATAATGTCAATAAAATGCGTGAGCTATGTCAGCGTTGGCAGCCAGTTTATGCGGTAATGGCAAACCAAAAGGCGGCGGATGAGCTTTTAGCTCAATTGCAGTCACTGAACTTAAAAACAACCGTATTATTTGGTGAAGACGCCATGTGCCACGTCGCCGCATTAGATGAGGTGGATACGGTGATGGCGGCGATTGTTGGTGCAGCAGGTTTGTTACCAACCATGGCCGCGGTAAAGGCGGGCAAGCGTGTTTTGCTGGCAAACAAAGAAGCCTTGGTGATGTCTGGCCAATTGTTTATTGATGCGGTCGAAAAATACGGTGCTGAATTGCTCCCTGTCGATAGCGAACATAACGCGATTTTTCAATGCTTACCCCCTGAAATTCAAGGCTCTTTGGGTCGCTGTGATTTACAAGAACATGGTGTGCAACATATTCTGCTCACGGGTTCTGGCGGCCCTTTTCGCTATAGTGATTTATCCACGTTAGCTGATGTTTCACCACAGCAAGCGATTGCTCATCCTAACTGGTCGATGGGGCCGAAAATTTCGGTTGATTCCGCTACCATGATGAACAAAGGTTTGGAATATATTGAAGCTAAGTGGCTGTTTAATGCATCGAAACAGCAATTAAAAGTGTTAATCCACCCACAATCGGTGATCCACTCTATGGTGCAGTACCGCGATGGTTCGGTGCTTGCGCAAATGGGGGAACCCGATATGTCCACGCCAATTGCTTTAACTCTCTCTTATCCAGAACGCATTACTGCGGGTGTTCCGGCACTGGATTTTACCAAATTAAGTAATTTGAGTTTTATGGATGTGGACTACGAGCGTTATCCTTGTTTGGGATTGGCGATTGATGCTTGCTATCAAGGGCAACATGCCACCACCTCTTTAAATGCAGCCAACGAAATAGCCGTTGAAGCTTTTTTAAATAAGCAAATTCGTTTTACCGATATCGCACAAGTTAATGAACGTGTATTGTCAAAAGTGTGTGCAGCACATACTCAGTTACATTGCTATGACTTGGAAAGCTTGTTAGAGCTCGATAGAATGGCGCGCACTATTGCCCAGCAAATCATACAAGAGCATTTATTATGAGTGGTATTTTGTGGAATTTCGTCTCTTTCATCATTGCGTTAGGTATATTGGTTGCTGTGCATGAATTTGGCCATTTTTGGGTAGCACGTCGCTGCGGAATTAAAGTCGAAAAATTTTCCATTGGCTTTGGTAAATCACTTTGGAGCCGAATAGCCAAAGATGGCACCGAGTACAACCTCTCAATTATTCCTCTCGGCGGCTACGTTAAAATGCTCGATAGCCGTGTTGATGATGTTCCAGTTGAATTAAAACCCTTAGCTTTTGACCAAAAACCATTGTGGAAACGTGTCGCTGTCGTGAGTGCTGGGCCTGCTTTTAACTTTTTCTTCGCCATTTTTGCCTATTGGCTCGTGTTCTTAATTGGCGTCCCAGCGGTAAAACCTGTGATTGGCGAAATTGCCCCGCAATCGATCGCCGCTCAAGCGGGTTTAGAGTCAGGAATGCAGATCAAAGCAGTCTCAGGAGTGAATACCTTAGATTGGGAATCGGTCAATATGGGGCTGATTAGCCATATTGGTGATGAACAATTAACGCTCACCGTCGGAACCAATAATGAAATTGGTGTGGATGAAATCAAAACATTAGATATCCGTTCTTGGAACTTTAACCCAGAAACAGAGTCTGCTATGGGAGCGTTGGGTTTTAAACCATTTGTCCCTGAAATATCGCTGACGCTAACCAATGTTTCTCAAGGCAGCGCCGGAGAGAAGGCCGGGTTAGAAGTTGGCGACACCTTGATCGAAGCCAACGGTGCGAAGATAAACCATTGGCAGCAAGTTGTGGAGTTGATACAAAGCCATCCCAATCAGCCAGTTTCATTGGTTGTTGTGCGTGATGAACAACGCTTGACTATCGAGCTTACGCCTGACGTTCGTGAGTTACCGCAAGGCAAAACGATAGGTTTTGCGGGAATCGCTCCTAAAGTCGCAGAATGGCCGGAAAGTTATCGATTTGAGCTGCAATATGGTGTATTTGAATCAGTCGGAAAAGCGGTTGAAAAAACACAGCAAGTGATCAACTTAACCGTCAGCATGTTGAAAAAACTGGTGGTCGGTGATGTGGGGTTGAATAATCTGAGTGGGCCGATTTCGATTGCCAAAGGAGCTGGAACTACCGCTGACTATGGTTTGGTCTATTTCTTGGGTTTTCTGGCTCTGATTAGTGTCAACTTAGGCATTATCAATCTAGTACCACTGCCAATGTTAGATGGCGGACACTTACTGTTTTTTGCAATTGAAGCCGTTATTCGTCGTCCTGTCCCAGAGAAGATTCAAGAAATGGGATATCGAATTGGTGGGGCGATCATCTTTTCTTTGATGGCTGTGGCAATATTTAATGATTTTAGTCGCCTGTGATTTGTAACCATTAGGCAGAAGTTGTAGCAAGGAATAACAAGAATAAATATGGCAATGAAACAGATCCTTTTCGCGACACTATTGGCAACCAGCCTCTCAGCACATAGTGCCGAGAATTTCGTAGTGCAGGATATTCAAATTGAAGGGCTTCAACGCGTTGCGCTCGGCGCTGCATTGCTTAAAATGCCCGTTCGAATTGGCGATACCGTTGATGCACAAGATGTCGCGGATATTATCAAAGCACTTTACACTTCGGGCAACTTTGAAGACATCAAAGTATTACGAGACAACAACGTTCTTATCGTTCAGGTTAAAGAACGTCCAACCATTGCAAGTGTTTCCTTCTCTGGAAATAAAGCGATCAAAGAAGAGCAGTTGCAGCAGAATCTTGATGCATCCAATATCCGCATCGGTGAGGCGCTTGATCGTACGACCTTGAGCAATATTGAAAAGGGGTTGGAAGATTTTTACTACAGCGTGGGTAAGTACAACGCGACCGTAAAAGCGGTGGTAACACCTTTACCTCGCAACCGTGCTGACCTTAAATTTGTGTTCAGTGAAGGGGTTTCTGCGAAAATTCAGCAAATCAACTTTATTGGCAATGAAGTGTTTAGTGACCAAGATTTACTGTCACGCTTCAATTTAAATGTCGATGTGGCGTGGTGGAATTTCCTCTCTGATGATAAATACCAAAAGCAGGTTTTAGCCGCTGATATTGAAGCTTTGCGCTCTTTCTACCTCGACCGTGGCTACTTAAAGTTTCAAGTCGATTCCACGCAAGTTGCTATTTCTCCTGATAAAAAAGGCGTTTATATCACTTTAGGCATTAGCGAAGGTCAGCCTTATAAAATCAAAGACGTTAAATTTCGCGGAGAGCTGATTGGCAAAGAGGCTGAGTTTACCGCTTTGATCCCGTTTGAAGCCGAGGAAACCTATAACGGCTCACTGGTGACCAAGCTTGAAGAAGATGTAAAACGAGTATTGGGTGAAGCTGGCTATGCTTATCCTCAAGTTCGAACCATCCCAGAATTTAATGATGAAACGCAAGAAGTTTCCTTGGTTGTTCATGTGGAAGCGGGTAAGCGTATCTATGTCCGTGATATTCGCTTTGTCGGTAATAACTCAACCAAAGATGAAGTTTTGCGCCGCGAAATGCGTCAAATGGAAGGCAGTTGGCTGAGCTCTAAAGCGATTGATACGGGTAAGAGCCGTTTGAACCGTCTTGGCTTCTTTGAAACAGTGGATGTGCAAACCGTACGTGTACCTGGCAGTGAAGACCAAGTCGATCTGGTGTACAACGTGAAAGAGGCCAACTCAGGTAGTGTTAACTTTGGTGTCGGTTATGGTACAGAATCAGGTGTGAGTTTTCAGGTTGGTTTACAGCAAGACAACTTCATTGGTTCAGGTAATCGAGTTGGCATCAATGCCATGATGAACGACTATCAAAAGAACATCAGTTTAGATTACCGTGATCCCTATTGGAACCTTGATGGTGTCAGTTTGGGTGGTAAGATTTTCTATAACCAGTTTGAGGCTTCTGAAGCAGGTATTGTTGATTATACCAATGAAAGTTACGGCACAAGTTTAACGTGGGGTTTCCCATTTGACGAATTAAACCGTTTTGACCTCGGTATCGGTTACACGCACAACAAGATCGGTAATATCGATGAGTATGTGCAAGTTAGTCAGTTCTTACAGTCTCAAGCGAGTAACCGTAGCGATGATGGCAGTTTGATCACCAATGACTTTGACGTCAACATCTCATGGACGCGCAATAATTTAAACCGAACCATTTTCCCAACGGCGGGGAATCACCAACGCGCTTTCTACAAGATGACTGTGCCGGGCTCAGACGTAAAGTATTTCAAAGCGCAGTACGATGTCCGCCAGTATTTCCCATTAACCAAAAAACATGAGTTTTCACTCTTGCTAAGAGGACGCTTAGGGTATGGTAATGGTTACGGGAAAACGGATGGTAACGATAACTTGTTCCCATTTTATGAAAACTATTATGCAGGTGGCTTTACCACGTTACGTGGTTTTGGCTCTAACTCGGCTGGACCGAAAGCGATTTATAACGATGCGACAGGCTGTAATGGCAATAATGGTGGCAACAACCGCTGCTATAGCGCAACAGATGACTCTGTCGGTGGTAACGCGGTCGCGCTGGCCAGCGTAGAGCTGATTGTACCGACGCCATTTGCCTCTGATGAAACTCGTAGCCAAATTCGCACCAGCATCTTCTTCGATATGGCCAGCGTTTGGGATACAGAGTTCGATTACCAAGATGGGAAACTCGGTTATGGTGATCAGTATTATTACGATTACTCAGATCCAATGAATTACCGTTCCTCTTATGGTGCGGCACTACAGTGGATGTCACCTATGGGGCCATTGGTATTTTCAATTGCCAAACCTATTAAAATTTATGAAGGTGATAATGAAGAGTTCTTCACTTTCACGATCGGCAGAACATTCTAATTAGAGGAAAGTATTTTGAAAAAAGCGATTCAAGCGGCAGGATTGGGCCTAGTTGTACTGAGTTCATCATTTTTTGCGCAAGCCGCTGAGGCGGCGCAGAAAGTAGGTTACATTAATACCGCGCAAGTATTCCAAGCATTACCTCAACGAGAAGTTGTGCTGCAAAAATTACAAGAAGAGTTTAAAGATAAAGGGGCAGAGCTACAGTCAATTCAAGCTGAAGCAAAAACCAAAATTGAAAAACTTAAACGTGATGGCGAACTGCTAGGTCAAGATGAGATCGAGAAGCTGCGTATTGAAATTGGTCAATTAGACAGCAAGTACAAAATCAAAGCGCAAGCGTTAGAGCAAGCTTCAGCGCGTCGTGAGAGTGAAGAGAAGCAAAAACTCTTCATGGTGATTCAAGACGCAGTGAAGAAAGTTGCGGAAAAAGAAGGTTATGACATCGTTGTTGACGTGCAAGCTATGCAATATGGTAAGTCGGACTACAACCTATCAGAGAAAGTAATTAAACAACTAAAATAATATTATTATGGCAAAACTGACTTTAGCCGAATTGGCAACCATCACCGGGGGAGAGCTGTTTGGTGATGGCTCTGCGACAGTTTCCGCTGTCGCACCTATGGATAAGGCGCAGGAAGGTTACGTAACTTTCCTCTCTAATCCCAAATATAACAAACACCTTGGTCAATGCCGCGCAACGGTGATTATGGTCAAGGCTAGTGAACGTGAATTGTGTACAACCAATGTTTTGGTTGTCGCTGATCCATACGTTGCTTTTGCAAAGGTGGCGCAAGCGCTGGACACGACACCGCGACCTGCGAGTGATATTAGCTCTTCTGCGGTTGTTGCACCGGATGCCCAGCTAGGGCAGAACGTTTCTATTGGTGCAAACGCGGTCATTGAGACGGGCGTGCAACTGGGCGATAACGTCTCCATTGGTGCTGGCTGTTTCATCGGTAAAAACGCCAAAATTGGCGCTAACACCCAGTTGTGGGCAAATGTCAGCGTTTACCACGAAGTGGAAATTGGCTCGGCGTGCCTTATTCAGTCAGGTGCCGTGATTGGTTCTGATGGTTTTGGCTATGCCAATGAGAAAGGTGAGTGGATTAAAATTCCGCAAATTGGCACTGTCCGGATCGGTAATCGAGTTGAAATCGGTGCCTGCACGACAATTGATCGTGGCGCATTAGATGACACGATTATTGAAGATAACGTCATTCTCGATAACCAATTACAGATTGCACATAACGTCTGTATTGGCTACGGCACTGCAATTGCTGGCGGTACCATCATTGCTGGCAGCACCCACATAGGCAAATATTGCATTATTGGTGGTGGTACTGTCATCAATGGCCATATCGAGATTGTCGATGGGGTCACCATTACTGGCATGGGGATGGTGATGCGTAGCATCACCGAGAAAGGCATGTTCTCTTCTGGTATTCCGTTGCAACCGAACAAAGAATGGCGTAAAACTGCCGCTCGCGTTCACCGTATCGAAGATATGCACAAGCGACTTAAAGCACTTGAAAAGTACTTAGAGCAGGAAGCGGAATCCTAATTCTACTTTTTCCCGATTAGGCTCGCCAACTGCGAGTCTTTTTCGTCTATAATGCCAAATAATTTTTGAAAGTTTTACTGTATAGGAATATGACTTTGACGACTGAAACGAAAACGATGCACATCACTGAAATTCAGAGGCTGCTTCCTCACCGTTACCCATTTCTGTTGATTGACCGTGTAATTGACTTTGAAGAAGGCAAATACCTTGTTGGCTTGAAAAATGTGTCAGTTAATGAACCTCAGTTCACTGGTCATTTTCCGCAGTTACCTATTTTTCCAGGTGTACTGATTTTAGAAGCAATGGCACAAGCAACGGGCCTACTTGCATTCAAAACCTTTGGTGCACCGAAAGATAACGAATTGTATTACTTTGCTAGTATTGATAATGCGAAGTTTCGTAAGCCTGTAGGTCCTGGCGACCAACTGATCATCGAAGTGCAGTTCATTAAAGAGCGTCGTGGTATTGCGTTGTTTAATGGCGTAGCGAAAGTTGATGGTGAGGTTGTGTGTTCAGCTGAAATGAAATGTGCTCGTAGAGAGTTTTAATATGATTCATGAAACTGCACAAATCCACCCAAGTGCGGTGGTTGAAGATGGCGCTACCATCGGAGCTAACGTCACTGTTGGTCCATTTACTTACATCACCTCTGGGGTAAGCATTGGCCAAGGTACGGAAGTGATGTCGCATGTGGTCATCAAAGGAAACACCGTCATTGGTGAAGAGAACCGTATTTTCCCTCACGCCGTCATTGGCGAAGAGAACCAAGATAAGAAGTATGGTGGTGAAGATACACGAGTCGTCATTGGTGATCGCAATGTTATTCGTGAAGCGGTGCAAATTCACCGTGGTACGATGCAAGATAAAACACAAACAGTTGTTGGCAACGACAACCTATTGTGTGTGAATGCCCATATTGCGCACGATGTGATTGTTGGTAATCATACGCACATTGGTAACAACGCAATTCTTGGCGGCCATGTGACGGTCGGTGACTATGCCGGTGTTATGGCGTTGTCGGCGATTCATCCTTTCTGTAGCGTTGGTGCTTATGCCTATATCGGTGGTTGTTCTGCTGTTGTGCAAGATGTCCCTGCTTACGTGTTAGCACAAGGTAACCATGCTTCACCATTTGGCCTTAACCTTGTTGGTTTGAAGCGAAATGGTTTTGAAAAAGCCGAAATTCGCGCGCTACAAAAAGCGTATAAAGAGATTTACCGATCAGGTAAAACGCAAGCAGAGGTCTTACCTATATTGGTTGAGATGGCGAAAGAGTACCCATCGATTCAGCGTTTTACTGATTTACTAGAAAAAACTGAGCGTGGCATTATTCGTTAGTTCGCCACTGAGTTTTGATTAATATCCGAAGATCGCTACTTGTTTAGCGATCTTTTGTCTTTTTGATGCCGCATAACGGCTGAGCGGATTCTGTTAGGAAACGATATGCACTCACATGAAAATCCCCTAAGAATCGGTATTGTTGCCGGAGAGCTTTCTGGCGATACATTAGGAGAAGGCTTCATTCAAGCCATCAAGCAGCAATATCCCAATGCACAATTTGTCGGTATTGGTGGCCCTAAGATGATTGCTCAAGGTTGTGAATCTTTATTTGATATGGAAGAGCTAGCCGTGATGGGTCTGGTTGAGGTGCTTGGCCGCTTACCGCGTTTACTGAAAGTTAAAGCGCAGTTGGTGAAGTATTTTAAAGCCAATCCGCCGGATGTGTTTGTTGGTATTGATGCACCAGATTTTAATTTACGACTAGAGCTTGATCTCAAAAAAGCGGGCATCAAAACCGTCCACTACGTGAGCCCATCTGTATGGGCATGGCGTCCCAAACGTATTTTTAAAATCGATGCGGCGACCGATCTAGTGCTGGCATTTCTTCCGTTTGAAAAAGCGTTTTACGACAAGTATCAGGTTGCGTGCGAATTTGTCGGCCATACACTGGCCGATGCCATTCCACTGCAACCCGATAAAATTGCCGCTCGTGAACTGTTGAAATTAGAGACAGATAAACAGTGGCTGGCTGTGCTACCCGGTAGCCGAGGGGGAGAAGTCGGTTTAATTGCCAAGCCATTTATTGAAACATGTCGACAAATCAAACAGAAATACCCTGATATTGGTTTTGTTGTAGCTGCCGTCAATCCCAAACGTAAACAGCAGTTTGAAACCATTTGGCAGGAGATCGCCCCAGAGCTCGATTTTGTTATTATTGAAGACACCGCGCGTAATGTCATCACGGCTGCAGATGCTGTGCTGCTTGCCTCTGGCACAGTCGCACTGGAATGCATGTTGCTCAAACGGCCGATGGTGGTGGGATACAAAGTGAACTGGCTTACCGGATGGTTGGTTCAGAAGCTTGCGATAACCGAATTTGTTTCACTGCCCAATATTTTAGCCGGAGAAGAACTGGTTCCTGAGTTCATTCTTGATGAATGCGACCCGCAACATCTGTTTCCTGCGGTCGATAGCATGCTCAGCCGTGATAATTCCTCTTTAATTGAACGTTTTACTGAAATGCATCACTGGATCCGCAAAGGTGCGGATCAACAAGCTGCCAAAGCAGTTTTAAGCTTGATTAACCGTTAACGATTAAAAAGAGCGATTGAAAAATAACGAGAGGAAAATAGACAAGATGGCAGAACAAACACTGACTCCTTTTGAATACCCTAAGGGCTATGTTTTGATTGCAGGAGTGGATGAAGTTGGCCGAGGTCCATTAGTGGGCGACGTAGTGACTGCCGCAGTAATCTTGGATCCGAATAATCCGATTGAAGGTTTAGCCGACTCGAAAAAGTTATCAGAAAAAAAACGCCTAGCGCTTTTTCCTGAAATTCAACAAAAGGCGCTCGCTTGGTCTGTTGGCCGCTGTTCACCAGCTGAAATTGATGAGCTTAATATTCTTCAAGCGACTATGGTGGCGATGCAACGCGCGATTGCAGGTCTAGCGATTAAACCTGATTTGGCTTTAATTGATGGCAACCGTGTCCCACAATTACCGATGCATGGTATCGCAGTCGTCAAGGGTGATATGCGTGTGGCGCAAATCAGCGCCGCCTCAATCATTGCTAAAGTGGTACGCGATAAAGAGATGGAAGCGCTCGATAAATTGTACCCACAATTTGGCTTTGCTCAACATAAGGGCTATCCAACTAAAGCGCATTTTGCCGCGATCGAACAACATGGCGTCATCGCAGAGCACCGTAAAAGCTTTAAGCCAGTGAAACGCGTGCTGGGAATTGACTAATTGCGGGTGTCAGCCACGAGCAGATTCGCGTAGAATAACCGCCAAATCTTGTACCAAACCTAGCATCTAGGATTTTATTGCATGCCAGAACCAAAGTTTGTCCACCTTCGTGTCCACAGCGACTTTTCTATGATCGATGGCTTGTCCAAAGTGCCACCGCTTGTGAAAAAAGTGGCCGAGATGGGGATGCCTGCCGTAGCGTTGACCGACTTCACGAACTTATGTGGTTTGGTCAAATTTTATGGTACCGCTCATAACTGTGGGGTAAAGCCGATTATCGGTGCAGATTTTGTCATGCAATCCGAGGAGTTTGGTGATGAGCTCACCAAGCTGACGGTTCTAGCGAGTGATAATGTTGGTTACAAAAATCTGACCTTACTGATCTCCGATGCTTATCTACGCGGTCATGTGCAACACCTACCTGTGATTGATAAAGCGTGGCTAGTGAAATATGCCGAAGGCTTGATTGTGCTTTCGGGTGGAAAAAGTGGTGAAATAGGCAAAGCACTGCTTAAAGGTAATCAGGCGTTAGTAGATAAATGTGTCGAGTTTTATCAAACTCATTTTGTCGATCGTTTTTACCTTGAATTGACTCGCACAGGGCGAGCCGACGAAGAGAGCTATCTGCACTTTGCTCTAGAATTGGCTGAAAATAACGATCTGCCCGTCGTTGCAACCAATGAAGTGGTGTTTCTCAGCGAAGAGTTTTTTGAAGCGCATGAAATTCGAGTAGCGATTCATGATGGCTACACCATGGAAGATCCTCGTCGGCCAAAAAATTACAGCCCACAGCAATATTTGCGCACCGAAGCGGAAATGTGTGAGCTGTTTGCCGACATTCCTGAAGCGCTGCAAAACAGTGTTGAGATTGCCAAACGGTGTAATGTTACCGTCCGTTTGGGGGAATATTTCTTGCCCGCCTTCCCAACGGAAGGAATGAAAGAAACCGAATACTTGGTGATGAAATCACAAGAAGGCCTTGAAGAGCGTCTTGAATTTCTGTTCCCCGATCCTGAGGTTCGCGCACAACGTCGCCCTGAATATGATGAACGGCTGCAAATTGAGCTCGAAGTGATTAATAACATGGGATTCCCCGGTTATTTCTTGATTGTGATGGAGTTCATCCAGTGGTCAAAAGATAACGATATTCCGGTGGGACCGGGGCGCGGATCGGGTGCGGGTTCATTGGTGGCTTACGCGCTCAAAATCACCGATTTAGATCCACTACAATATGATTTACTTTTCGAACGTTTCTTGAACCCAGAACGGGTATCAATGCCCGATTTTGACGTCGATTTCTGTATGGATAAACGTGACCAAGTTATTGATCACGTTGCTGAAATGTATGGTCGTGATGCGGTATCACAGATCATCACCTTTGGTACTATGGCTGCCAAAGCGGTCATTCGTGACGTGGGACGCGTGCTTGGTCATCCGTTTGGATTTGTCGACCGCATTTCAAAGCTTATTCCACTAGATCCAGGAATGACACTCGAAAAGGCGTTTAAGGCTGAACCCGCGTTACCTGAGCTGTACAACAATGACGAAGACGTCAAAGAGCTGATTGATAAGTGCCGAATTCTAGAAGGTTGCACGCGTAACGCTGGTAAGCATGCGGGTGGGGTAGTGATCTCCCCAACCACAATTACCGACTTTTCGCCGATTTATGCGGATGCTGAAGGGCATTTCCCCGTTACTCAATTTGATAAGAACGATGTTGAAACCGCAGGCTTAGTCAAGTTTGACTTCTTAGGTCTACGTACCTTAACCATTATCGATTGGGCACTAGGGCTGATTAACCCGCGCTTACAACGAGAAGGCAAAGAGCCCGTTCGTATTGAAGCTATCCCGTTAGAAGACCCAGTTTCATTTCGTGTATTGCAAAATTCTGAAACCACGGCGGTATTCCAGTTAGAATCGCGCGGCATGAAAGATCTGATCAAACGTCTCCAGCCAGACTGCTTCGAAGATATCATTGCACTAGTGGCCCTGTTTCGCCCAGGGCCTTTGCAATCGGGGATGGTGGATAACTTTATCGACCGTAAACATGGCCGAGAGGCGATCTCCTACCCAGATGAAAAATGGCAACATGAGTCATTAAAAGAAATTCTAGACCCAACCTACGGCATCATCTTGTACCAAGAGCAAGTGATGCAGATCGCCCAAGTCCTAGCCGGATACACACTAGGCGGCGCGGATATGCTGCGCCGTGCGATGGGTAAGAAAAAGCCAGAAGAGATGGCCAAGCAGCGGGCGATTTTTGAAGAAGGTTCGATAAAAAACGGCGTGGATGGCGAATTGTCGATGAAAATCTTCGACTTAGTAGAAAAATTCGCCGGTTACGGGTTTAACAAATCGCACTCTGCGGCTTATGCTCTGGTTTCTTATCAAACCTTATGGTTAAAAACCCACTACCCAGCCGAATTTATGGCGGCAGTAATGACGGCCGACATGGACAACACCGAAAAGGTGGTTGGCTTAGTGGATGAATGTTTACGCATGAATCTTAAAGTGTTACCACCGGATATTAACGCCGGCTTGTACCGCTTTAACGTCGATGAAAATGGCGCGATTGTCTATGGTATTGGCGCGATCAAAGGTGTGGGTGAAGGGCCGATTGAAGCGATTTTAGAAGCGCGCACAGCCGGCGGCTATTTTAAAGATTTGTTTGATTTTTGCGCCAGAATTGATTTGAAAAAAGTCAATAAGCGTGTGATTGAAAAGCTTATTTATGCGGGTGCTTTGGACCGTTTAGGCCCACACCGTGCTGCCATGATGGCCTCATTAAATGATGCTGTGAAAGCGGCCAGCCAATTCCACCAAGCTGAAGCCTTTGGTCAGGTTGATATGTTTGGTGTATTGACTGATGCGCCAGAAGAAGTAGAACATAAATATACGCAAGTCCCCGAGTGGCCTGAGAAAGTTTGGCTTGAAGGTGAGCGCGATACATTAGGCCTTTATTTGACCGGGCATCCAATAAACGCACATATTAAGGAACTTGCTAAGTACACCAGTTGTCGACTAAAAGATGCCACACCAACGCGACGCGATCAATCCGTCACTTTAGCGGGGTTAGTGATTGCTGCTAAAGTCATGACCACCAAGCGTGGTACGCGGATTGGCATCATGACGTTAGATGATCGTTCAGGACGTATGGAAGTGATGTTATTCTCTGATGCGTTAGAGCGGTATGCAGAGCTGCTAGAAAAAGATAGAATTTTAGTGATTTCTGGACAGGTCAGCTTTGATGACTTCAATGGTGGCCTTAAAATGTCGGCGCGCGAAGTCATGGACTTGGGCAGTGCGCGTGAAAAATATGCCCGTGGCTTGTCGATATCGATTGAACAATCACAGATAGACAGCCAGTTTTTTGAGCGCTTTAGTCAGATCTTAGAGCCTCACCGAGCAGGGACTATACCTGTCAATGTATACTACCAACGCGCAGAGGCGAGAGTGCGACTCACTCTTGGTACGCAGTGGCGTGTAACCCCAAGTGATACATTGTTAGACGAATTGAAACAGCTACTTGGCAAAGATCAGGTAGAACTCGAATTTAACTAAAATTTGGCGTCAAATATGTTGAACGCTGAGTATAAAAGGATCGGTAGATGAGCCTAAATTTTCTAGAATTTGAAAAACCAATTGCTGAACTTGAGGCTAAAATTCAGGCGCTACGCGACGTGTCTCGCCATGGTGGTGATAAGTCCGTTGATCTCGACAAAGAGATCGAACAGCTAGAAAAGAAAAGCTTAGAGCTTAAGAAGAAAATCTTTGGTGATTTAGGGGCATGGCAAGTAGCTCAATTGGCACGCCATCCACAACGCCCTTACACGCTTGATTACATCAACCATGTCTTCACTGAGTTTGACGAGTTGGCTGGTGATCGCGCTTTTGCTGATGACAAAGCGATTGTCGGCGGCATTGCTCGTTTAGAAGGACGTCCGGTGATGGTGATTGGTCACCAAAAAGGACGTGAAACGAGAGAAAAAGTAAGACGTAACTTCGGAATGCCAAAACCAGAAGGTTATCGTAAAGCACTGCGTTTAATGAAAATGGCTGAACGTTTTGGTATGCCTATTATTACTTTCATCGATACCGCAGGTGCCTATCCTGGTGTTGGCGCTGAAGAACGTGGCCAATCTGAAGCGATTGCTACAAACCTAAAAGTGATGTCAGGCTTGAAAGTGCCAGTAATTTGTAATGTTGTTGGTGAAGGTGGCTCTGGTGGTGCTTTGGCGATTGGCGTGGGTGACTACGTGAACATGCTGCAATATTCCACTTACGCGGTAATTTCGCCAGAAGGGTGTGCTTCAATCTTGTGGCGAGATTCAGATAAAGCGCCGCAAGCGGCTGAAGCGATGGGCTTAGTCGCTCCTCGCTTAAAAGAGCTTGAGCTGATTGATGAAATTATCGAAGAACCATTAGGTGGCGCGCATCGCGATCCAATACAAATGGCCGCCAACATGAAAGCAACACTGCTAAAACAGCTTGCTGATTTAGAGCCGCTGAATGAAGAAGCATTATTGGCTCGTCGTTATCAACGTTTGATGAACTACGGCTACTGCTAAATAGCAGAGCGGACAATAAATAAAAAGGGTTGGATTCTGTCCAGCCCTTTTTTATTAGCCCGATTTCAGGACTGGTTTGCTTGGCGCGTTTCAAGGTAAACTGGCATCAATTCCTCTTAGCACTGAAAACCCATGTCTGAACTTTATTCGCTATTTTCACACGTTATCAATCGTCATCGCTTAGCAAGCAGCCAATTAGTCTTGGGTTTTAGTGGTGGCATGGACTCGCGGGTGATGCTTGAACTATTGGCGCAATATCGTGACGAAACCTCCTGTGAGTGCTGCGCTGTTTATGTTCATCATGGATTAAGTCAACATGCCGATGAGTGGGCCAAACAGTGCCAGCGCTGGGCCCAACACGCCGCGATCCCTTTTTTTATTGAACGGGTGCAACTCGATACCGCTAGCGGTGAAAGTGTGGAGTCATTGGCGCGTACGGCGCGTTACCAAGTTTTAGCGAAATACATTAACACTGACGATTTGTTGCTAACTGGACAGCATAGCGATGATCAGATCGAGACATTTTTGCTCGCGTTAAAGCGTGGTAGTGGACCCAAAGGACTCTCTTCGATGGCACAAGCGATGCCATTTGGCGCGGGGAAAATCGTCCGTCCTTTGCTTGCGGCGACTCGCGTACAGATCGAAAGCTTTGCCGTAACCCAGAATTTGGATTGGGTCGAGGACGAAAGTAACCAAGATACCCGTTTTGATCGTAATTTTATCCGCCATCACATCACGCCAGTTCTTACGCAGCGCTGGCCGCATATTCACCAAGCGGTTGCTCGTAGTGCGACATTGTGTGCTCAGCAGCAGGTGTTGCTTGAAGAGCTGCTACAAGAGGCAATGCAAGAGGCAAAAATGCCTGATGGTAGTTTATCAATTACCGCGCTTTCTCATCGCAGCGAATTAGCACGCTATCAATTGCTAAGAATGTGGCTTGCTCAATTGGGGGAGCTAATGCCGACTCAAGAACATTTAGCGATGATTTGGCAACAAGTGGCGTCTGCGCGTATTGATGCGAATCCTCGTCTTAAACTAGGGCAAAGTGAGATCCGCCGCTTTGACCAAAAGCTATATTGCATCCAAACTTATCAAGACATTTCAGATTGGCAGGCGATGATTGTGCCCGATCAATCATTAACCTTGCCTGATGGACTAGGAAATCTTAGGTTATCGTCTCATGGTGCTAGCAAGGGAATAGCCTTGCCTGATGATTGTCATCAATTAAGCGTTACGTTTAATCCTGAAGGGCTGGCAGCATGCCCTTCAGGACGAGTGGGAAGTCGAAAGCTAAAAAAATTGTTCCAAGAGTATGGCGTGCCCAGTTGGCTACGACGAAGAACGCCAATATTGATGCATCGGAATCAAGTGGTTGCGATTGCAAATTTATTTGTTGATCGTGACTTCAGTGGGCAAGATTGTGAACTCATCTGGGACAAATGAACGCTTTTCATGCAAAATTCGTATAAAACATACCATGAATATGGACATAAAGGTGGAGCAATGAAAAAAGTCGCGATTGGAATAGTTATGGGTTTAACGTTGTTAGCGGGAAGTGCGTTTGCTGGAGACCCAGCCGCAGGGCAAGCCAAAGCGGCTATCTGCGCGGCGTGTCACGGCGCAGACGGTATTGCCCTTATTCCGGGGTACCCAAATCTAAAAGGGCAAAATGAGCAATACCTTATCTCATCAGTTAAAGCCTACAAGAATAAAGAGCGTAATGGTGGTTTAGCCGTCGTAATGCAAGCGCAAGCGGCAATGCTCAGTGATGCCGATATTGAAAACTTAGCGGCCTATTTCGCAAGTCTTAAGTAAATGACAGTGAACGGGTTTCAATCAGCCCAAGCGTTGCTTGGGCTTTTTATTGATTGTTTTTTTTTGCTAGCAGATAATGCCACCAATTGACCAAAGTGTAAGGGATGAACATGAAAAAAATCGAAGCCATTATTAAGCCATTTAAACTTGATGACGTCCGCGAAGCGTTAGCTGAAGTCGGGATCACGGGTATGACTGTTTCTGAAGTAAAAGGATTTGGTCGTCAGAAAGGGCATACTGAATTGTACCGTGGCGCTGAGTACATGGTGGATTTCTTACCTAAAGTGAAGCTTGAAATTGTGGTGACTGACGATGTCGCTGATCGCTGCGTTGACACCATTATTGATACGGCGCAAACGGGAAAAATTGGTGATGGTAAAATTTTCATTACCAATATTGAACGAGTGGTACGAATTCGTACCGGTGAAGAAGACGAAGACGCTATTTAGCCGTACACCGAGAAGAAGGGAGCCAATGGCTCCTTTTTTGTCTCTTTATTAATACATCCCTACCAATTTTGTTGAACGTTATGAAAAGAAAATATCTGCTTGTTTTGCCGCTGTTGCTGATTACCGCGACTGTGATTAGTTTTTTCTCTATTTTTACTATTCCTTCAACGCCGCAATTGTTGACTATTGATGGGAAAAACGCTTCATCTCCACTGATTTGTTACGATAATCCAAACGCTCGCGCAATTGATGTGCGTGGTCAGCTTAATGTACTGGTTTGGAATATCTATAAACAAAATAGAGCAACATGGCAAAGTGAGCTGGATAAATTCAGCCAAGATGCTCAATTGGTGTTGCTACAAGAAGCGAGCATGACCTTGTCATTGAAAGAGTGGATCAGCCAAAAGCAGTGGGGGGGGACGCAAGCGGATGCTTTTCGTGTTTTTGGTGAATCAGCCGGAGTGTTAAATCTTGGCAGGCAGATGCCAGTATTAGCGTGTGCTTACACCGAATTAGAGCCTTGGTTGCGCTTACCCAAATCGGCGATTTACGCCCTGTATCGTTTAAGTGATGGTCAGACTCTGGCGGTTGTAAACCTGCATGCAGTGAACTTTACCTATGGAACGCAAGAGTATACCAATCAGCTGGAAGCGTTACTCGTTCAATTAAAAACACATCAAGGGCCGGTGATTGTCGGTGGCGATTTTAATAGCTGGAGTCAAGCAAGAATGGACACATTAACCGCTGCATTAAATCGTGTGGGTTTAAAGGAAGTGTTGTTCGAACCCGATCACCGTGTTCAGTTTGTGACGGGCTTGGTGCTTGATCATCTTTTTTATCATGGTTTAACACTGCTCAATGCAAAAGCGCCCGTAACGGACGCTTCTGATCATAACCCACTATTGGCGAGTTTTAGTTTATAACCACTTTCTAACTGATGGCGATGTACAGCGCCCAAATCAGGTAATAGCCAATCCAAGGCAGCGCCGAAATCACCAGAGCTTGGCCGCGTTCCAGCTCTGTCCATGCGCCCACCGCCGCGTAGCCAAGTACGATGTACCAAGGCAAAAGCAGTGGGAAGGAGCTGGCAAATTGAGACCAATCATTAGTCAGTGGCAACTTAATTAGGCCATTTAAACTGTTAAGGTCAGCAGCGTAAGTCATCACGTGGCCATGTTTGAGTAATAAGCTCGCGTAACTGGCGAGATCGCCCAACACGGCTGGGAAAGTGATGACAGCACTTGCGGCAAACCAACGCCAGAAACCGTGCTGATGTTGGCTCTGCTTGGCCGCCAAATTGAACCACAATGCCAACATGAAAATCGTTAGCGTGCGGCCTACCACATCACTGATAATTTCGCTTGCCATCAAGGTGTTGGCATCTAACATTTCAAGCTGAGCGGGGTTGATCATAGCCAACTGCGCCGAGAGCCCAGCTTTTAACCATTCAAGGTTAACCACGTCAAAATAAGCCCCCCAAAATAGAAAGGGACTCAGGATTAAAAAGAGATAAGGTTGCCAACCCCACATGCCGCGTTGATAAAGGGCTAAAAAACAAGACGTGGGGGAACGGAAAATATCCACCAACATGATTAACGGGTTACTGGAAGGATTCATACACTGACCTTAGTGACATCGACGTAGAGCTTGAGTTTTTGACCCGGCTTTAAGTACTTTTGGTTTGCAAGCTCGTTCCATTTTACAATGTCGAGGCTTTTGACTTTAAACTTATTAGCGATGGCGCTGAGTGTATCGCCGCTACGCACTTGATAAAAGACAGTGCGAATGATGGCGCCCTCACTGCTATTTTTCCAAATGACCAGTTTTTGGCCAATCTTCAACGTGTCTCTTGGCCCCATACCGTTCCATTTTGCTAAGGACTGGTGGGAAACATTGTGTTGTTTGGCAATGCTCCATAAGCTATCACCTTTGGCTACCGTATGAGACAGCTTATACTGACCACGGGCCATCGCTTGCGTTTTTGCCAAGCGGTTACTGGCACTGAGTGCGTATGCTTTTTCGTCTTTTACGGATGTTGGGATCATTAAATACTGCCCAACGCGAATGACGTTGCCATTGAGATTGTTGGCCGTCTGAATCACTTTGCTGGTGGTATTGTGCTGTTGAGCAATCACACTCAAGCTATCGCCGGATTTTACCTTGTAGCGTACTAACTTCATCCCCTTACCGCGATTCTCTTCAACTTTCTGAGCAAAGCGTTCCACTTTATCTACTGGGATAAGCAGTTGATGAGGTCCCGTCGGCGAGGTCGCCCATTGATTGTAAGCTGGGTTGTAACTTTGCAACTCTTTCACGCTCATTCCGGCGTAATTGGCGGCAATGGCAAGATCAAGCTGTTCTTGAGGGTCGACTAACGTTAACACTGGTTTGTTAGCGATTGCTGGGATTTCAATGCCATATTTTTCTTGATTGGCAACAATATCGGCCAGTGCGAGTAATTTAGGGACGTAGCCTGTGGTTTCATCGGGTAAGTCGAGTGAGAAAAATTCGGTTGGTTTACCAGCCTTGTGATTTTTACGAATCGCGCTAGAGATCCGCCCACCACCGCTGTTATAGGCGGCAATCGCATGGCTCCAATCACCATCAAAACGCTTATTTAATGCAGTGAGATAATCCAAAGCCGCATCGGTGGCGGCGTCTACATCTCGTCTTCCGTCATACCAAAAATTTTGCTCTAGGCCATACATCTCTCCCGTGCTCGGCACAAATTGCCACAGCCCCGCAGCGCTACCGTGTGAGTAGGCAAAGGCATCAAACGAGCTTTCAACAATGGGTAAGAGTGCTAACTCAAGTGGTAAGCCGCGCTGCTCAATTTTTTCAGTGATAAGGTAAAGAAATGGCTTTGCTCGCTCGGCAACAGTTTGTAGGTGATTAGGGTGTTTAAGGTACCAAGTTCGATAATAATTCACTGATTTATGATCTGGGATATCCATCGACAACTGCATTGCGATGCGCTGCCATACGTCCGCTTGCTTTTGTGGCGTGATCACTTTCGGCGTTGTATTTTTTGCAGATGACGACTTTTGTTTAGCCATCTCTTTTTGTGTCTGAATCTGAGGGCTATTTGCCTCTTTGGCATTTGGCGCTGTTGTTTGGTCTGTTGGCTGAGTGATTTGGCACCCCGCTAACAAGAGCGCCATCACCCAGCTAAATTGAAATCGCATCTATCTCAGCCCTTTGACTTAATGGCTGCTGATAATACTTGGCACTTTATTGCTATGACAAGCAGCAAATCGTCAAAATTCGTTCTTCCACTCACGTAACGCGGTAAAAATTGATAGAGGATCGGTTTGTTGAGTACGATTCGCGACGGATTTCATCACACTCTCTTGCTGGGTCCGTAAAAATGGATTGATCCATTTTTCTTGGCGGATCGTGGTCGGTAATGTCGATTTCTGCTGGGCTCGGAGCCGGTTGACGGTATCTCGATACTGTTGAAGTTGGTCATTATCGGGCTCAACGGCTAAAGCAAATGCGACGTTACTTGCGGTATATTCGTGCGCGCAATAGACCTCAGTCTCTTCTGGCAATGCGGCAAGTTTACACAGTGACGTAAACATTTGCTCCATTGTGCCCTCAAAAACACGGCCACACCCTGCGGAGAACAGTACATCGCCACAAAACAGTTTATTGTCACCGACATAGCCAATGTGACCTTTTGTGTGTCCTGCGAGATCAAGCACCATAAAGATTTCATCGAATAGTTCTAGCTGATCGCCAGCTTCAACCGCGTGCGTTAAGGTAGGAATAGGTTCATGAGCGGGACCAACAACGTTAATGCTGGGAAACTGGCGAACCAGTTCTGCAACACCACCAATGTGATCATGGTGATGGTGGGTAATTAATATTGCTTCGAGCGTTAATTGATGCTTCGAGAGGTACTCAAGCACTGGTGCTGCATCACCGGGATCGACCACAGCACAACGCTGATCGCTATTTTGGATCAGCCAGATGTAATTATCATTAAATGCGGGTATGCTTTTGATCTGTAACATGAGTATCTCCAATCACCGAGGTGAAATAGGTTATCGATGAAGCCAGCGCGTAGCGAAAAAAAATTAGATAAGCCTCATTCTTGGTCCCAACTTAAAAATGGCCAGTGGGTTAGTGATTCTATTCAGACTCGGCTTGATGAATGGTGCTCTAAATTATTTGGCTATCATATGCTTAAGCTCGGTGGTTTGAGTTGTGAGCTTGCCAGTTGCAACTGCAATATTCAACACCAAGTTCATCTTGATATTGAAAACCCACTCCATACGGTGATTGCCGATAGCTACGAACTGCCTTTTCTTGAAAAGAGTTTTGATGTGGCTATTTTAGCGCACCAACTGGATTATTGTGGCGATCCGCACCGTATCTTACGCGAAGTTGATCGCGTGATGATGGATGATGGCTACATCATTATTACGGGGTTTAATCCAATCAGTTTTACGGGGATCGCAAGTTTGATGCCTTGGCGAAAACATAACTTACCTTGGAGCGGTCGTATGTTTACCGCTAACCGGATTAAGGACTGGCTGAGTGTCTTGAACTATCAAGTGATTGACTGTGACCAATATGCCCTTTTCCCGATGCAAAAATATCAACCCATGTGGGCGTGGTTGGAAAATGGTATTGGCGACTGGGCCGCTCCATTTGGTAGCCTGTATTTCATCGTAGCGCGCAAACGTACTTATCCCTTGAAACCGATTAAACCTCATTGGCGTTTTAAACGGCGTCTTTCGCCAGTTAGCCTGAACTACCGTTTATCAACTCAGAACCAAGATAAGGCCTGTGACCCTTATTCGGATGCTTGATACCCAATATCGTCTTCGGTTGGGTTTTCTGCTGCATTGCGTGCTAATTCATCGCACATTTCATTTTCACGATGACCCGCATGGCCTTTCACCCAGCGCCAGTCAATGGTGTGGCGGGCGCTTTCTTTATCAAGTGCTTGCCATAAATCGGCATTCTTCACTGGTTTTTTATCCGATGTTTTCCAACCGCGTTTTTTCCAGTTGTGGATCCACTGAGTAATACCTTGACGAACGTATTGGCTGTCTGTGGTGAGAATAACATTACATGGCTCTTTCAGTGTTTGCAGTGCAACCACTGCCGCTAACATTTCCATTCGGTTGTTAGTGGTGAGTCGGTAGCCTTTGGCTAACGTTTTTTCGGTTTCTTTGTAACGAAGGACAACCCCATAACCACCCGGGCCAGGATTACCTAAGCAAGATCCATCAGTGAAAATTTCCACCTGTTTTGTCATGATTTGATACTATTAGGTTACGCACATTATTGGCATAGTCTGACATACATATCCTTATGAATACTAGCAGCAATTCCCAATCCCAACGTATCGTCGTTCTCGATACGGAAACCACGGGTATGAACCGTGAAGGCGGCCCTCACTATGAAGGACACCGCATTGTTGAAATCGGTGCCGTTGAAATTATCAACCGCAAGCTGACAGGCCGCCACTTCCATGTCTACCTGAAGCCCGATCGTGAGATTCAGTTAGAAGCGATCGAAATCCACGGTATTACCGATGAGTTTTTGATGGACAAACCGCAATATCGCGATGTGCATCAAGAGTTTTTAGATTTCATCAAGGGGGCTGAGCTGGTGGCGCACAACGCTCCCTTCGACGTCGGTTTTATGGATTACGAGTTTCGCAAGCTCGACGCTAAAATCGGTAAGACGGAGCAGTATTGCAAAGTGACCGATACGCTTGCTATGGCAAAGCGTATTTTTCCCGGCAAACGCAACAATTTGGATATACTTTGTGATCGTTATGGTATCGATAACTCACATCGTACCTTGCACGGTGCATTGCTCGATGCGGAGATATTAGCGGACGTTTATCTGCTGATGACTGGCGGGCAAACCTCGTTACAGTTCAGTGCCGGAACGCGCAGTGATGGCAGTGTGGGAGGAGAGTCAATAAAACGAGCTGTCGCAGGTCGGAAAAAGCTAAAGGTTTTGCAGGCTTGTGCCGATGAATTACAAGCACACCAAGAAAGATTGGATCTAGTCGAAAAGAGCGGAAGCTGCCTTTGGCGTCAGTAGGAGAAAATATGTTGAGGATAATGGCAGCAGTGATTGCGCTGATGTGGAGTACAGGCGTTTTTGCGGTGAATTCCTCCTCGATGTCGCTGCTCGACAATCGTTTCCGTGTGGATCCAACCATTTCACAAATTACTTTTGTTGTGTATCGCGAAAAGTCATCCCAACCCGTGGTGCTTGTGCGGCCTGATGGTAAGAAATATTACGCTTGGCAACATAGCGATAATGTGCGTTGGTATCAAGAACCCACAATGGATATTATTTCAATTGATAAGCCAATGCCTGGCCCTTGGCAGGCCATAGGCAAGGTTTCCTCACAAAATAGCATCAAGCTTATTTCTCATCTGCAACTTGATACTGATCTGTTTCCTACGCGCTTATACCTTGGTGAAGTGATAAAATTTACCGCGCGATTAACCTCCGACGGTAAGCCTTTATTGTTGAGAGACTTTCTCGATAGAGTCAACTTAAAAGTAACCTTTACTAAATACGTTGAAAATGAAGAAGATCTGATTAAAGAAGCGCGTCCATTACCGGAAGTGATTGGTGAATTTGCTGATGATGGACGTGGTTTAGATGAACGTCCTGGTGATGGTGTATTTACGGTTGCGTTACCTATCACTCCCGTGCCGGGTAAGTATCGCGTTAGGATCACCTCTGGTAACGGCGTGTTTTTACGCGCTCAAGAGCAAGAAGTGTTAGTTTACCCTACGCCAGTGTCGACTACCTTTATCCAGTCCCGAGTAGATGGCGCGCCGCACCAAATTGTGTTTGCAGGCGAGTTAGGCATGGTTGAGCCCGGATCGATAGCAGCGCATATTGAGCATGCCAATATTTATGATGATATTTTTGCTACTGAAGGACTATCCGGAAAAGAGTCACTCAAGCTTAATTTGGAAATTCCATATAAAGGGGATAACGGTAACTATCGTTGGTCTGGAAGGTTGTATGCGACAGAGCTCGCTAGCCAGCGCCCACTTTATTTCCCACTTTCAGAGCGTACTTACAGCGTGGTGGATGATGTTAACATTGAGGAGACTCGCCGTTTGCAGATGGAAGAAGAGATTAAGCAGCGTAGGCTTGAACAGGAGCAACTTATTATTCAGATGAGAGAAGAGGCAACGAGTCGCAGTATTATGTTCATTGTTATTGGTAATATTGGTGCGATATTGATTGGGCTTTTGGCGTGGTTTGTGATGCGTAAGATTAAAGCGAAAAAGACGTTGCAACCCGAATTACAGTTGAATATGCCGAAGAAATAACAAGGGATGTTGCCGAGTTGGCAACCTCTTGATTCTGTATTCTAGTCATAGAAAAGGGCGCTTAAAGCGCCCTTTGACATTCAATAGATTGACTTACGCAACATCATTTATTGCCGGATATTGAGGCTTTGCGGCCAGTTCCTGTGGCGCAAAATCATCGACATTAATGGTATACAAACGATGAGCCTCAGCTTCCGTTAATAGCTGTGCTTCTTGTTCGGTTAGAATTTTTTGTTGTAAGCCAATGGCGGCCACTTCATCTAAACGCAAAAATGGACGGCGTTGATTGGTGACGCTGCACACTTTATCGAACAAAGGCTCTGCACGTAAAATGATGTCCAGTGCTTGTTCAATCTTACCCGCCGCATTATGCGCCGTTGGGGCGAGATATTGGTTGCGACCGATGCGTGAACGAGTTTCACTCGGTGTTTGCAGGATCTGCGCAACTTGGCTATCTAATTTATCACTAGGTGCTTTGCGTACTCGACCAATCGGCATCAACAATATACGAAGTACCTTACCAATCGCTTTATTCGGGAAGTTGGCTAAGAATTCATCAATGGCGACTTCCGTCTGCTTCAAACTGTCTTGTAGACCCCAATGAACCAAAGGAAGATCCTCCACGGGACGACCATCATTTTCAAAACGCTTAAGTGTGGCAGAACTGAGGTAGAGTTGGCTCAAAATATCGCCAAGGCGTGCTGACAAGCGCTCTTTACGTTTGAGAGAGCCTCCCAATACAGCCATCGAAATATCAGAAAGCAGTGCTAAGTTAGCGCTGTAACGGTTTAGTTGTTGGTAGTAGCGTTTAGTTGCATCATTAGTCGGTGCAGATGAACCCAAACCATCGGTGACACCAAACCAAATACTGCGCACAAGATTACTCATGGTGAAGCTGACGTGACCTGCAAGAGCGGCGTCAAATTTCTCAACGGCATCAGAATCTTGTGAATAAGCGGCGTTCATTTCTTCTAAAACATAAGGATGACAACGGATAGCGCCTTGACCAAAGATGATCATTGAGCGAGTCAGAATATTGGCCCCTTCGACGGTTACGGCAATCGGTGCACCTTGGTAGCTGCGAGCTAAAAAGTTAGCAGGACCAATACAAATGCCTTTCCCGCCCACGATATCCATTGCATCAATAATGCTGCGTTGACCACGGTGGGTACAGTGGTATTTGACTATAGCGGAAATGACCGAGGGTTTTTCGCCCAGATCAATACCAGCTACGGTTAAATTGCTCGCCGCATCCATCACATAAGCGTTACCACCTAAACGTGCTAATGGCTCTTCGACACCTTCCATATGGCCAATTGGTTGCTTAAATTGACGACGAATCCGAGCGTAAGCTCCTGTTGCTAGCGCCGCAGTTTTAATTCCGCCCGTCGAGTTAGAAGGTAACGTAATACCACGTCCAACCGATAAACACTCTACAAGCATACGCCAGCCTTGTCCTGCCATGCTTGGTCCGCCAATAATGAAATCAAGCGGCACAAATAAGTCGTTAGCACGTGTCGGACCATTTTGGAATGGAACGTTCAATGGCATGTGGCGATTGCCAATTTCAACTCCTTTTAAGTGGGTTGGGATGAGCGCACAAGTGATGCCAAGCTCTGTTTTATCCCCAAGTAAGCCGTCAGGATCGCGCAGTTTGAATGCTAGGCCTAATACGGTTGCAACCGGGGCGAGCGTGATGTAGCGCTTGTTCCACGTTAGGCGCATCCCTAACACTTCTTTTCCTTCCCATTTCCCTTTACATACCACGCCAAAATCAGGAATTGAACCTGCATCGGAACCCGCTTCTGGGCTGGTTAATGCAAAGCAGGGAATCTCTTTACCTTCCGCTAAACGTGGCAGGTAATGGTTTTTCTGATCTTCAGTACCATAATGTTGTAAAAGTTCGCCCGGGCCTAAAGAGTTCGGTACACCAACGGTGGATGAAAGCACTCCAGATACACCCGTTAGCTTTTGTAGCACAATGGATTGTGCATAAGCTGAAAACTCCAAGCCGCCGTATTGTTTTTTTATGATCATGGCGAAGAATTTATGATCTTTTAAATATTGCCAAACCTCAGGAGGTAAGTCGGCTAATTCATGCGTAACTTGATAATCGCTAACCATGGCACACACTTCGTTGACTGGTCCATCAATAAAAGCTTGCTCTTGTGCACTTAATGTCGGCGCTGCAATTTTGTGTAGTTTGTTCCAGTTCGGTTTGCCTTTAAACAGTTCAGCTTCCCACCAAACGGTTCCTGCATCTAATGCCTCTTTTTCGGTTTGTGACATTGCAGGCAGCACTTTTTTGAACAGTGTTAATGCTTTTTCGCTAATCACGCTTTGACGGATAGAGGGAACGGCTAATAAAGCGATAGCCGCTAAATATAGCAACCATCCAATCACCCCGGTGTAATCCAGCAGGGTAAGAACCACCATGGTTACCGTTAGCGCAACTAATGCGCTAAAAAGTGACATTCGGTGGTAGAGGCACACACCGAACACGGTGAGAAAACCAAGTATAGAGAGCAAGATGTCCATAATTTCATTCCTTTGAGACTGTATTCACGCCATTGCGGCTGATTTTTCTCAGTGCATTGGAAAGTGTTGTTAGTCGTCTCGTTTGTGTAAGTGGTCTAACCAGTGCTAAGTGTAATCAAATTATTAACGAAATGTAAAACCTTGTATTGTTCAAAAAGTGATCCATGTAGGGCAAAACCTCAAAATAAATAACCCATAGAGGGCTTTCTGGAGTGGGAAGCGGGAGAAAACAACAATTCTTGAAGTCGAACTATCGACAGAAAGGATGGTTTGGGTAAACTCAAGCCTGTTACTGGCTCTTGATTGATGGAGCCTATCGGTAAACAGATTAAAAAGAGAATATATCTATGTACCAGGATTTAATTAAAAGTGAATTGACCGAAGCGGCTGACGTGCTAAACAAATTTCTTAATGATGAGCATAACATCGCTCAAATTGAGGCCGCCGCAAAACTGATTGCCGACTCATTTAAGCAAGGCGGGAAAGTGCTCTCTTGCGGTAATGGCGGTTCCCACTGTGATGCAATGCACTTTGCTGAAGAGCTAACGGGGCGCTATCGCGAGAATCGTCCGGGTTATCCTGGTATTGCTATTTCCGATCCAAGCCATTTGTCTTGCGTTAGCAATGATTTTGGTTACGATTTTGTATTCTCTCGCTATGTGGAAGCGGTGGGTTCAAAAGGCGATGTCCTGTTTGGCCTATCGACTTCTGGTAATTCGGGGAACATTTTGAAAGCGATTGAAGCGGCCCAAGCCAAAGGGATGAAGACCATTGCACTGACCGGTAAAGATGGTGGGAAAATGGCAGGTTTAGCGGATATCGAGATTCGTGTCCCGCACTTCGGCTACGCGGATCGTATCCAAGAAATCCATATCAAGATCATCCACATCGTTATCCAACTGATTGAAAAAGAGATGGCGTAAGAAGTTCAACATCGTTCTTTTCTTTTAATGTGTTTGTGGTTGTAAAAGGGAGTGCATTAAACCATGTGTGAATTGCTCGGTATGAGTGCCAATGTGCCGACTGATATTTGCTTTAGTTTTACTGGGTTGATTCAGCGTGGCGGCAACACGGGGCCGCATCGTGATGGTTGGGGAATCACTTTCTATGAAGGGAAGGGGTTTCGTACCTTTAAAGATCCTAACCCTAGCTTTCAGTCAAAAATTGCAGAGCTTGTGCAGAGTTACCCTATAAAAAGTCGGGCAGTGGTTAGCCATATTCGTCAAGCAAATCGGGGTGGGGTGAATTTGGAAAATACTCACCCATTCACTCGAGAATTGTGGGGGAGATATTGGACGTTCGCTCACAATGGACAATTGACGGATCACCAGCAGCTAGAAACTGGGCGCTATCGCCCTGTTGGTGAAACGGATAGCGAGCAAGCTTTCTGTTGGTTGTTAAAGCAGTTAGAAGCGCGTTATCCTGAACCGCCTCAAGATATGCTCAGCATGTTTCAATTCGTTGCGAAGTGTTGCGATCAACTTAAGCAACAAGGTGTGTTTAATATGCTACTTTCTGACGGTGAGTTTGTGGTGACCTATTGCACGAATCATCTGTACTGGATTACTCGACGCGCCCCCTTTGGGAAAGCAAGTTTACTTGATGAAGATGTCGAGATTAACTTTCAAGAAGAAACAACGCCTGATGATGTTGTGTCAGTGATTGCGACTCAGCCACTGACGGGAAATGAAACTTGGCAACGAATGAAGCCAGGCGAATATGCGATTTTCCATTATGGCGAATACGTTGATGGCAATGCGCAGTCCTTAGCTGACATTTCGTTTGCCGCGGCAAAGCCAGGCTGCCAAGCACCCATTTAAGTTTTTTATTTTTAAGCTTGTTCTATTTACTGCTGTTTGAATCGTATTTGAGATGACAATAAAAAAGGTTGCTGTTGAGGCAACCTTTTTCGCACTATTCAGAGATACGATTTATTCATCGAAAGCATAACCATGCATGCCAAGTAATTGGCCATCTAAATAGGCTTTACCTTCACGCATTTCCAAGCGTCCTTCAACGAACCATTGTGCCACTAGTGGGTAAATTCGATACTCTTGAGCTTGGACACGTTGAGTCAGAATCTCAACGGTATCTTCATCAAAAATAGGCACTTTTGCTTGTAGAATGACTGGGCCACCATCAAGTTGTTCAGTCACAAAATGCACACTGGTGCCATGCTCTTCATCACCCGCGTGAATCGCGCGTTGGTAGGTATTCAACCCAGGATATTTAGGAAGTAAAGAAGGATGAATATTGAGCATCCGTCCTAAATAGTGACGCACAAACTCACCACTCAGAATACGCATGTAGCCAGCAAGAATGATTAAGTCAGGCGCGTATTGGTCAATTTGCTCCATCAATACCGCATCAAACGCATCTCGCGTGTCAAAGGCATTTGGGTCAATATGCACCGCCGCCGCACCTGCTTTTTTAGCTCGTTCTAAGCCATAAGCAGTTGCTTTGTTTGAAAAAACAGCCGTTACTTTGCCATCTTTAATTTTCGTTTCACACGCATCAAGGATAGCCTGTAAGTTGGTGCCATTTCCTGAAACTAAAACAACAATACTTTTCATCAGTTATTTGATCTCTACTTGCTCTTCATCGAGTTGAGCTTCAGCAATATGACCGATAACCCACGCATTTTCGCCTTCCGCTTGCAGTAATTGAACTGCCGCTTGTGCTTGATCCATTGGAAGCGCAACAATCAGTCCGACACCACAGTTAAATGTGCGGTACATTTCGTGAGTGGTTACATTCCCTTTTTCTTGCAGCCATTGGAAAATAATTGGCCATTCCCAGCTATTGCCGTCAATCACCGCTTTCGTCCCTTGCGGAAGAACGCGAGGAATGTTTTCCCAGAAACCACCGCCAGTAATGTGCGAAATGGCGTGAATATCGTGCTCGGCGATCATCTTAAGCGCTGATTTGATGTAAATCTTGGTTGGTGTCAGTAAGTGCTCACCAATCGTTTTGCCAGCCAAGTCTTCATTTTTGTCGGCACCTGATACTTCGAGGATCTTGCGAACTAATGAATAGCCGTTTGAGTGGGGGCCGCTAGAGCCAACCGCAATCAGAGCATCACCTGCTGCTACTTTTGAGCCATCGATGATCTCTTCTTTTTCAACCACACCGACACAAAAGCCAGCGACATCGTAATCTTCACCTTCGTACATACCCGGCATTTCAGCGGTTTCACCACCGATTAAAGCGCAACCTGCTTGCACACAACCATCGGCAATACCCGACACCACATCAGCAGCTGTATCTACATCCAATTTGCCCGTGGCATAGTAGTCCAAAAAGAAAAGCGGTTCAGCACCTTGAACAATCAAATCGTTAACACACATTGCAACCAAGTCAATGCCAATGGTGTCGTGCTTATTCATATCCAATGCGAGGCGAAGTTTTGTGCCAACTCCATCGGTGCCAGAGACTAAAACAGGATGTTTATATTTGGTTGGTAGCTCGCAAAGCGCGCCAAAACCACCAATGCCACCCATAACTTCAGGGCGACGAGTGCGTTTGACGGCGCCTTTAATTCGTTCAACAAGTGCATTGCCTGCATCAATATCTACGCCAGCATCTTTGTAACTAAGAGAAGTGTTATTACCGCTCACGGGGAAGTCCTCGGTCATAAGTTGGATATGAAAACGGCGCTATTCTAACAGGGCTTAAAACAAAAAGGAAAACGTTTGCGTCAGTTTTTTTGTTTATAATTGGCACTGAAATTAGCATAAAAAGTGTGTACAATTCGAAGGTTTGTTTAAATGTCGTCGGAGATGAAAATGAAAGTTGTTGAAGTTAAACACCCTCTAGTTAAGCACAAACTTGGGTTAATGAGGGAAGGGGATATCAGCACTAAGCGTTTTCGTGAGTTAGCTACAGAAGTGGGTAGCCTACTAACTTATGAAGCAACCTCAGACTTTGAAACAGAAAAAGTGACGATTGAAGGCTGGAATGGCCCAGTTGAAATTGATCAAGTCAAAGGTAAAAAAGTAACGGTAGTACCTATTTTGCGTGCTGGTCTTGGCATGATGGACGGCGTTTTGGAGCACATTCCAAGTGCGCGGATTAGTGTTGTTGGCATCTATCGTGATGAAGAAACGCTTGAGCCTGTCCCTTATTTCAACAAACTCGCTTCTAATATTGAGGAGCGAATTGCGCTTGTGGTTGACCCAATGCTGGCAACTGGCGGTTCCATGATTGCGACAATCGATTTGCTCAAGGAGCGCGGCTGTAACCAATTTAAAATTCTCGTTTTAGTTGCAGCGCCTGAAGGCATCGCGGCGTTAGAAAAAGCGCACCCTGATGTTGAGCTCTATACGGCGGCAATTGATGAGAAATTGAATGATAAAGGTTATATCGTTCCTGGTCTTGGTGATGCTGGCGATAAGATTTTTGGTACGAAATAAGCGTTAATTTTATACTGTCTTAAAGGAGAAACGAAAGTTTCTCCTTTTTTATAGTTGTTTCGGTTTTTTATAGTTGCTTCAGTGATGCGTCATTACGGTCATTTTATTGCTCAACAGAATTAACGCATTGTTCGATGATTATTTTTTAAGACTTAACGTACTGCTTTTTCTGTGGCTATTAGCTGGCGCACCTTGTGATGAATTTGTGGGTCGGCGCGGTGCTCTTTTTGTATTTGGAGCATGGCGAAACTCATCGGCATTGCGTCCTTGGAACGTTTTTGGCTTTTGATTTCTGCGTGCCGTCGAGGTTTGATTTTGCTCACGACTATCATACAGTTTTGCATCGGTAGCTTTGCGAATACGCTTACCCGTCACATCAAGCTTGGACGCGCCTTCCGTACCGCAAGAACTCTCACACATTGCTAATATTTCAGCGACTTCCTCGTCGCTTAAATAACGCCATTCACCATTAGGGATGCCGTCTAGGCTGATGTTCATAATACGAACTCGGCGTAGTTTAAACACTTCGTAACCTAAGGCCTCACACATACGACGAATTTGACGGTTTAACCCTTGTGTTAACACAATTCTAAAGGAGAACTTCGTTTCTTGGGTTACTTTGCAAGGCAGTGTCACCGTATCAAGAATCTCCACGCCAGAGGCCATTTTATGTAAAAATTCGTCGGTGATGGGTCTATCTACTCGGACGACGTACTCTTTTTCATGGTTATTACCAGCACGTAATATCTTATTGACTATGTCACCATCGTTAGTCAGAAAGATCAGCCCATCAGATGGTTTGTCTAATCGACCTATCGGGAAAATACGTTTGTGGTGGCCAATAAAATCAACAATGTTACCTGGAATATCGCGCTCTGTTGTGCAGGTGATTCCAGTCGGTTTGTTAAGGGCAATATATATCGGTTTTTCTTTTGATTTTAATGGATTACCATCAATGCAAACATCATCGTTTGGCGTGACTTTAGTGCCCATTTCCGGCAATAGTCCATTGATGGTTACTCGGCCTTGTTCAATTAACTTATCGGCCTCTCGACGAGAACAGAAACCAGTTTCACTGATGTATTTGTTTAAACGAATGGTGGCTTGTTGTGACATAGATTGCTCTTACGTTTCCCAACGGCGGTGAATAAAAAGAAAGCAACACTCTAAGTGTTGCCTATTAACGTTGCGATATTTTAGCAGTTAATATTAATTAACCAAGGCGTTTTTAATGACACTCATGGTTTCCAGCCTTTCCCCATCACTTTTCCTCAACAAGATATAGACGGCATTGACGTCTTTATTTATGCGAAGAGGGAATGCTTTTATTTGTATGAGAAAATGGAAACTATTTTGAGACAGGTGTTCTTATCGAACCGATCTTGAGTAGCCGAATGATGCCATTCATCAAGAAGATAGAGTTATTAACGCGATAAAAAACCGGAGCAGACAGATAATCCACCCCGGTGCATAGCGTCACACTATTTTTCAATAGGTGCTAAGCGATCTAGTGAGGAGATTTGTCATTCATCACTTTATAAATGAAGAAACCGCCATAAAACAGCATAAGACCAAAAGCACCAAAGATTACTATCATTGAAGACAGTCCCACAGCATTACCAAATAGGAGATCAAGCCAAAAGTCCATGTTTCCTCCAAAGTTTCGAAGACACAGCCAAGTTAAAGTTTGCTCTGTTTGTTGACACTGATCTGGATCAATTATGTTGCATAGGTTAACTTGATGTTTCTATTGGTGTGTAATTAGTCACGTTTTTATGTGTATTTGATGGTGATTTAGCCAATGAGTTTGTTATTTGATGGAAATAAGATTAAAGGCTTGCGTCTTAGTTTTAGATGAGTAATATACGCATCCGTTCTAGGCAAAAAGCTCGGAACTGCTCGCTAAGTGCAGAGCAAAAATTTCGGTGAATAGCGCAGCTTGGTAGCGCATCTGGTTTGGGACCAGAGGGTCGGGGGTTCGAATCCCTCTTCACCGACCATCTTTAAAAGCCTCGCAGTAATGCGGGGCTTTGTTACATTTGGAAGTGGTAAGTTTTTTCGTTACCAAAGAGAAAGGGGGTCGCCTCTTTCATTATCTGGCTCTTCACCGACCACATTAAAAGCCTCGCAGTAATGCGGGGCTTTGTTACATTTGGAAACGGTAAGTTTTCGTTACCAAAGAGAAAAGGGTTCGCCTCTTTCACTGTTCACCCTTCTCCGAGCAAATTCAACTATTGAAAATAGCAGTCAATATTCCACGATAATAAATAGCATTAGGATGTGTAAAAAACGTCACTTTAGCGCATTTTGACGTTTGATGAGTCATTACAATTTATGACCTATATCACGATTTAACCTGCCAAACCCCTTTAATGAACTTCTCGCCTTGTAGTGAGTAGTGATCTCTATTCATAAATTCATTTTTGTTATGCATTTTCATGTGATCTTTCTCAAGTTAAACTCGTCAAATAATAAATTACGGTTTTGACGTCAAGTTTAATCTATTGATTTTAAATGGTTTTGTTTTGATTGTATTTTAGAGGATTTGAACTGGATCACTTCGTTTAGCTAATTATTTTACGCTTAGAAATAACTCCTTGTATGGTGAATGCCTTAGGTCACAAGCCTTTATGCTTGTTGCTGTTTTGAGTCCTTTTAACAGGATATTGGGTTTTTATTTTAAAGGTAGGGTGAGTCAAATGTTGAAACCTAGTTTGATTGCTGTTTCGGTTATCGCCACATTATCAGGTTGCTCTTTGTTGCAATCACCAGAGCAGAAAGTAGTCGATGCGCTGGCGGAAAATTTGGATATTCATTACACCGTATTAACGAATCACGGGGCAGATGAAGGATTGGCATGTCAGGCTCTCGAAGCAGAATGGACATCGTGTAATAAAGTGAACATGACCTTGGTTAACCAAGGTGAAGCCGTGAATTCAAAGCAGTGGGCTATCTATTTCCACAGTATTCGACTGATTCTGGATGTTGAAAATGATCAATTCAAAATTACCCGTTTAACGGGTGATTTACATAAGCTTGAACCTACTGATAAATTTGATGGTTTTGCTGCGGGCGAAGAGGTTGTTTTGCCTCTGGTCGCTGAATATTGGCAGTTGTTTGAAACGGACTTTATGCCGCGTGCATTCGTTGCGGCGCCCAATACAGAGCCTAAACTTATTGTATCTCTCAACACAGAGGATACGTCGTCATTTGTGCGTGGGCTTGAGGGTGACAATATAAAACGCACCGCCAGCGATAATAATGTGTTTGCCACGGCCATCAGCCGATTTGAGAGAAATAGCGATGTATCACTGCAAGATGTATCAACGGCTCTGTTACCAACGCCTCTAAAAACAACGCTCGGTCAAGGTGTTGTTGACATTAATCGCGGCCTTAAGCTTGATGTGAAGGACTTTGCGACGGATCAGTTTTCAGCATTGCAGGCGCGTGCTAAAACGATTGGGCTGAAGCTTGATGGAGAGTTGGCGGTTGGTGTTGCGATTACACCGAGCGAATTTTCTGACCAGATGGCGACATCGGGTGCTTATGAGTTGGAGATTGCACCGAATGCTATCTCTATTCGTGCATTTGATGAGGCGGGAGCTTTCTACGCCGTTCAATCTATTTTGGGTTTAGTGGATAGCCAGAATGTCACAGCGCTGCCAGCGATCCGCATCGAAGATGCTCCACGTTTTGATTACCGTGGTGTGATGGTGGATGTCGCACGTAACTTCCATTCTAAGCAAGCGATTTTGACCACGTTAGATCAAATGGCTGCTTATAAGATGAATAAATTACATCTTCATTTGACCGATGATGAAGGTTGGCGTTTAGAAATTCCGGGCTTACCTGAATTGACCGACATTGGTGGGCAGCGCTGCTTTGATTTAGATGAGAAAAACTGCTTGCTGCCACAGCTTGGCTCCGGTCCAAATTCTGATAACTTTGGCTCAGGTTATTTTAGTCGAGCCGATTACATTGAAATCCTCAAGCACGCTAAAGCGCGCAATATTGAAGTGATTCCTGAAATTGATATGCCAGCCCATGCTCGCTCTGCGGTTGTTTCAATGGAGGCTCGTTTTGATCGTTTGAGCCAAGAGGGGAAAACCGAACAGGCTAGCCAGTATCGCTTGATGGATCCTCAAGACAGCTCCAATGTTACGACGGTTCAGTTTTATGATAAGCAGAGTTTTATTAACCCTTGTTTAGACTCGTCTAAACGTTTTGTGGATAAGGTGATCACTGAAGTGGCCTTGATGCACAGTGATGCGGGCATGCCTTTATCGACTTGGCATTTTGGTGGCGATGAGGCGAAAAACATCAAATTGGGCGCGGGTTTCCAAGATATTAATGCGACGGAAAAAGTCAGTTGGAAAGGTAACTTAGATCTTTCACAACAAGATAAACCATTTGCGAAATCGCCACAGTGCCAAGCATTAGTCAGCCAAGGAGTAGTAAGTGACTTTGCTCATTTACCGAGTTATTTTGCTGAGCAAGTGTCGGAAATTGTCGCCGATAAAGGGATTGAGAATTTCCAAGCATGGCAAGATGGCTTGAAATACAGCGAGGGAGAATCCTCTTTTGCCACGCGCAATACACGTGTGAACTTTTGGGATGTCCTCTATTGGGGCGGTACAAGCTCTGTTTATGAATGGGCAAAACAAGGTTACGACGTAATTGTTTCTAACCCTGATTATGTCTACATGGATATGCCTTATGAGGCGGATCCTAAAGAGCGCGGTTATTACTGGGCCACCCGTGCGACCGATACGCGCAAAATGTTTGGTTTTGCACCGGAAAATATGCCGCAAAACGCTGAAACTTCATTAGATCGTGATGGTAATGGTTTTGTCGGTAAAGGAGAGGTGACGTCGAAACCATTCTACGGCTTGTCAGCTCAATTGTGGTCAGAAACGGTTCGTAATGATGAGCAGTATGAGTATATGGTTTTCCCTCGAGTGTTAGCGGCTGCCGAGCGTGCTTGGCATAAAGCGGAGTGGGAAAACGACTACAAAGTAGGGGTTGAATACTCTCAGCAAACGAACTTAGTCAATAAGTCTGCACTGAATCAAGATTGGACTCGTTTTGCTAATATTGTTGGACAACGTGAGCTGGCGAAACTGGAAAAAGCTGGCATTGATTATCGCCTGCCAATTCCCGGAGCTAAGATTGAAGCGGGTACATTGTCGATGAATTCGTCATTCCCAGGCGTTGAGCTGCAATACTCATTAGATGGTCAACAATGGCTTACTTACTCGAGCATTGAACAACCGAAGGTGTCCGGTGAGGTCTGGATCCGTTCTATCTCTGCTTCAGGCGAGCGGGTCAGCCGAGTAACTAGCGTTAAATAACTCGTAGCCATATCAAGGCACTCAAATGAAAGCCTCCGCATCTGTCGGAGGCTTTATTACATAAAATCAATTACCTTCGTGGTGAGCAAACTCAAACACCTGACCTTGCTCGTTAAAAGCAAAAACCGAATAGGCTTCTTTCTTATCACCAGATTCCATACCTGGAGAGCCGATTGGCATGCCGGGCACGGCTAACCCTTTGGCATTTTTCGGTGGATTAGCGAGAAAGGCTTGAATGTCTGTGGCTGGAATGTGACCTTCGAAAACATAGCCGTCGATAACGGCTGTATGGCAAGAGGCGAGCTTGGGTGTAATGCCCAATTGTTGTTTTATCGCCGTCATATCTTCTTGCAATTGCTCGTTAACCTTAAATCCTGCTTGTTGCATGTGAGTGGACCACTCAGTACAGCAGCCACAATAAGGGGATTTGTAATTGGTCACCGTGGCGAATGCGGAGTAGCTCATAAGAGACAAGGTGCTAAGCATAGCGGCTGTGATCATTTTCATTTTTATCTAACCTCTAAGAGTGAAAAGGAGATTTAAATAGACGCAAGCGGTTAGCGTTGCTCACGACTGTGATTGAGGACAAAGCCATTGCCGCTCCTGCAACTACAGGGCTGAGTAAAAAGCCAAAAGCGGGATAAAGCACGCCAGCGGCAATGGGAATGCCGAAGGTGTTATAAATAAACGCGCCCAATAGGTTCTGCTTCATGTTTTTTACCGTCGCTTTAGAAAGAGCGATAGCATTGACTATGGCAAGCGGTGAGGAGTTGAGCAATGTCATTTGCGCACTCTCTATTGCGACATCACTACCACTGCCCATTGCGATACCAATATCGGCTTGCGCAAGGGCTGGCGCATCATTAATACCATCACCGACCATGGCGACGATTTGGCCTTTCTCTTGTAACTGTATGATTTTTTGTGCTTTTTGATCCGGAAGTACTTGAGCGATCACTTGCTGTATGCCTAGCTGTTTGGCTATTGCAGTGGCCACGCTTTGGTTATCTCCGGTTAGCATCACGGTACGAATGTTCATTTTGTTCAGTGTGCAGATAGCTTGTGCAGCGTTAGGTTTGATTGGATCAGCAATTGCGATGAGGCCTTTGAGTTCACCGTTAATGGCAACCGCGACTGGCGTCCAAGCTTGCTCTGCGTAGTGTTCAATGGTTGTTTGTGCTTGAGTAAGAGGAACGCCCAGCGATTCAAGGTGCGATAAAGAGGCAACGACGACGGAATCGCCTCCAATGTTTGCCATTAGTCCTTTGCCTCTTAGGTTGGTAAATTGCTCGACTGTGGCGCTGGTTGATACCAGCGGTTGCGCATAATGGCAGATAGCCTTGCCAAGAGGGTGTTCAGAGCGCAGTTCTAAAGCGTAAACAAGGGTTAACAATTTGCTATCTTCAATTCCCCACGTGACTAAGTTCTGAACGGTTGGCTTGCCTTGAGTGAGCGTACCTGTCTTATCAAATACTACAGTGGTGATTTTGCTTGCCGATTGCAATACATTGGCATCTCTGATCAAAATACCCATTTCAGCGGCTTTGCCAACTCCTACTGTAACCGAGAGTGGAGTAGCTAGACCCAAGGCACAAGGGCAGGCAATGATCAATACTGTTGTCGCAACCACTAGCATATAACTGGCCTTAGGTTCAGGGCCTACAAAGTACCAAATCAGAGCGGAAAACAGGGCAATCATAACCACTGTCGGTACAAAAATAGCGGATATCTGATCTGCCAGTTTGGCAATGGCTGGTTTACTGCTTTGCGCCTGACGCACCACTTGGATGATGCGCGAGAGCATGGTTTGCGCCCCTACGCCAGTGGCTTCGATGACTAAGCTGCCATCATGATTGATGGTGCCTGCCGCAATGGCATCGCCTGCCACTTTTAGGACGGGGATCGGCTCGCCAGTGAGCATGGATTCATCAACATAAGATTCTCCGCTGAGGACTTTGCCGTCTATCGGCACTTTTTCTCCCGGTTTTATGCGCAGTTGCATACCAAGTTGTACTAATTCAACCGCAATCTGTTGATCGCCTTGCGCCGTGATGCGTGTTGCTTGTTGTGGCTGTAAGTTAATTAAGGCTTGTAAGGATTGGGTTGTCTTCGCTTTGGCTTTCGCCTCAATATAGTGGCCCAGTGAAATCAAACCGATAATCATCGCGCTGGCTTCAAAGTAAACATGACGCGAGGCTATGGGAAACCAAGTTGGGTAAATCACTACCAACATTGAATAGGCCCAAGCCGATCCGGTTCCTAGGGCGACTAAGCTATCCATAGTGGCGCGCTTATGGGTTAACGCAAGCCAAGCATGGCTAAAAAAGTGGCGGCCAGCGGTGGCTAATAGAGCCAAACACACAATGCCGATACCGCCCCAGTATATTTGCTGTTGAGTGGTCACAATCATCATGTTGCCACCGAAAAGGCCCCAAAGCATTAACGGAATACCCATCATTAAACCGAGTAATGCATTGGTTTTATGCTGCTTTTGTAAATCACGTGATTGCTGTTTTTGTTTTTGTTGTTGTTGGACTGGGTCATCGACTCGCTCTGCACGGTAGCCTGCATGAGTAATGGCATTGAGTAATTGTAGTTCAAGGTCAGCGATATCTGCTTGCGAGAGCACTAAGGCGCTTTGTTCAGCTAAATTGATTTGCGCTTTTTGTACGCCGTTAACGCTTAGAAGTGCTTTTTCCACCGAAGAGACACAGCTTGCGCAAGTCATTCCTTGGATCAGTAAGTGGGTACTAACCAAACCCGCTGTTGATACTTCAGTCTCTTGTGCGAGTGGCTGTGTATCGCTAACCAAGGTTGTGGGTTGCGACGAGGGCAGAGGATCGCTGTTTGTGCTGAGCAAGGCTTGATAGCCTAAGGATTCGATAGCGGCGATGAGTTCATTTAAAGAGGCCGAAGTGCTCAGCTCGATGAATGTGGGTGACAGCTGGTGGATTTGTACCTCAAATTCTTGCTTGAGATACTGCTCAAGTTTCTTCGCGCAACCCATGCATTTCAGCCCTGATAAAGGCAATTGAAAGCGTTTCATTGAAAAATTCCCCGTAAACCAACTCAATAGCTAGAAGCATAAACCTTACCTTTAGGGCAAGGTCAAGTTCCACTAAAGGAAAGTTAAGCGAATTTTAAGCGTTATTCTTGAGTGCAGAAAAACGAAAGGCAATCGAGGATTGTAGATTTAGCCGTCAGTGGTAAAATGTCGCCACTTTTTATCCTGGTACTTGCAGTGGACATGTTCTCCGCTGTCTTTTTATCCCTAAGGAAATCAAATGACGGTTAAAACTCGTTTTGCTCCTAGCCCGACAGGCTATCTTCACGTTGGTGGTGCGCGTACTGCACTTTACTCTTGGCTTTATGCAAAAAGCCAAGGTGGTGAGTTTGTTTTGCGTATTGAAGACACCGACCTAGAGCGCTCGACGCAAGAAGCCGTAGACGCGATTCTTGAAGGTATGACTTGGCTAGGTTTGAATTGGGATGAAGGCCCATATTTCCAAACTAAACATTTTGATCGTTATAATGAAGTTGTCGATAAGCTGCTTGCTGAAGATAAAGCCTACAAATGTTACGCCTCTAAAGAGCTGTTAGATGAAGTTCGTGCCGAGCAAGAAGCGAACAAAGAGATGCCGCGCTACGATGCTGATCACCCAAAAATCAAAGCGGTTAACGACGCCGCAAAAGAAGGGGATCCGTGTGTTATCCGTTTCCGTAATCCTAAAGAAGGCAGCGTAATTTTTGACGACCAGATCCGCGGTCGTATCGAAATCTCCAACAGCCAGATGGATGATCTGATCATTCGCCGTACCGATGGCTCACCCACCTATAACTTCTGTGTGGTGGTGGATGACTGGGATATGGGGATTACTCATGTCGTTCGTGGCGAAGATCACATCAACAACACACCTCGTCAAATCAACATTTACGAAGCGTTAGGTGCTCCTGTACCTGTGTTTGCGCACTGCGCAATGATCTTAGGTGACGACGGCGCGAAGCTATCTAAACGTCATGGTGCTGTTTCTGTGATGCAGTATCGCGATGAAGGTTATCTGCCTGAAGCACTGAATAACTATTTAGTTCGTCTAGGTTGGTCTCATGGCGACCAAGAAATTTTCTCGCGTGAAGAGATGATTCAGTTCTTCAGTTTAAATGCTATTAGCAAATCGGCATCTGCATTTAATACTGATAAGTTGTTGTGGCTGAACAATCACTACATTAAAACATCAGAGCCTGAATATGTTGCAAAACACCTTGAATGGCACTTTGAGCAACAAGGCATAAGTAAAGACAACGGCCCAGCATTAGCTGAGATCGTTAAACTGGTTGGTGAACGCTGCAATACCTTGGTTGAACTTGCTGCTCAATCTCGTTACTTCTTTGAAGATTTTGCTGAGTTTGATGCTGATGCGGCGAAAAAACACTTGCGCGGTGTGGCGAAAGAGCCGCTAGCACTTGCTTTAAGCAAATTAGAAGCATTGAGTGACTGGACAACGGAAAACCTGCACGCTGTCATCGCTCAAGTGTGTGAAGAGCTTGAAATCGGTATGGGTAAAATAGGCATGCCGCTGCGCGTTGCTGTCACTGGCGGTGGTCAATCGCCATCGGTTGATGCTGTTATGCAACTGATCGGCAAAGAGCGTGTCATTGCTCGTATCAATATGGCATTGGCCTTTATTGTTGAGCGTGAAGCGAACGCTCAATAAGTCAATCATACGAACAACGCTTTGAACCGCAGCTTATGCTGCGGTTTTTCTTTATATCGGCTTTGTTAAATCCTTTGGTGTAGAGCACTGACAATATTTCACAAAACGATGACAGAGAATAAACTAATGCGCTATTTAAGCTTTCTTTAGATACAGTATAGTGGTTCCGAGTTATGCAGGTATGTGTGTAGGCGAAAAGTAAACCGTTTTTGGGTACCGCAACCGCATTATGATAACGATAAATAGGAAAGGAAAAAGTATGAAAAAGTTAGCAGCAGCAGTTTCAATGGCGCTTGTTTTTGCATCTTCTGCCGCAATGGCTGAAGTATACGTAGGTGCTAAAGTTGGTAAATCTTGGCTTGATGACGCTTGTCGTGCTGGAGATGTGTGTGAAGATGAATCTTCTACCGTCGGTGCTTACCTTGGTTACCAAGCGTTTAATTGGCTTTCATTAGAGGCAGGTTACGATTACTTGGGCAAATTTAGTGGTGCGGGGCTGAATGATGAAAAAGTAACGGCCATTACACTCGCACCGAAAGTCAGCCTTCCTTTGACTGATGCCATTGCCTTATATGCTAAAGTCGGCGGTGCTTATGTTGATTATGGCAATAAAGATGATTACTCATATTTAGGTGCCGCTGGTATTGAGTTCAACACCGATAATAACGTCACTTTACGCTTGGAATATCAAAGCCTCACCGATATTAATAACGATCTTGTCCGAGCGGCAGGTAACTCGGCTACCTTAGGTGTTTCGTATAAATTTGGTGGAAGTAAAGCAGAACCTGCGCCAGTCATCGTGCAAGAGGTGTTTGTTGAAGAAGTTGTACAGCCAGTGGTTGAGCCAGTCGTTATTCCCCAAGAACCTGAAACGGTTGTTAAGCATGTGCCATTTCAACGTTTGGACAGCAGTAGCTTTGCCCATAACAGTACTAAGCTAACAGCAGAGAGTACTAACCAGCTCGATAAACTAGTGAAATATTTGCAAGCTTACCCACAAGCCGATGCTGAAATTATTGGTCATACTGACTCAACTGGCGCTGCGGCTTACAACCAGAAACTATCAGAAAAACGCGCACAAGTTGTTGCTGATGTTGTGATTGCTAAAGGTGTGGATGCGAACCGTCTTACCGTAAAAGGTGAAGGGGAAAATAGCCCAATCGCATCGAATGATACAGTCGAAGGTCGAAAGCAAAACCGTCGTGTTGATATCGTTATTCCAAGCTTTGATTATGAAGTGAAATAATAACGCTTAAGTATTAGAAAATAGAGAAAGCCCGTGAAAAACGCGGGCTTTCTTCTTGTAAAACAATGGATTTGAGCCTCTAACCGCTCCGGTATCACGCCACGTTATTTCAAATCAATACTATTCAATCGGCCCATGTAGATAAGAATATCCAAGTCTTCTTTATAAGCCTCTAATAGCGCCTTTTTCGTCTTGGTATAAGCGGCAAGCTTGCCATGCTTGTTGATCGAACAAACGACGCTTTGAAATATACAGTTACCTTTTTCATCATAGTGTCTCCAAGCCGCGATATAACAAGGATCCCGAGCTTCCGGGTTATCGAGCGTTGGTCTGGGTTTGTATATGATTTTAGGTTCTAAACTGTGTGGTAGACGAGTCATCAAATAGGGATCTTTGAGCAGACGACGCCAATGTTTGCCCCACATCTCTGAACCTAATTCATTACGCAGCTTTATCGCCTTTTTAAGCCCCTTTTTCTCACCAATACGTATGTAGCCGACAGAACGGTGCAACACCGTATCGTCCGGCGTATGGATATGAATTTTATAGGCGGTCTTTGCTTTAGAGATAAAGCGGTGACCAGTATTCGTGATTAGATTACTCTTTTTCATGATCTTATCTATCGATAAATCTGTTAATACTAATTCTAGATTATTTGACGTAGAACTTACAGTAATCACTGTATATGAATAGTAGTGGCTCAAATCAATATTAGGTCAATTTTTCGTCAGAAAAAAAAGCCTCAATACCGGTTGGGTGTTGAGGCTTTATCAAAATGGCGCTCCCGACAGGAGTCGAACCTGTGGCCTGCCCCTTAGGAGGGGGCCGCTCTATCCTACTGAGCTACGGGAGCAAGGTGAGCTAGTTTACTCAATAATTTTGTGAAGTTAACTAGTTAAAACGAAAATTAAAGCTGTTTGTGCATAACATCGCCAATTTGTATGCTAGAGGCGAGATTTTCTTGATCAACACTCAGCTCCGCTTCGTTTTCATAGACGCGAGTAACCGTAAGGGTAATATCACTTTGAGTCACTTTATTTCGTGGTAGTCCTTTCTGATCAATGAATGAACCTGTATGCCACAGCTGCAATTTGTCACCGGTTTTAACGCCATGCACACGTCCTAGATCCATCGTGATGATGTTACCATATTTAGCAACCACTTCGGGGAGTGTTATTTTACATGAAAGTTCGGATTCAAGATCAAGCATGATATTTCGGCTGACGCGCAGCATCATGCTGCCAAAGGTTGAAGCCCAAAAACGAGCACTGCGCGTATCTATCTGACTGGTTTTGGCGAAGGGCCATTTAGCGACTTCTCTATAATGTCTAGTCATGACTTCTTGGCCTGTTTTGCCATCAAACACTTGGATTTGCATAGCAAATTGACGGTTAATCACATCATCGGCGAGTAATTTTTGCTCTATCGTGGCAGTTAAATCGGTGATGGTTCCCCCCAAAATGTACTGTGCCCCCGTGTCCTCTGCAATCATGGTTAAGCGTTCTGGGTGCTGTTTTTCAATTGCATAATCTGTGGTGCCAACCGACACAAAACTGCGAGATTCTTGATCGAGTTGGCGGTTGAGTACCTGTGCAAAATCATCTCCCACACTGTAAATTTGCCCCATAACCGCCTGTTGTGGCGATGCAAGATCAATGTTGCCCACTAAAAACGTTTTCTTATATTGGCTAACGTGGCAACCTGTTGCCGAAGGATAAATATCAATTCGAGCTTTAACATACATCACTCCCCGACGTGTTTTATTCTCTTCAACTAACACATAGCGTACTTCATGGTTAGTAAACTGGTACTCTTTACGGTCTGATTCCAGCAGTGGTCGCAAGTTACTGATACTACCGATGTCTGCCCCGGCAAAGTTTACCGCCTTATAGATGGCATCTTCCAATGCATTGAGGCGAGCGACTTCCTCTGAGGAAACAATGGCTGACGATCCGGTCACTTCATACCAAGCAGCATTAACGGCTTGAGAAAAGGTAATCGCACAACATATTGAAAATAAAGCAGAAATATTTTTTTTCATTGTTATTTACCAGTTGGGTATAAATTTTGCTTTTAAAATCTTAGCTGATGTAGGCGGTGCGTTTTGAAAGTGTAACAAGTTTTGAAAAGCAAAGAGTGTTCCAAGTTTTTGAATCTGAAGTTTGGAATCAAGATTGCCTCAGTATATCTGGAGATAAGAGAATGAAAAAATGGCTTTCGATAGTGCCAGCAGTTTTGTTAACTGCTTGTGCCTACGCCCCGATTTATAACGGTAAAGAGCCATACAATGGTTCACAGTTTATGCTAATGGAGAGCCCACGTCACACGTTGGACTTCTTTGTTGAAAGCATGACAGAAGATTTGATGGTGTCCAATACTAGTGTTTCTGCTCGCACTCCTATTGCTGTAACATCGTTCGTGGACCTGCAAAGTATGGACGCGACTAACTGGTTGGGTAACTCGGTTTCTGAAGGATTTATCCATCAGTTTCAGCGTCGAGGATTTAAAGTGGTTGATTTCAAAACCACAGGCTCGATTCAGGTAACGCAGCAAGGTGATTTTGCTTTCAGTCGTGACTGGAAAGACCTCGCTCAAGAGCAAGAAATCCAATACATACTGACAGGGACAATGCTTCGTCAAGAAGGCGGTGTATTAGTCAATGCTCGTGTTGTGGGAATGCAGTCTCGTGTTGTGGTTGCTACCGCACAAGGCTTCTTGCCTGCCGATCGTATTGGTCGTGATCTTGATACGCTCAACAGTATCCGTACACAAGATGGTGTGTTAATTCGCTCTGACCCTACGATTAAGCAGCCGTATACTGTTATCTTGCGTCCATAGGAGAAACCAATGAAAAAATGGCTATTACTTCTAGTGACTATCATGATGGTGGGTTGCCAGCCATTGCAAACCATGCGCGCTGATGAATGGTTGACGGCGGTAGGTTATGCCAATATCAGTGAGCAAACTGGGCGCAGTGTGGATGAAAAGCAAGTCCGTGCAATGCGTGCCTCTAAAATCGATGCTTATCGCGAACTGGCAGAGCAAGTCTATGGAATGCGAGTGAGTGGTCGTGCTGAACTACAAGATCAGCGATTGGGCACAGAGCTGACGTCGGGAGCGGTTGATGGTGTTATCCGCGGAGCAGAAGTGGTCCGCAGTTATAAGGTGGGTGACAGTTATGTCACTGAGTTACGTCTCGATATCCGTAAGATGGATAAACTGCGTGACTACGGAGAAGTTCAGCAAGTACCAGAAAAACGTCAACAAACACTCTTCTAAATCTTCCTTTTCTCCAGATCGAAAAAGCGGCAAAGTTTGCCGCTTTTCTGTTTAATTCGTTTCAGCTTAAAAGTTTAGTAACTCAGCTGCATGTTGATTACGCTTTAATATTGGTCCCTAAAGTGGACACAGTGTGGGTTTGCCCACCAGCGTTATACGTCATGCCAATTTTTCCGTGGCTTTGCTGCATCAAATTATTGAGTTTATTAAAACTGAGTTGTGCACGTTGTAGCGCTTCACCATTAACAAGGTTTGCTTGCTGGCAATCGTGAACAATGGAACGAATCTGATCAACGATTTGCGACAGGAGTACATCTTCAGCCAGGCTCACGACATGGGGATGTTTCGCAATTCGGAGGTCAGTTTGTTGAAGTTGTCCAACTAAGGTCATCTTTTGTTTGGCAATAGCTTCGATTTCACTTGATGAACGGCTCGTAATTGCTAACTTTTCTTGTTCAAGTAGCGAAGAGAGTTCTAGTGCATTTTTCAATTGGAAATCGACTAAGTCTTTTAATACAGCCATTGTATGTTGCCTTAATTAGTCAAAAGTAGGGCTAGTTAAAACCACCCAACTCTTTTTCAAATTTAATCATATTATCAGCCAACTTTTCTGGGTCGACTCTATATGAGCCATTGGCTATCGCATCTTTAATTGCAGCGACTTTGGCACTATCAAAACTTGGCTGAGATACCATTTGGTTGTGCATTTCACCAATGGCCTTACCTTGGGTACTAAGTGATACCGCATCTTGATTTTGGGGTGAACGAGTGACCGAGCCGGATGTCGATGGAGATGCATTCGATTCAGTACGAGCATTACTACGATTTGTCGTCGTTAATGTTTGCCCCGAACGTATGTTATCAATACCTGCCATATGTGAGCCTTATTAATAATAATGGAAACCTGTACAGTCAATATCGACGGTGCTTGTGATTACTTTAGCTTTTTTTTCTGTTTCACTTTCTTAACAACGTAAACACATTTAGAATGTGTAATGAAAGCGTTAAAATTGAACCGTGACTTCGCCAATACCGGTTACTTGTGCATCTATTATACGGTTTGATTTATCATTTTTCACTTTTATCTGCTCACCAAAAATACCATCACTTAAAGCGGTTCCTTTGGTTGTGATGATCATTCCCTGCTTGACTGCTTGAATAATAACGTTTTCATTACGACATACGACGCATATATCATCTTGCTCAACTACATCGCCAATACGCATGTTTTTTTTCACTTTAGCTCCGACGATACGATTTATATCGGAAAAACCTTGTCGTCTGAAGCGGTGTAAGTCTACCATTGTAATCAAGACATCTTGCTGCGTAATTTGCTGCCCACGAGAAATGGGTACGGCAACGGTGACAAGTGGCAGTGAAATGGTCAGTCTTACAGGAACATAAATTTTCCAGTTATCTTCAATGCATTCAACCAGAACTGTGATATTACTTGCAGAACCATTACTGGATGAGGAAGAGGTCGATAACGGTGTGGGGCAGTCGGTGGCATAAATTCGGTCATCAACATTTGCCGCTTTTACGTTTAACTCCCCGCTGGGAGGCCACTCAATAGTTTCTAAAACATGTTGTTCCGCAGCTTGTTGAATGGCTTCAACTTGCGGCAAAGTGGCAGAATGAAGAGAAAAATTAAAGAAAAACAATAAAAAGCCGATAGAGAGATAAAAATTTCTATAGAAAGCTCTACACTTAGTTATGGAAAGTAGATGTAAACATATTTTTGTATGCATCATTCTGTTTCTCTGGTTTCTTCATAGCCTGTAGTAGACTACCACTTTTTTGCATAAAAGTTTGAGATGGAGATGAGCTTATGACGGGTATTCTTGATTCTGTGAATCAGCGTACGCAACTCGTTGGTCAAAACCGATTAGAACTCTTAACGTTTCGTCTAATGGGACGGCAACGTTATGGTATCAACGTATTTAAAGTTAAAGAGGTACTCCAGTGCCCGAAGTTAACTTTGATGCCCAATTTACATCGCCTAGTCAAAGGTGTTGCTCATATTCGTGGTCAAACCGTTTCTGTCATTGATTTGAGTTTGGCCGTGGGCGGACGTCCCACCGCGGACCTTGATAAGTGTTTTGTGGTCATTGCTGAATTCAACCGATCTATCCAAGCTTTCTTGGTCAGCTCGGTGGATCGAATTGTAAACATGCACTGGGAAGCCATTCTTCCTCCACCTGATGGCTCAGGCAAAGATAACTACTTAACCGCAGTCACCAATATTGATAACGAATTGGTAGAAATTCTCGATGTAGAGAAAATTTTGGCAGAGATTTCTCCGGTTAATGAGACAATGGATTCATCGATTGGTGAATCTATCGCCCAAGTAGAAACAGAAAAAGAGATCATCCGTCGAATTTTAATTGCCGATGACTCAACCGTTGCGCGTAAACAGGTTCAAAGAGCAGTAGAATCGATAGGTTTTGAAGTCGTTGCTGTTAAAGATGGTAAAGAGGCGTATGAAAAATTGATCGAGATGGCAGCAGAAGGGCCAATTTACAATCAAATATCTTTAGTGATCTCTGATATTGAAATGCCTGAAATGGACGGCTATACATTAACAGCAGAGATACGTAGAAATTCAGATTTGAAAGATCTATACGTTATTCTTCACTCTTCACTGAGCGGCGTTTTTAACCAAGCCATGGTTGAGCGAGTGGGTGCAAACTCATTCATTGCTAAATTCAACCCTGATGAGCTTGGGAATGCGGTGAAAGCTGCACTAGTTAACTAAAGAGAAATTAATGACTGCTATAACTATAAGCGATCAAGAATATCGCGATTTCAGCCGTTTTTTGGAATCTCAGTGCGGGATTGTACTTGGAGATAGCAAACAGTACTTAGTGAGAAGTCGCTTAAGTCCACTGGTTGCTAAATTCAAGTTAACCTCTCTTTCTGACTTGTTACGTGATGTGGTTACGGGGCGAAACCGTGAGCTACGAGTTGCAGCGGTCGATGCCATGACCACCAACGAAACACTGTGGTTCCGTGATGCTTACCCATTCACCGTTTTAGCGGAACGTCTATTACCCGAGGTCGCTGCAAATAAACGCCCTATAAAAATTTGGTCAGCGGCAAGCTCTTCAGGTCAAGAGCCTTACTCAATGGCGATGACGGTGCTCGAAACTCAACAGCGCAAGCCGGGTATGTTACCGAGCGTAGCCATCACCGCGACGGATATTTCTGCCAGCATGCTGGATATGTGTAAAGCGGGGATTTATGACAATTTAGCACTTGGCAGAGGGTTATCGCCGGAGCGTCGCAAAATCTTTTTTGAGGATGCTGGTGATGGCCGAATGAAAATCAAAGATAACGTTAAGCGTTTAGTTAACTTCCGTCCTCAGAACTTAATGGAGAGCTATGCCTTATTGGGTAAATTCGATATTATTTTCTGTCGTAATGTTTTGATTTATTTCTCACCTGATATGAAGTCGAAAGTATTAAATCAAATGGCTAGTAGCTTAAACCCCGGTGGCTATCTATTGCTCGGCGCATCGGAGTCACTGACAGGATTGACCGATAAGTTTGAAATGGTTCGTTGTAACCCTGGCATCATTTATAAACTCAAATAGCCACATTCTTACGTTGAGTTACTTGCTTACGTTTAGTTACTTGCCCAGCTTTTGCTGGGCTTTTTCTTTCCCCTAATATCGTTTTGATTGGTGAGATTTACTGAAGTTGTGGGCGACAAGTGGATAAAGCGGCGTATATTTTGCTTACATTTCGACGGATTCTTATTTAGATAAAATTGTTGTAAACACGGTTCGTTTTTTTAAGTTGGTACGTTAATTGCTTTTAATATGAGTAGTAACAGTCAGTTTTTAGTGTAGAGGCAAACATGGCTATTTCTTTTGACAACGCATTAGGTATTCACCAACACACGGTTGGTGTGCGTGAGCGCAATGCTGAGGTGATTTCCACCAATATTGCACAGGCGAACACACCGGGCTTTAAAGCAAAAGGAATGGACTTTCAAAAAGCATTGCAGGCGGCAAGTTCAGGGGCAAGCATTGGTCTTAGCCGTACGGATGGTCGGCATATATCTGCCTCCACGAAAGTAACTGGCGAGAGTCTCTATCGAATTCCGACTCAACCTGATACGGGTGATGGCAACACGGTTGACGTAGATTTAGAGCGTAACTTGTTTATGCAAAACCAGATCAGACACCAAGCCTCACTGGACTTCTTAGGAAGTAAATTCAAGAACTTAACGAAAGCAATCAAAGGGGAATAAGTAGATGAGCTTATTTAATGTGTTCAATGTGACTGGTTCTGCAATGAGTGCTGAATCTGTTCGTCTAAATACGACCTCAAGTAACTTAGCCAATGCGGATAGTGTGAGTAGTTCGGCGAAAGATACTTACAAAGCGCGTCACGCGGTGTTTGGTGCAGAGTTAAGTAAAGCGCGTTATAACCGTGATCATAATGTACCTGTAAAAGTATTAGGTATTGTTGAAAGCGATAAACCGCTTAACGCAGAATATAACCCAGATCACCCACTTGCCAACGATGAAGGCTATATTTACAAGCCTAATGTCAATGTGATGGAAGAGATGGCTAACATGATTTCGGCTTCTCGTTCGTATCAAACGAACGTGCAGGTGGCTGATGCAAGTAAACAAATGCTGCTGCGTACGCTGCAGATGGGTCAATAGGATAAGGAGGTAGCGTATGGCCGGAATAAATAACATTGGTCAAAGCGGCTTGTCTTATATTGACCAGCTGAAAAGTCTTCAAGACCAAAAGAAAACAGAAGAGACAACGGGGAAGCAAGATCTTAAACAAGAAGACTTCCTATCGTTACTCACCAAACAACTGGCTCAGCAAGATCCTTTTAAACCGGTCAGTAATGACCAGATGATCGCCCAAATGGCGTCATTTGCCACAGTTGATGGTATCGGCAAAATGAACACTCAGTTTGAGAGTCTCAACTCGTCGATGACATCCAACCAAGCTCTACAGGCTTCATCACTGGTTGGCCGTGATGTCTTAGTCCCGGGAGCGGCAGGGATCAAAAAAGAGGGTGCTGGGATGGCTGCGATGGTCAAACTTCCTCAAAGTTTAGAGAACTTGTTTGTCCGAATAGAGAATGAAGCTGGACAATTGGTTCGTACCTTTGATGTCGGGGCTAAATCAGCCGGTGATAATCGCGTTGAATGGGACGGTAACGATCAAAACGGTAATCCATTGCCGGGCGGCAAATACCAAGTGAAAGCTTCGGGTTTGCTCGATGGAGAAAGCAAGGAGTTTGCGGTATCGACTTACGCAAACGTCAATAGCGTTCTGCTGGGTAAAGGTGATGGTAACGTACTGCTCAATCTGGCTGGATTTACATCGCCAGTTAAACTTGCTGAAGTACTAGAAGTTGGCAAAGCGTAACTCTTTATAGAGTAGATATGCTAGCTAGATAGGAGATTTTGGAATGTCGTATATATCATTAAGCGGTTTATCCGCAGCTCAGTTAGATCTGAACACCACCAGTAACAACATTGCTAACGCGAATACCTTTGGTTTTAAAGAGTCGCGTGCTGAGTTTGGTGATGTTTACTCAACCTCATTGTTTACCAACTCCAAAACCACTCCTGGTCAAGGTGTTCAGGCGAACAAAGTGGCACAACAATTCCACGAAGGTTCCAGTATTTATACTAATAACCCGATGGACTTGCGCGTTGCGGGAACGGGGTTCTTTGCGGTTGCGAAAGATAAGCTGACGCCTCAACAAAATGAGTTGACCAGAAATGGTGCTTTCCACCTCGATAAAAATGATTACATGGTAACGTCAAATGACGAGTTTTTGCTTGGCTATGATGTTAACCCTGATACTGGTGATGTTCTTTCGTATGAGCCAAAACCTATCAATATTCCTGCTCAGTTTGGTAAACCTAAACAGACAGCCAATGTTGAACTTGGCGCGAACTTGCCAGCTAATGGTAAGTTAAAAGACCCAACCTTATTTGATATTACTGATCCTGAGACGTACAACCGTACCACCTCATCTACGATCTACGATTCGATGGGTCAGCCTTATAAGTTGACATCCTATTACCTCAAAGATCAGACGCAAGCTAACACATGGCAAACCTATTACACCGTGACGGATAAAACTGGTGAAAAACCAATCAATGTAGTTGGTGGTGATGCTACTACGCCGACGGGTCATATTGGGCATACCATGAAGTTTAATAATGATGGTACGCTAGCCAGCATGAATAATGGTCAGCAAATTGTAACCGAGCCTTTAGGTTTGGGGGCAAACCCAGTTGAACTCAACGGTGCTGATGCCAACCAAACATTGTCGTTCAGTCTCGATTCGGCTACGCAATTTGCCGCTCCATTTGAGTTGACTAAATTTGTACAAGATGGCGCAACCACGGGCTTTTTGACGAAGATCGATTTCGATGAAAATGGCAGTGTGCTAGCCACTTACTCAAATGGTCAAAATACCATTCTAGGACGTGTGGGGCTTGTCCGCGTAGCCAATGAACAAGGCTTAGATAAAAAAGGCGGTACGCAGTGGGATTCGACTCAATTCTCCGGTGATAAAATTTGGGGTGAATCAAACAAAGGCTCATTTGGTACCATCAGCAATGGTGTTATTGAACAATCCAACATTGATATGACTCAAGAGCTGGTGGATCTTATCTCTGCTCAGCGTAACTTCCAAGCGAACTCGCGTGCGCTTGAAGTTCACAACCAGCTACAACAAAACATACTGCAGATCCGTTAATTCTTTTAACGTCATCCAATGGCAATACCAAGTTAGCGGCAATGTTAGCTTGGTATTGTTGCCATCTGTTCGCGGCAATCTTCGTTATATCCTCCCTATTTTTTGTGCAATTACATTTAACTTATTGATTTTTAATTTAAATATAAGTTGGCACGTCAATTGCTTTTAATGATCGAACGATGATTATTGGAGCAGATTATGGATCGCGCACTGTTTCTCGCCATGAGTGGCGCAAAGCAAAACATGCAAGCCATGCAATTAAGAGCGAACAATTTAGCAAACGTCAGTACCACGGGGTTCCGTGCTGATTTAGCGCAAGCTCGCTCAATGCAAGCTTATGGCGAAGGGTTACCGAGCCGCGTGTTTAGCATGACAGAACGTCCGGGACATAATTTTGCGCAAGGCAGTGTCATTACCACAGGGCGCGATCTCGATATCACCATTCAAGGTGACGGTTGGATTTCCATGATGGATAAAACCGGCAAAGAGGGGTTAACCCGCAGTGGCAACCTAAGCATTGACCAAAATGGCATGCTCATAAATGGTAGCGGCCATCTAGTGCTAGATGGAACGGGCGCGCCAATCACTCTACCTATTCCATTGAGTAAAGTAGAAATCGGTAATGACGGTACTATTTCCGTTCGTCCGCAAGGCGCTCCAGCCGATGCGATGGAAGTGGTAGGCCGAATTAAACTGGTTCGACCCAATAATCAATCCCTATACAAAGATACGAATGGTTTATTCCGTGCTAAAGATCCTAATGCAGCATTCGAAGCAGATGCTAGCGTAAAGCTATTAAAAGGTGCGCTGGAAGGCAGTAATGTCAATGCGGTGGGTGAGATGACTAGCTTGATTGAGCTACAACGTCAATTTGAAATGCAAGTCAAAATGATGAGCACCGCAGAAGAGATGGACAAATCATCCGATTCATTGCTTCGTATGAGCTGATAAGCGTTAAAGGAGATTACTATGCAACCTGCATTATGGGTAAGTAAAACCGGGCTTGATGCCCAACAAACCAATATTGCCACTATCTCAAACAACCTAGCGAACGCCTCGACTATTGGTTTTAAAAAGGGTCGTGCGGTATTTGAAGATCTGTTTTATCAAAATATTAATCAACCGGGCGGTCAATCTTCGCAAAATACCAAACTGCCAAGCGGTTTGATGCTTGGTGCGGGTTCTAAAGTCGTGGCAACACAAAAAGTGCATACCCACGGCAACGTACAAACCACGACCAATAGCCTCGATATGATGATTGAAGGTGACGGCTTTTTCCAAATCCTGATGCCAGATGGCAATATCGCTTATAGCCGAAATGGTCAATTTACCCTCAACGACGAAGGGGCGATTGTGACGTCCGGTGCTGGATATAATTTAGAGCCGGAAATTGTTATTCCACCTGATGCAATCTCTATTACTGTCGGTAATGATGGTGAAGTGTCAGTTAGGCTTCGTGGCCAGCAAAATAACCAAGTGGTTGGACAAATTACCACGGTTGATTTTATCAACCCAGGCGGTCTAGAGCCGATTGGTCAAAACTTGTATCTACCGACCGGTGCTAGTGGTGATCCACAAGAAGGGGTGCCAGGGCTTGACGGCCTCGGTGATGTTCGTCAATCCATGCTTGAAACCTCTAACGTGAACGTCACAGAAGAGTTGGTCAACATGATTGAAGCGCAACGCGTTTACGAAATGAACTCAAAAGTCATCTCAGCAGTCGATAAGATGATGAGTTTTGTGAACCAACAACTCTAATCATTAACTAAGAGAATGCTGCGATGAAACGTCTATTGAGTCTTGTATTGGTTACTGCTTTGTCTGGTTGCTCGTTAATGCCGCCACCGGTCGATACTCCTGAAGTGGTTCAAGGTACAACCGTGGTGGACGCGGTTGAAGGGGATAAGTCTGCAGAAGAAGGTTCTGGTTTACTGGACTCAATGCGTAAGCGTTCCGATCCCGTAGCCGGTGATCCTGCTTGGGCCCCCATTCACCCAAAACAGAAACCGGAACATTATGCCGCGGAAACTGGTTCACTGTTTAATTTGGCACAAATGAACAGTCTTTATGATGATTCAAAACCGCGTGGCATTGGCGATATTATTACCGTCAATCTTGATGAAAGTACTAAAGCGGCCAAGAGTGCTGATGCGGATCTATCCAAATCCAATGATGCGTCTATGGATCCACTCGCTGTCGGCGGTAAAGATCTCACTGTGGGTGATTACAATTTCTCTTATGCGTTGAAAAATGACAACAAGTTCAATGGCAGTTCTGCAGCCAACCAAAGTAACAGTATTTCTGGTTCGATCACGGTTGAAGTGATTGAAGTACTCGCCAACGGCAACTTAGTCATCCGTGGTGAAAAATGGCTCACACTGAACACTGGCGATGAATACATTCGCTTAAGCGGTACCATTCGTCCCGATGATATCGACTTTGACAACACCATTGCTTCTACTCGTATTTCTAATGCACGCATCCAATATTCAGGCACAGGCACCAATCAAGATATGCAAGAACCTGGATTCTTGGCACGATTCTTTAATGTCTCTCTGTAACGCCGGAGTTCTGGCGTAAAGAAACGTAGAAATTAAGGTACTAGACCATGAAAAAATTCACCCTGCTTGTTTTAAGTCTGTTGCTCATCGCAACCCATGCACAAGCGGCCCGTATCAAAGATGTCTCTCAAGTTGCGGGCGTGCGGAGTAACCAATTAGTGGGTTATGGTCTAGTCACTGGGCTACCGGGAACGGGTGAATCGACACCGTTCACCGACCAAAGTTTTAACGCCATGTTGCAAAATTTCGGCATTCAATTGCCGCCGGGCACTAAACCGAAAACAAAGAACGTTGCCGCCGTGATTGTCACGGCCGAATTACCGGCGTTTTCCAAGCAAGGTCAAAGTGTCGATGTCACCGTTTCTTCTATCGGCTCTGCTAAAAGTTTACGTGGCGGCACTCTAATGCAAACCTTCCTTAAGGGGTTGGATGGTCAAATTTACGCCGTGGCCCAAGGTAATTTAGTGGTCAGTGGTTTTAGTGCCACCGGTGCTGATGGTTCTAAAATTGTCGGCAATAACCCAACGGTTGGCCTGATTTCAGGCGGCGCTATGGTGGAACGCGAAGTACCAACACCTTTTAGCCGTGGCGATTTTATTACCTTCAATTTGCTTGAATCTGACTTCACCACAGCGCAACGTATGGCAGATGCAGTGAATAACTTCTTAGGCCCAGAGATGGCGACCGCGGTTGATGCAACGTCAGTACGTATCCGTGCACCGCGAGATGTAGGGCAGCGCGTCGCGTTTCTTTCTGCAATCGAAAATGTTGAGTTTGATCCAGCGGATGGCTCAGCCAAAATTATCGTTAATTCACGAACGGGAACTATTGTTGTCGGCCAGCATGTGCGCTTAAAACCTGCTGCGGTGACGCACGGTGGTATGACTGTTGCCATTAAAGAGAATTTGAATGTCAGTCAGCCCAATGCGTTAGCGGGTGGTCAGACAGCTGTGGTGCCTAATAGCCAAATAGAAGTGTCTGAAGCACAAGGTAAAATGTTTAAATTTGAACCGGGTTTGACCTTGGATGATTTAGTGCGCGCGGTCAACGAAGTGGGAGCAGCTCCTTCAGATTTGATGGCGATTTTGCAAGCATTGAAACAAGCTGGCGCGATTGAAGGCCAACTGATCATTATCTAGGAGAGGAAGATGATTAATAATCCCAATGATATTGGCTTTATTCATGATATTGCTAGCTTAGATAAGCTACGTCAGCAAGCAAAAACCGGTGATAAAGAAGGCGAGTCAGCGGCGCTCAAGGCCGCAGCCAAACAGTTTGAAGCGATTTTTACCTCAATGTTGTTCAAATCGATGCGAGACGCCAATGCCGATTTTAAATCTGAGATGTTCAACAGCCAAAACGAAGATTTCTATCGACAAATGCTTGATGAACAAATGTCGAGCGAGCTCAGTGCCTCCGGTTCTTTAGGGCTTGCCGATATGATTGTGGCGCAGCTCAGTCAGGCTAACGGCACCTCGAAAAACGATCCATCAATAACCGACCCGACGCAAGATGGTTTCCAAGAAGCCATGCGCCGTATCGAACGCAGTAACAACCGCCGCCTCTCAACGCAAGAAACGATCGAACCTAGCAAGGTCGAATCGAGTCGATTTGATTCGCCGCAAGCGTTTGTAGCTTCAATGAAACCTTATGCTGAAAAAGCAGCGCGGGCATTAGGTGTTGACTCTTCACTGCTACTTGCTCAAGCGGCATTAGAAACCGGATGGGGACAAAAAGTTGTTCAAAATGCTCGTGGTAGCAGTAATAACTTATTCAACATCAAAGCGGATAAAAGTTGGTTAGGTGAGAAAGTGGCGACGCAAACTCTTGAATATCATGATAATACACCAGTGATGGAAAAAGCTGCGTTCCGTTCTTATGGAAATTATCAAGACAGTTTTAATGACTATGTTCGTTTTCTCAATGACAATCCGCGCTACACCGTGGCGCTGAACCATAATGGCAGCGATGAGTCTTTCATTCGTGGCCTGCACGCTGCTGGTTACGCGACGGACCCGTACTATGCTGAAAAAGTGCTGAGAGTAAAATCTCAAATTGAAGCAATGGAATAACCCCTCTAAAGCCAGCCTTGCTGGCTTTTATCTTTCCTTTATTTTGTCTAATCTCTTCTTTGAAACTCCTTTGGCATACATATTGCAATTACTAACTTAGATATTCAGTAACCACTGATTTGATTAGGTTTTCGGGGGCAGTATGGCGTCGGATCTTCTGAATCTAGGTACCCAAAGTGTACTTACCGCTCAGAGACAACTCAGCACCACAGGTCATAACATTTCTAATGTTAATACAGAAGGTTACAGCCGTCAGTCTGTGATCCAAGGGACCAATACGCCTCGCCAATACGGTGGTGAAACCTACGGTATGGGCGTACATGTGGAAAAAGTTCGCCGCTCATGGGATCAATTTGCCGTTAATGAATTAAACCTATCTACCACTAGCTTTTCCTTTAAGCGTGACGACGAAGAAAATTTAGACATGCTCTCAAAGTTATTGTCGTCAGTGGCCTCGAAAAAAATCCCTGAAAACTTAAACGAATGGTTTGATGCGATCAAAACCCTCGCCGACAGCCCGAATGATGTAGGTGCGCGTAAAGTTGTACTTGAGAAAGCGGATCTGATCACTCAAAACATGAATGATTTTCACGAGAACATTCGCCGCCAATCTGATGCGACCAACAAAGGGCTAGATGTTGCCGTTGAGCGTATTAACCAATTGGCGCTTGAGCTGCGAGATTTACAACGCTTAATGATGCGTACTCCTGGTCCTCACAATGACTTAATGGACCAGCATGAAAAATTGGTGGCTGAGTTGTCTGAATACACCAAGGTCACCGTGACGCCACGTAAAAATGCTGAAGGGTTTAACATCCATATCGGGAGCGGGCACACGCTCGTCTCAGGTACAGAAGCCAGCCAAATGAAGATGGTTGATGGTTATCCTGATGTGAGTCAGCGCCGCTTGGCCATGATTGAAGGCAAAGGGATCAAGATCATTACCACTGAGGATATTGGTGGTAAGTTAAGTGCGCTGTTTACGATGCGAGATAAGCACATTCCTTACCTAATGGATGAACTTGGCCGCATGGCAACATCTTTCTCTTATGAAGTTAACAAGTTGCAATCACAAGGCTTGGACTTACGTGGCAATGTGGGAAGAGCGTTGTTTACGGATGTGAACTCTGAAGTCAATGCCCGCTCGCGAGCGATCATCGCTGGCAATTCAAAAGCCGATATGGCGGTCTATATCGAAGATACTTCAGCGTTGAAAAGTGGTGAATACTCCCTACAGTACAACGGCAGCAATTATACCGTATTAAAGCCAACGGGCGAGCGGGTTAACGTTCCGGTCGTTGGCAGCAGTTTATTTTTAGATGGAATGCGAGTTGAGATTCGCAACGCCCCTCAAGCCGGGGAGCGCATATTGCTGCGTCCAACGCGTAATGGTGCCGCTATTATGAAAATGGCGACCAACGATCCGACAGCCATTGCCGCACAAAGTTATGAAGCCTCCACTACTTTTGCCCAAGGGCAGGCAAAATTTAATATTTTATCGGCAGGTGGGCTGCGTGAATTTGAAGTGGTGATCTCACCAACGGGCGATCAATTTGCGGTCACGGATACCAAAGGCAACGTGCTGCTAGAACCACAGGCCTACCCACCATCGAATTCGATTACTGTGCTTGGTACAACGTTTGAATTGACGGCTGGCGCGCTACCCAATGATAAATTTACGGCAAACCTTGTCCCCTCAGAAGGTGATAACGGCAATTTACGTAAGATGCAGCAAATTCAAACGGAGAAAAAACTCAATGGCGGTGAAACAACCGTGCTCGGGGTTTATCACGATCTCAATACTGATTTTGGTTTGCAGCTGGCTACCGCGTCACGCTTAAGTGACGTGGCCAGGCTTGAAAAAGAGTCAGCGCAGGAGCGCATTGCGTCCATTTCCGGAGTCAACCTTGATGAGGAAGCCGCGAACATGATGAAGTTCCAACAAGCTTATATGGCTTCCTCACGCATCATGCAGGTGGCTAATGATACTTTCAACACGATTTTGCAGCTGAGATAGGAGGCGATAAATGTTAACCAGAATATCGAGCTTCCATAACTATCAATCGGTGCAAAACGATATGCGCCGTCAAGAATCAAAGATCCATCATAACCAAGCGCAGCTAGCGTCAGGTAAAAAGTTGCTTTCGGCCAGCGATAGTCCATTAGCCACTCATTACATCCAAAAAGTAGGGCAGCAAGAAGAGCAATTACGCCAATATCTTGATGCAATAGTGCTGGTTCGAAACCGCTTAGAACATCAAGAAGTAATCATTGCCAATGCGGAAAGCTCGACCGATGAGGCAAAGCGTACTGTCATGGAAATGATTAACGGCTCATTCTCTCCAGAAGATAGAGAAGCGAAAGCGCGTGAGCTGCAAGAGATGTTCAACAACTTAATTGAACTAGCAAATACGCAAGATGAGTCCGGTAACTACATGTTTGCCGGAACCAAGCCGAAGAATCAGCCATTTTTTAGAGATAATGCCAGTAACGTGACTTATTCCGGCGATGATTATCAGCGCAAAATGCGTATCTCCAACAGCTTAGAGATCCCGTTCAATAATCCGGGTAATAAAGTGTTTATGGAGATTGATAACCCGTTTGGTAACTACGAACCAAACTATCAATTAAACGAAGGTTCAGAGTTACTGCTCGAGCGTGCAACCAATTTAGACTCGAATGATACATCACGCTATACCGTGACGTTTGTTGATATGGCTAACGGCAAATATGGTTACCAATTAGAGAAAGATGGCAGCGTGGTACAGGCCGATGAGTTTGATCCACAAAAAGGCATTCGATATCAAGATCTGACGGTGCACGTAAAAGGGCAAATCTCGAAAGGTGATGTGTTAAGCCTAGAGCCGCGTTCAACCTTTACCTTATTTGATAGCTATAAAGACGCGATTGAGCTCTCGCAAGGCTCCGTATCGGATGCGTCGACGACAGCGAAACTGCATCAAATTACGGAAGAGTTTCATGCCGCCTTTATTCATCTCAATAAAGTGCGTACTGATGTCGGTGCACGCTTGAGCACTTTAGATATTCAACAAGAACAGCATGAAGATTTCAAAATCAGTTTAGCGAAATCAAAAAGTAACTTTGAAGATCTCGATTACGCAGAAGCGGTGATTGAATTTAATGAGAATTCACGTGCGTTGCAGGCTTCACAACTGGCTTTTGGTAAAACGAAAGATTTGACCCTTTTCAACTATATCTAATCTTCAATGCCTTATGTGCTAAGCCATATGCGCGAAGAGTGGAATGTGTTGAAAAATTGGCCTGGAAATTGCTCATCTATTATCGAGAGATAAAGAGGCAATAGAGCGGCAAACGAAAGTGGCAACTCTGTTGCTAACGAGAAAAAACTGGATGCTCACTCACAAAGATAGAATGAATGAATTTCTTCTAAGTGATTAAAAAACAAAGAATATTAATTTTAATATCAGATGTTTTAAAAGTTGGCATACTAATTGAATTGTCTATATCAGAGTTGATACAACAAGTTTTTAAATCGGCAAATAGCGGATTTAGCAAGTTCACGGTCAGTGCTTCCAAATGAGAGTAAAGCTGGCCGCTTCGCAAAAAGCTTGCGAACTCACTAGGAGAGCAAACTATGACCATTACAGTAAATACTAACGTCTCAGCAATGACTGCTCAGCGTTACCTTAATAAAGCGACGGGTGAATTAAATACCTCGATGGAACGTTTATCATCAGGTAATAAAATCAACAGCGCTAAAGATGATGCGGCAGGCTTACAAATTTCAAACCGCTTAACCGCTCAGTCTCGTGGCCTAGATGTGGCAATGCGTAATGCCAACGACGGTATTTCGATTGCTCAGACTGCGGAAGGGGCAATGAATGAGTCGACCAGTATCTTGCAACGTATGCGTGATCTTGCTCTTCAATCAGCAAACGGCACCAACTCGGCGTCAGAGCGACAAGCTTTGAATGAAGAGTCGACCGCCTTGCAAGATGAGTTAAACCGTATTGCAGAAACGACCTCATTCGGTGGACGTAAACTGCTCAACGGTTCGTTCGGTGAAGCATCGTTCCAGATTGGTGCGAGCTCAGGTGAGGCGATCATTATGGGGCTTACCAGCATACGTGCTGATGACTTCCGTATGGGTGGCCAATCGTTCCTTGCAGAGCAAGGAAAGGACAAGGATTGGGGAGTGCCAGCGGGCGCGCGTGATTTGAAATTTGAATTCACCACCCAGGCAGGTGAGCTTGTTACTCTCGATGTGTTAGCCAAAGATGGCGATGATATTGAAGAGCTAGCGACTTACATTAATGGTCAAACCGATAAGCTTAAAGCATCGGTTGATCAAGACGGTAAACTGCAAATTTTTGCCGCAGAACCGAATTTACAAGGTGACCTTGCCATCTCTGGTGGTTTGGCAACCGAACTTGGCCTAAACGGCGGACCGGGCGTTAAGACGACGGTTCAAGATATTGATATCACCTCAGTTGGTGGCTCTCAAAATGCAGTGGGCGTTCTGGATGCTGCGTTGAGATATGTGGATTCACAACGAGCAGAGCTCGGTGCGAAGCAAAACCGTTTAAGCCATAGCATCAACAACTTGGCCAATATCCAAGAGAATGTTGAAGCATCCAACAGTCGAATTAAAGATACAGATTTTGCGAAAGAAACCACGCAAATGACGAAAGCACAGATTCTGCAACAAGCGGGTACCTCGATTCTCGCTCAAGCAAAACAGTTGCCAAATTCTGCAATGTCACTATTGCAGTAATGTTAGGACCCTTCATCCAACAGCTCAGACGTGGGTTAGGTGAAGGAATCCTTGGCAAAGTATGATTATGGCCGAATATAAAGCTCTCTCAAGATGTACCCTGCTTTATAGTCATAGATAATCATACGCCCCGGTCAGTCGGTAATGTGTTCATTTCTCTGATCTCCACATTGGCTCTGGCTACCAACTAGCCCCGGTTCTCTCAAAGGAAAAGGGGCTTTTCTTTATCTATAACTTCTTGCTCTTATCAATGCTCTTCAATCGCCCGTTAAGCCGACCAATCGCGTCAAATCTTTAATGCTATTTTTGTATTTCAGCCAGTTTTGCAGCGTTTATCCCACTTTTAATCGATATTGGCTATTTTTTACGAAATCGTCGTTTTCCCGTTAAAGGATTCCTAACCGCAGTCGCTAATAATAGTACTTTGAGAGAACTACTTGGTTTTCCGAGACGTCGGAAACCGTTTGTCTATGACGCTAAGTCGGAAAATCAATAGGAGAACCACTATGGCGGTTAATGTAAACACTAACGTTTCAGCTATGACAGCACAACGCTACCTAAACAGTGCTAGCAATGCGCAACAGTTATCAATGGAACGTTTATCATCAGGCTTCAAAATTAATAACGCAAAAGATGACGCAGCAGGTTTGCAAATCTCTAACCGTTTGAACGTTCAAAGCAGAGGCTTAGATGTTGCCGTGCGCAACGCAAATGATGGCATTTCAATTGCGCAGACAGCTGAAGGTGCAATGAACGAAACCACCAACATTTTGCAACGTATGCGTGACTTATCTCTACAATCGTCAAATGGTTCGAACTCTAAGTCCGAGCGTGTAGCGATTCAAGAAGAGATCACTGCGCTGAATGATGAACTCAATCGCATTGCTGAAACTACATCATTTGGTGGTAATAAGCTGCTCAACGGTACTTTTGATACTAAATCGTTCCAAATCGGTGCGGATAACGGTGAAGCAGTAATGCTTAGCCTGAATAATATGCGCAGCGATAATGCATTGATGGGTGGTAAAAGCTATAAGGCAGCAAATGGTCAAGATAAAGATTGGACAGTTCAAGCCGGAGCGAATGATCTGACCATTACGTTGACCGACAAACGTACCGGTGAGCAAACCATCAACCTAAGCGCAAAAGAGGGTGATGACATTGAAGAGTTGGCCACTTACATCAATGGTCAAACCGACATGTTAAAAGCTTCTGTTGACGATGAAGGCAAACTGCAAATCTTTACTGATAGCAACCGCATTGATGGCGTAGCAACCTTTGGTGGCAGCTTAGCGGGTGAACTGAGTTTCCAAGCAGCAAAAGATGTGACAGTCGATACCATTGATGTCACTTCTGTAGGTGGTTCGCAAGAATCAGTGGCCATTGTTGATGCGGCACTGCAATTTGTAGACAGCCATCGTGCTCAACTGGGTGCATTCCAAAACCGTTTCAACCATGCGATTAACAACTTAGATAACATCAACGAAAACGTAAATGCTTCTAAGAGCCGAATTAAAGACACTGATTTTGCGAAAGAAACCACTGCCTTGACTAAATCGCAGATCCTTTCTCAAGCATCAAGCTCAGTGTTGGCACAAGCTAAACAAGCGCCTAATGCTGCTCTTGGTTTGCTTGGTTAAGTCGTTAACTTTTAAATTAAAAATCCAGCTTCGGCTGGATTTTTTTATGCCTCACTTTTCACGTGATCAAAGAATGGATCTGAAAAATGAATCAACGGTTAAAACGGGAGGAAAGGATATATTGTTATGAGGCTAATAAAACAAAACCCAGCCTAAGCTGGGTTTGAATTGATGGTGCGGAAGGAGAGACTTGAACTCTCACACCTTGCGGCGCCAGAACCTAAATCTGGTGCGTCTACCAATTTCGCCACTTCCGCAACTTGTACTGTAGATAGATTGAACATTGGTTATTCAAACTATCGTTATAAATGGTGGCTACGACGGGATTCGAACCTGTGACCCCATCATTATGAGTGATGTGCTCTAACCAACTGAGCTACGTAGCCATTTGACAATCTTAAATCATGGTGCGGAAAGAGAGACTTGAACTCTCACACCTTGCGGCGCCAGAACCTAAATCTGGTGCGTCTACCAATTTCGCCATTTCCGCAGCGTATTCTTTAAATAAACCGAATGTTATTAATTCAGCTTATCTTTTTACGGTCAGCTTATCGCTAACCCTACAAATAATGGCAGGGCTACCTGGATTCGAACCAGGGGATGGCGGCATCAAAAGCCGCTGCCTTACCGCTTGGCGATAGCCCTACAAGATGATTGCTCATCTAAATAATGGTGCGGAAGGAGAGACTTGAACTCTCACACCTTACGGCGCCAGAACCTAAATCTGGTGCGTCTACCAATTTCGCCACTTCCGCAACTTATGCTGTAGATAAACTGAGGATTGGTTACTCAATTTATCGTTGTTATGGGTAGCTTATCGCTAGCCATATGAAATATGGCAGGGCTACCTGGATTCGAACCAGGGAATGGCGGCATCAAAAGCCGCTGCCTTACCGCTTGGCGATAGCCCTACAAGATGATTGCCCATCTAAATAATGGTGCGGAAGGAGAGACTTGAACTCTCACACCTTACGGCGCCAGAACCTAAATCTGGTGCGTCTACCAATTTCGCCACTTCCGCTGTAGATAAACTGAGGATTGGTTACTCAATTTATCGTTGTTATGGGTAGCTTATCGCTAGCCATATGAAATATGGCAGGGCTACCTGGATTCGAACCAGGGAATGGCGGCATCAAAAGCCGCTGCCTTACCGCTTGGCGATAGCCCTACATGATGATTGCTCATCTAAATATGGTGCGGAAAGAGAGACTTGAACTCTCACACCTTGCGGCGCCAGAACCTAAATCTGGTGCGTCTACCAATTTCGCCATTTCCGCAAATTTTTAGTTATCGAGATGGTGCGGAAGGAGAGACTTGAACTCTCACACCTTACGGCGCCAGAACCTAAATCTGGTGCGTCTACCAATTTCGCCACTTCCGCAGCTCGATATCTATGTGTTGCCAACTTTCGCTAACAACTAAATTATGGTGGCTACGACGGGATTTGAACCTGTGACCCCATCATTATGAGTGATGTGCTCTAACCAGCTGAGCTACGTAGCCATCTTTTTGAGCGAGACAATATAATACAATCCACACTCATGTGCCAATGGTTTTTTAAACACTGACCCATTTGAATAATGGCAGGGCTACCTGGATTCGAACCAGGGGATGGCGGCATCAAAAGCCGCTGCCTTACCGCTTGGCGATAGCCCTACAAGATGATTGCTCATCTAAATAATGGTGCGGAAGGAGAGACTTGAACTCTCACACCTTGCGGCGCCAGAACCTAAATCTGGTGCGTCTACCAATTTCGCCACTTCCGCAACTTAACCTGTAGATTCAGTGAATATTGGTATTCATTGAATCGTTGTTATGACCAGTTTATTCGCTAGTCATCTCAATATTGGCAGGGCTACCTGGATTCGAACCAGGGGATGGCGGCATCAAAAGCCGCTGCCTTACCGCTTGGCGATAGCCCTACAAGATGATTGCTCATCTAAATAATGGTGCGGAAAGAGAGACTTGAACTCTCACACCTTGCGGCGCCAGAACCTAAATCTGGTGCGTCTACCAATTTCGCCATTTCCGCAACTTTCCTAAATATTTTTATAAGAAAAACACTTAGGAAATGGTGGCTACGACGGGATTCGAACCTGTGACCCCATCATTATGAGTGATGTGCTCTAACCAACTGAGCTACGTAGCCATTTTTATTCTCTCTTTAAGTTTGCCTTAATGTCGAGAACGGAGCGCATTATGCGGATATGGCTCTAGAGCGTCAATAGTTTTTTTGAATAAATTCTTTGAAACCAACCGTTCGAACTTTTTTTGAACAAAGAGACGTGTTTGTGATCAAAAACGGTTAATAAATCATTAAGCTTATTGATTTTTCCTTGCTTGTCGCTAAGGTTGATTTTGAGAAAAAAACAAAAAAGCCAACAGAATCTGTCGGCTTTAATGGTGTATTAATGGCTGATTAACGAGTTATTTACACGTTGAAGCGGAAGTGGATAACATCGCCATCTTTTACGATGTATTCTTTACCTTCCAAGCGCCATTTGCCCGCTTCTTTAGCTCCATTTTCGCCGCGATATTGAATGAAATCATCATAACCCACAACTTCAGCGCGAATGAAACCACGTTCAAAGTCGGTATGGATTTTACCCGCCGCTTGCGGAGCCGTCGCACCGACCGGAATCGTCCAGGCACGCACTTCTTTTACGCCTGCGGTGAAGTAGGTTTGCAGCGTTAGCAGTTCGTAACCGGTACGAATCACGCGGTTTAGACCGGGTTCTTCAATGCCTAAATCGGCTAAAAACTCGGCGCGATCTTCTTCTTCAAGTTCAGATAGTTCAGCTTCAATGGCTGCGCAAACAGCAACCACAGAATTGTTCTCTTTTTCTGCAAACTCTCTGACAGCATCAAGGTACGGGTTATTTTCAAAGCCATCTTCGTTCACGTTGGCGATATACATGGTTGGTTTCAACGTTAAGAAGTTGAGATAATCTACGGCGGCTAGCTCTTCTTTTGAGAGTTCAACCGTGCGAGCCATACCACCTTCCGTTAATACAGGGAGTAGCTTCTCTAATACGGTGATTTCAAATTTAGCGTCTTTATCGCCACCTTTGGCACGTTTTGCTTGACGTTGAATGGCGCGTTCACAGCTATCAAGGTCGGCAAGGGCAAGCTCTAGATTGATTACTTCAATATCTTCAATTGGCGATACTTTGCCTGCTACGTGAACGATATTTTCGTTCTCGAAGCAGCGAACAACGTGACCAATCGCATCTGTTTCACGGATATTTGCAAGGAATTTGTTGCCTAAACCTTCACCTTTTGACGCGCCAGCCACTAGGCCTGCGATATCGACAAATTCCATTGTCGTCGGAAGGATACGTTGAGGGTTTACAATTTCTGCTAACGCATCGAGACGAAGGTCTGGAACAGGAACCACACCCGTGTTTGGTTCGATAGTGCAAAACGGGAAGTTTGCTGCTTCGATGCCCGCTTTAGTTAGTGCATTAAATAATGTTGATTTACCCACATTTGGTAAACCCACGATGCCACATTTAAAACCCATGACTGTAACCTTATTCAGCTTTGAACGTATGTAAGCGATTTTGTGCTTTAGTTAGACCATCTTTTAGTAAAATGTCGAAGCAACGAACCGATTCGTCAACCGCGGCATCTAGGCACTCTTGCTCTTTGGCGGGTGCTTTACCTAAAACATAGCCTGCTACTTTATCTTTGTGCCCCGGATGGCCGATACCAATCCGCAGGCGGTAGAATTCTTTGTTATTGCCGAGTTTGCTGATGGTGTCTTTAAGGCCATTATGCCCGCCATGACCACCGCCCATTTTGAACTTAGCTACCCCGGGAGGTAAGTCTAGTTCATCATGTGCCACCATGATCTCTTCTGGTTTTATCTGGTAAAACTTGGCGATGGCCGCCACGGCTTTACCGGATAAATTCATAAAAGTTGTTGGGATCAATAAACGCAGATCTTCACCATTAACCACGATACGTCCGGTGAAACCGAAGAATTTGGCTTCGTTTTTCAAGGTGACGTTATGAACTCGGGCTAATTCTTCTACTACCCAAGCGCCGGCATTGTGCCTCGTTTTGGCGTATTCAGGGCCAGGATTCGCTAGCCCGACAAGAAGTTTGATTGGTTGGCTCAAGGTTAGGATCTCTTTGCAATATCAAAAGCGCGGTATGATAGCACACAAAAGGGAAAGGGTGCGAGGCGCTAAAATAACAAAGGAAAAAGCACCTCATTTTTCAATGAAGTGCTTTAAAAGCATTTAAAAATCAGTAAATAAACTGAGTTTTAATTAAACATGGCAGAAATAGACTCTTCGTTGCTAATGCGACGAATCGCTTCAGCAAGCATGCTAGACAAGGTTAATTGTGTCACTTTGCCGGTTGCCGCCATCTCTTTAGATAGGGTGATCGAGTCTGTGACGATAACTTGGTCTAGTACTGAGTTTTTGATATTTTTCGCTGCGTTACCTGAGAATACCGCGTGCGTTGCGTAAGCAAACACACGTTTTGCACCACGTTCTTTCAACGCTTCAGCGGCTTTACACAAAGTGCCGCCAGTGTCGATCATGTCATCGACGATCACACAATCGCGACCATCAACATCGCCAATCAGGTTCATAACTTCAGACACGTTGGCGCGTGGACGACGTTTATCAACGATTGCGATGTCGATATCACCTAATGCTTTTGCAGTCGCACGAGCACGAACCACGCCACCAAGGTCAGGTGAAACCACAACAGGATCTTCTAACCCACGCGCTTTCATATCTTCAAGCAACACCGGCGTACCAAAGATGTTATCTACTGGGACGTCAAAGAAGCCTTGGATTTGTTCTGCGTGAAGGTCGATGGTCAAAACGCGGTCAACACCAACGTTTGAAAGGAAATCTGCAACAACTTTTGCAGTGATCGGTACACGAGCAGAGCGCACTCGGCGGTCTTGACGGGCATAACCAAAATATGGGATGACAGCAGTAATACGGCCTGCTGAAGCACGGCGCATTGCATCAATCATCACTACTAATTCCATTAAGTTGTCATTAGTAGGAGCACAAGTAGATTGAATAATAAATACATCGCTACCACGAACATTTTCGTTGATTTGCACTGCAACTTCACCGTCGGAGAAACGAGAAACAGTAGCATCACCAAGAGAGATGTATAGACGTTCAGCAATACGTTGGGCTAGTTCAGGTGTGGCGTTACCAGCAAATAGCTTCATATCAGGCACGGTGGAAACCTCAGGGTTGCGTCCAGTTTTTAAATAGGTCGGGTGTTGGCGAATTGGTATTCAGCCAGAGTCTTTTTCAGTGGCGAAATGTTACACCCTAAGGCGACAAACGCGAAGACTGTGTCAGGGAGCTTGGCAAGGACAGCTTCCGCTTCTACTTTGCTAGAAAATTCGGCAAAAACGCAAGATCCCGTCCCAGTCAATCTTGACGGCGCGTATTGTAGCAGCCATGAAAGTTGCTTATCAACCTCTGGGTACAGCATTCGGACAATTTTTTCGCAATCGTTTTCGTAAGGGTGTTCGAGAAGCGTTGCTAGCGCTCGTTTTGGCGTGTTCCTTATCAATTGGGGATGAGTGAAAATATCTTTCGTTGCAATGCTCACATTAGGCCGAACCACCAAATACCATTTTTGCTTTGGTTCGGTTTGGGTCAGTTTTTCACCTACGCCTTCAGCAAATGCGGCAAAGCCATGGACAAAAACGGGAACATCCGCCCCGAGTGTTAAACCGAGCGTAGCGAGTTCTTGCTGTGATAAATTGGTTTGCCATAAGTAGTTCAGTGCAACAAGCACGGTTGCAGCATTGGAAGAGCCGCCACCGATGCCACCGCCCATTGGCAAAACTTTATTTAATTCAATGCTCGCGCCATAGCGGCATCCACTTGCCTTTTGTAAGGCGATGGCCGCTTTCCAAATCAAGTTGTCTTGTAGCGCAACGCCAGCAATGGCTGGTGTGAGAGTTATTTCGCCAGACTGATTGGCGGTAATGGTTAACTCATCACCAAAATCGAGAAATTGAAACAGTGTCTGTAATTCATGATATCCGTCGGCTCTTTGCCCGGTGATGTACAGAAACAGGTTGAGCTTAGCGGGTGATGGCCAGTGGGTTGGGGTGCAAATCATGGCGTTAGGGTCCACTTTGAAATGACGAGGTTTAATGAAACTTGATCTTGAGTCAGCTTCAGTTTGGCAGGAAGTGGCACTGAAGTGGAAGAAGCGGATGTTGATGCGAAGGGATAAGCTTGGTAGTTCAAATATTCCAAGTGCCAGCGGCTAAGCCCTAGCTGTTTATCTAACGATGCCAACAAATTATTTTGATTCAATTGAAAACCATCCGCCTCGGTTGGTAGCCCAAGCAGCCAATCTTGTAGCTGCTCAATGGGGATCGATAACCCAGTTAACTCGTAAACTAAAGCATCCGCATTCTGCGCATCGATAATTTGATCATCATACGTTTTGACCTGGGCGCCCTGAGGCGAGATGGAGAGATTTAAAACGGTCTGCCCTAAAAATGTTGAGAGACGAAGCTGGCTATGGTCGGCGTTTTTTTGCCAATGAAAATTGAGGGATTGGCGCTGTTGTGGTGATATATAGCCGAGTTTTCCGCTGGCTTGGTACTCGCGGATCGTTTGCAATTGCTGTTGGTGTTGCTGCCAGCCGACGCTCTCGACCCTTGTTGAGGGTAAGTTTGTGCAACCAAAGAGTGTTAGCAGAGTGAGGAGAGTTAAAATCAGTCTATTTGCGCGTGTCATATCTGCCCATTATTTACACAGTGAATGCCGTAAAAACGCCTCACTATATCATTGATATCACGAAGTCGGGAAAACAAATCCCTGTTGCCCTTTCATTAAAACAGGGCATCAAGTAAAATTCTGCTCCTATTTACATTTCCTGAACCGAGAAACCTCTATAGATGTCCTTGCTTGCTATTGGAATAAATCACAATACAGCGTCGGTAGAACTGCGAGAGAAAGTGGCGTTTGGTCCTGATAAATTATCAGAAGCCTTGCGACAACTTGCGTCCAGTTCCAGCGTTCAAGGTAGCGTTATTGTCTCTACCTGTAATCGCACGGAAATTTATTGTGATGTAAAATCATCGAGCAAAAGTAAGTTAATCGATTGGTTGTCTCAGTTCCATTATGTGAATCCTGAAGATCTTAAACCGAGTTTGTATGTACACGAAGAACAAGCCGCTATTCGTCATTTGATGCGAGTGGCTTGTGGTCTGGATTCACTGGTATTGGGTGAGCCGCAGATTTTAGGGCAGGTGAAACAAGCCTATGCGGATGCTCGCGAGCATAACGCGGCTGATTCAGCGATTGAAAAACTGTTTCAAAAAGCATTCTCGGTAGCTAAACGTGTGCGCACCGAAACCGAAATAGGCGGCAGTGCGGTATCTGTAGCTTATGCTGCTTGTACGTTGGCAAAGCAGATCTTTGAATCACTCTCTGATTCAACGGTAATGTTGGTTGGAGCGGGTGAAACCATCGAACTGGTTGCGAAGCATTTAGCCAGCCATCGATGTAAACGCATGATAGTTGCCAACCGAACCCGCGAGCGAGCGATGGGGCTTGCACAGCAGTTTGATGCTGAAGTGATTGCACTCAATGAGATCCCTGACTATCTCGCCCACGCGGATATCGTCATCAGTTCCACCGCTAGCCCACTGCCGATTATTGGCAAAGGGATGGTAGAAAGTGCGATTAAAGTGCGTCGCCATCAACCCATGTTATTGATTGATATTGCCGTGCCTCGTGATATTGAATCGCAGGTCGGTGATTTAAACGATGCCTATTTGTATACGGTTGATGATCTTCAGTCGATTGTAGACAGCAATATGGAACAGCGTAAAGTTGAAGCCATTCAAGCTGAAGCGATTGTCAGTGAAGAGAGCGCAGCCTTTATGAGCTGGATGCGTTCCTTGCAAGCGGTAGACAGCATCCGAGAATACCGTCAATCGGCCAACGAAATTCGTCAAGAATTGCTCAGTAAAAGCTTGCAGGCACTGGCTGCAGGGGGCGATCCTGAAAAAGTGTTACTTGAGTTAAGTAACAAACTCACCAATCGATTGATCCACACACCAACCCGAGCATTGCAAAGCGCTGCCGAGTTAGGTGAACCGGCTAAATTGGCCGTGATTAGACAAAGTTTGGGTCTTGACGACCCTCGATAATATCCGTCACTCCGAATTAAAGAAGAAACTATGAAAGCGTCGATTTTAGTTAAGCTTGAATCCCTTGTTGAGCGTTACGAAGAGGTTCAGCGCCTGCTTGGCGAGCCTACCGTAATTAGTGATCAAAACAAATTCCGTACTTTGTCAAAAGAGTACTCTCAGCTTGAGGAAGTCACTAAATGCTTCCAAGCTTACCAACAAGCGCAAGAGGATTTGGTTGCCGCGGAAGAGATGACCAAAGAAGAAGACGCCGAGATGCGTGAGATGGCTCAAGAGGAAATCAAAATAGCCAAAGCGACGATTGAACGTCTCACTGATGAATTGCAAATTCTGCTGCTACCAAAAGATCCGAACGATGATCGCAACTGCTTCTTAGAAATTCGTGCAGGGGCGGGCGGTGATGAGGCGGGTATTTTTGCTGGCGATCTGTTCCGTATGTATAGCCGTTATGCTGAGAAGATGAGCTGGCGTATCGAAATTATGTCCGCTAGTTATGCTGAGCATGGCGGCTATAAAGAAGTGATTGCTAAAGTGAGTGGTGATGGCGCTTACGGTGTGCTTAAGTTTGAATCAGGCGGTCACCGCGTACAGCGTGTTCCGGCCACGGAATCTCAAGGTCGTGTGCATACTTCCGCTTGTACCGTCGCGATCATGCCCGAAATTCCTGAAGCCGAAATTCCAGAAATTAAAGCTAGCGATCTGAAAATTGACACTTTCCGCTCATCGGGCGCGGGTGGTCAGCACGTAAACACCACCGACTCTGCGATCCGTATTACCCACTTACCAACAGGCACGGTAGTTGAGTGTCAGGACGAGCGTTCACAGCACAAAAACAAAGCCAAAGCTATGGCCGTCTTGGCCGCTCGTATTGCACAAGCGGAAGAAGCGAAGCGCGCAGCCGAAGTGTCCGATACTCGTCGTAACCTACTGGGTTCTGGTGATCGTAGCGACCGTATTCGTACTTACAACTACCCGCAAGGTCGCGTTTCCGATCATCGTATTAACTTAACCATCTATCGTCTTAATGAAGTGATGGAAGGGGATCTGCAAAGCTTGATTGATCCAATCATTCAAGAATATCAAGCAGACCAACTTGCCGCTCTTGCCGATCAACACTGATCCCATGACGTTATCTCGTATTGATGATGCGTTGAAAGCCGCGATTGCTCAACTCCAAGAAGGCGGCAGTGATTCGCCTTCTGTGGATGCAGCGGTGCTGCTTTGCCATGTACTGGATAAACCACGTTCTTATCTGCTGACTTGGCCTGAAAAGACCTTAAGCGAAACGCAGTCGCGGCAATTTTGCTCGTTGATTACGCGTCGAGTGACGGGGGAGCCTGTGGCCTATTTGGTTGGGGAACGTGAGTTTTGGTCGCTGCCACTGAAAGTTTCGCCTTCGACATTAATTCCTCGGCCGGATACTGAACGCTTGGTTGAAATTGCGTTAGAAAAAAGCCAGCAGACGCAAGGGGATATTTTGGACTTAGGCACAGGAACTGGCGCAATCGCATTAGCGCTAGCGTCCGAGCTACCTGAACGTCATGTGGTTGGTATCGACTTGCGCCCAGAAGCGCAAGCCTTAGCGTTGGAAAACGCGCAGCGTTTAACTATTACCAATGTCACATTTTTACAAGGCAGTTGGTTTGAACCTTTAAAGCTCGGTACAAAGTTTGCTTTAATTGTCTCCAATCCACCGTATATTGAAGAAAATGATCCCCATCTCACGCAGGGGGATGTACGTTTTGAGCCTTTAAGTGCGCTGGTGGCCAAAGACAAAGGCTTGGCTGACATTAAACACATTGCAGAGAATGCGCGTCACTATTTGCAGCAACAAGGCTGGCTGCTGTTTGAACATGGTTATGATCAAGGGGCGGCAGTCAGAGCGTTATTTGAGTCACTCGGCTATCACCATGTAGTGACAGAAAAGGATTATGCGGGTAATGACCGAGTGACACTGGGTCAATATTCGCACTCAGAAGAGAGAGCATCATGTACGAAGGATTAAAACATTTTCATCTACTGACCATTGCGATCAGTGCACTATTGTTGTCGGTACGTTATGCCTTGATGATGATGGATTCCAAATGGCTGCAACACCCTTTTTTGAAACGTTTTCCTCATATTAACGATTCGCTGTTGTTGTTATCGGGTATCGCGTTGATTGTGATGTCTGGTTTTATCCCATTTACCCCAGCCGCACCTTGGTTAACTGAGAAGCTGACTTGTGTGATGGCGTACATTGCGCTGGGCTTCTTTGCGCTCAAACTGGGTAGGAATAAGCTGTTGCGTACCTTTGCTTTTTTGGGCGCATTAGGTTGGCTTGCTATGGCGGGAAAAATCGCCATCGTAAAAACGGCTATGTTTTTAGGCTAACAGCATCCGAGCGGCATTATGTTTGAATGGTTCGATGAAGATTTTGATGCAATGGAATTGGTGGAAGGGGCGCTGATCTTAAACAAGGCCGTCAATCCTGAAACTGAGGATGAATGGGCACGCCAAGAGTTGGCCCGTTTGCTTACACAAGCAAAACACGAGTTAGCTAATGAACAGGATGACAAACAGCGTTTCGAAGCGTTGTTGCATCTGTTTTACCAACAATGGGGTTTTCGCGGTGACAGAGAGGCTTATTTTGATTCACGTAATGCCTTTATCGATAAAGTGTTGCAGCACCGCAAAGGTATTCCCGTCAGTTTAGGTGCGCTGTTGCTCTATTTTGCGCGCAAGCTAGGCTTTCCTTTACAAGGTATTACCTTTCCCACACAGTTTTTATTGCAGTTGCATTGGTGCGATGAATCACCGATTTATATTAACCCTTTTACTGGTGAAACCGTCTCATTACATATACTGCAAGCGTGGTTAGTTGGGCATAAAGGGGTTTTGTCTAAGCTGAAATCGAGTCATTTGGAAGTGACAGATAATCCGACGGTGATCGGTCGTTGGCTGGCACTACTAAAGAGCGCACTATTAAGAGAAGAGCGTTATACCTTAGCGCTGCGTTGTACTGATTTAGCGCTGACTTTTGTTCCTGATGATCCGTATGAAATCCGCGATCGCGGCTTTATCTATCAGCAACTGGATTGTCACCAAATTGCCTTATCCGATTATCAATACTTTATTGAGCATTGCCCGAATGATCCGGCGGCTGAGTTATTAAAAAATCAAGTTAATGCATTAAGCTTTGAAGCTATTACGCTGCATTAACCGCTAAATGAGAGAGAATAAAATGGAACAAAAAATCGTCCACGTGGGTGATATTCCCGTTGCCAACGACAAACCGTTTACTCTGTTTGCTGGAATGAACGTCCTTGAATCCCGTGATTTAGCGATGCAAATCTGTGAGCATTACGTGAAAGTGACCGATAAACTCGGCATCCCTTATGTGTTTAAAGCTTCTTTTGATAAAGCAAACCGCAGCTCTGTTCACTCTTATCGTGGCCCCGGCTTGGAAGAGGGAATGAAAATTTTCCAAGAGCTAAAAGAGACCTTTGGCGTCAAAATTATCACTGACGTACACACAGAAGCTCAAGCTCAGCCTGTGTCTGAGGTGGTTGATGTGATTCAACTGCCAGCGTTTCTTGCTCGTCAAACTGACCTTGTCGAAGCGATGGCGAAAACAGGTGCAGTGATCAACGTGAAAAAACCACAATTTATGAGCCCTGGTCAAGTGGGCAATATCGTGGAAAAATTTGCAGAGTGCGGCAACGACAAAGTGATTTTGTGTGAACGTGGTGCTTGCCATGGCTATGATAATCTGGTCGTTGATATGTTGGGTTTTGGTGTGATGAAAAAAGTATCAAACGGCAGCCCAATTATTTTTGATGTGACCCATTCACTGCAAATGCGCGACCCTTCTGGCGCAGCTTCTGGTGGGCGTCGTGAGCAGACAGTTGAGTTAGCAAAATCAGGTCTTGCTGCCGGGATTGCGGGCCTTTTTATTGAAGCGCATCCAAACCCAGATAAAGCGCGTTGCGATGGTCCATCGGCACTGCCTTTGGATAAACTTGAACCTTTCCTTGCACAAATGAAAGCGTTAGATGATTTGATCAAGAGCTTTGCTCATATCGATATCCGCTGATTTTTTGTTGGATCTACCACTCATAATTTGGCCACCGCAAGGTGGTCAAATTTTATCGAATGTTTTCCCAAACTTGTTTATCTTGTCTAAGTGCTCACTTTTCCTTATTTTTTCGTGTTTAGGAAAGAAAACGATTGCCTGTGATCCATTAAAATTTCACGTGTAACCTGTGGCAACCGTTACATTTTTGAATTGATTTTATAGTGATCAATTCTACATAAATATGAAATCAATCTGTCACCTTTGAGATGTTAATTTAAACTGGGTCAAGTTTATCGGTATGGCTTGATTTTGTGTTTGCAACGTTGACCATAACCTCCCCCTCACAAGCAGTGGATTTTTCAAGTTCAAAGGTATGATAATGAAACAACGTCTTATTCTAAAAACAGCGCTCAGCGCGGCCATTCTTACAGCCCTTATGGGTTGCGCAACTCAACCCACTCATGAGTGGAAGGAAGATACGACTTATAAACTCACCGTGTTACACACTAATGACCACCACGGTCGTTTCTGGCAAAACAAATATGGCGAGTATGGTATGGCGGCACGTAAAACGCTGATCGATGATCTTCGCTCTGATATTGAAGCTGAAGGCGGCAGCGTACTGCTTCTTTCTGGTGGCGATATTAATACCGGAGTTCCTGAATCTGATCTGCAAGATGCAGAGCCTGATTTTAAAGGCATGAGCAAGATTGGTTATGATGCGATGGCGTTAGGTAACCATGAATTCGATAACCCGCTCGAGGTGCTGTTTAAGCAAAAAGAGTGGGCGAATTTCCCAATGCTGTCGGCCAACATTTACGATAAAGCGACCGGAAAACGTCTATTCCAAGCCTACCAAATGTTTGATAAACAGGGCGTCAAAATAGCGGTTATCGGTTTAACGACTGAAGATACCGCTAAAATCGGCAACCCTGAATATATTGGTGGTATTGAGTTTAGAGATCCAAAAGAAGAAGCGAAAAAACTGATCGCAGAAATTGAGAAAACGGAAAAGCCGGACCTTATTTTTGCCGTTACCCACATGGGCCATTATGAAAATGGCCAACGTGGTGTGAATGCACCGGGTGATGTTGCGCTTGCACGATACTTGGATGAAGGTTCTCTCGATATGATCGTCGGCGGCCACTCTCAAGAGCCTGTCTGCATGGAAGGCCCTAATGTGGTGAAGAAAAACTTCCATCCGGGAGATGAATGTAAGCCTGATATGCAAAACGGTACTTACATAGTGCAAGCGCATGAATGGGGTAAGTATGTTGGCCGTGCGGATTACGAATTCCGTAATGGTGAACTGAACATGGTGAGCTACAACCTGATCCCCGTAAACCTGAAGAAAAAAGTGAAAGTGAATGGCGAGAGTAAGCGCGTACTGATTCAAGATCAAATCGCTGAAGATCCAGAAATGCTTAACTTTTTGCGCCCATATCAAGAACAAGGTCAAGAGAAACTGAATGTGGTCATTGCACAAAGTAATGGCAAGTTAGAAGGGGATCGCAACGTTGTGCGTTTCCAACAAACCAATTTAGGTCGTTTGATTGCACTTTCTCATATGGAACGCGCAAAAGCCGACTTTGCGGTGATGAATTCTGGTGGCGTGCGTGATTCGATTGATGCAGGAAAAATTACTTATAAAGATGTGCTCAAAGTACAACCTTTTGCCAATATTCTCACTTATACCGATATGACCGGGGCTGAAGTGTTGGATTACCTCAATGAAGTGGCGACCAAACCTGTTGATTCTGGCGCTTATGTACAATTCGCGGGGATTTCGATGACAGTGGCCAATGGTAAGGTATCGAATGTCTTTATTGGTGATAAGCAGCTCCGTTTGGACGAAACGTATCGCTTCACCGTGCCTAGCTACAATGCAGCAGGTGGTGATGGTTATCCAAAAATCTCCGATCATCCAGGTTATGTGAATACGGGGTTTGTGGACGCGGAAGTATTGAAAGATTACCTCGAAGCACACAGTCCAATTGATGTGAACCAATATGCGCCAGCGGGCGAAATTGTCTATAAGTGATAGCGCGATAAAGAGTTTGACTCATTGTGAGCAATCATTTTAACTAAAGGCGGTGCTTAGGCATCGCTTTTTTATCGGCACTAATGGTTATTTTGAGATAAGCACGATGACACCTGCGATTGATTTGGCGAAAAAGAAAAAAATTCCTCACACTCTCCATCAATATCAACATGATCCTAATCACAGCAGTTATGGTTTAGAAGCGGCTGAGGTTTTGGGACAAGATCCGAAAAAAGTGTTTAAAACACTGCTGTTTTGCTTAAATGGCGAGCCGAAAAATCTCGCTGTCGCGATTATTCCTGTTGATCAAAAATTAAACTTAAAGCGTGCGGCCAAAGCGGCTAAGTCGAAAAAAGCGGAAATGGCTAATCCAGACATAGCGCAAAAAACCACGGGTTATGTGGTCGGTGGCATTAGCCCACTTGGGCAGAAAAAAGCACTACCGACCTTCATTCATCTCAGCGCAGAAGATCAATCGACCATCTGTGTCAGTGCAGGTAAGCGCGGTTTAGAGATTGAATTGGCACCGAGCGATCTTGCGTTATTAACGCGAGGTGAGTTTGTTGAATTGTGTCAAGAATAGAGAATGAAAATCCGGCCTCGAGTGAGGCCGGATTGACTGGCAAAATTAGTTCTTCAGTTTGATCTCTTCTTCCATCTGGGCGTTATCCACCACATGGTTTTCTCCTAAGTCATTAGGAAGGATCAAGTTTAGAATAATGGCTACGATACCGCATAAGCTGACACCTTGTAGGCTAAACTCTCCGATACCAAAGGCCATGCCGCCGATACCAAACACTAATGTCACTGCCACAATCACTAAGTTACGAGACTTGTGAAGATCGACATGATTTTTAATCAGTGTGTTTAGGCCAACCGTTGCAATTGAACCGAACAGCAAAATCATAATGCCGCCCATTACTGGAATTGGAATGGTTTGCAGTAGCGCGCCCAGCTTACCAACCAATGCTAATACAATCGCGGTGATCGCAGCCCAAGTCATGATTACTGGATTAAAGGCTTTCGTCAGCATTACGGCGCCTGTCACTTCGCTGTATGTAGTGTTTGGTGGCGCGCCCAGCATAGAGGCTGCGATGGTGGCAACACCGTCACCCGCAATGGTGCGATGTAGCCCAGGTTTCTTGATGTAATCTTTTCCAGTGACGTTTGAGATCGCGAGCATATCGCCCACGTGTTCGACTGCCGGAGCAATTGCAACCGGGATCATGAACAAGATCGCGTTGATGTTGAACTCAGGGAAAGTGAAGTTCGGCATTGACAGCCAAGCCGCTTGCGTAACAGGAGTAAAATCCACTACACCAAAATAGAGGCCCAAAAGATAGCCTGCAAAAATACCGCCGCAGATCGGCAACAGTTTGAGAAAACCTTTGGCAAAAACGCTAATCGTGATGGTGGTTAACAGTGAAACGCAAGAGATCCACATCGCTACATCTGAGCTAATCAGTTGTACCGAACCATCTCCAGTTTTACCTAGCGCCATGTTTACAGCAACAGGCGCAAGGCCTAAGCCAATCACCATGATCACCGGGCCAACGACCACAGGAGGTAAAATTTTGTGGATGATTTCTACGCCACGGACTTTGATGATCGCTCCCAGTAGTATGTAGACAAAACCAGCGGCCACTAAACCGCCCATCGTCGAGGCAACGCCCCAAGTTTGGATGCCAAACATAATCGGTGCAATAAAGGCAAAAGAAGAAGCAAGAAAGATGGGGACAGAGCGGCGAGTAATAAGTTGGAATAAAAGGGTACCGACACCGGCGCCAAATAGTGCAACGTTAGGATCAAGCCCAGTTAACAGCGGGACAAGAACCAGCGCACCAAATGCGACGAAGAGCATCTGTGCGCCTTGGATGGCATTTTTCATCATGATTTCCCTGAAGCAAAATAAAAATTCGCGGGATTCTATCACTTTTGCAAACGATTGCCATTGAAACTAGATCAAATAAAGTCACAAATGTTGATGAAATTATCACCGAACTCTGCCGTGGATTCCTTGCCGCGGACCGGATAGTTGCTTATCATCGACGTTCACAAAACAGATCATAGGAACAGTATGCGCTATTTAGCTATGTTGGTGATGAGCTTACTCACTCTCCCTGCTTATGCCTTAACCAAGGTCGACTTATACCATACCGAAGTCGTGATTGATCAACAGCAAAACAATGCCGACGCGAATGCTCGTATCAAAGGGATGAGCGAAGTGATTGTTCGAGCTTCGGGTGATAGGAATGCGGTGAACAATGAGGTGATTAAAAAAGCCTTAAGGCAGAATTCGCAATATTTAGCGCAAATCAGTTATGGTCAAAATGGGGCGCAATCTTCGATTGTCATGGGGTTTAGCGCACCGCATATCCGCACATTATTAACTCAAGCTCAATTACCATTTTGGCCTGAAAACCGAGCTAATGTTTTAGTCTGGTTGATTGAAGAGTCAGGTTATGACCGCAGTATCGCTTGGGAGCATTCTGACACGAGTACGTTAAAACAGCTTAAAGGCGCGACTCAAACTCGCGGTTTGCCTATCACAGTGCCTGTGGGTGATTTTGATGATATTACCGGTGTGGAAGTCTCGGATTTGTGGGGCGGTTTCGTGCAGCCTATCAGCATGGCTAGCCAACGTTATCCAACCGATGCGGTATTGGTGGTCAGAGTGCAAAGTAATGGTGTGCGTTGGAGTTTGTATGATCAACCCGCCGCTCAAATGGCACAAGCCACGAAAGCGCCACTGTCTGGTCAAGCGTCTGGTGACGATGCCATTGAACAAATGATCGATCAATTGAGTGATTACTATGCAAGAAAGAGCTCGGTTATCGTGGCCAGTGAATCCTCTTCTTCGCTGCTTGCTCGTTTTAGCCCGATTGATGATGCAATGGATTTCTTTACCTTGGAGAATAAGTTGAAGCGCTTAAGCTCTGTTGCTTCTTTGGACATTCTCAAGATTCAAGGTGAGGAAATTACTTTCGAAGTGCATTTGTTGGCTTCAGAGTCTGAGTTTGAGCAAGAAGTGCTACGCATGGGCAAAGTCGCTAAAATTGACGACCCACAGCCAGAGAGTGTGCCAACACAGCTTACCCCAGCAGCAGAGGTTGATGATTCTGCTGTGGAGTCAGGCTCTTTGCAAGTCACACCTGAACCGTCATTATCTCAGGCCATCACTGAACCAGTGAAGCGAGTACTCTCTTTTGAGTGGCAAGCGTAAAGTACTCAGTCACCCCTTGAACAAATGCTGAGATAATCAAAAAGAGCCCATCAGGGCTCTTTTTGCATGAGAAGAATAGGCAATCCTGTCATGGATTGACTCTATGGTTGATTATCGTGGGTAAAATTGGCTTTCTCTTGCTTTTCGACTTCAGATAGACGCTTGAGTTTCAGTCCGAGCTCTTTACCGCGATGGCGAGCATACAAGGTATTACCGACAAAAGCGGCAAATGTCAGTAGCAGTTCCACTACCGCTAACCAGCGCTCCCCTCCATCAACATAAATCAGCGTCAATGCGTGTAGAAAGTAGAGCATTAAAACAAAGTTGGCCCAGGCGTGAGTGTAGGGTTTTCCGGCCAAAATTCCCGGTAATGGTAAAAGCAGTGGGATAACCCATGCAATGGCCAATGCAACATGATTAAGATGAGGGTGAGGAGAGAGCGAGAATTGCCATAAAACCACCCATATAATTAGGGATAAGTTACTCAGTAAAGCTAGCCATCGGTACTGCTTGGTGTTTGGCATCATTTCTGCCGTCATAATCTGTCCTTTAATCGGCTGGCTAGCATTGCCAGCCGTTTTCCTAAATTTTTAGCCAGTTCACTTTCGTGCGTAGTGAGTTGTGGCGAGTGTGTTGCGACATGGCTTGCACCATATGGCGTGCCTCCAGAGGTTGTGGTATGCAGTGCAGGCTCTGAATAAGGGATGCCAACGATTAACATGCCATGATGCATCAGTGGCAGCATCATACTCTGTTGCGTACTCTCTTGGCCGCCATGCAAAGAGGATGAAGAAGTAAACACGCAAGCGGGTTTATCAATTAATGCGCCGCTAATCCATAAAGGGGTCGTTTGGTCCCAAAAGTGCTTCAGTGGCGCGGCCATATTGCCAAACCAGACTGGGCTGCCAAAAGCCAAACCATCACATTGCTTTAACTCATCCAGAGTCAGGTAGGGATCGGTCGTTTGCTCTGCATGGTTGTCTAGCGCCGGAACGGTGCGCAAGAGCGCTGTCGCGCCTTGTGCTTCAATTCCGCGTGCGATTTGTCGTGCCAGTGCTTGCGTTGAACCGTGCCTACTGTAATAAAGTACGACGACTTTAATACTCATAAAATCTCAAGTACTTGCTCTGGTGGACGGCCGTGGCGCGCTTTACCATTGGCGACAACAATGGGACGCTCAATCAACTTAGGGTGCGCGGCCATGGCTGAAAATAGTTGATCATCAGTAAGTGCATCATCACTTAGGCCAAGTTCTTTATAGAGATCTTCTTTTGTGCGCATCATATCACGAACCTGTTGTAGCCCGAGTTGAGCGTACAAGGTTTTCAACTGTTCGATGGTTGGGGTTTGGTCTAAATATTTGATGATCTGTGGCTTTAACTGGCGGTCTTCTAGTAGTGCCAGAGTTTCACGACTTTTTGAGCATTTAGGGTTGTGATAAATCACGACTGACATAACTTCTCCTCGTTGTATTGTGATTATTGGAGTGATAAGAATCGGTCTCGTTGCACCATCAATTGGTCAATGCGTGCATCGTAGCGAGCTTGTTCTAAGCTGCCAAGTTCGGCGAGTTGACTTGCTTGAGTGTAATATTGAATCGCTTTATTCCAATTGGCTTTGAGCGCTAGAAGCTCCGCCCGCGCAGCGAGATCTTCTTGGCTATTGCCAATGCCGATATTCGCTTCTGATAGCAAATGCCAGCCGTTGGTATCATTAGGGTTGTCATGGGTGTAACGCTGCAATATCCGAATGGCATCAGACAATTTATCTTGTTTTAACAAGCTGTTGGCGTAGTTAATTGTTAAGGTTGGATTGTTCGGTTTCTGTTTAAGCGCCTTCTCGAGCAAGGTTTGGGCTTTGGCCGCTTGATTTAGAGCGATATCGAGATCGGCCATCGCATCAAGATAGAAATTGTTTGTTGGGTCTTGTGCAACCAGCTTTGATAAAATCGCCTCTGATTTATCAAATTGCTTGCTATCGAGATAAACCAAGGCTTTGCCATATTGAAAGGCTGGCGCGAGAGTCGCACTCTCTTTTTTCTCCGCACGCTTAAACCAATCAAGAGCGGCTTCATTATCAATCCCAGCATAGCGAGCAACAATTCGCGAGCGTGCTAAATGGTAATCCAATGAAGGTTGAAGGCGCATAGGCGGGTAGTGTTGGGCGCGCTCACGGCTGTCGGTAATACGATCTTCTGGCAGCGGATGGGTTAGTAACATCGGTGGCGGTTTACTAGCGTAACGATATTCATCAGCGAGGCGGCCAAAAAACCTTGGCATGGCTTGGGCATCAAACCCCGCTTTGGCTAGCGTTGCAATACCAAATCGGTCAGCCTCTTTTTCATTACTGCGCGTATAGTTTATTTGGCTTTGCATACTGCCTGCGGTGGTGGCGGTAATGGCGGCAATGCCCACTTCAGGTGCCGCAATGGCCAGTAACAAAGAGCCTGCCAATGCGGCGATTGTTGCTGGTGAGCGTCTGGCTTGGTCTTCCATACTGCGTGCTAAATGGCGCTGCGTGACGTGGGCAATTTCGTGCGAAAGAACCGAAGCGAGTTCGCTTTCTGTTTGAGCATGCAAAAACAACCCAGAGTGCAACGCAACATAACCGCCAAAGAAGGCAAACGCATTGATATTGCGATCGCGGATCATAAAAAAGGTGAACGGCGTTTTTACATCGTTGGCATTGGCAACCAATTTATGCCCTAGGCTATCGATGTACTCGTTTATCACCGGATCATTGACGATAGGCTGGCTGTTACGCAGCATGCGCATATAAGCATCGCCATAAATAAGCTCTTGATCAATCGTCAAGGTCGAACCTGCTACTGTCCCAATGTCCGGTAGCTCTATGGTATCGGCATAGCTCAAGGAAGGGGCGTTTATCGCCACAGTAATACAGAGGCAAAGTAAGGATCGAGCGCGTTTAAACTTCATATTTGTCAGTGATATTCCGTGAGCTTCTTGTCTGTATGACATTGAATGTGTGAATTGGTTTCCAACTCAAAATAGCGGCCAAAAATTGTAGTGAGAGAAGAGTAAGCCAGCCGGTGTTTGAGTATCGATAAACACTGGCATGCCAGTCAAAACTCGATACAATGGCAGGCCTATATTAAGCATTGAGCAGAAGAATGGAACCAAATATTCTGGATTTACGCCAGCAGCGTTGTCCGATGGCTTTATTACTTGCGAAGCGTCACACTGTTCAATTGGTTTTGGGTGAGGTATTAGACATTTGGCTTAACGACGTCAGCTCAGGACAGGATATAGAAAAATATTTGTCTACTCATGGCTTTCGTTGCCAGTGGAACACGTCACCCGACTATTTTTGGCTAAAAGTAATTAAGGAACTCGATTAAATGTTTGAAATGGTAACTCGTTGGTATCAAAGACGCTTTTCTGATCCTCATGCCGTTAGTCTGGTTGCTATTCTGTTTTTTGGTTTTGTAACGATATATTTCTTCGGTCATTTGATTGCGCCGCTGCTTGTAGCCATTGTGCTGGCGTATTTACTTGAGTGGCCAGTAATGCAATTGCGCCGTTTTGGGCTTCCTAGGTCCGTTTCCGTAATTTTGGTGATTTTGCTGTTTGTCGGTTTGATGCTGCTGGCTATCTTTGGTTTAGTACCAACCATTTGGAAACAGGTTGGTAATTTAATCAATGACATTCCTAACATGTATGCAGGGTTGCAAAGTTTCATTTTGAGTATTCCTGAACGTTACCCTGAACTCGATAACTTACAGATTGTTGAGTCGGTGATAAGTAATGCGAAGAACCAGGCTTTAGGTATGGGGGAAAGTGTCGTTAAAGGGTCACTTGCTTCTCTTGTGAGTTTGGCCACCTTGGGTGTCTATCTCATTTTAGTGCCGTTGCTGGTCTTCTTTTTATTGAAAGATAAGAATGAAATGCTGCGAATGACCAGTGGGTTATTGCCACGCAACCGTAAACTCGCGGCTAAAGTATGGCAAGAGATGAACCAACAAATCTCAAACTACATCCGTGGAAAAGTGTTAGAAATACTGATTGTTGGTAGTATCAGTTACGTCACTTTCGCCATTCTTGATTTACGTTATTCTGTGTTACTTGCTGTGGCTGTGGGTCTATCGGTTTTGATCCCTTATATTGGCGCGGCCGCTGTGACGGTGCCAGTTGCCATCGTCGGTCTCTTCCAATGGGGCATGACTCCGCCGTTTTACACATTATTAATTGCTTATGGCATCATCCAAGCTTTGGATGGAAATGTATTGGTTCCCGTTCTATTTTCTGAAGCCGTAAATCTACATCCCGTTGCTATCATTGTCGCGGTGTTAGTCTTTGGTGGGCTATGGGGGTTTTGGGGCGTATTTTTTGCAATTCCTCTTGCCACTCTAGTAAAAGCAGTATGGCATGCTTTGCCCAGCACTGATGAACCTGTTGTTGAGGCTGAATCACCCTAAAATCACTGAATTATAAATAAAAAATAGAGAGTAAACAGAATCTCTAAGGAAGCCTAAACCGTAATCGTTTTAGGCTTTTTTTTGCCAAATAGTAAATATTGATTAGACTGAACTAAGTGGATGTGTAAAAAAGCTATAGATTTTTTGTAACTTGGCGATAACTAACTATAACCACAAAAATGATAATTAATTTGGCATCAATGAGGGATACTTATGAAGTTTAGCCAAAAAATAGTTGCAGCTTCTTCTGCACTTCTGCTTGTTACCGTCTCGCTTATTTCCATTCAGCAACTGAGCATTGTGCGCTCGGAAATAGAATCCCTAGTTACAAAAAGTCTGAGTGAAATGGAAGCTGGGGTCAAAAACACCATTGTTTCTGAAATGGAAAGTAAAAAAACCTTGGCTCAATCGACGACTGAAGTGATTGAGCTTGATCCGCTCAACCGGGATTACGTTAAAAATATTCTTGAAAAGCCGAAATTGAAAAAAAGCTTTTTAGCCATAGGGTTAGGGTATGAATCTGATGGTAAAGTGGTGGAGAATGATGACGGTTGGGAACCAAGCGGTGACTACGATCCTCGCAAGCGCCCTTGGTTTGTGGATGCTAAAGCATCGAAAAAACTTATCGTTACAGCACCGTATGTCGATATTTCTACCAAAAATGTGATCATTTCTATTGGTACGCCTATTTACGATCAAGGTCGATTCTCTGGTGCCATGTTCTACGATATGGAATTGACGGGTTTAGCTGAATTGGTGAACTCTATTAATTTATTCGATGCGGGTTACCTCTTTATTGTTTCAGGTGACGGAGCGACGATTGCCCACCCTGATACCAAAAATAATGGTGAGAAGTTATCGACTTATTTACCGCAAGTGACTCTGAAAGAGGGAGACCAACAGATTGAAATTGATGGTACCCGTTATCTCGTCAGCTTCACTCATATTCCAAGTGAGAACTGGTACATCGGTGCGATTGTTGATGAATCCATCGCCTTCAATGCGATTGGCGTATTACGTAATAGCTCTATTATCTATACGTTAATTGGGCTTGTGTTGAGTGTGATTGGTTTGACGCTACTGATTAAAGTGTTAATGCGTCCATTAGGTGTGCTCAATGAAGCGATTCAAGATGTCGCCTCAGGGCAGGGGGATTTAACCAAACGCTTGGATACCAATACGGACCAAGAGTTTGCTCAACTCGCATCAGGGTTTAATACCTTTACTGAGACGCTGCAAAAGCAGATCACGCAATCAAAAGCGATTGGTGAAGAGATCATGCGTGGTACAGAGCTTACGGTACAGGGAGCTCATGAATCGGCCGAAGCAATGCGTACTCAGTTACAAGAGCTAGAGCAGCTTGCAACCGCAATGCACGAAATGGCGGTGACATCGACAGAAGTTGCCAATAATGCGCAAGGTGCAGCAGCAGCGGCGAAAGAAGCCGATGAAGCAACGCAAGATGGTTCCAGTGTGGTCAGTGAAACGACATTGTCGATCGACAATTTATCGGCCCGCATTGACCAAGCGGTGGAAGAGGTGAAAGGCCTAGAGTCCGCGACGGCGAATATTGAAACTATTTTGAAAGTGATTAATGACATTGCTGATCAAACTAACTTGCTTGCCTTAAACGCGGCCATTGAAGCGGCTCGAGCGGGTGAATCTGGCCGTGGCTTTGCCGTTGTTGCTGATGAAGTGCGTACACTAGCTCAGCGCACTCAGCAATCGACCACCGAAATTCGCAGTATGATTGAGCAATTACAAGCAGGAGCGAGTTCGGTTTCTTCGGCTATGAATGAAAGTAAAACGACGGCTGTTGATGCGGTGAATAAAGCGAAAACGGCAAATTCGGCATTGAACCGTATTCGTGATGCGATACAAGTGATTTCGGACATGAATATCCAAATTGCATCTGCGGCAGAAGAGCAAAGCCTTGTGGCTGAAGAGATCAACACCAATACAGTGAAGATTAAAGATTTGTCGACGCAAGTGGCACAATCTGCTGAAGAAGCCAATATCGCAATGCAGGTTCAAACGGAAAACGTTCGTGAGCAAGATGCCCTGCTCAATAAGTTTATTGTGTAATTACACATCAACTTTTGATTAGTCGCGTTACAAAAATGCCAGTATTAAGAACTGGCATTTTTTATTTCAGTCGAGTTTTGATTATTGGGCGTTTAGATAATCAAGCACCACTTCATGGTGATCTTTGGTTTTGAATTTATCAAAAACCTGTTCAATGATACCTTGCTCGTTAATTAAAAAGCTAATCCGGTGTAGACCATCATAAACTTTGCCCATGAAGCGACACCCTTGGGAATATTCTAAGACCTAAATTTTGACGATTATTGACAAACTCTATTTTTAACAGTGAGTTAGGTTAATAAACTTTCTTTTTGAACTCTAATTATAGCAGTTGTCATAATTTTTTGTGAATCGGGCTGTTTTGACGCTTTTCCAAGCGAACACTTGTCATAAAAAACTTAGGTAATGCTACAGATCAAGCTAATTGTCATTGCGACAGAATCGCTTGGTGATCACAAGCATGGCTCGGAGTCCGTAACTTACTTGTGGACAAAAACGAGCGTGCTTAAACTTCTCTTCATAACGGAAACGAATATAGATGAAGCAATAATAGGCTTGTTTCATAATATCGAAGTGTTTTAAAATTGAGCTTAACTGCGTAGCCATCAAGTTAATCAGTTCTCTGAATAGTTTGAAGTCCAATGTAACTCGGTAAGCTATATAGCTATGTTTTCAAGAAAACGTCAAATAAAGGATTTTAAATTGTGGAAAAGCTAATAACATTTTTAGCCCAAAACCCAACCCTCACAATTTTAGCTGTGGTTGTTGCGTTATTTATTTTAAAACGCACCTCAACAAAAATACTTTCTTCAAATCGAGGAGTTAGTGTTGGTAGAGATATCAATGCTCCGATAATGACTGGGGATATAAACTCCAATCAAACCAGCGTATTAGGACTACTTGCCAATATCGCCACGATCATCGCACTTTTGGTTAGCATCGCTACTTTATATATTTCTTATTTAGCTTTAGCTTAAATAGGACTAATGGGATGGTTGAGCAGATGCAAAATTTAATTGCCAAAGTCATAGCTAAGGGGCGCTCGGTTGCAGCAGGCAGAGATATCAATGCTCCTATATTTACAGGTGATATCGAAAACTCAGAAATTAACATTGATCAAAAGTCATTCGCACAAGCAACATTTTTAGCGCAAGCTAGTGCCTTTGATAGCTATAACAACAAAATCCCATTACTGTGGGCAACGCACGAATGCTTAAAGTTACTATCGCCTTCTAAACAACCTCAAAAAAATTTAAAAATAAAGTTTATTCAAAATAAGAGTGGCGTTAACGTAATTGTATTGAATGATGCAGCTAAAAATATAAGCTTACTTCACTTTAAAACAACTGGTGGCGATATTGATAAAAACGACCTAAAAGCCATTATTTCAATATTGTCAAAAGAGTCGAAACCGGATTTATCTTTCCAAATTATATCTAATAAGGTGCTCTCAAAGCCGGTTAATGATTTTTACTCAAAGGCTGTTTCTGGAGAATTCAAAACAAAGTTATTTAATAAAGAAAAAGACTCATTTACTAATTTTAAAGTGGCTACTCTCAGCAATATTTTCCCTAGCTCGACTGTAGAAACTTTAAACAACCAAAGCTATGCAATGCCGCACATTACTCCCGATAATATAGAATGTGTAAGTGAGCTAACTAAGGCTTTAGCTGTATACCTAATATCACAAGGGTCATTAAGTGAATACGCAATGATAAAGCGCCATGATTTAGAAGTGAGATTTGGTGCAGAGCACTATAATGATATATTCCCATCACCTCCAAAATTTGAAGCCTTCATACCAAGTAACCTCAGAAACTACCAAGAGTCAATTTTACAATCAATACTAACCGAAAACAAAAACTCGATAATTCATGCTCGTGGCGGAGTTGGTAAAACAGTAATGGCTAGGCTAGCCAATACAATAATCCCCTCTCATTCTCACTCTATTGTTTACGATTGCTTCGGTGATGGCCTTTATCGTTCAATTAACAGCCCAAGACACTCTTTTGATAAAGTATTAGTTCAAATCGCTAATGAATTAGCAATTAATGGTCTATGCGAACCTCTAATTGCAAATGGAAAAAACAAAGAGCGATTAATGCAAGAGTTTATTTCTTGCTTAGAATCCTCAGTGAAATGCTTAAAAAGAGCAAATACACAGGCACATCTATATATTTTTATAGATGCCGCAGATAATGCGGTCATGGCTGCTAAGGAAAAAGCTGAAAATTCAATTGTTACTCAGTTACTAAATGATTTAATGATCGATGGCTGTACTGTTATTGCATTATGCCGAACCGAGCGAATTGAATTGCTAGAGCCCAGAAACGAAATTGTTCAATTTGAATTAAGAGAATTTTCTGAAAGTGAATCATTCGCTCATTTAAAACATTATTATTCGGATGCCACAGAAGAGCATGGCAAAGAATTTCACCGTTTATCAGGAGGTAATCCTCGTGTTCAAGCATACGCTATAGAAGAGTTTCCTGTATCTTTGAATGATATGCTACAAAACTTAGGACCAACCCTAACCACTGTAGACGCTCAAATAGAGGTTCAGCTAAATAATGCAATTGAAGGACTAAAAAATAAAAATACCGCCACAGAAGGCTTAAAAATCGATCTGATTTGTACAGCTTTAGCTAGTTTACCTCCATTTATTCCCATAGACGTTATATCAAAACTCTCTAATCTTTCTGAAGACGAAATTACAAGCTTCATCAGTGATTTTGGCCGTGGTTTAATATTAATCGATAAGTGTATTCAGTTTAGAGACGAACCAACTGAAACATGGTTTAGGAAACAGTTTGCTTCTACATCTGAGCAAGCTAAAGAGTTTGTAGAAAACATACAAGAAATAGCAAATTCAAACAGCTATGTATCTGAATGTTTACCCTACCTAATGTTGGCAGGGGGAAATCTCGAGGACTTAATAGAGCTAGCACTTTCAGAAGAATTCTTGCCTAAAGGCAATCCAGTGGACGCTAGAAGCATCAGTACATCACGACTAAATGCTGCATTGAAATCAGCCATACAACTGGAAGATTATTTTTCATTTATTAAGTTAGCATTGAGAACTGGAGAAGAGTTCGCTGGTGACCAAAGGCAAATAGAATTATTAAATCAAAATGTAACCTTAATTGGTATGGTTCAATCGCCTACCGAAGTTCAAAAATTAGCATTTCAAGGGCGATTATCTGGCGGATGGAAGGGGTCTGAAAATCTTTACAAATCAGCCCTATTATCAATGCATGGGGAATTTAAAGGCGAAGCACTAAGTTATCTAAGAGCAGCAGAAAACTGGTTAAATACCTACTTAAAAACAACAGCAAAAGATAAACGAAAAAGGCATGAGGAAAATCTTTCTGCTGAAGATGTTGCCTTGCTTTTTACTGTCCACTTAAACCTACTTGGTCCTGAGAAAGCAATTAATCGAATATTAAGTTTTGCTCCTACACAAGCGGTTCAAAACGCTATAAGTATCTTTGCAGAGAGCTTACTCGACACATCTAGATTTGAAGATTTACAACAACTCGCCCTCTTTTCTAAAGAATACAGTTATTTGTGCATTAACTTTATAAACTTATTATTTTTAACACAAAATTCTATAGATGAAGAAATTCTTTTGAGTTGTTTGAAAAATATAGAGAGCCCATCAAATAAGCTAAATGAAAAAGCTAATGAAATTATTCCAACTCAAGAGTTACTAGTATTTATCGAGTATTGTTTCGCTATTGGGCACGATGGCACTAAACTAAATCAGTTACTGCTTCGTCATGTAAAATTAGAGCCAAAAACTTGGTACGCAAACCCTTCTTCTTATCACAATGATGACCTAATAGAATTCATTGAATCTGTAGCTTTAATGGAAGAATTGACTGGTGAGACACTACCAGAAATAGAAACCTTTCCTAAAGAGTTCTTATCCGAAAACTTAAACTATACACAACAACAGGATAAGGATAAATACGAAAAAACTTTATCAGCAATGGTGCCCGCACAGCGTTTTCTAATTCGTACCAGAACTAATAAAATTAATGATTTCGAGACAGAATTCAGAAGCACGTTTGATGAAGTTCAAAAACACCTTCCCGCTTCCTATAAACGCCAAAATTTCATTCCTGAGTTTGTTAACAAACTAAAACAAAAAAGCATATTCTACTCTAAAAGTGTAAATCAGGAACAACGAAAATTACTACTTTCAAACATAGTCAAGAACGCACCTTATCAATTGCTACTCCAAGGTCTATATTTTAGTTGCCGTGTAGCAAGCTTGTTTCATCTATCAGATATATATGAAAACGCGTTAGCCGAGACTATGTTGAATCACAATAAAGAAGGGGCTGAAAGCAAAGCAAGTTCATATATTGATATTGCTACAGCCTTATGTTCATTAACTCCAGCGTTATCAGCAAAATATTTCAACAAAGCAATTGAAGCTACCTCCAAATTTGGAAATGAAGTCCTACATAGACACTTTGCTATTTTAAGTTTGGCTGAGAATAGCGCTGCAAGTGGTTGCTCTGCTGAATTGACATATCGCTTTTCTCGTAGCACCGAAATCTTTTATGAGTATATGTCTGACCATTTCCCGTTAGAGAGAACAATTAAAGCCATCCATGATATGAATGCACCATCCTCATTTGCAATTATGGCTAGGTGGATAGAAAGAGAAGTTACATACTGGGGCCCCTTCGAAGATACAGTGATATCGAACTCAATCTCCTGTAATGCATTGAAACCTCAAGAAGCATGGGCTAGCCAAGGGTTAATTGACAATAATGGATATGCAGAATTTACCTGTCAATGCTTAAGAGTTGCTGAAGACCAAGAAATTCGAAATATTATTTTTAAGGATGCTGCTCAACAAGCCTTGATCAAAGGGTTATCTATATCTTCATTGTTATCTATTAAAAATGCTGGTGCCGAGTTTGAGTTATCATCTCAAGATCTTAATGAGGCAATTCAATATTTTGACAAACAACACACTCCAGTACGACCAACTCAAAAGCATTACCAATCAGAAGAAGAATTTGAACCAGTAGATTGGAACAAAGTATTTAAGTCAAACAACTTTATAAGCTCTAAGGAAATTGGAGCCTCACTTGTAAGCTTTAAAGCTTTGAAGAATAAAAGTTATGACGAATGTTTCTGGAGTCAACTATTTGCAAGAGCGCCAATCCTAGCAGCAGTCGATGTTTTAGAAGCAATTTTACAATGTAATTTTTCTTCAAATTACGAATTATTAAATGCTTTGGAAAATACACCTCAAGAGTGGTTTGAACGAGAAGGAGTGAAAGAGTTATGGATAAAAGGCTTTGATCTGTACACACAATTAAATGCAGTTACAGTCTCAAACCCTTGGTGGCCTGAGCACTGGACTTCACGATTTAAACTAGAAGAAGATTTTTCAAAACTAAGGGTTTCAGGTATAAAAAAAGCATTAGAGAATATAAGCGATTTTGACGATGCTGAATTTATTTTTTCTGTTATTACAGTTCTCTCACAAGAACTGACTTCTTCCGAAGCTACAGAAGCTTTAGCTTACGCTTTAGAAAGGGTCGAACTGCACGTTGATGAAGATGATGGCGATGGTTATTGGTCGAGAGTATTGACTCCTCCTGAATACAATACAGAAGCCTATGCATCTTTTATTTGGTCAATATTAGCTAACCCCACATCAAAAATTAGATGGGAAGCAGTCCACATCATCTACCGTCTTGTAGAACTTAACTGCGAAGAAATCATTGATTCAATGGTTGCTTTATTCGATAGAGATGAGATAGGAGCCTTTGGCTCAACACGTTACCCATTTTATAAGTTTCATGCTCAATTATATTTTATGATTGCTATCTACAGAGGTGCCCAATCAAATGTTCAGCTTTTGTTTAAACATAGTGCATTCTTTCTAAACCAAGCGCTAAATGCAGACCATATTTTATTAGAGCATTATGCAGTGAGGATATCTCAATGCTTATTAAAACAAAGGAAAGGTATTTATCTCCCTAATGAAAAAGACAAATTAGATACGGTAGGTGTTAGTACATTTAGTAAGAATATACAAAAAGAAACTAATAAATTTGCAACAGCTAATATTTCTAATATTGATAAAGAGTTAACCGAACTATCATTTTTTCTAGACTTCCAAGAGTACTGGCTCAAGCCACTAGCAAATGTGTTTAATATATCTGTTAAAGAATTAAAACAGACTGCGATTAACATAGTAGTTAATGAATGGGGAGTTACTTTGGACGAAAGGTTTATTAAAGATCCACGTCCTCATGGTCATAAAGAAACACATGCAAGACACAGCTCTATACCGTCGACTCAGCCATATGATTTCTACTTGGGATATCACGTCATTTTCACAATGGCATCAAGGTTACTCAAAAGCCACCCTGTAGTTGAAGGTAAGTATGACTGGGAAGATGACCTTTGGGCTGACTGGATTTCTGGCCACCTTTTATCGATGGATAATGGCTATCTTTTGGCAGACCTTAGAGATCCTGCACCTTTAGTAAGAAGGGAGTGGCTAAGCAAAAAAGCTACTGACTCATGGAGATGGGAAATTGAATATAGTGACTTTCTCGAAGGACTACTATTAAGTAAAGATGGCAGAACATTTATATGTGTTACAGGTTCTTGGTCTGACAATGATGGTAGCGGCAACAACGAAACCTACAATATCTCCAGCGCACTAGTATCCGTTAACAATTCAGCCTCCTTGTTAAAAGCTCTAGTTTCATGCAGAAATCCTCACGATTACAAATTACCTTCCTATAACGAGGAACGGTTCGAATTAGATGATTCTGGTTTCAAAATGAAAGGCTGGTTGATTGAACCTGACGAGTATAAAAAACTGGATGAAATAGATCCCTACGCTGGGGAGCTAAAGTTTCCAATACGAAGAATCAGTAAAGAATACGAAGAGTTACTCAATTTAAATTATTCCTTACTTACAAGAACATACTTGGATGATAAAGGAAATTCTCAGGGGTTCTCTGAAACATGGACCGATACACGCAGTAATGACCGTTATAATGACAACATAATTCGCGACGGTAATAGGCTTTATCTGTCTTTAGATATATTAAAGCATTTATGCGTTAAAACTAAATTATCACTAATTTTGGAAGTATCAATTAACCGCCAAAGCTCAACTCACGATAAGGATGTACCAGATGATGTCAAATACCCGGGACCATATTGCAACTTGTATACTCTCTCAAAAGATGGAGTCATCAGAGATTACCAATCAAGAAGTTATCAACTTAGGTAAAGCTATCATCACTGAGCTAGGCATGATAATTGACTGTAATACTCCAGCCCGCTGGTTAGTACATTATATTGCTGAAAATATTCACAAGTCAGAAAACTGTCAAGGTGAAGAAAAGGAGTCAGCTGAAAGGAAATGTGTAGATGCAATTTTTAAGCTTTGGCATCATCGCTCTGAGCTCCCTAGGGGTATTAACCCATTTAGCGAATTTGATTCTGTTTTCAGAGGTCTTTCAAGGTTAGATAACTCGTCTCAAAAACCATACTTCAATGAATTTTCACAATTTGATCATCAAATAGATCCTGAAGAAACAGCTGAAAGCAAACAATGGGTTGATATAGCCATCTCTATCGATAAAGTAGCAAAAGAGCTAGTTTCAGAAAGCTTTAACTCAGCTGCTGCCTCAGCTATTTCAGAGAGAGCTAAGAAGGTACTGAAGCTAGCACCTGAAGACACGGGTGAAGATATTAGAATAATGCTCAGTTTTATTTCTGATGAAGAAGCTAATTCAAAAGAAAATGAAATAAAAGCGATTCAATCAAAAATAGAAAAAGTTAAAGCACTAAAATCTATTTGCGATGTGTTTATAGAAAAATACCAAAAAGATATTGCTATCATTGACAAGTAAAGTAATACATTAACACACTTTGGGGCAAAAACGAGTTTGCGAAAAGTGAGGGACGTCAGGCAAACTAGGCTTGCTATGAGAACATGTCCACCTGAAATTCAGCTTTTTTGTTATGAAGCCCACGGGCTTCCAACCAAGAGTAGAATCGACTTCGAGAAATCGATACACCACGTTCGTTTAGTTGCCTAAGAATTTCAGCTTTGGTGGTCTTGGTGTCGAGAAGGTTCAATATAAACGCTGTATGCTCATCAAGCCTTGATTTCACCTTCTGTCCCCTCTGACGGCCAGATGATAGCCCTTTGGCCTTACGTTTAGCGTGCCCAGCTTTAGCTCGCTCAGAGCGCTTCTGGGCTTCTACAGCGCTGGCAAAAGACTGCCCAATAACTGTAAAAATGATTTCAGCATTATCAACGTTCTCTGAGCTGATGATGGTGTCGTTGTATGCTAAATGTAGCTCACCATAAGAGGCTATTTGACCAATGGCACCTACTAGCTCCATAACTTTATGGCGACCCAACCGAGTGATATCCGATACAATGATACTTTGTTGAGAGGTGATGAGAGAAAATAACTTCCGCTCACTCAACTCTGTCTTGGTGGCAGACACGTGCTCTTCTATCCAATCCGTTATTTGTATGCCACGTTTAGCAGCGTACGCCTTGATAGCTTCTCTTTGTGATTCGCCATCGGCTCTTTGTGAATCTGATACTCGAATGTAGCCAATCATGCCTGTCCCCAAGTTAAGAGTTAATTGCTCATGGAAGCTTATTTGCTGTTTAGGTAGTCTAATACGACTTCATGGTGATCTTTGGTCTTGAACTTGTTAAATACATGCTCAAGGTTACCAGACTCATCAATCAGGAAGCTTGTTCGTACTACCCCCATATTTTCGCGGCCCATAAATTTCTTGAGTTGCCAAACATTGTACTTTTCACAAACTGTGTGGTCTTCATCGGCTAGCAAAGTGAAGTTAAGCTCTTGCTTGTTGATAAAGTTAGTTAATTTTTGCGGTGTGTCTGGGCTGACACCAAGAACAACAACATTGTGGGCATCTAACTCAGCTTTAGTATCTCGTAACCCTTTAGCCTGAACTGTGCAGCCGGGTGTTGAAGCGCGTGGGTAGAAATAGAGCAGTACCTTTTTTCCCTGAAACTCAGATAGCGTCACTGGGTTATTGTCTTGGTCATTTAGGGTAAAATCTGGTGCGATTTGTCCAGCTTCGATTGCCATTGGTTTTGTCCTTACTTTCTCAATTAATGGTATTTGGCGTAGCGTTATTCGCTATGTCCTTTTTAGTGCATTTTTATTACGTTAGAGTGTGCGTTTTTATCGTTAATTTAGTGTCCTGTCTAGTGTTCACACTAAACAGTACGTTTTTTAGTTGCAGCGCTAAACGCTACTTTGGTTTTCTAAATTGGGGTGCAATAACATTGTCTAAACGAGACGATACGATTTTATCCATCGCTTTCTCTCGCTGACTTTCATGTAACATCTCCATTAGTTCTTGAACGACCTTAATATGAGTGGCTGCTTGAACAGCTAACGCCTCTTTATGGCCTTGAGCTTCGTCGTAATACTCTTTTTTCTTCTTATTTGCCTGTGCTCTTTCTCCTTTGAGTGCCTTTATTTTTTTTTGAAGTACTTCAATAGGGGCGTCAGAGGTTTCATCCTGATCAACTTGTACTTCTAATGATTTATTTTCTATCATTAAAACGACGTCGTTATGCCTTCTGAGTGCGCCAGGGGAAAGGCCCGCTTCTTTTTCAACATTGCTTTTGTTGATTTTGAGCTTGCCCTTTCGAGCTTTATTGCGCACCTCTCTCGATGTCAACTTCGCTACATCACCATCCAACAGTCTTTCCAATGCTTTGATTAGCTTATTTTTGGTTATCTGTGACATTATGAAATCACTCCGTATGGGATAAGTAAGTTCTTAACTTCATCAGGAAAAATGACAGGCTCATAGTCGATACCTAAATCACCCATAATGCGTTCAGCTGCTTGAACTTTTATGTAAGATTCTGAGGCGGTTTGAGGGGTGAGTTCGTTGTTTTCAATATCATAAAGCATGTGGATTTCAGCTTCTTTACGCTTTGCTTCGGCAAATACGGCATCAACGATGTAATCATTCTTGCAGTCTACACATTCCATCAGGTTAACTAGCGTTCTTAAACCACAGGTAGTCGAAGTACAATATACCCCTGGGGCAACAGCATGAATGTGGCGGTTTTGAGTTCTAATTTGCTTTTTCCAATAGCTTAGAGACAGTCTATCGTTATCCACTTTATCCTTGAATAAATTACGGTCTGTTTTCATCATATTCTTAGCAAACTCTTTGCCTTTGCCTCCTGCAACTCGCTCTTTGTTTGCCAGTTTTTGATAGATGCTCAAATAAACACGGGCTTTCTGGTCGATCCTTTCTTCATCAATTTCGTTAGCAAGAGTCTTTTTCTTTTGTCTAATCTTTTGGAATTTACTGGCGTTCTTAGCGTAGTGCCGGGTCATTGCCATAGACACATGACTAAATTGCTGTTTCAGTTGCGGAAAGTTACAAAGCTCGTAACCAATTAAGTAGTAAGCAAAAGAGCGGCGAAGTTGATGCCCTGTAAATTTATAATCATCACCCACTTCAAACGATAAATTTGGGTCAGATGTTTTTAGGTCAATAATGTCTTCATTGGTTAGCGCAAGTTCTTCGCCCATAGCATTTTCAAACCAAGCTTGAGAATGTTTCCCTAGTTGAATCTTAGTTACTTCACTACAATCCTCTTTTATTTTATGGAAAAAAGATTGTGAGTCAGGATGAAGTTTTCTTAGTGGTGCATGTAGCGCTTGAAGAACCTCATACGCTTTCATGCCGATTTCGGTAGTGACAAATTCATCTTGCTTTGATTGAGAGCCTTTAGCTGTCTTTGATAGGTTGGCATGGATAACGTGTATCTTCTGTCTTTTTATTATCTCAGTCGTGCAGCCCTGAACTGTGTTTAGGTCATACATCTCATCGGCTCTCATTCCTGTTCGAGCCATTAAACCCCATAGGCAGCCACCATTGAGCTTTGTAAAAAGCGATCGAGCTTCTGTAAGTCCCGTGATTGACCATTGCCCAATTGCTAGTTGGCGTTCGGTGTGGAACTTATCAATGTAGTCGTTCTTTATCTCTGGTTTATGAAGACGTATGAGAGTAAGTGTCTCTTCTTCATTTGGAGAATTAAGCGTTGCAAAGGCTTCTTGAAAAGCAAATGTACGCTTTGTATTTATTTTGGACGATTTCCCTAAATACCATTGAATATTACCGTTTTTTAATCTGGCTTCATCACTGACAAGATACTTAGCATAACCCTCATACGCCTTATCAAAGTAGGTGGCGATGTATTCTGCCAATTGCTCTAGCTCATCACGTAGGGCATAAGCTTCATTAATAAGGGCTTCTGACCTTTGAAGACCCAGATAGTAGAGCCTCTGAGGAATGACGGTAAATTGCTCAGCTTCTTTGATTACTAAACCAAAGTCAGAGGCGGTAAGCTTTTTGTTTAGGTTGACTTCAAACGGCAAACCTCTGGCTTCTTTGTAGAGGCGATTGAGTCCGGTGTAAATATCAGATCTTTCAAAGTCGATGCTGGTAAAACCCGTTAGCACCCAAGTTTCGAGTCGGTCAAAATTTAAAGCCGATAAGGTGTTATACCCTTCATTTAAAAGTGGGGTAATGACTTTCTTTAGGTCTACTAATGCTTCTTTAAGAGTCGAAAATGAATGGTTATGAGGTGATAGCCACATCATTTTTAGTAGGAGGGTCTTAAGCTGATTTTTTAGGTTACGTTCAATAACTTTACCATCGAGCGTAAAATCAATGGTTAAGGTTCGCTTTGCTCTTGGCTCAAAATAAGGCTGTAGGTTTCTCCAGGCTTCATCATCACCAATTTTACCTAATGATTTACCCGTAACAGTAAAGCCAATCTCAAGGCTTTCGATCTCATCCCAATCACCACGCTCAATAGCTGGCTTTAAAACATCCATTAAGTAATTTGCATGAGCACCAACATTTTCTTGTGCTTTAAGAAGCTTATTTTGATGCTCTAGGTCAGTGAGTTTTATCATTTTAGCCTCCGTCAGTATATGGATAAAAGAGCGTGATCGAGATAGACTCTTGGGTGACGACCTTGGGAATTAAATCGCTTCATAGCCCCGTCATACACATCGTCACTAGCCCCGTCTAGCGTATATTCAAACTGTTCAATTTTCTCATGAATATCACTTTTCGCATCAGGGTACATATCAAGTGTTTCTTTAAGAACATCTATGTATGAAATGAGCTTATAAACAGCTTCAACGTCATCTACCGCCTTGGCTGATTGGCACTTGTAACACATATCAAATTCAGCACAAGGTAAGCTTAGGCCTACTGCATAGTTTGTTTCTCGCTGCGTGTTTTTGCCATCACTAATGGCTTGTTGCCCATTACAAGTTAGACCATTGGGGTTGGTTTTAGCATTCCCTGCTGTGCGCTTTTTTTCCCACTCATCGTGTGACAACATCGGAATGCCACGCCTTTTCACCACAATATCTTTTGCTTGCTCTAAGCTCGTTTCATCATCGAGGTTTTCAATGACCTCTATACTCTGAGATAGGATGACTTTATTTAGTAATGGATGCCCGTTAAGGTAACTTCTCTCTAACGTTTTCTTCGCGTTTTGGAGTAAGCTTTGAGCGCCTTGAATTCCACCTTCGGCATAGGCTTGGTTACTGGTCATTTCTCGCCAGCGACTCGATTGAAGAGAGATATAATAATGGTTTGGCTCAACAGACCAAGTGCGCATTAAATGTGGTGAAATAGGGCTGATACCTTCCCAGTCTTTAGGGGTATTACCAACATTTCGTGCTAAAAGCAGCCGTTCATATCTCTTTGGCTGCTTGTCTGCTCTCTCTTTAGAAGATTGCTCAATATCTTTGATTAAAGCTAAATCAGAAGCTGGTACTTTAAAGAAACCACCTATGCCATTTCTATAGTTAAAATAAATGGTGACATTGCCATCACTATCTCTTTCAGAGTACGTGAGTGGAAGTAAAATACCTTTAAGTGGCAAGTCTGTATAGCAAGACAAAATACAGTAGGCGCTATTGGTTGCCCCTTGCCCTGCCTTGGCTTTGTTAGTTGCTTGTGTTTCTTTATGAACAACAGTGCGACCTAGGTGATTATCGACTTTCTTTAACGTGATTGTTTGTTGGTTTCGGTAGGCGTAAAACAGCTCTTTAAACCAAGGTAGGTTGCCAGCCCGATACGGAGATAACAGTTGTAGTTGGTTAACGAGCTTTTTATTTATCTCTTTCAAATCAAAGGTATGATTCACATCAGCGTTGTTATTGAGGGTGAAAATTAACTCAGAGCCATCTTCACTATTGCCATACAGCTTAGATAGTCGTTCGAGTAATCGAATAAACTTCACTCCATCGCGCTTATCAACGTCAAATTGCTCACCTACCAATAGAGCATCGACCTCTTTGTCCGCTCTGGGCTTATAGCTTGAGATTTTCACAACTTGCAGGCTCTTATCTCGCTCTTCTGTATGAACTTTAATTGGGTGGGCAATATTTCGAATGTTGCTGTCGTTCAGTGAGGTGAAATAGCACATCAAATGATATGCAGCGCCCATCGTAAGATTAAAAGCTGCTCTAGCATTAATGTTTGTACCATTTTTACTTGTTCCGCCCCATTTAGAATCCAATGATGTAGGGATTGAAACCACTTCTTCATGTTCGCCAAGGGCAATAATAATAGGAAGCGCTTCTGGCAAAGGTGTATTGTTTTCTTTGGCGGCAATAAGCTGTGGTGCGAGAGTGAAGAATAAATGACTCAAACGTGTCACAAGAAGCTCTTCTTCTTCCTCTGAATATCCCTTATGTGACGTTTTTTCTCCTGCAAACCCCCGATGATGCAAAGCCCATGAAGAAGCTGGGAAGCCACACCAATCGAGCGCATTACGAAGGGATGAAAGTGTAGTCGGAGCTGAAGATTCTTTAATACCTAGCTCATCACCATGATTGTATTCCCATAGGTGTTTTGAAGGACTAAACATCTTGATACGATGCCTTAATTCACCATCATTGCCAGCAAACTTCAAATACCCACTTTCGGTAAATGGCTCAACATTTACCGCATCACAAAAAGCAAGATAGGAACGCAAGTTATCGTAGAATCTAGTGGCGGTTCTTGCTGATTTACCATTATCGACATGTTGGTTGGCTTTCTCGCAAAACCGCCTAATAAATACTGCTCGGCTGTTTATTTTCTCATTTTCTTTGTTACACCCTAAATGCAATAAGTGAGAAACATCGAACTGCTTTGGTTTACTTAACGTCGTATTTTTATAAGGAATCGTCAGATTCAAAGGCACAACATTTTGACTATTGCGCACACGTTTAACGGAATTGGTTTGTCTGGTAATTTTACTTTTCGCCATTACGCCCAGCCTCCGTTTATTTTGCGGTTTTTCGCTTTAGCCATGTTGACTTGGTCGTCAAGTTTATTCATGAACTTAATGTATTTCTCAGTGGTTGACGTGCTTGCGTGTCCCATTAATTCAGCTAGTTCATCCATCAGGAAGTCATAGCCAACGGCACGCTTTTGCGACTCCTGCCAAAGCCAATGAGTTGCAAAGGTAGAACGTAAATCATGAATCCTGTAATACCAAGAAGAGTCTACTTCACGTATCTGTTTTCGAAGGTTTGAAAAGTGCGTTTCTAAAGTGTTGCCTGAGTAGGGAGTCCCTTTATTTGAAATAAAGAGGTACTCTACGGCATCTAACATCTCACCTGACTGAACAAGCTCATTGCGTTTGTTTAGGTTCGTAAGTCGTGTGTTACTTTCTTTATATATCTCTAGTTCTTCGTACAGTTCAATGGGAATTTCTACGGTACGTTCCTTACTACCTTTTGTGCGAGTAATTTTGACTGGTACTGCATCTAAATCACTGTAGTCAGCCTTTCCTATGTCGTGAGCGGGGAAGTGAATAGCTTCGTCAATTCTTAGCCCAGCCTCGACACATAGCCGAAAGATTAATCCTGTCGCCTTTGGGAGTGAAGTTACATGTTCATTAAATAAAGCCTTGTGCTCAGGGTGCATGGGCTTTAGCTTTTTATGGGTGGGAGTGTTTTGTTTTTTGGGAAACATCTTCATGAGATTAGACGTTTCATAAGTACGGTTAGAGCCTGACTTTGTATGAGCCAACATATCGTGCTGATTTAACTCTTGATGCACTGTTCCAGTTGTGTAGTGGGTAACAACATTCTTATCGTCATTTTTGATGTAGCCGTATTTTTGCATCCACTTATAGAATCCAATAACGGCACTCATATAACTTCTAGCGGTAGATAAACTAAAAGCTTCATCGCCATTTGCACCTTCAATATTATTGCAGTTAGCAAGTAGAAACTTCGCAAATCGCCAAGGTGCACCTTCTTCTTCATACTTGGATAGGGTTTTATAAGTTAGATATTCAGGTGGTATTTCATTACCATCTTCATCAACTTGAGAGTAGTGAGTGGAATCTAAATAACGAGTAAAAGCTAACAAGCCTTTTGCAATCGACCCAGTGTCTTTGACTTTCCCTTCACCACGTAATTTATACATGAGGTATAGGGCTTGTGGGTAAACAACCGTCCCATCAGGTGCAATGATGATATCTGTTTTCTTCAGGCTGGATTCCAGTTCGGAAGGGGAAAGGTTGGGAGAGTGCGTCACCTCTCCAGATTCAGTATCGATACTCGCTGAAATTTTTAGCTTTGCTAATGTATCTACCTCGATGGAAAGCAGTTGGTAGTCATCATAAATATCAGAATATTTGTCTTCATGCGTTTCTATCACAAAACAGCCCTCAATATGTTACCCACATATCAAAGATAGGTTTGTCATAAAAAATCATCAAGGTTTATTGTCATGAAAATTTTATAAGGGTAAACTTCTTCTCACCCCATACGCCGAACTGCTCAGCAACCACGTGGTCTTCATCGGATAATAAAGTAAAGTTTAAGTGATCACGTTCAATGAACTTACCTAAACGCTTCACGGGATCGGTGCTGACTCCGAGTACCACTACGTTGTGAGCATCGAGTTCCGCTTTTACATCTCGAAGGCCTTGAGCCTGAACAGTACAACCTGGTGTCATGGCTTTAGGGTAAAAGTAGAACAACACCTTTTTCCCTGAGAAATCAGCAAGGGAAACGGTATTTCCATCTTGATCTAAAAGTGAAAAAGCAGGTGCTGGCGTGCCTGCACCTGCAGTAAGCGTTTTCATTATTCTTCCTTTTTTATTGACTGTTTTTTATAAAGTTGAGCGAACCTTGTACATCCAATGTCTTGCATAAACTGTCAAATTCTTCTTGTAGTTGCATTAAGTTACACCCTGAATCGACACTGGCGATAATGGCAATATGAAATTGGTCGTGATCAAGATGTAACTTCGATTTATGAATCGTCTGCGCACTCAGTGAAGCCATACCAATATTACGATTGGCAAAAAATTGAGTGAATTTCTCTGTTAGGCCAATTTTGTCTTCAGACTCAACAAACACTTCAACCGTATAGGCATTATCTTGATAATCATGAGGTGATGTACGTTTCATGATGGTGATGAGATCATGTTGTTGGCCTAATAAAGGTAAGGTTGTCTCTACTCGGGTGATGTGGTTTGTATTGCCAGAGACCAGCATGATGAGCGTGAACTCTTTGCCAAACAAAGCAATTCGGCTATCGATGATATTGCAGCCTGATTGCGTAACTAAACGTACCACTTCATTACAGATACCAGGGCGGTCTGTCCCTACAGCAGTGATCACTAGATGCTGAGTCATAATATCGCTTCACTTTTATCGTTTTGGGCATGTTATCACAGTTAAATTATAGAGGAACGGTGGTGGAATAGCTTTTTAAGAACTCCGTCTTGAAAATAACGTGTTGTTGACATCGACATATTCAGATCCGCTATAAAGTTTGCCCTTAATTGATGTTGTTTGTTAAACCTCTAACATCTGATAAATATTCATCCAAATGGGCTGATTAAGCGAATTTAATCCCTTGTGTTTTTCAATCGCCTTACAGTACCATGCAGAAAGTAACAAATTAGGGAGATGGACATGTTTTCAGGAAGTATCGTAGCGCTCATTACACCGTTTAATCATGATGGTGAGGTTGATTTTGTTAGTTTGAAGAAGCTGGTGGACTTTCACGTGACAGCCGGAACTGACGCCATTGTTGCCGTCGGAACAACGGGTGAATCTGCCACGCTAACCGTTGAAGAGCATGTCAAAGTTGTCGCAAAAACCGTCGAGTTTGCCGAAGGACGTATTCCTGTGATTGCGGGAACGGGTGCGAATGCTACTCATGAGGCGGTAACGTTTAGCCGTTTATTAAATAACACAGGTATTGCTGGCTGTTTAAGTGTGACTCCTTATTACAATAAACCAACCCAAGAAGGTTTATTTCAACACTACAAAGCAATTTCTCAAGAGACTGATATCCCTCAGATTCTCTATAATGTACCAGGCCGTACAGCGGTGGATTTGCGTCCTGAAACCGTCGCTCGCCTTGCTGAAATTAAAACGATTGTCGCTTTGAAAGATGCAACGGGTGATTTGAGCCGAGTGGCTCTTCATCGTGAGCTTTGTGGAAAAGACTTTATTTTATTAAGTGGCGATGACGCGACAGGTTTGGAGTTCGTTAAATTAGGTGGACAAGGTGTTATTTCGGTGACGAATAATATTGCCGCTAAAGATATGGCGCAGATGATGCACTTAGCATTAGAAGGCCGATTCGACGAGGCTGAGCTTATTAATCAACGTTTAATGCCTTTGCATAAAGGTCTGTTTGTTGAGTCGAGCCCGATTCCAGTGAAATGGGCTGCTCACAAAATGGGATTGATTACAAATGGTGATCTACGTCTACCTTTGACTGAACTGTCTGAACCTGTACGTTCAACGGTTGCCCAAGCCATGACCGAAGCTTGTATCTTCTAAATCGATTCAATATTGTGCCGAGGCTTTTTCCTCGGCAGTCTAGGAGTTTGAATGAAATTTACTCATCAGCTAGTTATCAGTTCACTAGCTGTTTTTGTTTTAAGCGCATGTGCTGGTAACGCTTCTCAGCGTCGCCAAGCAAAAGATGATTTTGCTTATTTAGAAACCCCGGCTCTAAAAGAGTGGCAACTTCCTGAAGGAGCCACTCCGCAGTTTTACCCTAATTACCAGATTCCTGAAGGTGACTTCCAAGGTGGTATTGGCCGTACTGTGGATATTCGTCCTCCTCAACAAGTATTAGAATTGATCCCAGGCGCGCGTGCCGAGCGCCAAAATGGCGAAGTGACATTATGGATGATCAAGCAAGATGAAGCCGATAAGGTGTGGCAAACTGCGTTAGCCATGCTTAAAGAGCGAGATATTGGTATCGCTGCACAAAGTGAAAACCAGATTGATACTGATTGGGTGACTTGGGTTTCCGAAGATGAAGAAGTTGAGATTGGTAGCCGCTACCAAATCTCACGGGTAATGGCGAATAATCGTTTTGGCTTTAAGATTTCATTGACTGGTTGGCGTGAAGGTGGCAAAGAGATGTCAGTGAGTGCCACCAATAAAGAGCGTTATAATGCGTTCATGACCAATTTGGTCACGGCTCGTTACGATACCGATCTACGTCAAGAAGCAGCACGTAAAGCTCAACAGTTGGTTAAACAGATCCCCATTACGATGGGCAGTGACCGTAGTGGTTTCCCTGTAATTATTGCTCGTACCTCTTACGATGTTCTGTGGCAACGTTTGCCTAATCTTATGCCGCAGATCGGTTTTGCGCTCGAAGAGCGCAACCAATCTCAAGGTACAATAAAAGCGAAATACTCCGCGCCAGATGACGCTTTTTGGCAAGACATTGGCGTGAAACCTATCTCGCTGAAAAGTGGAACTTACACCTTCTTATTAGGTGATCTAGGCAACCGTACCTCGATCAACGTGACCAATTCAGCTGGCAAACCGGTGGAAGAAGAGCTATTGAAAGATATGGTGCCTGTACTGTCGGCGATTGCCGAGCGTCAGTAATTGTGATGACGAATCCATGAAAAATAAAGGGACGAAAGTCCCTTTATTTTTGCTCTGAATCTGAGTCTTCGTGCTTATCAAGTTCGTTGAGTTTATCCAGATCACTCTTTTTCCCTTTCAAGCCAAATTTCATGTTAGCCGTGTATTTCAGCGCGGCAATATTACCGATAAACACCGCTAAGATTACAATAGTGATAACCCAAGGGTTGGTAATGAATTCCATATCAGGACTCCGGTTGGCTGATGTTAACAATGTACTGAGTGTAGATCCGATCTAAGTTCTCTTGTACCGTCGACACACCTAGGAGCGGCATGTTTTCAAGCTGTGTCGCCAATATGCTTGGCGTCAACAGGTTAAGACAGTCTTTAGCCGCTGTTTTGTGGCTAATATGCCAAGGTTCAAACGCAACACCGCCTTTCTTTCCTTGGTAGGGGAAGAAAAAACCAAACTTAGGTAAATGCTCTTTCATCCATTGATAAAAAGGAGCTTGGTGGCCTGAGAGATATTCCCACGGTTCAAGCTTGAGTGTGACACCTGTCGGTAATGCTTTGCGATCAAAAACATCAAAGTCACACCCCCAATGGTGGCGGCTGCTACCGGGCAGCGCTGACCAGCGCAAAATCGTGAATATCTTTTGTTCTTCGCTTAACTGAGCAGGGTTTACCGGTTGACTGTTATTATCAAGTAATTCGGCTTGCCCTGACATTTTCCGATTCCAGATGTTCAACTGGCGTTCAAAATCACGAAACCCACTGGCGATATGGAAATCAAAACCAGCGTCGTCAGCCGCTTGCTTTAGAGCGAGCAAATCTTGGATCACCCCGGGGTGAACCAAGAAAGATTTCTGCCCAATCAGCACTGATGTTAAATGGGAGTCGGTTTGTCCGGTCAACTGCTCTGGAGTCATGGGTTACACCAATAAATTCTCTAGGGTTTTTTGGTACATATCCGTCAGTTTCTCTAAATCGGCAATCTTAACGCACTCGTTAACTTTATGAATTGTCGCGTTAACAGGACCAAGTTCGACCACTTGTGCGCCCATCTGGGCAATAAAGCGTCCATCAGATGTGCCCCCTGTCGTCAATAGCTCTGGGGATTTGTGGTTCACCTCATCGACGGCTTTAACGACGGCAGTCAGTAATGAGCCCGTATCGGTCAAGAAAGGTTGGCCGCTTAATGTCCAGCGTAATTCATAATCCAATCCATGGGCATCTAAGATAGAATGCACGCGGCGCTTGATCTCTTCATCGGTTAACTCGGTACTGAAACGGAAGTTAAACTGCACGTCAAACTCACCGGGGATGACGTTTGATGCTCCCGTGCCAGCTTGCAAGTTTGGAATTTGGAAGCTGGTCGGTGGGAAATAAGCGTTCCCTTCATCCCATTTTATTGCCGCAAGTTCGGCTAACGCAGGCAAGGCTTGGTGAATCGGGTTATTAGCAAGGTGAGGATAAGCAACGTGTCCTTGAATCCCTTTTATCTGTAGATCGCCTGTAATTGAGCCACGACGGCCATTTTTTATCACATCGCCCACATTTAATGTACTCGATGGCTCACCGACGATACACATATCAATTGGCTCATTACGCGCCATTAACGTATCGACTACGCGAGTGGTGCCATTGATGAATGGCCCTTCTTCATCTGAAGTGATCAAAAAGGCAATCGAACCTTGATGGTTAGGGTGCTGTTCAATAAAGCGCTCGACAGCGACAACCATGCAAGCAAGCGAGCCTTTCATATCTGCCGCCCCGCGCCCATGTAAATAACCATCAATTACAGTCGGTTCAAACGGCGCTGTATGCCACTGCGCTAAAGGGCCCGCGGGAACCACATCCGTATGGCCAGCAAAGGCAAAAAGAGGCGATTGAGTGCCGCGGCGAGCCCAAAAATTAGTGGTATCTTCAAAGACCATTGTTTCCACTTCAAACCCTAGTGCTTGTAAGCGTTTAATCATCAGGTCTTGGCAACCTGCATCCTCAGGAGTTACTGATTGGCGACTAATGAGATCTTTTGCGAGCGCCAGTACAGGGCTGTCTGTCATCCTTGAAATCCTTGTATTAAGAGAAAATAGCAGCGTATTGCTGAGCATTAAAACCGAGATGGTAATGGGTATCGACCAATAAGATAGGTCGTTTGATCATAGCTGGTTGTTCAACCAACAAAGTCACAACACTGTGAGCATCTAACGACTCTTTTTGTGACGGCGTGATCTGACGAAAGGTTGTACCGCGTTTATTGAGTACATTTTCCCAACCAAGTGCTTGGCAAAACTGAGCCACGAGCTCGGCATCAATACCTTGTTTGCGGTAGTCATGAAATTGGTAATCCACCCCCGCAGCTTCCAACCATTTCCGTGCTTTTTTAATGGTGTCGCAGTTGGGAATGCCATACATGGTGATCGTCATAAAAATCCTTGTTGAGGCGTATTATTTTTTTAATGGTCAAATCCTATCAGGAAGCGCTGTGGCTTACAAAATAGAGATGCTTTTATTTCGTTGTTTAAAAAAAATGTGTTTCAGTTGCTTACGATTGGAAAGTTATTGATCGAACGCAACACTCTAAATGTGAAAACAGAAATAATGAAGCGGCACAGTAATAGGAGGTGTCAATGGAACTGAGTCCTGTTTTTGCAAGGCGACTGTATTTAGCTTTGTTAGTAGAAAGCCTTGAAAGACCAAACGTGCCCAAACTCATCGAAAAAACGGGGTGGCCTCGCCGTACGATTCAGGATGTCCTGAAAGCACTGCCAGGAATAGGGATTGAACTGATGTTTGTTCAAGATGGAAGGCGTCACAATGATGGTTACTATCAACTCTCTGATTGGGGGCCATTTGATAGTCAATGGGTATTAGATCGTCGCTGTGATATTGCGACTAGCCTTGGATTTAGTGCATAAGCCAGCATTTGCTGGCTTTTTTATGGTGTTTTCATATTCACATTGGGTAAGCAACGATAAACAGTACCGAAAATCGTGACGGAGGTTTTGAAATAATTGGAGTAGTCGAGCGTTACTGTATCGCCTCCCAGTTGATGAGCGTGAGTTTTTAGCTCGTTTACTGCCCTTCGAATTAATTTGTCATTGGGAATGAGCCAAGAGCTGAACCAGTAACCTTCACTGCCTGTCACATCCCCTAACCAGTCACACTGACCAGCATCAAATCCGGCATCAGTACGAATCTGGATGCGATCTGCATCGTTTAGGAGTGGGTTATGTGATGAGCTACAGCCTATCATTAGCGCTGCCAGCAATAATATAGATAGTCTTTTCATAAGTTAACCTTTCAGAACTAGATAAGAGATAAAACCAAGCCAGCTCACGATCAGCAGTACCCAAGGTAACCATGAGGTCGATACCAAGCTGGATGCAGTTTCAATATGTGCGGGTTCTCCTTCCGTATTTAGTGCGGTTCTCTTTAGCTGCAATGCTCTTTTTTTAGCTTTATCTGCCTGTCGGCTTTTCTCTTTTTGCTGCTTTTTATACAAGGCTATGCCTTTCTCGATGCCTTGAGCGATCTGCTTGGTTTGTTCTTTCGTTTGCCCCTGCTTTTGAGTGGCTAAGGCGACTTTCATGGCTTGTTGCTGAGTTTGTTCTGAGGGAATAATCGTTTTATTCATAACGTTTACAAGCGGCTATAGACAGGCGCTCACCCTATCACGTATCGTCATCCTTCACTATTGAGATTGATCACTATGCGTGATGTTCAAGTTAGAAACTGGTCAAGAGCAAAAGATCTGGCTAGCTATTTGAAATCGATTCGCTAAAGTAAAAACGTTTTTTTAAAAGAGCGAAGGTATTGATGCGTTATGCGTTAGAGCGATACGACCAACATGGTTTTCTTAAAGCCCCTAAACTTATCTGGCTTGGTTGGTTATTTTTGGCAAAAGCTTGGATTGTTTTCGTGGTGGCAGGAGCAAGCCGAGATAATGGCACGACGATTTTAACCATTGTTTACCCAGACCATTCGATGCTTTATTTGGGGTTGATTATGGGGTTGCCAAGTATCATTCTGATGTGGCTTATCAGCTTACGTGCTCCTGAACGATCGTGGCTAAACCGCATAGTCAGCATGGGAAAACCGCTGACGTTACTTATGGTTATCTTGCAATTTATACAAACGTTTTATCATATCTATTTGGAGCACGGCGTTTTTAATTGGGCCAATGCAAGCACACTGTTGGTGCTGTTATGGTTTGGTCTATATCTACTGAAGAGTAAAAGTGTGCGTGATTGTTTTTCTATCCCGCTCATAGACAAGGCGTGATCCCAATCAAGGTCGCCCCAAAAACTGAATTACACTGAGCAAAAATAAGTAAGTGAGGATATTTTATGACACAACCTCAAACCGCGATTCTGCCTGAAGCAGGTCCGTTTGCACTATTTAGCCTTTTAAAAGTAAAGCAAAATCCGGCGCATGTTTTAGCGCAATTAAAAGCATTGCCCGCTTTAGTCAATGAGATAAATCAACATCAACCCGGCGCTGAATTAACCGTGTCGGTCGCGTTTACTCGCACCTTTTGGCAGCGTTTAAATCAAAGCATACCACAAGAGCTGATTGATTTTCCTGAGCTTGGTAAAGGCGACACCATAGCACCAAGTACCGAGGTGGATGTGTTGATTCACTGCCATTCTCAGCGTCATGACTTGCTGTTTTATGTGTTGCGTAAATGGATGGAACCCGTGGCTGAGTTGGTTGAAATGGTGGATGAAACCTACTCATTTCGTTACTTAGATGCGCGAGATATGACTGACTTTATCGATGGCACTGAAAACCCTAAAGCCGGAAAACGTCAAGAAGTGGCACTGATTGCTGATGGTGAATTTGCTGGTGGCAGCTATGTGATGTTGCAGCGTTTTGTGCATAACCTTCCAGCTTGGAATCGCTTAAATGTGGCGGCGCAAGAAAAAGTGATTGGGCGCACTAAGCCTGATTCGATTGAGCTTGATAATGTACCTACAGCGTCTCACGTTGGCCGTGTCGATATCAAAGAAGAGGGAAAAGGGCTAAAAATTGTTCGTCATAGCTTACCTTACGGTACGGTGAGTGGTGAGCACGGTTTACTATTCATTGCTTATTGCCATACGCTGCATAACTTTAAAGTGATGTTGGAAAGTATGTATGGTGTGGCGGATGGCAAAACAGATCAACTGCTGCGCTTTACCAAGGCCGTAACGGGTGCGTACTTTTTTGCCCCTTCAGCTGAGATGCTGCAACATCTTGAACTAAAGTAAGTTTCAATACTGACCTACTATCGGACCGAGCCTTGTGCTCGGTTTTTCTTTTTTAAGCATTTTATGTAAAGAAAAGCGTCTACTGTCCGATAAAGAGATCATTCATTCTATGGCATGGGTCTGTTATGGCAATTACCGTTAATACCAATGTTTCCGCTTTGATTGCGCAGCGCCACTTAGGCTCAGCAAGCGAAATGTTGAATCAATCTTTGGAGCGTCTTGCTTCCGGGAAGCGTATTAATAGTGCCAAAGATGATGCTGCGAGTTTACAAATTTCGAATCGCCTTGAGTCGCAAATGAGGGGCTTAGATGTCGCTGTACGCAATGCTAATGATGGCATTTCAATCATGCAGACTGCTGAAGGTGCAATGCAAGAGACCACCAGCCTGCTTCAGCGTATGCGAGATCTCTCTTTGCAGTCGGCGAATGGCGCGAACAGTAAAGCGGATAGGCAAGCTTTACAGGAAGAAATGAGCGCCTTGAACGATGAATTAAACCGAATTGCTGAAACCACCTCTTTTGGTGGTCGTAAGTTACTGAACGGTTCGTTTGGTCAATCCTCATTTCAGATAGGGGCGAGCTCTGGCGAAGCAGTGCAAGTTTCGTTAAAAAATATGCGTTCAGACAGTTTGGATATGGGGGGCTTTAACTATGTTGCGGCAGGCATGGCGGATAGCCAGTGGCGGGTGACACAAGATAATCGGCAGCTCACCATGAGCTATACCGATGCCAAGGGAAAACAGCACAACATTCAAATCCAAGCAAAAGTAGGGGACGATATTGAAGAGTTGGCAACCTACATCAATGGGCAAACCGATAAAGTATCGGCGTCAGTCAACGACAAAGGACAGCTACAGCTGTTCATGGCGGGTAAAGAAACCTCTGGGACTATTGATTTTAAAGGTAGCTTAGCCAATCAGTTGCAAATGAATGTGACGGGATATGAAGCAGTAGACACTATTGATATTACCGAAGTCGGTGGTGCGCAGCGGGCGGTTGCCGTCATTGATACCGCAATGCAGTACGTTGATAGCCATCGCTCTGAGTTAGGCGCGTTGCAAAACCGTTTTAACCACGCTATCAACAATCTCGACAACGTACATGAAAACCTCGCTTCTTCAAACAGTCGAATTAAAGATACGGACTATGCGAAAGAGACCACCCAAATGGTAAAACAGCAAATCCTACAACAAGTCAGTACCTCTATTCTTGCGCAAGCCAAAAAACAGCCAAACCTAGCATTGGCCTTACTTCGCTAGCGATAAAAAGCAACAATTATCGACTTTTACTAAAAAATCTTTAGCGAAATTATTACCTTTTTGGTGGGTTTTTGACCTCTCGTCCTGTTTTTACACTAAACATATTTTTTTTAAGAAAATTGAAAAAAAATCCTCAAGCTTTGGAAAATACCGCCGTTATAAAAAGTAACTTTGAGAGAACTATTTGGTTTTCCGAGACGTCGGAAACCGGAAACATCGGAAAATCAATTGGAGTAATCACCATGGCAGTTAATGTAAATACCAACGTATCAGCGATGACAGCACAGCGTTACCTAAACAGCGCTAGCAATGCACAACAAACATCAATGGAACGCCTATCTTCTGGCTTTAAAATCAACAGCGCAAAAGATGATGCGGCAGGCCTACAAATCTCTAACCGTTTGAATGTTCAGAGCCGCGGTCTTGACGTAGCAGTACGTAATGCGAATGACGGTATTTCTATTGCACAAACCGCTGAGGGTGCGATGAATGAAACGACCAACATTTTGCAACGTATGCGTGACTTGTCACTACAATCAGCTAACGGCTCAAACTCAAAGTCAGAGCGTGTGGCAATTCAAGAAGAAGTCACCGCTCTGAATGACGAGTTAAACCGTATCGCAGAAACCACTTCATTTGGTGGTAATAAATTACTCAACGGTACTTTTGCAACCAAATCCTTCCAAATTGGTGCTGATAACGGTGAAGCGGTTATGCTTAGCCTAAATAATATGCGCAGTGATAACACCATGATGGGCGGCACAAGCTACCAAGCGGCGAACGGCAAAGATAAAGATTGGTCAGTTCAAGCTGGCAGCAACGATCTACAAATCACACTGAAGGATACTTCAGGTATAGATCAAACCATCGATATCTCAGCAAAAGAAGGCGATGATATTGAAGAGTTAGCGACTTACATCAATGGTCAAACAGATATGGTGAAAGCCTCTGTTGATCAAGATGGCAAACTGCAAGTCTTTGCTGGTAGCAATAAAGTTGAAGGGCCGGTCTCTTTTGCTGGTGGTCTTGCTGGTGAGCTTGGTATCGGTGCAGGTAAAACGGTTACTGTTGATACTATTGACGTAACCTCTGTTGGCGGTGCGCAAGAATCGGTTGCCATTGTTGATGCTGCACTGCAATTTGTAGATAGCCATCGCGCACAATTAGGTGCATTCCAAAATCGCTTTAGCCATGCAATCAGCAATTTAGATAACATTAACGAAAACGTGAGTGCTTCTAAGAGCCGTATTAAAGATACTGACTTTGCCAAAGAAACAACAGCGCTTACTAAGTCGCAAATTCTTTCTCAAGCATCAAGCTCAGTGCTTGCTCAAGCAAAACAAGCGCCACAAGCGGCACTTAGCTTACTTGGCTAAAAGAGCCCAATAGCTCAAGAGTAACCCTTAATGAAAATCCAGCCTCGGCTGGATTTTTTTGCTTAGTGGTAAAGTGGAAAAAGTGTTAGTCGATGCAGCATTATCTTTCTTACTTTTTGACGCTAATCACATTTCTCATGCTCGCTGCATAAATTTTAAAAAAAGGCTTATTTTTTTCTAAAGGATATAAATCTTTCGCCGTTAAAGGATACGAGAGAAATGAGGTGTACCGAAGTGAGGTGAGAGACACGGAAGTACATCAACACAATGCCTAAGGAGATCAATATGGCAATTAATGTAAGCACTAACGTGTCTGCAATGACCGCACAGCGTTACTTAAATAACGCCGCCGATGGTACGCAGAAATCGATGGAGCGTCTGTCATCGGGCTATAAAATCAATAGCGCGCGTGATGATGCAGCGGGTCTACAAATCTCAAACCGTTTAACGTCACAAAGTCGTGGCTTAGATATGGCGGTAAGAAACGCAAATGATGGTATTTCCATTGCACAAACCGCAGAGGGTGCAATGAATGAAACCACCAACATCTTGCAACGTATGCGAGATCTTTCTTTACAATCAGCAAACGGTTCTAACTCAAGTTCAGAACGCCAAGCGATCCAAGAGGAAGTCTCAGCACTCAATGATGAATTAAACCGTATTGCTGAAACAACCTCGTTTGGTGGTAATAAACTGCTAAATGGTTCGTTTGGTAATAAATCTTTCCAAATTGGTGCCGATTCTGGTGAAGCTGTGATGCTTTCCATGAGCGACATGCGTTCTGACACAAAAGCGATGGGCGGTAAGAGCTATGTCGCGACAAATGGCAAAGCGCCTGACTGGTCAGTCACCAATGCGACGGATCTGACTCTGAGCTATACTGATAAACAAGGAGAAGCTCGCGAAGTCACCATTAACGCTAAAGTGGGTGATGACTTAGAAGAGGTCGCTACTTACATTAATGGTCAAAATGGTGACATCAAAGCTTCAGTCGGTGATGAAGGTAAACTGCAACTGTTTGCCGCCAATCAAAAAGTCTCAAGCGATGTCACTATTGGTGGTGGACTGGGTACTGAAATTGGTTTTGCTGCAGGTAAAGACGTAACCGTCAAAGACATCAATGTCACAACGGTTGGCGGCTCCCAGGAAGCTGTAGCTTTGATTGATGGTGCACTAAAGGCCGTTGATAGCCAACGTGCCTCGTTAGGTGCATTCCAGAACCGTTTCGGTCATGCCATCAGTAACCTTGATAACATCAACGAGAACGTCAACGCTTCTCGTAGTCGAATTAAGGATACTGATTATGCCCGTGAAACAACCCAAATGACGAAGTCGCAGATTTTGCAGCAAGCGAGTACGTCAGTTTTGGCACAGGCGAAGCAGTCACCATCTGCAGCTCTTAGTCTATTGGGTTAACCGATAGGCGAATGGAGCTTTGTGGGGAAAGCAGTGTTTTCACTGCCAACCTATGAGGTGGAAGGGAGATTGTTATGGAAATACCATCCTACACATCGAACATCCAGCCTTACGGCTCGCAAAGTGGCATTAAATTTGCTTCAGAAAACGATGGCGCGACACGCGCTTCCTCGAAACAAAATGAGGTGAATCGTACTGAACAGTTAAGAAATAGGCAAAACCAAAGCGTTGAAGCGGCAATCGAGCTTGCACAGCAACGAGAGCAGATCAACAAATCGGAAAGAGCCAAGATGGTAGAGCAGATGAATGAATTTATCTCATCTATCAACAAAGACTTAGCGTTTAGAGTCGATGAAGAATCAGGACGGGATGTTGTGACGATTTATGAAGCCAGTACTGGTGACATTATTCGTCAGATCCCGAACGAGGAAATGCTAGAGGTTTTGCGACGCCTTGCCAGACAAAAAGACCACAGTACAGGTTTATTGGTTGCTAAGGTGTAATCGTAGTTTTTGAGGTGATTTAATGAGCTTAGGCCCGATGGGTATGAATACTGGCATGGATATCAATTCCTTGGTCAGCAAAATTGTCAATGCAGAGCGCGTTCCTAAGCAGCAACGTATTGATAATGAGCTTGGCCAAATTGATGCCAGTATCAGTGCCTACGGCCGGCTCAAAGAGTCGCTGGATACGATGAAAAATCTTATGACGAATTTTCGTCAGGAGAAGGCTTTCGCTTTGCGAAAAGTCGATACTACTGATGAAAATGTCGTCTCCGCGACAGCCACCACTGACGCAATAGCAGGTAAATATGCTATCGATGTGTTGCAGCTTGCACAGAGCCATAAAGTTGCCTCGGATGTTTTAGAGAAAGAGGCAAAGTTTGGTCCTGGTAAGCTGCAGATTTCACTTGGTGATCAGAAGTTTGATGTTGATGTCCAAGCCAATTCAAAATTGATTGATATCGTTCGCGGTATTAACAGCACTAAAACCAATCCCGGAGTTCGTGCTTCGGTAATCAATGATGTTGAAGGGCCACGTTTGATTGTGGCCTCTAATCTATCTGGAAAAGATCATGACATTAAAATTAATGCTCAGTCTGATGCCGGAAATCCGCTCAAAAATCTAGAGTACAAAACGCTGGAAGAACGCGTTAAAGATTTAGAAAAAGCACGCGCTGCGGCGCAACAAATCATTGCACCACTCACGCCAGCTCAACAAGCTATCGCTGCAAAAGTCGCCGAGAAAATAGGTGCGGCGGCACGCGAAGTTGACCAAAGTATGGCGAGTGGTGTTCAAGAAGTCGCCGGGCAAGTAGCTGCCGACGGTAAAGTCGCTAATGCTGCCGGTGAATTAACCGACGCCGCCGTCAAAGCTGCTGCCGCCGCCGGTGTTGCTGCCAATAAATATCTGAAACCGCAAGATCGTATTCCAGGGTGGACTGAAACCGCCTCTGGCACCTTACTCGATTCCTACTATGAACCTGAGCCAGAGCTTGATGCGACCGCGTTAGAAAAAGCGCCAGATGTGCCCGGTTGGACTAATACTGCTTCTGGTACTTTGGTTGACTCCTATGTAACCCCCAAAGAAGCGCAAGCCAAGCTTGAACAGCAATTAGCAGCTGAAAAAGCCGCGGTTGCGGCGGCGGTGCGTAGTGGTGAACTGACGCCAGAGCAAGCCAAGCAGAAAGAGCGTGAAAAGCTTGACCCGCAAGAGCGTGAGTATTTAGATAAAGTGGACAAAGCAGATGCTGAACTTAGAGCGGCACAAGCATCGTTTGACGCCTATCAAGGTATGACTCAAGTACAAGCAGGCCAAGATTCTGTGGTGGTTTTGGACGGTGTGGCGACCCTTTCTAGCAACAACAACGTGATTGAAGATGCGATTGAAGGGGTTGATTTGACCCTTAAAGGGCAAACGGCCAAAGGCAAACCACCAGCTGAAATTGGCATCGAATATGACCGCAAAACCGTGCGCGATGATATTGAACAATTTGTCGCGGCGTATAATCAGTTTTATCAGGTCTCTAAAGAACTTGGAGGCGTTGACCCTCGGACTGGCCAAGCTGGGCCACTGGCGGGTGACAGTATTGTGCGCAGTGCAGATTCCCGCCTACGTAGTGTTTTTTCGACTAGAATTGAGCAGGCTCCAGAAGAGATCAAAAGTCTGATTGAGTTTGGTATTACCACCACACGCCAAGGGACACTTGAAATTAACTACGACATGCTAGATCGCCAACTCAATAACAACTTTAATAAGCTAGGTGAGTTCTTTGGTGGAAACCAAGGATTTGCCAAACGGGTTGAAGATGCTATTCAGAGCATGACGGGGGTTACGGGGTCGATTCGCACACGCGAAAAAAGCTTAGTAGAACGCAACTACCGTGTGGCGGACGACCAAGCGGCACTCGATCGCCGCATGGACAGTTTGGAGAAGCGAACGCATTCTAAGTTTTCAGCAATGCAAGACGCGACCAGTAAAATGCAGAACCAATTAGCTGGTATGATGAATGCGTTAGGCGGCTGATATGGAACAGCAACTCGACCTTTTAAGTGATCTAGATCACCAAATAAGAGCAATGCTTGTCATTGATGAAATTAATACTGAAGAAATCAATCATCTTGTCGATAAAAGGGAACGGATATTGCAAAACTTACTGACGCATGCGTCAGAAAATCCACAGTTTGCAATGTCGAGCCAATGGCGAGAGGCTATTGATGAAACTAAACATCTTGTTGAACTGATGCAGTCAAAAACGGTCGAGATCGGTAGAACGCTCCAAAAATACCGACACGGTAATAAATCCGTTCAGCAATACAAAAAGTTTTTATAAGAGGAAGACTATGCGCGGTTCTTTACAGGCATACAAAAAGGTATCAGTGGATAGCCAGCTCAGTGCGGCCTCGCCGCATAAAGTCGTACAAATGTTGATGGCGGGTGCCATTGAACGCCTTATTCAAGCAAAAGCAGCAATGCTACAGGGGAATATTCCAAGTAAGGGTGAACGCCTTGGTAAAGCATTGGATATCATTATTAGCTTACGCAGTTGCTTATCGATGAGTGATGGCGGGGATATTGCAAAAAATTTAGATCAGCTTTATGAATTTATGATCACTCAGATCACCGAAGCGAATCATCAGAATGACCCGCAACCACTGGATGATGTGATCGACATCATTCGAGAAATTAAATCAGCATGGGATCAAATCCCTCCTGAATACCACAATCTAACGGCAAGCGAAGTGGGCATATAAGTTATTTATAAAACTTTAGGCACTTATTTTTTAAAGTTTTAACTGATGTCACACCAGCTCATTGCTTGGTTGCCTTATTTTTTTTATTCCATAGAATAGAAGCCATTACTAGCCTAATGGCTTTTTTTGTTGCTGAATTCCACAAATTGTCTATCGTTTAATCAAGTGATTATAGAAAAACAAAACTGAATAACGATTTTCAGAAGTGCGGCCACAATTTCTCTGATTTAAGGCAAATATTCTCACCTATGCAAGGTTTAGCAAAACTGCTTGTGATAGAAGACGATCCGCAGATCCGTCTCAATCTAAGTAACATTTTAGAATTTGTTGGAGAGCACTGCGAGGCGATCGAGTCATCCCAAATCAAGGATATTGATTGTTCAAGATTGTGGGGGGGCTGCATTATTGGATCGCTAAAAAGTGAGCAGTTAACTGATGAGATAGCTCAGTGGTTGACTAAGGCCAATTATATTCCACTTCTAATGGCAAACAAGCAGCCATATTCATTGGAAGAATTTACTCAATACGTCGGTGAACTTGAGTCACCTCTTAATTACCCTCAACTGAGTGACGCATTACGACATTGCAAAGAATTTTTAGGACGCAAAGGCGTGCAAGTTCCCTCTACATCGCGTAAGAATACCTTATTTCGTAGCCTTGTAGGCCAAAGTCATGGTATCCAAGAAGTTCGCCATTTGATTGAGCAAGTCTCAGGCACAGAAGCTAATGTGTTGATCTTAGGTGAATCTGGAACGGGCAAAGAAGTGGTTGCGCGTAACATCCATTATCATTCTGCACGCCGCAACGGTCCGTTTGTGCCGATTAACTGTGGTGCGATTCCGGCTGATTTACTTGAAAGTGAATTATTTGGTCATGAAAAAGGGGCGTTTACCGGAGCGATAACCGCGCGTAAAGGTCGTTTTGAGCTTGCCGAAGGCGGTACTTTATTTCTCGATGAGATCGGTGATATGCCGATGTCGATGCAGGTAAAGTTGTTGCGTGTGTTACAAGAACGCTGCTTTGAACGTGTGGGCGGTAACACCACCATTAAAGTGAATGTGCGTGTGGTGTCAGCGACTCACCGCAATTTAGAAAACATGATTGATGATGAATCATTTCGTGAAGATCTTTACTATCGACTCAATGTTTTCCCAATTGAAATGCCAGCGCTAAAAGATCGCAAAGACGACATCCCATTGCTGTTACAAGAACTCATGACACGTATGGAAGCGGAAGGTGGACAGCCATTTTGTTTTACCCCGCGAGCAGTCAATTCGTTAATGGAACACAATTGGCCGGGCAATGTTCGTGAGCTAGCGAATTTAGTTGAGCGGATGATCATTCTCTATCCAAATAGTCTCGTCGACGTCAATCATTTACCAACTAAATACCGCTATAGTGATATTCCAGAATTCCAACCAGAGCACAGCTCCTATGGCTCAGTTGAAGACCAAGAACGTGATGTGCTGGCGGGTATTTTCTCTGAAAACTTCAGTTTTGAAGACGTCGAAGAGATGCACGAAAATCTCAACGCACCGCAGTCATTACCTCCTGAAGGCGTGAATTTGAAAGAGCTATTGGCGGACTTGGAAGTCAATATGATCAACCAAGCCCTTGAAGCTCAAGGCGGAGTGGTAGCGCGTGCCGCTGATATGCTGGGTATGCGCCGTACGACCTTGGTTGAAAAAATGCGTAAATACAATATGCAACGGTGATTAAAAAACAGCATGGGTAAAGTTTAGTCAATATATTGGCAATGGATTAATTCTTTGATTTTAAAGAAAAATAGCCTGGCATGTATTTTGCGTGTTAGGCTATTGTTGTTTTATAGGTAGAATTTCGACATGCAGTCTCCTGACACACCCATTAATCAATCTCACTTAGATTCTGTAGAGGATCAAGTTGAGCGCTATAAACAGGTTCTTGATGTGATGCCTGCTGGCGTCATTTTGCTCGATACTCAAGGCGTAGTCAGAGAAGCTAACCCTGAAGCTCAGCGGTTATTGCAAGTCCCATTGGCGGGTGAAAAATGGTATTCCGTCATTCAAAGTGCTTTTGCGCCGAGAGAAGATGATGGGCATGAAATCTCGCTGCGCAATGGTCGTAAAGTTAGATTAGCCATTTCAGCATCAGCAACAGGCCAATTGATATTAATCACCGATTTAACCGAAACTCGGTTACTTCAATCACGCATCAGTGATTTACAGCGCTTATCCTCACTCGGTCGAATGGTGGCGTCTTTGGCACACCAAGTTCGCACACCGTTATCCAGTGCCATGCTCTATGCCTCAAATTTAGGTGCGCCTAACTTGCCAAACGCTACAAGAGAGCGTTTTCAGTCTAAGCTGATGGATAGGCTTCATGATCTTGAAAAACAAGTCAATGATATGTTGTTGTTTGCCAAAGGTGGTGACAATAAAGTCATTCAGCCGTTTACAGTGACAGACTTGGTCAGCGAATTTGTTCCCATGGTGGAAACGGCATTAAAAAATAGCGCAATTGATTATCATCAGGAAGTGGAACAAGAAGGGACAGTGGTGTTAGGCAATGCAAATGCCATTGCCTCTGCACTGAGTAACTTAGTGATGAACGCAATACAAATTGCGGGTAAGGCGTCGCAAATTGATGTCTTTTTTCGCCCGGTAAATGGTGAGCTGAAAATCTCGGTACAAGACAGTGGCCCGGGAGTCCCTGCTGCGCTGCAAAGTAAAATTATGGAACCGTTTTTTACCACTCGCTCACAAGGAACGGGGTTAGGGTTAGCTGTGGTACAAATGGTCTGCCGCGCCCATGATGGGCGATTGGAATTAATTTCAGAAGAAGGGGAGGGTGCTTGCTTTACTATGTGCATTCCACTCGAGCGTCATGCCCCTTCTTCACCAACAGAGACTGGAGAAGGATGATGGCTCAAAGCAAAGTCTTAATCGTTGAAGATGATGAAGGTCTACGCGAAGCGTTAGTCGATACTTTGGCGCTGGCCGGTTATGAATGGCTGGAAGCTGATTGCGCCGAAGATGCACTGATTAAACTCAAAGCACATCCTGTTGATATTGTTGTCTCTGACGTTCAAATGGCTGGCATGGGTGGCCTTGCATTGCTGCGCAACATCAAACAGCACTGGCCCAATTTACCCGTGTTGCTGATGACGGCGTACGCCAATATTGAAGATGCGGTCTCGGCGATGAAAGAGGGCGCCATTGATTACATGGCAAAACCCTTTGCCCCCGAAGTGCTACTCAACATGGTTAGCCGTTACGCGCCAGTGAAATCGGATGATAATGGTGATGCGATTGTTGCCGATGAGAAAAGCCTGCGCTTATTGTCACTTGCCGACAAAGTGGCAAAAACCGATGCTAACGTCATGATTTTGGGCCCAAGCGGCTCAGGAAAAGAGGTTATGTCTCGCTACATTCATAACTCATCTCCGCGTAAAGATGGGCCATTTGTGGCGATCAACTGCGCCGCCATTCCAGACAACATGCTCGAAGCCACCTTATTTGGTTATGAAAAAGGGGCATTTACAGGTGCGGTACAAGCTTGTCCGGGTAAATTTGAACAAGCACAAGGTGGGACCATTTTACTCGATGAGATCAGCGAGATGGATCTGAACCTACAAGCAAAACTGCTGCGTGTACTCCAAGAGCGTGAAGTGGAACGCTTGGGGGGGCGTAAAAGCATTAAGCTTGATGTCCGCGTATTGGCGACCAGCAACCGCGACCTAAAGCAGTATGTGCAGGAAGGCAATTTCCGTGATGATTTATATTATCGCCTCAACGTCTTCCCAATCTCATGGCCAGCGCTACGTGACCGCAAAGGGGATATTGAACCGCTGGCTCACCACCTTGTAGAGCGTCACTGCACTAAGCTTGGTTTACCTGTGCCTCGTATCGCGCCGCAAGCCATTAACAAGTTGCTTAGTTACGCTTGGCCGGGCAACGTCCGTGAACTTGATAACGTCGTGCAACGCGCGCTGATCTTGAGCGAGCAAGGAGACATTGCAAGTGAACATATCTTGTTGGAAGGGGTTGATTGGCAAGATGCTAGCGGCCTGCAACAAGTCGTAGAGCGCAGCGATATTGCCACACCAGAGATTAAGCCTGTAGCACAAGCCGAAGTGAACAAGCTGTTTAATAACAATGGCGCTGCATTGGGTGATGAGCTGAGAGATCAAGAGTACACCATTATCATGGATACTTTAGTCGAGTGCCAAGGCCGCCGTAAAGAGATGGCAGATAAGCTCGGAATTAGCCCTAGGACACTGCGTTATAAATTAGCAAAAATGCGTGATGCAGGAATTGATATCCCGAATTAACCCCAAAGTGGGTGATGGCATATAAATTGCTGCATCACAGAAAGAAGCAGCACAGCAGTCAAAGATTTGGCGTTAGAGGTAGCAATGAGACTTGATGGTTTAAACAGCGAAATGCAAACAATGATGTTGGAAGCAACCAATGCTCGTCCTACGGCAACTGGACAAAGTGTGAGTGCTGATTTTGGCGACATGCTTTCCAAAGCCATTAATAACGTGAACAGTTTGCAAAAGACCTCAGGTAATTTACAAACCCGCTTTGATCGGGGAGATGAAAATGTCTCACTATCGGATGTGATGATTGCTCGTAACAAGTCGAGTGTAGCCTTTGAAGCGACGATTCAAGTTCGAAATAAACTTGTCGACGCCTACAAAGAACTCATGAATATGCCCGTATAAATTAGGTAGCCGCCGTGGCAGAAGATAAGCAAACAACCGATCTTACCGTGACCAGTGGTTCTGACCACGCTTTAATGGCGAGCTCAGATCTAGACATGGACACGCAAAACCCAGATCTTGAAGAGAAGAGTTCATCCAAAAGTGATTTTGCGATGGGCGACTTGGACTTGTTGCGCCAGGTGGTGTTAGTCCTCTCTATTTCCATCTGTGTGGCACTGATTGTCATGTTGTTCTTTTGGGTTCGAGAACCTGAAATGCGCCCGCTTGGCGCTTATGAAACCGAAGAACTTATTCCTGTCCTCGATTATCTTGATCAGCAGAAACTGACCTATAAATTAGATGGTAATACTATCTTAGTGCCATCCAGTGAATACAACAGCTTAAAACTCAACCTCGTCCGTGCAGGGTTAAATCAAAACAAGCAAGCGGGCGATGAAATCTTGATGCAAGACATGGGCTTTGGTGTTTCTCAGCGCCTTGAGCAAGAGCGCCTTAAACTTAGCCGTGAACGTCAGCTTGCGAAAGCGATTGAAGAGATGAAGCTCGTCAACAAAGCTCGTGTGTTATTGGCGCTGCCTAAGCAAAGCGTATTTGTTCGTCATAACCAAGATGCTTCTGCCTCCGTATTTCTTACCTTGCGAACTGGCGCGAACCTTAAACAAGAAGAGGTCGACTCTATTGTCGATATGGTCGCCAGTGCCGTGCCAGGGATGAAACCCAATCGAATTACCGTGACTGATCAACATGGTCGGCTGCTTAGCTCAGGCTCTCAAGATCCTGTGTCGTCAGCCCGTCGTAAAGAACAAGAACTTGAACGCAAGCAAGAAGAGGCGCTGCGTGACAAAATTGATTCGGTATTAATCCCTATTCTAGGTTTTGGTAATTACACCGCCCAAGTGGATATCCAACTGGATTTCAGTGCCATTGAACAAACGCGTAAACGCTTTGACCCGAATACGCCAGCGACACGCAGCGAATATACGCTTGAAGACTATAACAACGGCAATGTGGTGGCTGGCGTTCCAGGTGCATTAAGTAATCAGCCACCTGCGGATGCTTCGATCCCACAAGACGTCGCGCAGATGAAAGATGGCTCGGTTCTTGGGCAAGGTTCTGTGCACAAAGAAGCCACGCGCAATTTTGAACTCGATACCACCATCAGTCATGAACGCAAACAATCGGGTGTGGTGAATCGTCAGACCGTTGCGGTGGCGATTAAAAACCGACCATCGGTTAACCCAGAGACTGGCGAAGTCACCTATACTCCCTTGAGCGAAAGTGAAATTAGCGCCGTGCGACAAGTATTGATTGGGACGGTTGGCTTTGATGAAAACCGTGGCGATTTGTTGAATGTCTTGAGCATGCAATTTGCCGTGCCTGAAGTTGAATCAATGGTTGATGTCCCTATTTGGGAGCATCCAAACTTCAACGATTGGGTACGCTGGTTTGCTAGTGCCTTGGTTATTGTGGTTGTGGTGCTGGTGCTGGTTCGCCCTGCGCTGAAAAAACTGCTCAACCCTGCTGCGGATGATGATGACCCAATGTACGGACCTGATGGTTTACCCATTGGTGCTGATGGTGAAACCAGTTTAATTGGCAGTGGTATTGACGGCGGTGATCTCTTTGAGTTTGGTTCCGGTATTGATTTGCCAAACTTACACAAGGATGAGGATGTACTGAAAGCGGTGCGTGCTCTGGTGGCCAATGAGCCTGAACTTGCGGCTCAAGTAGTGAAGAATTGGATGCAAAATGCCTGATAATAAAAATAAGAGTGGAACAGAAGTGACAGAATCATCGGTTGATATTTCAACAATTTCTGGTGATGAAAAAGCGGCTATTTTGTTGTTGAGCTTAAACGAAGAGGACGCCGCTGGCATCATCCGCCATCTTGAACCTAAACAGGTACAACGAGTCGGTAGCGCGATGGCGAAAGCGAAAGAGCTTAGCCAAGAGAAAGTCGGCGCGGTGCATCGTGCTTTCCTCGAAGATATTCAGAAATACACCAATATCGGTATGGGCAGCGAAGACTTTATGCGTAACGCGCTTATCGCTGCATTAGGTGCCGATAAAGCCAATAACTTGGTCGATCAAATTTTGCTTGGCACGGGTTCAAAAGGGTTGGATTCATTGAAATGGATGGACCCACGACAAGTGGCGAGCATCATTGTTAATGAACACCCACAAATCCAAACCATTGTTTTATCGTATTTAGAACCGGATCAATCGGCTGAAATTTTGGCACAGTTTGCTGAACGTGACCGTTTAGACTTATTAATGCGCATTGCCAACCTTGAAGAAGTACAACCTTCGGCATTGGCTGAGTTGAATGAAATCATGGAGAAACAATTTGCCGGTCAAGCGGGCGCGCAAGCGGCGAAAATTGGTGGCTTGAAAGCCGCGGCTGATATCATGAACTACCTCGATAACAATATCGAAGGCATCCTCATGGATCAGATGCGTGAGCAAGATGAAGACATGGCAACGCAGATCCAAGATCTGATGTTCGTGTTCGAGAACTTAGTCGAAGTGGACGACCAAGGCATTCAAAAATTGCTGCGTGATGTACCGCAAGATGTACTGCAAAAAGCACTTAAAGGTGCTGATGACGCATTGCGCGAGAAGATCTTCAAAAACATGTCAAAACGTGCAGCTGAGATGATGAAAGATGATCTGGAAGCCATGCCTCCGATTAAAGTATCAGATGTCGAAGCGGCGCAAAAAGAGATTCTGGCGATTGCACGTCGTATGGCCGACAGTGGCGAAATTATGCTGTCTGGCGGCGCAGACGAATTCTTATAATCTAACCCTGACTCAACAATAGGTAGCATTATGTCTGGAGAAAGAAAACGCGGCTTTTTACGTTTAGATGCAGACGCTAATATTGAACAAGCCAAAAAGTGGGGGTTGCCGGACTACGGCGCAGAGATCAATAAAAAAGCCAAAGAAACGGCAATGAACTACGACCCCGGTTGGATGCCAAGTTTTGATGAGCCAGTGGTCGAAGAGCCGCTGCAACTCAGCGAAGAAGAGATTGGCCAGATCAAACAAGGGGCTTATCAAGAAGGTTTGCACCAAGGCCAAGAAGCCGGATTCAAACAAGGCTATGAAAAAGGCAAAGAAGAAGGGCTGATTGCAGGACACCAAGAAGGTGTTGAGCAAGGCAAAACCGAGGGTGTCGCTGAAGGGCAAACCCTCATCCAGCAGCAGGTTGATATTTTCGTTGGTCTTGCCAATCAATTTGCTCAACCGCTAGAGTTGATGAATGCCCAAGTCGAAAAACAGCTGGTCGATATGGTTTTAACCTTGGTCAAAGAAGTCGTTCACGTTGAGGTACAAACTAATCCGCAAGTGATCTTAGATACCATCAAATCGTCGGTTGAATCCCTGCCTGTATCCGGTCATGCCATCACATTAAAACTCCATCCAGAAGATGTTGAAGTGATTCATTCTGCTTATGGCGAAAAAGAGCTGGATTTCCGAAACTGGACATTGGTCAAAGAGCCGGCATTAAATCGCGGTGACGTCCAGATTGAAGCAGGTGAATCGAGTGTGAATTATCGAATGGAAGATCGCATTCGTAGCGTGTTGAAAAGTTTTTGTGGCACCAATCGTCACCAACAAGGTGATCAATAGTGTTGTCTCTTGCCGATCGCCTTAGTCAATATAAAACCGAAGGGTTAACCTGCCGCCCAATGGCATCTGGCAAACTGGTCCGTGTGGTTGGTTTAACCCTTGAGGCTACCGGTTGTAAAGCCCCTATTGGTAGCTTATGTAAAGTAGAAACCATGTCCGGAGAAATGGAAGCGGAAGTGGTTGGCTTTTCTGGCGATAACCTCTATCTGATGCCCAGCGAACAGATAACAGGCGTACTGCCCGGAGCTAAAGTTACCCCAATGACAGGGGACGCTGGCCTACCAGTCGGGATGGAGCTGCTTGGACGGGTGATTGATGGTGTCGGTAATCCACTCGATGGGCTGGGGCCTATTTATACCGAAAAGCGCGCATCGTTTAATGCTGACCCCATCAATCCATTAGCTCGCAAACCCATAACAGAACCTCTGGACGTTGGCCTAAAAGCGATCAACGGTTTACTGACGGTGGGTAAAGGGCAGCGGATTGGTTTATTTGCCGGTTCTGGTGTCGGTAAGTCGGTAACGCTTGGCATGATGACTCGTGGCACAACCGCTCAAGTGGTGGTGGTGGGGCTGATTGGTGAACGTGGCCGCGAAGTAAAAGAGTTTATAGAAGAGATTTTAGGCGTTGATGGACGTCAACGTTCAGTTGTAGTAGCCGCGCCTGCGGACTCCTCACCGCTGATGCGTTTAAAAGGCTGTCAAACCGCGTTAGCGATTGCGGAATACTTTCGTGATCAAGGGTTAGATGTATTGCTACTAATGGACTCGTTGACTCGTTTTGCCCAAGCGCAACGTGAAATTGCGTTATCTGTGGGTGAGCCGCCAGCCACAAAAGGTTATCCGCCATCGGTGTTTGCTAAACTGCCCGCCTTGGTTGAACGAGCGGGAAATGGCGGTCCTCACCAAGGATCGATTACCGCTTTCTTTACCGTGCTCACCGAGGGGGATGATCTACAAGACCCGATCGCTGATGCATCGCGAGCCATTCTTGATGGTCACATTGTTTTATCACGTGAAATGGCTGATGCCGGACATTACCCAGCGATTGATGTAGAGAAATCGGTCAGTCGTGTTATGCCACAAATCACCACCGATGAACATCTGTTGATGTCGAAAGCGGTGCGTCAAATACTCTCCATCTGCCGGAAAAATCAAGATCTCGTCTCTATCGGTGCTTACAAGCCGGGGACGGACCCTGCGATTGACAGTGCATTTACGCTAAAACCTAGGCTGGATGAATATTTGCAGCAAGGGATGAAGGATTCGGTTCCTTACGACATGTGCGTCAATATGCTCAAGCACGTTTTGCAAGTGGGGTAATCGATGGATAACGCACTCGAGTTTCTGCTTGATCAAGCCAAAGACAAAGAAGAAAAAGCCGTGATGGCGTTATCTAAATCGCGTGATGAGCTAGAGAGTTATTACAAGCAGTTGGCGCAGATTGAGCAATATCGTCTTGATTATTGTCAGCAGCTTATGGAGCGCGGCATGTCAGGTTTGACGGCGAGCCAATATGGACACTTAAACCGATTTCTTACCCAGTTAGATGAAACCCTTGTCAAACAAAGAGATGCAGAACAACACTTCAAAAATCAGGTAGATAACTGCCAAGAGCATTGGATGGAAGTGAGAAAACAGCGACGCTCTTACGAATGGCTCATTGAAAAAAAACAGATAGAAGCGCAACGTCTGCAAGATAAACGAGAGCAAAAGCAGATGGATGAGTTTTCTACACTGCTCTTTAGTCGGCAACGTTCTAATCAACACAAGTTTTAAGCAACATAAGTTTTAATCAAAATAAGTTTTAAGTCACTGACGCCTCAAGTCGTCAACGTGTCCAATAAGATGGGTGTCATACTTTCTTATCGATATTGAAGGCTTGGCTCATTTCTTGCTTCTGACTAATCACGGAGTTCATTAGGTTAATCCACTGCGCCATCGTCAAAAAATGATGAAACATGACTTACTGGCCAATAATGAATCCGCGTCATCCTCTGTTTTTAGTGCGAGCATCATGGATATGAATGTAAATATTACAACACCATCCGACACCTCTAAAATGGCCAGCGTGAGTAAAGCAGGCTCTGATGCGGTGAGTGAAGGTTCTGAATCTCAAGGTTTTTTTGAAAAACTGACCGCCCTCATTATGGGTCGTAGCACTGAATCTTCGGCAGAAACTGACTTTAAGGCGCTTGATGAGGGAGCTGTGCTCACCGATGACGTGGCAGCCCAAAGTAGCGATGCCTTGTTAGATAAAGAACTTGGTGAGGCATTGAGTGAAGAGGCCGATGTTGATACCGCGCAAACAAAATCACCCCCTTCAGCAGAGGTTGATGACTCCGCTCTTCAGCAGAAAACAGCACAAGTGATGAGCGATGGCGATGAAATCCTTGGCCGTTTAAATAGCGCCAATCAAGCACTTGCTGACCAAAACGGCAAAACCTTGCCACAAAACACTCATCCGGTAGACGTGCAAATCGACGACAACGCAGGTGACTCCTCGGATCAAGTGGAGCAAAAAGCGCCAGCGGCTGCGCAAATATCAGCACAGGATGCATTCGCTAAACCCACTACTGAACCAGTAGCACCGGCGTCAGTGAATGAGCAAGCTCCATTATCTGATCAGCACATCACGGAACAAGATGCAGAGCGTGTGCTGCCTATTCAGCAGGGCAAAGAGCGTTTGATGGCTGCGGAAGGTTCACCTACGGCATCAAGCTTAAACGCAGAGACTGAAGAGAATGGTGAACTCATCCTGCCGGAATCAGTCCGAAAATTCATTCAGCCGCCTCAAGATACAAAGTCAGTGCAAGCAAGCGCTTTGTCGCAAGCGATAGAAGATGAGGCCACTTTACTTGCCACAACTGAAGTTGGCGATGCAGCAGTTAACGCGGTGGCAAAAAGTGACAACACCATGCCCATAGAGCCATCACCTTTGGTTGAAGCGCAAGCACTTGATTCACAATTGACAACAAATTTAGCAGAGGGCAAGTTGCCACTCTCTCCATCTACGAATACACCTCAAACCGATTCGGAAAATGATCAGCAAGGACTGCCCACAGAGGCGTTATTGACTGCCGCTGCCATTCCTTGGGCGAACACAGTTGTTGCCGAAGGGCAAGCATTACCTCTAGACGTGGCACAAAGTGAAACGGTCCTCAAGGGTAAAAATACGCCGGTTTCATTAGCCCATTCTGTTCAGCAAGCCTTAGCTCAGCAACAATCTCAAACCATGCAGGCTGCCGCGGCGGCAGATAAAGCCGCACTAGCATCGTCACCTCTTGTGACAGCAAGCAATGAGTTATCCAATGTACAAATACAACAGTTAGCGAATGCGGCCGCGATACCAGCTGCAACCCATGCAGAATTGCCACTCAACCCCGCGCTATTCAAAGCCGGATTAGGCGCGAAAGCGTTATCGGGTGTGAATGATGCAGGGTCGGCTCAAGAGCCAAAAGAGGGCACATTAGCGCAGCAGCTTTCGAGTGCTTTGGGGCAACATGGTTTGAACGCGACGCAGAGCCGTGCTGACAACTTGCAAGCCGCGCAACAGCCTCCTTTGTTACTTAACCGAGAAATGGCCAGTGAGCAAATGGCGGAGCGGCTGCAAATGATGATGTCGAAAAACCTTAAACATGTCGATATTCGCTTAGATCCACCGGAATTGGGGCGTTTACAAATTCGTATGAATATGAATGGTGATCATACGACGGTTCATTTTACGGTCGCTAACCATCAAGCACGTGATGTGATTGAACAATCTATGCCAAGGCTACGAGAAATGTTGGCACAACAAGGTGTGCAGTTGGGTGAGACCTCTGTCCAACAACAGAGCGCTGGTCAGCAACAAGCGCGCTACACTGCCGACGGGGATGCCCAATCTGGTCAATTGGCGCGCAACGGAAGCTATTTAGACGAAGAAAACCTTGATACAGACGTCAAACTTGATTTGAATGTCGCATCAAAGCGTGATGGAATCAGTTATTACGCTTAAACTAATATTAAAAATAACGACATAGAGAACATTATGGCCGATGAAGAGTTAGGCGCGGAAGCCCCCAAAGGGAAGAAAAAACTGCTGATTATCATTATTGCTGCCGTAGTGTTACTGCTTGGTGGTGGTGGTGCAGCTTTCTTTTTGATGAGCGGAGATGAGGGTGAAGCCACGAGTGAGCAAGCCCCCGCAGCGCAGCAAGCTTTGCCAACGGATCCTGTGGCTTACGTTAATATTGCACAGCCGTTTGTGTTTAACGTCACAGGTGATAAGAAAGATCGTTTGGTGCAAATCAAAGTGCAGTTGATGGTGCGAGGTTCAGAAAACGAAAGCCTTGCACGTTACCATTCACCTTTAGTGGAAAGCTCTTTACTGGCCACTTTTGCGTCTGCCACTGTGGAACAGCTTCGTAGCCCTACCGGGCGAATTGAGCTGAGAGATAAGGCGACCGATGACATTAAAGCGGCACTCACTAAAGCGGTTGGGCAACCTGTGATCGAAAAAGTGTTGTTTACCGATTTTGTAATGCAGTAGGTGAGAAGTGACTGATTTATTAAGCCAAGACGAAATTGATGCCCTGCTTCATGGTGTAGACAGTGTTGATGAGGCGGAAGACGATGACGATGTTGCCGATAAATCGGCGATTAACTTTGACTTCTCTTCACAAGACCGTATTGTCCGTGGGCGCATGCCTACGCTGGAGCTTATCAACGAACGTTTTGCTCGTCACATGCGTATTAGTTTGTTCAACATGCTGCGTAAAACGGCTGAAGTGTCGATCAACGGCGTACAGATGATGAAGTTTGGTGAATACCAAAATACGCTTTATGTTCCGACTAGTTTGAACATGGTGCGTTTTCGTCCGTTAAAAGGGACCGCGTTGGTCACGATGGAAGCGCGCTTGGTGTTCATTTTGGTAGAGAATTTTTTTGGTGGCGATGGCCGTTTCCACGCTCGAATTGAAGGGCGCGAATTTACGCCAACAGAACGACGTGTCATTCAATTACTGTTAAAAATTGTTTTCGGTGACTACAAAGAAGCTTGGTCACCGGTGATGGGCGTTGAGTTTGAATATTTGGATTCAGAAGTGAACCCAAGTATGGCTAACATCGTCAGCCCAACGGAAGTGATCGTAGTGAGCTCGTTTCATATCGAAGTCGATGGCGGCGGCGGCGATTTCCACGTGGTCATGCCTTATTCGATGGTTGAACCCATTCGTGAGTTACTCGATGCGGGTGTTCAGTCGGATAAAATGGAAACCGATGTACGTTGGAGTTCTGCACTGCGCGAAGAGATCATGGATGTACCCGTCAATTTCCGAGTCAATTTATTAGAACAAGACATTTCATTGCGTGACTTAATGGATCTACAAGTAGGCGATATCATCCCAATTAAAATGCCCAAAAACGCAACGATGTTTGTTGAAGAGCTGCCTACTTACCGAGTGAAAATGGGCCGCTCTGGTGAAAAACTGGCGGTTCAAGTCTCTGAAAAAATTAAACGCCCTGATGTAGTAAAAACGGATCTCGCCTTTTTAGGTAAAGACATCATGTCTGAATTTGAAGATGATGACGAAGAAGATAACGAAGAATAATAGAGTAGGTAACGAAGATGGAACCAAGTGACGACCAAAGATTGGCAGACGAATGGGCAGCCGCATTAGGGGAAGACCCATCCGCGCCTAGTATTGATGTAGATGAAGTTCTGGCCGCGCCTCTTGATGAATTAAAAGACACTTCACCACCGATCACCGAAGATGAGCGCCGCAAACTTGATACGATCATGGACATTCCGGTGACCATTTCGATGGAAGTGGGGCGTTCGAAGATCAGCATTCGTAACTTACTGCAATTGAACCAAGGCTCGGTGGTTGAGCTTGATCGCATCGCGGGTGAGTCATTGGATGTGATGGTGAACGGCACCTTGATTGCTCATGGAGAAGTGGTAGTGGTTAACGATAAATTCGGTATTCGTTTAACCGATGTAATCAGCCAGACTGAGCGTATTAAAAAGCTGCGTTAGCATAACGTCAGCTTACGAAAAAGAAGTATTTGGATGAAAAAACTGATCGGTTTATTGCTCTGTTCAAGCCAAGCGATGGCAGCGACGAATGATCACTTAGATTTAGCGACCACTTTCGGGTCGCTTTTGTTCGTTATTGCGCTAATTCTCTTTTTGGCTTGGGTGTTAAAACGAATGCGAGTGCCCACGTTCGGTAATCAAAAAGGGTTGAGCATTGTACGTCAACTGCCAGTGGGTACTAAAGAGCGTATCGTTATTGTGCAAGCGGGAGAAGAACAATTTCTCGTCGGAGTCACGTCACAATCCGTCCAATTGATCGCAAAATTAGATGCCCCACTCAAACAGGAGGAGGCTGAGGTCAGTCCGTTTGCCGGTCAACTGACTCAGCTGCTAAAGAAAAATGACAAGAAATAGTCGCACGGCCTCATTGGGTTACCTTGCTCATCTATGGCATCTTTCTATGTTGCTGGTGGCATTATTGTTTACCCCGTTTGCGTTTTCAGAGCAAGAGTTAGCCACACCAATTCCTTCCAGCGCCGTAGGCGCAGAAACGGTGACAGTAACGGCGATGAATAAAGACAGTGGCGCCTCTAAAACGATAGCCGCTGGTAGCGTCAGTGGTGGTGGCGGTATTCCAGCATTTACCATGACGACCAATTCAGATGGCAGTCAAGATTACTCGATCAATCTACAAATTTTAGCCTTGATGACCATGTTGGGTTTTTTGCCTGCCATGGTCATTTTGATGACTTCCTTTACACGTATCGTGATTGTGATGTCGATCTTGCGCCAGGCAATGGGCCTGCAACAAACGCCGTCAAACCAAGTAATTATCGGCATCGCTATTTTTCTCACTTTTTTCATTATGTCACCAGTCATCAACGCCATTAATGAGCAAGCTGTGCAGCCATATCTCAATGAGCAGATGACGGCGCGTCAAGCGTTTGATACGGCTCAAGAGCCACTAAAAGCCTTCATGCTGAAACAGACGCGAGTCAAAGATTTAGAAACCTTTGTTGAGATATCGGGCTCTGACGCAACCAATCCTGAAGAGGTCTCGATGGCGGTGCTGATCCCTGCGTTCATCACCTCGGAGCTAAAAACGGCGTTTCAAATCGGCTTTATGCTCTTTTTACCCTTTTTAATCATTGATTTAGTGGTGGCGTCTGTTTTGATGGCGATGGGTATGATGATGCTTTCGCCGATGATCGTCTCGCTGCCTTTTAAACTCATGCTGTTTGTACTAGTGGATGGATGGAACTTGATCCTCTCAACGCTAGCCGGCAGTTTTGCTTTATAGCGGGGGCGCGAATGACTCCTGAAGTCTTTGTTGAGCTGTTTCGAGACGCACTGTGGATGGTGCTTATCATGGTGTGCGCCATCATCATCCCGAGTTTGTTGATTGGTTTAGTGGTCGCCATTTTCCAAGCCGCGACCTCAATTAACGAACAGACGTTGAGCTTTTTACCGCGTCTCATTGTGACGTTACTGGCACTGATGTTCTTTGCCCATTGGATGACGCAGATGTTGATGGAGTATTTCTTCTCTATCGTTGAACGGCTACCACAGGTGCTGTACTAGGAGCTTGAATGGAGTACCCAACAAGCCTCGTTTTAGAGTGGATTGCTAGCTATTTTTGGCCCTACACTCGTATTTCCGCCATGCTGATGGTGATGTCAGTCACTGGGGCCCGCTTTGTTCCGACCCGAGTGCGGCTCTACTTAGGTTTGGCTATTACCTTCGCCGTGATGCCCGCGATTCCTGCCGTTTCAGAGACCGTTGAACTACTTTCATTTAAAGGTTTTTTGACCACCTTTGAGCAGATTATTATTGGCGTTGCAATGGGCATGATCACCCAGTTTATAATCCAAACCTTTGTTATGCTTGGCCAAATATTGGGTATGCAAGCCAGCTTAGGTTTTGCTTCAATGGTCGACCCCGTAAACGGGCAGAACACCCCTCTGCTTGGTCAACTGTTTATGTTTTTAGCGACCTTGTTCTTCTTAGCAACCGATGGTCATTTAAAGATGATCCAACTGGTGGTATTCAGTTTCAAAACCTTGCCTATTGGCGATGGGGCATTAACGACCGTGGATTTTCGTGAGCTCGCATTGTGGCTGGGAATTATGTTTAAAGTGGCGCTGAGTATGTCTCTTTCTGGCATCATTGCGCTATTAACCGTCAACTTATCATTTGGTGTGATGACTCGTGCAGCCCCTCAGCTCAACATTTTCTCGTTGGGTTTTGCGTTTGCGCTTTTGGTCGGCTTGTTACTCTGTTGGTATATTTTAGGCGGCCTGTATAGTCACTACGAACTATTCTGGTTAGAAGGCGAGCAACAAATTTGTCGCCTTATCCGTATGAACTGTTAGGAGGCGCGTTTGGCAGAGTCAGACGGTCAAGAACGTACCGAAGACGCCACGCCCAAGCGATTGGACGAGGCGCGAAAAAAAGGTCAAGTCGCTCGTTCAAAAGAGTTAGCGTCCGTTTCGGTACTGGTAGTGGGTGCGATTGCATTGATGTGGTTTGGCGAATCGTTAGCCCGAGCCTTGTACGCTTTGATGGGTCGAATCTTCAACTTAAGCCGAGAAGAAGTGTTTGATCTCGGAAAGTTGTTTGATATTGCGGCTGGTTCTCTTGCGACCCTGATATTGCCACTCTCGCTTATCTTAATCACGTTATTTATTGCTGCATTAATTGGCGCGGCTGGCATTGGTGGAATTAACTTTTCTGTCGAAGCTGCGATGCCAAAGCCCTCCAAAATGAACCCGCTCAGTGGCTTAAAACGTATGTTCGGTTTGCAAAGTTGGGTTGAGTTATTTAAGTCCATTTTAAAAGTACTGCTTGTTTCTGGCGTTGCTTTTTATCTGATCAATGCATCGAAAGAAGATCTATTTCAACTGAGCATGGATGTCTATCCACAAAATATTTTCCATGCGCTCGATATCTTACTCAACTTCGTGTTGCTGATCAGTTGTTCTTTATTGGTCGTGGTCGCCATCGATATCCCATTCCAAATCTGGCAGCACGCTGACCAATTAAAAATGACCAAGCAAGAAGTAAAAGACGAATACAAAGATACGGAAGGAAAACCTGAGGTTAAAGGCCGAATTCGGATGTTGCAGCGTGAAGCGGCTCAGCGGCGGATGATGGCGGAAGTGCCACAAGCGGATGTAATCATCACCAACCCAGAACACTTCTCAGTTGCGCTGCGCTATAAACAAAATACGGATAAAGCACCGATTGTGGTGGCTAAAGGCGTCGATCACATGGCGATGAAAATTCGTGAAGTAGCACGTGCGCATGATATACACATCATCCCCGCACCGCCTTTGGCTCGAGCGCTTTATCACACAACCGATCTTGAGCAGGAGATCCCCGACGGGCTTTTCGTGGCGGTTGCGCAGGTACTGGCTTATGTCTTTCAGCTTAAGCAGTATCGTAAACGCGGTGGCCAAAGACCCAAACTCGATGAAAATAACATGCCGATTCCACCGGATTTACGACATTAATCCTCATCGTTATGCTGGAGCAAAAGCGTTAATGCTGAAGTTAGCGTCAGTTTAAATCACTTATCAGGAATAGAAAGCAGCACCAATACCGCGCCATGCCCGCCAAATTCAAGGGGGGCTTGATGAAACGCCATCACATCAGGATGTTGAGCGAGCCAGAGAGGAACTTTTTGTTTGAGAATGTGTTTACCGATCCCATGTTGGACACAAGCGCAGTGAATATTTTCTTTCACACAATAAGCAACCATCGCCCCGAGCTCTCGTTTCGCTTCTTGCTGTGTCATGCCGTGCATATCCAAAAATACATCCGGCACATAGACGCCACGTCTTAACCGTTTAACTTCATATTTCGACACATCATCACGAGCATAGAGCGTCGGGCCTTCATCGCTGAGTTTTGGTATAAACTCATCGGAAAAATAAAATTCGGTATCGCTGGCTTCCCGCGCAATACGGCGGATTTCTTTTTGTTTGGGGTTTCTGTTTGGCGGCTGGATTATGGTATCCTGTCGCAACTTTTTAACGCCCTTTACTGCATCCCGAAACAAGTCGAAAGCGTCATCGTGTTCGGTCTCTTTTTGGCTCATTGGGTTTGGTCATTTTCTAACAGATCGATATTGGCAGTATTGTAGCGCTTTTCGGAGGCAATTTTGGATAAGATTTTTGTAGAAGAGGCGGTTTCTGAACTTCACACGCTTCAAGATATGATTCGTTGGACGGTCAGTCGTTTTAATGCCGCCAACTTATTTTATGGTCATGGGACCGATAATGCGTGGGATGAAGCCGTTCAGCTAATCCTACCGACACTCTATCTTCCGATTGATGTTCCTCCGCATGTACTGAATTCTCGTTTAACAGGCAGTGAACGTCTGCGTATTGTTGAACGGGTGATTAAGCGTATTAATGAACGTACTCCTATCGCTTATTTAACCAATAAAGCGTGGTTCTGTGGCCTTGAGTTTTATGTGGATGAGCGAGTACTGGTGCCACGTTCACCGATTGGCGAATTGATTGAAGCGCAGTTCCAACCTTGGTTGATCGACGAGCCTGTACGCATTATGGATTTGTGTACTGGCAGCGGTTGCATCGCCATTGCGTGCGCCCACGCGTTCCCTGATGCTGAAGTGGATGCGATTGATATCTCAACCGACGCACTGCAAGTGGCAGAGCAAAATATTCAAGATCACGGTATGGATCAACAAGTTTTCCCGATCCGTTCCGATCTATTCCGCGATTTGCCAAAAGAGAAATATGACTTAATCGTGTCGAATCCACCTTATGTGGATCAAGAAGATATGAATAGTTTGCCCAAAGAGTTCAAACACGAACCAGAACTCGGCTTAGCCGCCGGTACCGATGGTTTGAAATTGGTGCGTCGTATTTTGGCCAATGCGGCGGGGTACCTCACCGATAACGGTATTTTGATCTGTGAAGTGGGCAATTCGATGGTGCATATGATGAACCAATACGACCACATTCCGTTTACTTGGCTTGAGTTTGAAAATGGTGGGCATGGCGTATTCATGCTGACTCGCCAGCAGTTGGTTGATTGCGCTAGCGACTTTGCGCTTTATATCGACTAATGCCGTACGCATAAGAAAAACGCCAGCCACAGTGCTGGCGTTTTTTTATCCATTAGAAAAATACACATTGCTTTATTTTGGGGCTTTACATCATTTCGTAATAAAGCCACTATGAATCCACGAACAATAGAATGAAGCGGTGATAGGGAGCATGTCGCTCTGTGTCATCAATATTGAGGAAGTAATGGCAGGAAACAGTATCGGACAACATTTTCGGGTGATGACATTCGGAGAAAGTCACGGTATCGCACTAGGATGTATCGTCGACGGATGCCCTCCGGGCTTAGAAATTACAGAAGCTGACTTACAGATAGACCTAGATCGTCGCCGTCCTGGCACATCTCGCTATACAACGCAGCGCCGTGAAGCGGATGAAGTCAAAATTCTTTCTGGTGTATTTGAGGGGAAAACCACAGGTACATCGATTGGTCTATTAATTGAAAATACCGACCAACGTTCAACCGATTATTCAGACATTAAAGACAAGTTTCGCCCCGGTCATGCCGATTATACCTACCATCAAAAATATGGCATTCGCGACTATCGTGGTGGTGGCCGTTCATCAGCACGTGAGACAGCGATGCGAGTGGCAGCGGGAGCCATTGCGAAGAAATATCTCAAACAAGAATTTGGGGTTGAAATTCGCGCTTACTTGTCACAAATGGGTGATGTTTGTATCGATAAAGTGGATTGGAATGAAATTGAGAATAACGCCTTTTTCTGTCCAGATGCAGACAAAGTTGCGGCATTCGACCAACTGATCCGTGATTTGAAAAAAGAAGGTGATTCGATCGGTGCAAAGATTCAAGTTGTCGCGACCAACCTGCCTGTTGGTTTAGGTGAGCCGGTATTTGATCGTCTAGATGCGGATATTGCGCATGCTTTGATGAGCATTAATGCGGTGAAAGGGGTAGAGATTGGTGACGGTTTTGATGTCGTGCAGCAAAAAGGCAGCCAGCATCGAGATCCTCTAACACCGAACGGCTTTCGCTCAAATCATGCCGGCGGTATTTTAGGCGGTATTTCGACTGGGCAAGATATTGTTGCCAGTATTGCGCTTAAACCCACGTCAAGTATTACAGTACCTGGCGATACCATTACTCGCACGGGTGAACCCACACAACTTATCACGAAAGGTCGCCATGATCCTTGCGTTGGTATTCGCGCCGTGCCCATTGCCGAAGCAATGCTGGCGATTGTGTTGATGGACCACTTACTTCGTCATCGCGGGCAGAATTTTGCGGTTCAAACAGAAACGCCTAAAATCTAATCCAGCATAACCGAATTAAAATGAAAAGCGCCCTTCTTGTTAGGGCGCTTTTGTTTTAAGCAATTTTCTGTTTGGCCAATTTCCGCGGCTGAATGAATTTTTTATCGAAACAAGTCAGCTCATCTAACCAAATATCTAACATTGGATTGTGGCTAATGAATCTGATTTTCAGCATCAAGCTGGAAAGAAGGCAAACGCCATTTAAAACGCACTGCCGCCATACGCAATAAATAACCCACAATAAGCGTTACTATCGTGCTGGTGACATCATTGATGCCGAATGCGAGCAAGGTTAAATAAAGCCCTGAAGCGACTAATGAAACCGAAGCGTAGAGCTCTTCATGCAGTACCAGTGGCGTTTGTCTGCAGATTAAATCGCGTAATAACCCACCAAACACCCCAGTGACCAACGCAGAAACCATACAAATACCGGGATGCAACCCCATGCCCATTGCGACTTTTGTGCCTATGATACTGAACACAATTAGCCCCAATGCATCTAAACGAATGAACAACCCTTTGAGTTTGATTACCCATTTAGCTAAGCCTGTGGTGAGAACGCCTGCGATACAGGTAATGGCTAAAAACTCCGGATTCTTCACCCAACCTAGCGGATAATGGCCGAGTAAAATATCCCTCACCGTACCGCCTCCAATCGCAGTGGCACTCGCTACTAACATCACACCGAACCAATCCATTTTTTGACGGCCTGCACTCAATGCGCCAGTCATCGCTTCGGCAGTAATACCAATAATATATAAAACACTGAGCAACATAATGCGGTACTCCGACAGCACTTCCTTAGGTATATAAGAACCGAGAAAGCGGTTGAACTTAAAAATGGAGGCGCAAGTGTAGTAGTAAAGTCAGGCGATGGCGAATGAGATTTTATGCCAAGAAACCGTTTGACCGATTAATAAAACTAATGAAGTGAGGCGATTGAATGGCTTTACCTGACTACAGAAAAATAAGAGAATGCGTTGAGAAATTTTTGCCTGCATGACTGAGCGATGACACATCACTACCAAGACTTGATCTCCCTGTTCAATGACACTTTTTTTGATCCATTCAATACGCGTTTAGAGCTCGGTGGTGATGAGCCGATTTACTTGCCTGCTGATGCGCAAATTAATCATCACCGCATCATTTTCGCACGGGGATTCTTTGCCTCGGCACTGCACGAAATCGCGCATTGGTGCGTCGCCGGGCCTGAACGGCGATTGATGGAAGATTTTGGCTATTGGTATCAACCAGACGGGCGAACCGCGCAAGTCCAAGCCGAATTTGAAAAAGTAGAGGTTCGCCCTCAAGCGTATGAATGGATTTTATCGGTCAGTGCTGGCTTTCCTTTTACTGTGAGTTGTGACAACCTACACGGCGATTTTGAACCAGACCGCATCGCCTTTATGACTCAGGTACATCGTGAGGTAGTCGCTATCATACAGGTTGGGCTTCCACCCCGAGTGAAGATGCTGTCAGATGCATTACGTGCTTTTTATGGTACGACAGAATTAAGGCTAGAGTACTTTATTATCAGGTAACTGGCTAAATAATAAGAGAAAATGAGAGTTGTATGATTATTGGATTTGAAGAAAAACTGCTGGAAATGATTGATGCACGTATTGCGACGGCATCGGACGATGAATTGTTTGCAGGTGGTTATTTGCGAGGTCATATTTCTTTGTCTGCAGCTGCGTGTGAAGATGAAGGAATTGACGATCTATCTCTGTTTAAAGCACGAATTGAGCAGAGCCTAGAGCAAGCGCGCACAGAGCTTACGCCTGCAGACCGCGTGATTGTGTTCGATTTATGGACCGAGCTTCACAACCAAGCTTAAGATGAGCACACTTAACTCATTCGAATTCTTTGAATGAGTCCGTAAAATTTTTATGGTTGTTGTTAATTTGTGCGATCGCTATGCTTAAGCCATATTCGAACACACAAGGGCAACACCATGAAAGTCATCGCATTTGGAGCATCAAACAGCTCAACTTCAATCAATAAAGCATTGGCCACTTACACCGCTCACCTCATTGAAGGTGCAGACGTGGTGGTGCTTGATATTAACAACTATACCGTTCCTATGTTTAGCGAAGATCTTGAAAAAGAGCTTGGCCAAGCCGAAGGTGCTCAAGCTTTTCTGCGTGACCTTGCTCAAGCGGATGCGTTTGTTATCTCTTTTGCTGAGCATAATGGTCACTACCCAGCGGCGTACAAAAATTTATTTGACTGGGCAACACGCATTGACCGTGAACTATTCAAAGGTAAACCTGCTGTTTACCTAGCCAGCTCTCCTGGTCCTGGTGGCGCGCAATCGGTTTTGGCGGCGGCAAATAATTCTGCTCCTTATTTTGGTGGTAATGTAAAAGCGTCTGTCTCGGTACCGAGTTTTTATGACAATTTTGACTTGGCTACGGGTCAAGTGACTAATCCAGAAGTGGCGGCACAATTGAAAGACGCGATTGCGAAGCTCGTATAGCTTTCTTGTCTCGTTTTAAGTTCGTCTCACCTTAAGTCTCACGCCTTTTCGCGTGAAAAAGTGAGCATTAAAAAAGCCTTGCTGGATAAGTAAGGCTTTTTTCTATGATGGGTTTTATCGAAGAGTACGTTCGGTGATGGCTTTGCCTTTTTTGAGTTTTCTCACCCACATTCGACTTGGATGAAGCGTTTCGAGTACATCAACAGCAAGTGGTAGCGGATCGCCATTCATTTGTGAAGCCAGCAACTCAGCCATTAATGGCGCAGAACTTAGCCCTCGCGATCCTAGCCCGAGCATGCAGTACAAATGAGGATAGTGAGCCACAGATGGAGTCTGTTGCGGATCTTGGGACGTTAACGGCTGGTAGTCGAGTTTGATCTGTTCAAAGTTGCCCACATTCCCGACAAACGGCAAATGATCGCGGCTGACACAGCGAACGCCTTGGCGAGATTGATTGCTAGATGTATCGACTTGCTGTGTCCAGTTTTGGTCGTTAATACAACGGGTTAAGCGTTGTCCATTCTCTTGCTGCGCCGCCGCATCGAATGCTTGGTTGGTTTGACTTCGGTCATAGCTTGCGCCAATGCAGTGCTGTTGAGTGTTGGGGTTGTGCGGTGTCATATAGCCGTCGTAACACAACACGCTGCTCAGCTTTTGCAATGTTTCTGAGGTTGGAATATGGCTTACTTGTCCTTTCACTTTGCCAAGTGGCAACGCTTGTGTTTGCTCGAAATGGTCAAATTGATGTCCGTTTGCAATGACCACACACTGATGGTGCTTTTCGCTACCATTAACACTTAATGTCCACTGCCGTTGTATTTCATCCCAGCGCAAAGACTCCACCTTGTGATTGAAATAGGCGTTGAATCGCTCACTTTGGCTTAATTGGTCAAACAGGCCTTGTGTCAGTTGAGCAGGGCAAAGCCATCCTCCGAGTGGGTAATGTAAGCTGACCATGTCAGTCGGTAAGCCGACGTTTTGTAACGTTGCTTGTTGATCGCAGTAGTGCATTAGCTGAGGGTTAAATTTCCCTTCAAGCATCGCCATCTGTTTTTGGGTCGATTTTTCATCCCACATCAATTGGGTCACACCACACCAATCATGATCAAAAGGGACGGTTTGCGCCATTTGCTCAACAAATTGCCGAGCAAACAGAAAAGCGGGCGCAAAAACACGCGATACACCACTGTGGTCTTTATTCAGCAGTGGGTAAACCGCACCTTGTCGGTTACCTGAAGCACCTTGAGCGGCCTGAGGATCGGCGCAATACAGGCTGACATTGATACCGCGGCGATTGAGCATTTTAGCTAATGTGGCACTAGCAATGCCGCCGCCGATGATCGCCACGTCGGTAACATTGGTCGTCGGCGCAATCGCAAACCAAGGTTTTATATTGCTGTACGGCGTTTTGTGTTCCAGTTGACCAGCAATCATCTCTCTTTTGGTGCCAAAGCCTTTCACTTTTTTCATCGAAAAGCCTGCTTCTATCAATCCGCGTCGTACAAAACCTGCGGCGGTAAAAGTGGCGCACGTGGCTTTGTGTTTCGCCAGTTTGGCCATATTCTCAAACAGCGTTTGATTCCACATTTCAGGGTTTTTACTGGGAGCAAAACCATCCAAAAACCATGCGTCTACCACGCCTTGCTCGGTTGTGGGAACTTGCGGCATACACTCTTTGATATCACCGAACCAAAGATCAAGGGTAATGGCGCCATCATCAAGAACAATGCGATGACATTCTGGTACTGCAATCGGGTAGTGTTGTTGAAGCTTTTTCGCATAAGTCGCTAATTCAGGCCACGCTTGGTGCGCTGTTATCAAGTCGTGTTTATTGAGCGGATATTTTTCAAAACTGATAAAATGCAGCGCTTGCAATGGCGCATTTGGGTTTTGTTGCCTAAACGCATCAAATTCTTGCCATACAGCGAGAAAATTTAACCCAGTGCCAAACCCCGTTTCGGCAATGACGAATCGTTTTTGGTCATATTGGTGCCATCTTTGTGGTATATGATTTTGGGAAAGAAACACGTAACGCGTCTCTTCTAGGCCGTTAACGTTGGAAAAGTAAACGTCATCGAATTGGTCGGAAACGGGTGTGCCCGCTTCATTCCAACCCAGTGTTGCGTTGGTTATGCTGGTCATAATGGTGTAATTCTGTGAAATCGGGCGATATATAGCTCGAGATTGTACGAATTTCTGGGAAAGCTGACCACTTTTGTTATTCTTCTTAGTTATTATCTAAGCGAATTTTGAATTATAGGAATGTCACATGAAACGAGTCGTAATCACCGGTATGGGTATTGTTTCAAGTATCGGTAACAACGTCGAAGAAGTTTTAGCGTCTCTAAAAGCAGGCAAATCAGGTATTACCGCTTCTGAGCAGTTCAAAGAGAACGGTTTACGCTCTCAAGTGTGGGGTAGCCTGAAAATGAACCCTGCTGACCATATTGATCGCAAACAGATGCGTTTTATGGGTGATGCGGCCGCGTTTGCATACCTATCAATGGAACAAGCGATTGCCGATTCAGGTTTAGCACCAGAGCAGGTCTCTAATGACCGCACTGGTATTGTGGCTGGTTCTGGCGGTGCGTCGTCGTATAACCAAGTTATTGCTGTCGACACATTGCGCACAAAAGGCGTGAAGCGCGTTGGTCCTTACATGGTTCCACGTACTATGTCTTCGACTGTTTCAGCCTGTCTTGCTACGCCATTTAAAATCCGTGGCGTCAACTACACCATGAGCTCCGCTTGTGCGACGTCGGCTCACTGTATTGGTCACGCAATGGAACTTATCCAATTGGGTAAGCAAGATGTTGTGTTTGCAGGTGGTGGTGAAGAGCTCGATTGGTCTTTAACTATGATGTTTGATGCAATGGGTGCGCTGTCAACTAAGTACAACGAAACACCAGAAAAAGCGTCACGTACTTACGATGCTGACCGCGATGGTTTCGTGATTTCAGGCGGCGGCGGCATGGTTGTGGTTGAAGAGCTTGAGCATGCACTGGCTCGCGGCGCAAAAATTTACGGTGAAATCGTCGGTTACGGTGCGACATCCGATGGCTACGACATGGTGGCTCCATCAGGTGAAGGCGCTGTGCGTTGCATGAAGATGGCAATGCAAGCGGTAGATAGTGTGGATTATGTCAATACACATGGTACTTCCACACCTGTCGGTGATGTAAAAGAGTTGGGTGCCATTCAAGAAGTGTTCGCTGGCAACAGCCCAGCTATCTCGGCAACAAAAGCAATGACTGGCCACGCATTGGGTGCGGCAGGTGTGCATGAAGCCATCTACTCTACCTTGATGCTTCACCACGGCTTTATCGCGCCAAGCATCAACATTGACAATTTAGATCCAGCGGCTGATGGCCTTGATATTGTGACCGAAATGCGCGAGCAAGAGCTAACCAGTGTGATGTCTAACAGTTTTGGTTTTGGCGGTACGAACGCGACGCTAGTGATCAAAAAGTATCAAGGCTAATGCGCCTACACACCTCTAATAAAAAGGTTTCCAGAGCGGGTCAGCTTAGCTGATCGAACAGACGCAGACTCTGTCCCATGGAGAGCGGGACGGGATCCTTTTGTTCTGGGTTTTTGCCCGGTTTCCGTGAGGAGCCGGGCATTTTTATGGAAAGCGGGATTTCTTCTCGACAGTCTGTGCGCTTTTCTGCACAATTCCTTCAATTTCGAAAATTGTGAACTCCGCTATGAAAATCCTTATTGATGAAAACATGCCTTATGCTGAATCGTTATTTAGCCAGCTTGGTGAGGTGGTGTTGAAACCCGGTAGAAGCTTAACGGCTGATGATCTTATCGACGTTGACGCCTTGATGATTCGTTCTGTTACGAAAGTAAATCAAGCATTATTAGCGAAAGCCAATAAATTAAAGTTTGTTGGTACGGCGACGGCAGGTATGGACCACGTTGATCAAGCGCTTTTGGCTGAAAGAGGCATCTTTTTTACTGCCGCACCGGGGTGTAATAAGGTGGGAGTGGCTGAGTATGTTTTCAGTGTATTGATGGTGCTAGCGCAGCAGCATGGTTTTTCTGCCTTAGAGAAAACCGTTGGCATTATTGGTGCTGGTCAAGTCGGCAGCTATTTAGCCGAGTGTTTAGCGGGGATTGGCATTAATGTGCTGCTCAACGATCCCCCAAAACAAGCACAAGGTGATTGCCGCGAGTTTACTCATCTTGATGTTTTACTTGATAAAGCGGATGTCATTACGCTGCATACACCCATTACTAAAAGTGGTGAATGGCCGACTCATCACTTGATTGATGAAGTTCGACTTGCCCAGTTGCGCAGTGATCAGATCTTGATCAACGCGGCTCGTGGCCCTGTGGTGGATAACCAAGCGCTGAAACAACGCCTACAGAAAAATGATGGTTTTATTGCCGCTTTAGACGTGTTTGAATTTGAACCTGAAGTGGATATGGAACTGCTGCCTTTGCTCGCCTTTGCGACGCCGCATGTGGCTGGCTATGGGTTAGAAGGTAAAGCCCGAGGCACGACCATGATTTTCAATAGTTTTTGTGAGTATCTTGGCGATGACCATTGCGCGAATGCCAGTAGTTTATTACCCGAGACTCCCATTGCCAAAGTGTATTTATCACGCGGTTGGGATGAGGAAACATTACACAGTTTAACCCAATTGATTTATGACGTACGCAAAGATGACGCCTTGTTTCGCCGTGAAATTGGCAAACCAGGTGCTTTTGATCAAATGCGTAAACTTTATTGGGATAGAAGAGAATATAGCGCGATGACTGTCGTCGGTAGTGAGTCGTGTGATCTCACTCCCTTAGCTAAATTAGGTTTTAAAACAGAGGTAACAAATGAGCCAAGAATTTAATATCGCTATTTTAGGAGCAACCGGCGCGGTTGGTGAAACCATGCTTGAAGTGCTCAAAGATCGCAAATTCCCCGTTGGTGAACTTTACCTACTTGCCAGTGAGCGTAGTGAAGGTAAATTCTACCGCTTCAATGGTAAGACCATACAAGTACAAAATGTTGAAGATTTCGATTGGTCACAAGTTCAGATTGCACTGTTTTCCGCTGGTGGTGAATTGTCCGCAAAATGGGCACCTATTGCCACAGAAGAAGGCGTGGTAGTCATCGATAACACCTCACATTTCCGCTATGAGTACGATATCCCACTTGTTGTGCCTGAAGTGAACCCTGAAGCGATTGCGGATTTCCGTAACCGCAATATTATTGCGAACCCAAACTGCTCAACCATCCAAATGTTGGTGGCGTTAAAGCCGATTCACGACGCTGTGGGTATCGAGCGAATTAACGTATCAACTTATCAGTCCGTTTCAGGAGCTGGGAAGTCAGGCATTGATGAGTTGGCGGGACAAACCGCAAGGCTGTTAAACGGTGTTTCGGCCGATCCTGATGTGTTTAGCCAGCAAATTGCGTTTAACTGCATCCCACAAATCGACCAGTTTATGGATAATGGCTACACCAAGGAAGAGATGAAAATGGTGTGGGAAACGCAAAAAATATTCAATGACTCAACCATTATGGTCAACCCAACTTGTGTACGCGTGCCAGTTTTTTACGGCCATGCTGAGTCACTGCATATTGAAACACGCTTACCGATTGATGCTGAGCAAGTTATTGAGTTATTAGAGAAAACTGAAGGTATTGAAGTATTCAGCGGGAATGATTTCCCCACGCAAGTTCGCGATGCGGGAGGGAAGGATACGGTTCTTGTAGGGCGTATTCGCAACGATATCAGTCACCACAGTGGCATTAACATGTGGGTAGTGGCAGATAACGTGAGAAAAGGCGCTGCAACAAATGCGGTACAAATTGCGGAAGTGTTGATTCGAGATTATTTCTAATTAATACCTAGTAAAAAGGAGTGGCTTACCACTCCTTTCTCTCTACACAAAAAAGCCGAGTGATTGATTCACCCGGCTTTTTTATTATCGTCCAGCTCAAGGCTGAGAATGATGGCTATCTTTTTGACTTGTGCGCGTTAGGGTTCTGCTTGCAACTGCCGTCGGCACATTTACCATATAGATAAAGGCTGTGATTGGTGAGCTGTACATTATATTGCTCGGCAATCTCTCTTTGGCGTTGTTCGATCACCTCATCTGAAAACTCAATCACTTCACCACAATCTAAGCACACTAAGTGGTCGTGGTGGTGTTGTGTTGAAAGTTCAAAAACGGATTTTCCACCTTCAAAATGGTGACGAGTGACAATACCCGCATCATCAAATTGGTTTAATACTCGATAAACAGTCGCAAGACCGATTTCTTCACCAAGATCAATCAATTTCTTATACAGTTCTTCAGCGCTGATATGTTGGCATTCAGGCTGCTGTAGCACTTCTAAAATTTTTAGCCTAGGAAGGGTAACTTTAAGACCTGCATCCTTGAGCGCTTGGTTATTATCTGACATACACTTTCCTGTTGATGATCTGCAGCAGTTAACAGAATTCATAATTGCGATCATTATAGGGGAGTCACTGCTAACAATAAACCACGAAGTTCAAAGGGTTACTTTATATTTGTCACAAAGCCGCGCAATATCACTGATATAACAGCTCTTACCAGTTACAATTGCGTAACATTTATTAGTGATTGAGTCGATAGGTTTAAAAGGTGAGCACGGAATGAATCACTCTTTAGCAAGATTTTATAAGCCAAATATTGTTAAGTGGGCGTTAAATAGCTGGCCTCCTTTTTGGGGAGCTGGTATCCACATTGATGAAATTAGTAGCGACTTCCGTCAGGTGAAAATGCGCCTAAAGCTGCGGTGGTGGAACAAAAATGCCAATCGCACTCAGTATGGTGGCAGCATTTTCTCTCTTACTGACCCTGTTTACTCGTTGATGTTAATGGGGATTTTGGGTGAGCAATATTACGTATGGGACAAAGAGGCCAGCATCAACTTTATCAAACCGGGCCATTCTGATTTGTATGCGGAGTTTCTGATAACGCAAGACCAACTGGATTCAATCTTAGTGAGCACGGCCAATGGGGATAAATGCTTTCCGGAATTTGTTATCCATGTTAAGGATGCCAAAGGCGAAGTGGTCTCTGAAGTGCAACGTAAATTGTACGTGCGCAAAAAACCTAAATATAGAGAAGAGAGTGATGCAGACAAAATGGTTACTTTTTGTGATCGCTAAGGCTGTTCGTTCTGCATTTGGCACAGCTCAATCCAAGCTTCGGCGGTGCGAGAAACGTACCGTTCCGCGTGCCATATTAATCCTAAGTGCCAATCAATACTGGGTGTCATCGGTTTGACTAAGACGCCTTCTCCTTGAATTCGTCGACAAAGTGGTTCGGGTAGAAAGGCAACGCCTACGCCACTTTTGACCAACGCGACTAAAAAATCCCATTGGCTACTGCGCGCTGCAACTTGTGGTGTAAATCCGTGTTGTAGGCAGAATGAGTGGATGTAGTCACTCAGCGTAAAATCATGGGTATAGAGGTAAAATGGCTCATTTTGTAGTTGCTCCCAACCGATGGCTTCTTGCTGCTTCCAAGGAGATGAATCGGGGAGTACGGCGCAAATGGGGTAACTGTCTAAGGAGAGTGACCGCAGATTATCAATCGGATGAGGCGAAAGCATGGTGACGGCTACGTCAATTTCGCCATTGAGGATAGCTTGCTCTATTTTACGTCCGCCATACTCAACGATGGTGAGCTCTACATGAGGGTAGGTTTGACGGTATTGGCGGATCAGACCTGCGTAAAGGTGTCCAACCATTGGTGGAATACCGAGATGCAGTTGTCCCCGCTTTACCTGATTGAGATCGACCAATTCGGCTTCTAACTGAGACATCTGCGCTAAGATCTCTAGCGCTCTTTGATAGACAACCTCTCCTGCATCGGTAAGCCAGAAACGTCGACCTTCACGATGTAATAGTGGCTGTTCAATTTCCTGCTCTAGACTGCGGATCATCTTACTGATGGTGGGTTGGGTGACGAACAGTTGCTCGGATGCGCGGGTAAAGCTTTGTTGATTGACCAATTCAACAAAATAGCGCAGTGCTTTAATATCCATAATATCTCCTTTTATCATTCCATTTTGGCATGAAAATGATAATAAAAAGTCATTTTACGATGGTTTTATGGCTTAATATAATGTGACTAATTTCACAAAACGGCATTAGTCTCATCATGCAAAGAATAAGAAACAGCCAAAGAGTAAAAAACAATCTGCAAACAGTGGTACAAGTTGTTGCGCTATCAATGATCTGGTTTTTGGCGGATTTTCTAGTCAGCACTTTTCATATTCCTTTACCAGCAAATTTAACTGGCATGCTATTGCTGTTAACTTTAGTGATTATGCGAGTTGTAAAAGTTGATTGGCTGCGCAAGGGAGCAACTTGGTTATTGGCGGAAATGCTGTTGTTCTTTGTACCAGCGGTCATTGCGGTCGTTAACTATCAAGAGTTAATGCAACAGCAAGGGTTACGAATTATGGCGGTACTTGTCATCAGTACCATCATGGTCATTGCTATTACTGCTTGGACCGTTGATAAAATGTATCGTTTAGAGCTGATACTAGCGCGTAGAAAAAGCAACCGGGCAATACGCCTAACTAAAGTGGAGCGTTCATCATGAGCTCACTACTTACCTCAACGCTGCTTGGTGTATTTTGCTTGCTGTTAACCTTGGCCTTTTACTATGGCAGCAAGTGCCTTTATCAACGTAAACGTTCTATTTTCTTAATGCCGCTGCTATTGGCCCCTATATTGTTAGTGGCTGTTGTGATGATCTTTCACATCCCTTACCAAACCTATATGGCAGAATCTCATTGGTTATTGTGGCTACTTGGTCCGGCGACAGTGGCTTTTGCTATTCCTGTCTATGACAACCGATTGTTGATCAAGCGCCACTGGCTCTCTCTATCCGTGGGAGTGATCGTATCGGTTGTGGTGGCTGTGGGGAGCACGGTTTTGTTGGCTCGTTGGTTTGAATTACCCGATATGCTTCAGCGCAGTTTAGCGATGCGCTCGATTACCACGCCTTTTGCTGTTGAGGCGACGAAGTCAATTGGTGGGCAAAGTGATCTGACTGCTCTGTTTGTGGTACTTACTGGGGTGATAGGCATGGCGGTAGGTGAAGTGGTGTTAGCGTTATTATCCATTCGCTCTGGGCTTGGTAAAGGAGCCAGTCTTGGCGCTTCCGCGCACGGTGCAGGAACGGCAAAAGCGTATCAAATTGGCAATGCTGAAGGGGTAGTGTCGAGTGTGGTGATGATGATTGCGGGCATGGTCACTGTGTTGCTTGCTCCATTTATCGGTCTTCTACTTTGGTAAAGCAAAGTGCTTGAACATGGACCAATAAAAAATCCCCTCGCAAGGGGATTTTTTATGTTTAAGAGATTAGCCTTCAAGTTCGGCTAAACACATCTCTTCATAAATCTGCTTAACCCATGTGCTGACGCGCTGTTCAGTCAACTCTGGTTGACGATCTTCATCGATGCATAAACCAATAAAGTGGCTATTGTCACCCGCAACCAAGGCTTTAGAGGCTTCGAATTCATAACCTTCAGTTGGCCAGTGGCCAATAATCGTTGCGCCTTTGCTTTCGATAATGTCACGCACTGTACCCATCGCGTCACAGAAGTATTCAGCGTAGTCTTCTTGATCGCCGCAACCGAAAATAGCAACTAATTTCGTCGAGAAGTCGATCGCTTCTAATTCTGGGAAAAAATCATCCCAATCACACTGCGCTTCACCGTAGTACCAAGTAGGGATACCCAGTAACAATAAGTCAAAATTATCAATGTCTTCTTTGCTGCTTTTCGCAATATCTTGAACGTGAACGAGCTGCTTACCCAGTTGCTTTTGAATCATTTTCGCAACGGCTTCAGTATTACCGGTATCGCTACCAAAGAAGAGGCCTACACTTGCCATAGAATCATTACCTTTAATTTGTCATTTTCTGGCGGATGAGCGTGTTCTTTACCCCAGTCCGGTGCCTTCCCAACTGAGTTGGATAAGTCCTTTAAGGATAAAGCCAGCACAACCTAAAAACAGAACTAGCCATACAATACGGCGCCCAAATGGCGGTACATTACCTTGCTTAAGGACATCTTTTATTGCCATACCGATAAGAAAAAATATAGACGCAAAAAGAAGATCGAGTCCAATCGACTCAAGCATGTTCATGTAGTCGTACAGCATGGGTATCCTTTATGCCAATTTGCTTGAGCGCACTATAACACTGTTATTCGTCAAAGTTAATGCGCGCATTGGTACCTATTTCACACTTGTTGTTTCACAGTAAAGCGGCTAGCTGCCAATGAACTTTCTGATCGCTCGTAAAACTTCAACGGGCTTTTCTGCGTGTAGCCAGTGCCCTGTGTTGGCGATGACGTGTGCTTTCGCTTGGCTAAACTGCTGCTGGATCATTTCTTGGTGTTCCGCTAGTAGATAGTCAGAGTTGCTGCCTTTAACCAATAAGGTTGGAACAGAGCTGCAAGGGATTGGTTCCCAGCCTAAAATATTCCAGTAATTTTTTTCAATGGCGGGGACATTAAAACGCCAGCTCATTACACCATCTTCTCGTTTAAATAACGATTTACTGAGAAATTGTCGTACGCCTTCTAGCTCAATATGTTGCGCTAAAATGGCCATGACCTCTGCTCGCGAGGTAGGCTGCTGTGCAATAACCGCGTTGAGCCCCGCCAGTACGTTATCATGTTTCCGATGCTGATAGCTGACAGGTGCCATATCTAAAACCACCAGTTTGGCGACTTTGGATGAGGCGATGTCAGCTAGCTTCATGGCAACTTTACCGCCCATTGAATGGCCAATCAGCGTGACAGAATCACAAGCTAACTCTTCGAGTAAACTAGCAACATCGAATGCCATGCTCGCGTAATCATGTTCCTCACTGTGAAATGATTGACCGTGATTACGCAAGTCAATACTCAATACTTGGTGATCGGCTTTTAGGTCTCTTGCAAGTAAACCTAGGTTGTCTAAATTGCCGAATAAACCATGGATCAAAACAACGGTGTGACCTTCACCTTCGAGTTTGTAATTAAGAAGTGCTGACATTTTATCTTATTAGTGATTGGTTTAACGTAGAGTATCAGTGAAGATCTCGCTATAATCCCTCAGAGTTTAAACATTGAGATTGTGAAAAGCGAATGAAAACAATTGAGGTTGATGAGGATCTATACCGTTATATTGCCAGCCAAACCCAACATATTGGAGAAAGCGCGTCGGATATTTTACGCCGTTTGCTCAATGTTGACGGTAAAGTGTCTGCAGCAGCGGTCGTGACGCAAGTAAGTACCGAGCCCAAGGGCATTGTTGTGAGTAAAGATGCCGTACAAGAGATACAGATTGATAGCGTAAAAGAGATGCGTTCTTTGCTCATTTCTGATGAATTTGCGGCTTTGAAAAAAGCAATTGATCGTTTTATGTTGGTGCTTTCAACCTTATACCGTATCGATCCAGTAAGTTTTGCTGAAGCGACCTTAGTGAAAGGACGTAAGCGTGTGTATTTTGCTGACAACGAGCAAACCTTGCTTGCTAGTGGGCAGACAACCAAGCCAAGAGCGATTCCAAACACACCATTTTGGGTCATTACCAATAACAATACTAGCCGCAAACAACAGATGATCGAGCAGCTGATGGTATTGATGAATTTCCCGAGTGACATTATTGAGAAAGTGACGCACTCAATCTGATTTGTGCCCATTCATAGATAAAAATCTGATTCAAGCCTCATACTGCGGACCACTAAGTCCGTATCATGAGGCTTTTTATTTCGTTGTTATTTTAAGAAAGGATGTCAAAAATGGCTATGCACCCACGCGCCGGACAAAAAGCACGGCAGGAAGACTTACATAATATCCCTGCGCTCGTTGCAAACTACTTTTTACTTCAACCTGATGCGGCTAACCCAGACCATAAAGTGCAATTTGGTACTTCGGGGCATCGTGGTTGCGCGGATAAATCGACATTTAACGAAAACCACATTCTTGCTATTGCTCAAGCGGTAGCAGAAGTGCGCGCTCAGCAAGGAACCACTGGGCCGATTTTTGTCGGAAAAGACACGCACGCACTCTCTGAGCCTGCTTTTTCTAGTGTACTTGAAGTACTGATCGCTAATGAAATTGAAGTGATCGTTCAACAGGATAATGGCTATACGCCAACGCCGGGTATTTCACACGCAATCTTGACTCATAACTTGAAGCACGCGCAAAAAGCTGATGGCATTGTGATCACGCCTTCTCATAATCCACCACAAGATGGCGGTATTAAATACAATCCTACCCATGGCGGCCCTGCTGAAGGGGAAATCACCCAAGCGATTGAAAACCGTGCCAATGAGATCATTGCAGAAGGCATGCAAGGCGTGAAGCGTCTGCCTATTATGTCGGCAAAGCAATCGCCGCTGTTTAAACAAGTTGATCTTGTGAAACCTTATATTGATGACTTAGTGAATGTGATTGATATGGAGGCCATCCAAAAAGCCAATCTAAAACTGGGTGTTGATCCGCTCGGTGGCAGTGGTATTGATTATTGGCGTCAAATTGGCAAAGCGTATCAGCTTGATTTAACACTGGTGAGCGAAGCGGTGGATCCGACATTCCAATTTATGTCACTCGATAAAGATGGTGTAGTGCGTATGGACTGTTCTTCTCCTTATGCAATGGCGGGGTTATTAGCGTTAAAAGATCAGTATGATCTCGCGTTTGGTAATGACCCTGACTACGACCGCCACGGCATTGTCACTCCGAAAGGTTTGATGAACCCAAACCATTTCTTAGCCGTATGCATCGATTATCTGTATCGTCACCGCAAGCAATGGCGTAAAGAAGTAGCTGTTGGTAAAACGTTAGTATCAAGTGCATTGATTGACCGTGTGGTCGCCGATCTTGGCCGTGAGCTGTGTGAAGTACCTGTCGGCTTTAAGTGGTTTGTTGATGGCTTATACAGTGGTCACTTCGGTTTTGGTGGTGAAGAGAGCGCAGGTGCGTCATTCCTGCGTAAAGACGGAACGCCTTGGTCAACGGATAAAGACGGTATTATCCTTTGCTTACTGGCGGCGGAAATCACCGCTGTCACAGGTAAAAATCCGCAGCAATATTATGAAGATCTGGCCGCGAAACATGGAGAGTCTAAATATAGTCGTATTCAAGCTGTCGCAAATGGCCCACAAAAAGCAGTGCTGAGCAAATTGTCACCAGAGATGGTCTCTGCGCAAACATTAGCGGGAGATGAGATCACAGCCCGCTTGACGCATGCTCCCGGTAATGGCGCAGCCATCGGTGGATTAAAAGTGACCACTGATTATGGCTGGTTTGCTGCTCGTCCATCAGGCACAGAAGATATTTATAAGATCTATTGTGAAAGTTTTAAGGGCGATGAGCACCTCAAGCAAATCGAAGCGGAAGCGCAACAGATTGTTAATCAAGTCTTTGCCGACGCTGGTTTGTAAGCAAACTTATCAATTAAAATAGGCGGCCAGAGGCCGCCTATTTTATATTTAGTCGTCTATTATCTTGGTTAAAGCTGAGGCCAACTGTCGGGAACGATGAACCAGAACTTTCCTCTGTCACTTTGGCAATGCACAAAACCATGCTCTTCATTTGCTGTGTAACGCGTGCAGTTTTTACCTTTCCCGCTAATCCATTGAGGCTTTTCCAGTAAGAATAATGCTTCATCTATTTGATGTGACTGGCTTTGATAACACCAAAAACCAGCAATTTGTGACAGATTGAGTTTATAACCTAGGCATTCACTAGGAACAGGCTCATCGTGAAAAGGGTTTACATACAAGCGCCCTTGCATCAGTAAATGACGGCTAACGTCACGCCAAAGTGGGTAAGCCGCACTAAATTGGGCTGATTGGGAAAGGGTCAATTGGTGGTTCAACATATGTTCAAGTTTGAGATCTAATCGATCTTGAGCATTGGGACCATACCACAGCCCTTGATGTAGCAGGTAAAACTTCACTGCGACTTCCCAATGCTCATAACGCTGACTGCGTTTATTTTTGATGACAAAATCTAGCGAACCTAGTGTACTTCCTGCTTCGTTCAATTGAATTTCTTCAGAAACGGCGGAATAAGTGGGGTTTAGCGTAAACAATAAAGAACATAAATGCTGGTAGAGAAAGCCTAATCTAGGGTTCCCTCTATATTCTTCTTTCAATGTCGGAACATTGGGTAAAAAAGGGGTACGCGCCGCGACCACTCCCTCTCCTTGGAAAAGAGTAGGGGTTGTCGACACCCAGTGTGCCAGTGTGTTGAGGTCCATTGTCATTAATTATTCTCGTCCTTATTTTTCGACATTCTAGCCTGAAATTGTTATAACCACGCTAATGATAAAACTCAATTTTGGAATGAAAGATGGATAATTTAAAACTTGAAGCTCTGCTCAATCAAAAGCTTAATCCTCAATTGATTAAAGACTATTGCCCTAATGGATTGCAAGTTGAAGGTCGCACTGAAATCAAAAAGATTGTGACGGGTGTGACGGCCTCGCAAGCGCTTATTGAACAAGCAATTGAACGAAATGCTGACGCTTTATTAGTACATCATGGTTATTTTTGGAAAAGTGAGCCTGAGTCCATCCGTGGAATGAAAGGCCACCGGATCCGAGCTTTGATACGAAATGATATAAATTTATACGCATATCACTTGCCGTTAGACATCCATCCAGAATTAGGTAATAACAAATTGCTAGCTGATTTATTGGGGATTCATGTTGATGGCGGATTAGAAGGGCACCCGCAGTCGGTCGCCATGTTCGGCCATTTTGAACAAGCGTTGACAGCCGATGAGCTCAGTCAACGAATCGAGCAAGCTTTACAACGACGGCCACTGCACGTAGATCCGAGCTCAAACAGAATCATCAAAACGGTGGGTTGGTGTACTGGTGGTGGGCAAGATTACGTCGATCTAGCGGCGCAGCACGGATTAGATGCGTTCATCTCTGGTGAAATATCAGAGCGGACTACCTACTCAGCAAGAGAGCAAAATATTCATTATTTTTCTGCAGGGCACCATGCCACAGAACGTTATGGCGTTAAGGCACTGGGAGAATGGTTAGCGAGCGAATATGGCTTTGAGGTTGAGTTTATCGATATCAATAACCCTGTGTAGCGGGTTTGTTTCTGATCAATGCATCCAATGAAAAAAGAGCGAGTGGGAATTCGCTCTTTTCTATTAAGTACTATGACTGGGTTTGCTATTCGCGTTCGTGTAACGGTTTAAAGTTACGCATTTTTTGACCAGTGTAAAGTTGGCGAGGACGGCCAATTTTATTATCTGGATCACTGTGCATTTCATTCCAGTGGGCAATCCAACCGATAGTGCGAGACATTGCGAAGATAACAGTAAACATGGAGATTGGAATACCGATAGCCTTCAGAATAATGCCTGAGTAGAAATCCACGTTAGGGTAGAGTTTTTTCTCAACAAAGTATTCGTCAGAAAGCGCGATGCGCTCAAGTTCCATCGCCACATCTAACAGTGGGTCTTGAATATTCAGCTCTTTGAGCACTTCATGGCAAGCCTCACGCATTACCGTCGCTCTTGGGTCGTAGTTTTTATAAACTCGGTGACCAAAACCCATCAAGCGGAATGGATCATCCTTATCTTTTGCTCTGACGACATACTCAGGAATGTTATCAACGTTGCCTATCTCTTCTAGCATACGCAGACAGGCTTCGTTAGCACCCCCATGAGCAGGCCCCCACAAAGAGGCAATGCCAGCCGCAATACAGGCAAACGGGTTAGCACCAGAAGAACCGGCAAGGCGAACCGTTGAGGTTGACGCGTTTTGTTCATGATCGGCATGCAGTGTGAAAATTTTATCCATCGCGCGTGCAACCACAGGATTCACTTCATACTCTTCACACGGCGTTGCAAACATCATGTGTAGGAAGTTCTCGGCATAGCTTAAGTCATTACGCGGGTAGATAAATGGTTGGCCGACAGAATACTTGTAGCACATCGCCGCCAATGTTGGCATTTTTGAGAGTAGGCGGTAAGCCGCTATTTCTCGGTGTATATCATTATTAATATCAAGTGAATCATGGTAGAACGCGGCAAGCGCTCCAACCACACCACACATTACAGCCATTGGGTGAGCGTCACGGCGGAAACCGTGGAAGAAACTTGCGATTTGCTCATGAACCATAGTGTGACGCGTCACCGTATGTTTAAACTCTTCATATTGCTTACGATTAGGGGCTTCACCGTAAAGAAGAATATAACAAACTTCCAAGTAATCAGCGTTATTGGCTAATTGATCAATAGGGAAGCCGCGGTGCAGTAACACCCCTTTTTCGCCATCGATATAAGTGATTTGAGATTCACAAGATGCAGTGGCAAGAAAACCAGGGTCAAAAGTGAAGTATCCGTTGGCTCCTAGTTTACGAACGTCGATTACTTGTGGGCCTACAGTCCCATCCATAATCGGCAGCTCGATTGGCGCTTTACCTTCAATATGAAGGGTCGCTTTCTTATCTGCCATAACAATCTCCTTTGTTTATTATTTAATCCGTCCAGGATGTTTGTGTGACATTTTTTTACGTGTGTTCTTAATTAAAGTCAATTTTTCTCGTCTGATGTGTGCACTTGTTTTGATTTTTTATACATATAAAGTTAAAAATCTGTTCTGTGTAGCAAAAATTGTTACATCAATTGTATTAGAATGTTGCGAGTCGTATAGTGGCACTGAAAATTTTGGTGAACACCTTATAAATAAAAGGCTAGAAACTGTATTTCAGTATTGCATTCTGTCTTTGTTGTTAACGAAATTATTACATTTAACTGCGCGATATCGGGCTCTTTATGTTAAAATAATGTTAACTTTTGTGGGTTTTACAACCAAAATTCATTTATAACTATAAATGCTCAATGGAGCTGAGTGAGCAAGCCCGTGAAAGAAAGAAAGTCAAGACCTGTTAATTTAGATTTACAGACCATTCACTTTCCGATCAGTGCGATAGCATCCATCCTACACCGAGTGTCTGGGGTGATGATGTTCGTTGCGGTCGGAATTTTGCTGTGGTTACTCTCCCTCTCGTTAAGTTCTCCGGTAGGTTTTATGGAAGCCAGCAACATTGTGAATGGCTTTTTCGCAAAATTTATTTTATGGGGAATTTTAACAGCGCTGTCTTACCACATTGCAGGTGGTATACGCCATTTGCTGATGGACCTGGGCCACTTTGAAGAGTTGGAGTCAGGGGCTATGAGTGCCAAAATCGCCTTCATCGCAACAGCAGTGCTTTCAGTTTTAGCGGGAGTATTGGTATGGTAAAACATGTTTCTTCTTTTGGTCGTAACGGAGTGCATGATTATCTGCTGATCCGTGCTTCTGCGATCATTATGACTCTTTATACTATCTACCTAGTCAGCTTCTGTGCTTTCTCTGGTGATATCTCCTATGTTTCATGGACACAGTTTTTTGGTGGAACCTTTACCAAAGTCTTCACAATGCTGGCGTTAGTCTCTGTCCTTATCCATGGTTGGATCGGTTTATGGCAAGTATTAACGGATTACATTAAGTGTTCTAAATTGCGTGGTGGCCTGCAATTGGTCGTTATCGCAGTGCTCTTTGGATACTTCTTCTCTGGCTTATTTGTATTGTGGGGTGCGTAAGTGACTATTCCAGTTCGTGAATTTGATGCCGTAGTGATCGGCGCTGGTGGTGCCGGCATGCGTGCAGCACTGCAAATTTCAGAGCAAGGTTTATCCTGTGCTCTGCTTTCTAAAGTTTTTCCAACACGTTCTCACACGGTTTCGGCTCAAGGCGGTATTACCGTTGCGTTAGGCAACGCGCATGAGGACCACTGGGAACAACATATGTATGACACGGTAAAGGGCTCCGATTATATCGGTGACCAAGATGCTATCGAGTACATGTGTAAGAATGGTCCAGAGTCGGTGATTGAACTAGAGAAAATGGGTTTGCCTTTTTCTCGTTTTGACAATGGCACCATTTATCAGCGCCCATTTGGTGGGCAATCCAAAAACTTTGGCGGTGAACAAGCGGCTCGAACCGCTGCTGCCGCTGACCGTACTGGTCACGCACTACTTCATACCTTGTATCAACAAAACATTAAATATAAGACCACTATTTTCTCTGAGTGGTACGCACTTGATTTAGTGAAAAATGAAGAGGGTGCAGTACTTGGCTGTACCGCCTTGTGTATGGAAACAGGCGAAGTTTGTTATTTCAAATCTAAAGCCACAGTATTAGCGACTGGCGGAGCTGGCCGTATCTATGCTTCAACCACCAACGCGCACATCAATACGGGTGATGGCGTGGGTATGGCTATCCGCGCTGGCGTCCCGATGCAAGATATCGAAATGTGGCAATTCCACCCAACAGGGATTGCTGGTGCTGGCGTTCTTGTGACGGAAGGGTGTCGTGGTGAAGGTGGCTATCTTTTAAATAAAGATGGCGAACGTTTCATGGAACGTTATGCACCAAACGCGAAGGATTTGGCTGGTCGCGATGTAGTAGCCCGCTCAATGATGATTGAGATCCGTGAAGGTCGTGGTTGCGATGGTCCATGGGGTCCACACATCAAGCTTAAACTGGATCACCTTGGCAAAGAAACTCTGGAATCTCGTCTGCCGGGCGTATGTGAGTTGTCACGTACGTTTGCTCACGTCGATCCAGTTAAAGAACCGATTCCAGTGATCCCAACCTGCCACTACATGATGGGAGGAGTACCGACTCAAGTTTCAGGTCAGGCGATTAAGCAAGATGCTAAAGGTGCTGATGTGGAAGTTCAAGGTTTGTTTGCGTGTGGTGAAATTGCATCAGTATCGGTGCATGGCGCGAACCGTTTGGGTGGTAACTCTCTACTGGATTTAGTGGTCTTTGGCCGAGCAACAGGCTTGCATTTGGGCGAAACGTTGAAAAAGCAAGCGGACGCAAAACCTGCCACAGAAGCGGACATTGAAAAATCGCTAGAACGTTACAACCGCTGGGAAAACAGTACAGGTGGTGAAGATCCCGCGCAAATTCGTAAAGATCTGCAACGTTGTATGCAAAATAACTTCTCGGTGTTCCGTGAAGGTGAAGCGATGGCTAAAGGTCTTGAAGAGCTTAAAGTGATTCGTGAACGTTTGAAGAACGCACATCTTTCAGACAAGTCAACCGAGTTCAACACTCAACGGATCGAGTGTTTAGAGCTGGAAAACTTGATGGAAACAGCATTTGCTACCGCGGTTGCTGCAAATTATCGTACCGAAAGCCGTGGAGCCCACGCTCGCTTTGACTATCCTGAACGCGATGATGCTAATTGGTTATGCCATTCAATTTACAACCCTGAGACTGAAAGCATGTCGAAGCGTAGCGTAAATATGGAACCAATTTATCGTGAAGCGTTTCCGCCTAAAGCGCGCACATACTAAGGAGAAGGCACTATTATGAAATTGAAATTCTCTTTGTATCGCTATAATCCGGATGTCGATCAAAAGCCTTACATGAAGGATTATCTGCTTGAAGTCGAAGAGGGCTCTGACATGATGTTGTTGGATGCACTCATTTTGCTGAAAGAGCAAGATCCTACCATTGCTTTTCGTCGCTCGTGCCGTGAAGGAGTGTGTGGATCTGACGGTTTGAACATGAACGGTAAAAATGGATTAGCGTGTATCACTCCATTATCCGCGCTTTTGGCCAAAGGCACGATTGTTATTCGACCTCTGCCGGGGCTACCAGTCGTCCGTGATTTAATTGTCGATATGGCCCAGTTTTATGAAAATTACGAGAAGGTTAAACCTTACCTTGTGACTGACGGAAACTTGCCTCCGGCTCGTGAGAACTTGCAATCACCAGAAGAGCGAGCGCATTTAGACGGTTTATATGAGTGCATTATGTGCGCTTGCTGCACAACTTCATGCCCTTCTTTCTGGTGGAACCCGGATAAGTTTATCGGCCCAGCAGGTTTGTTGGCGGCTTATCGTTGGCTAATTGACAGCCGAGATACCGCAACAGATGAACGTTTATCTAATCTTGATGATGCTTTTAGCGTTTTTCGTTGCCATGGCATCATGAATTGTGTAAGTGTTTGTCCTAAGGGATTAAATCCGACGAAAGCCATTGGACATATCAAATCAATGCTTGTGAACCGTTCGGTTTAAAATGAATAAAAATTGCAGGTCTTCGGACCTGCCTTTTATAGCTCGGCATAGACCGAAGCAAACGTGAAAACTACTGGTTAAGGGAAAATATGCACAACGGCGTGATGAAGGCATGGCTCGAGTCTTCACACTTGGCTGGCGCCAATGCAACTTACGTAGAGGACCTCTACGAACTGTATCTAAGTGATCCTGATCTGGTAAGTGAGGAGTGGAAACGTGTTTTTGATGGCTTGCCTGCGCAAGCTGACAATGTGGTTGAACAGCCACATTCACGTGTCCGTGACTACTTCCGACGACTCGCGAAAGAAACAAAGCATTACAATGTCCAAGTTAGTGATCCAGATGTCGATGCTAAGCAAGTAAGAGTCTTGCAGCTGATTAATGCTTACCGTTTTCGCGGTCATGAAGCGGCTCAACTCGACCCCCTAGGTTTATGGCAACGCCCATTAGTGGCAGAATTAGACCCAGCGTTCCACAATCTTAACGAAGGTGACTTCGAAGAAACTTTCAATGTCGGCTCTTTTGCTATCGGGCAAGAGACAATGAAATTGAAAGACATTTATCAAGCCCTCAACAAAACCTATTGCGGTTCCATCGGTGCAGAATACATGCACATTATCGACACTGAACAAAAGCGTTGGATACAACAACGTCTTGAATCAGTCGTTGGTCAACCTTCTTTCAGCAAAGAAGAAAAACGAATTTTCCTCGAAGAATTGACAGCCGCAGAAGGACTTGAGCGTTATTTAGGCGCGAAATTCCCCGGTGCTAAGCGTTTTTCTTTGGAAGGTGGTGACGCGCTCATCCCAATGATGAAAGAGTTGATCCGTCATGCTGGTAGCACAGGTATGCGTGAAGTTGTGATTGGTATGGCGCACCGTGGTCGTCTTAACATGCTCGTCAACGTCTTAGGTAAAAAACCTCAAGATCTGTTCGACGAGTTTGCGGGTAAGCATGGTGAAAGCTGGGGAACGGGTGATGTTAAATATCACCAAGGTTTCTCTGCTGACTTTGCGACACCCGGCGGTGATGTGCATCTAGCCTTAGCATTTAACCCTTCGCATCTTGAAATTGTTAATCCAGTCGTAATTGGTTCAGTTCGTGCTCGACAAGATCGATTGGGAGATGAAGACGGTTCGACAGTGCTACCTATTTCGATTCATGGTGACTCTGCTATCGCTGGCCAAGGTGTCGTTGCCGAGACATTTAACATGTCTCAAGCGCGTGGTTATTGCGTGGGAGGGACGGTACGTATTGTTATTAACAACCAAGTTGGTTTTACCACGTCAAACCCTCGTGATACACGCTCGACTATGTATTGTACTGACATCGCTAAGATGGTTCAGGCCCCCATTTTCCACGTCAATTCTGATGATCCAGAAGCAGTTGCTTTCGTCACCCGCATTGCACTCGATTATCGTAATGAATTTAAGCGTGATGTCGTCATTGATCTGGTGTGTTATCGCCGTCACGGCCATAACGAAGCCGACGAGCCAAACGCAACTCAACCGCTGATGTATCAAAAGATCAAAAAGCATCCTACACCGCGTAAGCTTTATGCCGATGTTTTGATAGAGCGTGGTGAGTTTGATATCGAGATTGCCACACAGTTAGTCAACGAATATCGTGATGCTCTGGACCATGGTGAAGTCGTGGTGAAAGAGTGGCGTCCAATGGCACTGCATTCTGTTGATTGGTCACCGTATATTGGCCATGAATGGGATATGCCATGGAATAGTAAAGTTGACCTTGAGCGTTTAAAAGAGCTAGGTAACCGAATTTGTCAGTATCCAGAAAGCCATAAACTGCAAAGTCGTGTGGATAAAATCTATACCGACCGACAAGCGATGGTTAATGGAGAGAAGCTTCTCGATTGGGGTATGGCTGAAACGCTGGCTTATGCAACCTTAGTTGATGATGGAAAGCGAATCCGCATTTCGGGGCAAGACTCTGGGCGTGGAACCTTCTTCCACCGTCACTCGGTATTGCATAACCAAAGTGACGCAAGTACCTATATTCCATTGGCGAATATCCATGATAAACAGGGTCCTTTTGAAGTATTGGATTCGGTTTTGTCGGAAGAAGCAGTGCTAGCTTTTGAATATGGCTACGCGACAGCGGAGCCGAGTGGTTTGACGATTTGGGAAGCTCAGTTTGGTGATTTCGCCAATGGAGCTCAAGTCGTGATTGACCAGTTCATCTCTTCCGGTGAACAAAAATGGGCGCGTTTGTGTGGTTTAACCATGCTGCTACCTCATGGTTATGAAGGGCAAGGCCCGGAGCACTCATCAGCACGCCTAGAGCGTTATTTGCAACTGTGCGCCGAACAAAACATGCAAGTGGTGGTTCCCTCTACGCCAGCGCAGGTATACCACATGCTGCGTCGTCAGGTTGTTCGCCCAATGCGTCGACCATTGATCGTTATGTCACCAAAATCGTTGCTGCGTCACCCACTATGTATATCAACACTGGAAGACTTGGCTGACGGATCGTTTTTGCCGGCTATCGGCGAAGTTGACGATCTCAACCCAGCGAATGTCAAACGTGTTGTGTTCTGCTCTGGTAAGGTTTACTACGACCTGCTTGAACAGCGCCGCAATAACGAACAAGGTGATGTTGCTATCGTCCGTATTGAACAGCTATATCCATTCCCGAAAGAAGAAGTGGAAGCGGCTATCGCTCAATACACTAATGTTGTTGACTATGTATGGTGCCAAGAAGAGCCTCAAAACCAAGGTGCTTGGTACAGTAGCCAACATAACTTCCGTTCTGCCATTCCAGCCGGTGCTGATCTGAAATACGCAGGTCGCCCTGCATCAGCATCACCAGCCGTTGGTTATATGTCGGTACACTTGAAACAACAAAAAGCGTTGATTGAAGACGCTCTGACCCTAGCTTAACGAACTAGAAGTAAAAGGAAGACACAGATTATGACAATTGAAATTCTGGTTCCAGATCTACCTGAATCAGTGGCTGATGCAACAGTCGCGACATGGCATAAAAAGCCAGGTGAAGCCGTCGCTCGTGATGAAGTACTCGTTGAGATTGAAACTGATAAAGTAATTCTTGAAGTGCCAGCGCCTGAGGCGGGTGTTCTCGAAGCCATTATCGAGCAAGAAGGTGCGACGGTGCTTTCGAAACAGTTATTGGCGAAATTGAAACCCGGTGCCGTTGCAGGTGAACCGACGAAAGATACCACCAACGATACAGAGCCGTCTCCTGATAAACGCCACAAAGCCACGCTGACAGACGAAACGAATGATGCGCTTAGCCCTGCGGTACGCCGTTTACTCGCCGAGCATGGTTTGGAAGCCAGCCAAGTGAAAGGCTCTGGTGTGGGTGGGCGTATCACGCGTGAAGATATTGATGCTCATCTAGCGGCCGCAAAATCAGCGTCAGCAGTTGCTTCAAATCAACCTGAGCCTGTCGTTGCGATGGCGCGCAGTGAAAAACGTGTACCGATGACGCGTTTGCGTAAACGTGTTGCGGAGCGCCTGCTTGAGGCAAAAAATAGCACGGCGATGTTGACGACGTTTAATGAAGTTAACATGAAGCCTATCATGGATCTGCGTAAGCAATATCAAGGTCTGTTTGAAGAGAAACACGGTATTCGTTTAGGCTTTATGTCTTTCTACGTGAAAGCGGTAACAGAAGCGTTAAAGCGTTACCCAGAAGTGAATGCATCTATTGATGGCCAAGATATTGTGTATCACAGCTATTTTGATATTAGCATGGCAGTTTCAACGCCTCGTGGCTTAGTGACTCCGGTTCTTAAAGATTGCGATACGCTAAGCCTTGCCGAAATTGAGAAGGGCATCAAAGAGCTTGCACTCAAAGGAAGAGATGGCAAATTGACGGTTGAAGAACTGACTGGCGGTAATTTCACAATTACGAATGGCGGTGTGTTTGGATCGTTAATGTCAACACCGATCATCAATCCGCCGCAAGCGGCCATATTGGGCATGCACAAAATCCAAGACCGCCCAATGGCTGTGGATGGCAAAGTAGAAATTTTACCAATGATGTACCTAGCACTTTCTTACGACCACCGTTTGGTGGATGGCCGTGAGTCAGTTGGTTTCCTTGTGACAGTAAAAGAGCTACTTGAAGATCCAGCACGTCTGCTACTGGACGTGTAACCTCACTGAACGTTGTTCAGTGAATTTAAGGCTAGGCAGGCTCACGTCTAGCCTTCATTTAAGCAAAAGGCTACAAGCTATCCTCTTGGATAAATTGCAGCCGCTTAATTTGAGAAGCACCCTACAGATATATGGCGCAGCATAGCTGCCGCTTTATGGAAATAATAAATCCCCTAAGGGATAAACAAACGGAAGAACATAATGAATTTGCATGAATATCAAGCCAAACAGCTGTTTGCAGAATTCGGTTTGCCTGTACCGGAAGGTTATGCCTGTGATACTCCACAAGAAGCTTTTGAAGCGGCGGGTCGGATTAGTACAGCGAAGAAAGTTGTTAAGTGTCAAGTGCATGCAGGTGGTCGCGGTAAAGCGGGTGGCGTTGAGTTGCACGACACTAAAGATGGTGTCAAAGAGTTTGCTCAAAAATGGCTAGGTAAACATCTGGTTACTTATCAAACGGACGCAAATGGCCAGCCAGTATCAAAAATTTTGGTTGAAGAAGCCTCTAATATCGCGAATGAGCTTTACTTAGGCGCAGTCGTCGATCGTGCGACTCGTCGTGTCGTGTTCATGGCCTCAACAGAAGGCGGCGTGGAAATTGAAAAAGTAGCGGAGGAGACTCCGGAGCTGATTCATAAAGCCGCGATTGATCCTTTGGTTGGTCCGCAAGCCTACCAAGGCCGCGAACTTGCTTTCAAACTTGGCTTGGAAGGCGACCAAATTAAGCAATTTGTGAAGATCTTTCTAGGTCTTGGCGCTATGTTTACCCAGTATGATCTTGCATTGCTAGAAATCAACCCATTAGTTGTCACCGCTGAAGGGAACTTGTTGTGCCTTGATGGCAAGATCAACATCGACTCAAACGCACTTTATCGTCAACCTAAACTTCGCGAAATGCACGATCTCTCACAAGAAGATGAGCGCGAAGCTCATGCTGCTCAGTGGGAACTGAACTATGTTGCTCTTGATGGCAATGTTGGTTGCATGGTGAACGGTGCTGGCCTTGCAATGGGCACCATGGATATTGTTAACCTTCATGGCGGCAAACCTGCAAACTTCCTTGATGTTGGTGGTGGTGCAACCAAAGAGCGTGTTGCTGAAGCGTTCAAAATCATTTTGTCTGATGACAACGTGAAAGCCGTATTGGTGAATATTTTCGGCGGTATCGTACGTTGCGATATGATTGCAGAAGGCATTATCGGTGCGGTGAAAGAAGTTGGTGTAACGGTTCCCGTAGTCGTGCGTTTGGAAGGTACAAACGCGGAATTAGGACGCGGAGTACTCGCAAATTCTGGTCTTGATATCATTGCAGCTGAGTCGTTAACGGACGCAGCTCAGAAAGTTGTTGCTGCGGCGGAGGGTAAATAATGTCGGTACTTATTAATAAAGACACCAAAGTAATCTGCCAAGGTTTCACTGGTGGTCAGGGAACTTTCCACTCCGAACAGGCGATTGCCTACGGTACACAAATGGTCGGTGGGGTTTCTCCGGGTAAAGGTGGTCAAACTCACCTTGGTCTGCCTGTATTTAATACGGTGCGTGACGCAGTGAAAGCAACGGGTGCAACGGCAACCGTTATTTATGTACCTGCACCATTTTGTAAAGACGCTATTTTAGAAGCAATTGACGCTGGTATTGAACTTATTGTGACGATCACTGAAGGTATACCGACTACCGATATGATTGACGTAAAAGTGAAGCTCGAAGAGACTGGTGTGCGTATGATTGGCCCGAACTGTCCGGGTGTGATTACACCGGATGCGTGTAAGATCGGCATCATGCCAGGCCACATTCATAAGAAAGGAAAAGTGGGTATTGTTTCTCGTTCAGGAACGCTAACTTATGAAGCCGTTAAGCAAACAACAGATGAAGGCTTTGGTCAGTCAACGTGTGTTGGTATCGGCGGTGACCCAATCCCGGGCTCTAACTTCATTGATATCTTGAAACTATTCCAAGATGATCCTGAAACTGAAGCGATTGTGATGATTGGCGAGATCGGTGGTACAGCCGAAGAAGAAGCCGCGGCATTCATTAAAGAGAATGTCACGAAACCGGTTGTGTCTTATATTGCTGGTGTGACAGCGCCTCCGGGTAAACGGATGGGCCATGCTGGTGCTATCATTTCTGGTGGTAAAGGGACAGCTGATGAGAAATTTGCAGCGCTTGAAGCCGCGGGTGTGAAAACTGTCAAAAGCCTTGCTGATATCGGAAAAGCATTGCGTGAAGTGACGGGTTGGTAATCACGCCTTCCTCAGTTTGAAGACAAACCCCGAACCTTGTTTCGGGGTTTTTACTTTAGATTCAATAGGTTTTGATACTAGCGTTTTACAAGTTGACTGCACATAAACATCGTTGTAGCCGTCACGACAACCGAAGGGCCTGCAGGTGTGTCAAAATGCCACGAGAGGATTAGCCCGCCCAGCACAGCTAAAGCGCCGACCAAAGAAGCCAATATTGCCATCTGCTCTGGGGTTTTTGTGAGTCGCCTAGCGGTCGCCGCGGGAATAATCAGCAGCGATGTCATAATCAGAGCACCAACAAATTTCATTCCTAGTGCAATCACCACCCCAATTAATAGCATTAGCAGCAAACGCATTAAATCAACGTGGATGCCCTCAACAAACGCAAGTTCTTCGTTCACTGTAGTTGAAAGTAATGGCCGCCAAAAAAGAAATAGCAGTGCACTTACTGCAATCGCTCCCCCCCAAATGAAGGCTAAATCAGTAAAACTTACCGCCAATAAATCGCCAAAGAGATAGCTCATTAAATCGATGCGAACGTTATCAAGGAAGCTTACTGCAATGAGACCAATGGATAACGAGCTATGAGCGAGAATGCCGAGCAAAGTGTCTGTCGCCACAAGCTGCTGTTTCTGCATAGTAACCAAAATGATTGCAAGCCCAAGACAGCAAACGAGCAACGCAAGATAAAGGTTGATATCAAGCAAAAAGCCTAACGCCAATCCCATCAGCGAGGCGTGTGCGAGGGTATCGCCAAAATAAGCCATTTTTCGCCAAACCACGAATGACCCAAGGGGACCTGCGATAACGGCGATACCAAGGCCTGCTAATATTGATGGAAGAAGAAATTCAATCATGATGGTGACCGTGTGAATGATTTGAACAGCAAGTTGCATCTCCTTTCACAGGTTGGCCTGCTAAGTCGTGATGATGCTGATGTTTGTGATGGTAAAAAGCTAAGGCTTCGCGATTGCGCGTACCAAATAATGCGATATAGCTTGGGTGTTGAGTAATCGTTGCAGGTGAACCGAAACAGCAAACATGGTGATGAAGACAGATAACATCATCCGTTTTTGCCATCACCAGATGCAAATCGTGAGAGACCATGAAGACACCACAGCCGAAACGATGTCGTATGGCATCGATAAGATCATACAGATCAATTTGCCCTTGCACATCAACACCTTGGGCTGGTTCATCAAGAATTAGAATATCTGGGCGCTGTAGCAATGCACGGGCGATAAGAATCCGTTGCGTTTCACCACCGGACAGCTTATGCATATCATAATCAAGAAGATGCTCGGCCCCGACTAGTCTGAGTGCGTCTAGCAACTCTTGTTGACTAAAACGTCCGGCCAAACTTAAAAATCGTTTAACGGGGAGTGGTAACGCGTCATTAAGTTTTAACTTTTGAGGAACATAACCAATTTTAAGGTTTTTTACGCGCGTCATCGTTCCGCTATGGACGGGCTGTAGCCCGAGCAATACTTTAACGAGCGTCGACTTGCCCGCACCATTAGGACCTATCAGTGTGGTAATCTTCCCTTTTTCTAGGTTGATACTGACATTGTCCAAAACACGGCGGTTGTTGAATTCGACACAAATGCCTTGCAGCTGAATTAAGTTGGACATGAATGGAACTTATTTGCAATTCGGAAGTGTTATAATGTAACATTTCGTTCCCTTTAACGCTATATACCGAATGGAAAAACCATCATGTTGCGTCAGATTATGCTCCTTCTTTGCTTAATAACATTATCGCCTTTGGCGTGGTCTACGGTCATTTTGACCAGCATTAAGCCGATTCAGATGATTACATATGAATTGACTCTCGATGTGAATGAACCAGAAGTACTACTGGGGGCAAATACCTCACCGCATGACTATGCGTTGCGCCCTTCTGATGTTAAAAAAATCAGAGCGGCGGATTTAGTGATTTGGTATGGAAAAGACCTTGAGCCATTCTTAAGTAAGACATTAGCGAGTCACCACAACGTTTTGACCATCAGCCAAATTGATGGCCTGACACTGAGAGAGCTCAGTGGCGAACAACACGATCATGATGGGCATCACCATGGTATGTATGACCCACATTTTTGGCTTGGAACCGATCAAGCCAAGCTAGTGGCAGCGGCGATTACCGCAAGTTTAGTGAAAAGTGATAGCGCTAATGCCGAGCAGTATAAAGTAAACTTAGTCCGCTTTTTAGCTCAATTAGATTCGACCCATCAAGCAATCACGCAGAAAATGAGCAAAATTAGTGATAAAGGATATTATGTTTTTCATGATGCATACGGCTATTTTGAACAGCAATACCATTTGAATAACCTCGGCCATTTTACCGTTAGCCCTGACAGAAAGCCGGGTGCTAAAACCCTCATCACCATTAAAAATTCCATTATTAATAATGAAGCAAAGTGTGTCTTTTCAGAACCTCAGTTTACTCCTGCGGTGATTGATACTGTGACTCGTGGTACAGAGGTCAAAATAGGAGTACTTGATCCATTAGGCGCAGATATCAAAGTGAAAAGTGGCAGCTATTTTGAGCTGTTAAATCAGCTGAGCAACAACTTTTACACTTGTTTGTCTCAATAGATGTACGCTGTATTGTATGTTGTACGATCTGTACTGAAATCTAGGATAAATATTCACAAATTGTCGCTTTCTTAGCTTCAAAAAGCCTTATCTTTGGTTAGAATGTTTTGATAATTATCGCCACGAAAAAACAGTTTGCAATTTGGCGTGCAATTGATTGAGGCTCTGTCTGTTGAAAGGAAAGAACGACTATTTTAAACCTTTGCTCTGGATCTTGGGTTTTCTGACGCTTTTATTAGCGCAGGGGACACAAGCTCTAGACAAAGCACCTTCTATCTTCTATCCATTGCCAGCTCAGGCTCAAGGAAAAATTTTTGCCGCACAAAATTTGTTTTTAGGTGAAGAAGGGGGAATTTGGATACACGATGTGCATGGCAAAGTGGTTTTCTTTGATGGACAAAACATCCTTCCCCGGCGTGGCTCAGTGCTCTCACAAGAGAGCGAAAATATTACCTATCTTAATAACGCTTTTTGGACGTTCATTGATAATGAACTTTATCGAACTTATCCCGCACAAGATCGCGAATTAGTATTTAGCTTAACGCCTGGAATCATCATAAAAAAAATAGGTTCGTCAGGTAATTTCATCTGGTTAGCCGATGAGACGCACTTTTATACATACCATGCGCAAACCCACAAGTTAGTTACTTATTCTTTTAAAGAAATGTATCAATTAAATCAAGCTAGTCGATTGATCGTTAATGATGCGAAGTTTGTGCTTTCTAAATGGGTATTAGCCACTAATGCTGGAGTCTATCTGTCAGATGGAGAGAGTTTTTCTCACGTGCTCAGCTCTGGTAAAAACTTCATTGAGAAACTCTATTTTTCCGAGAAACGTAGAGAACTTGTGATTGGAACGCTCAATGGTGGGCTGATTATTGATGTCGAGGACCCAAAGCGCCAACAAAAGTTGGTTGGAGATTCCCATGTATTATCTGTTGCTGAGACAGATCAAGAGTATTGGATTGGTACTGAAGATGGATTATTTGTTCATTCGTTTTTGACAGGTAAAACCGTCAAGTTAGAAAGTAATGACCAAGACAATAATGGGTTACCAGGCAATAAAATTTATTCATTGGTCAATGACTTACAAGGTGGGATTTGGATCGCAACGGATAAAGGTGTTCGCTACTTTTCTCTGTTTGGACAAAAATTTAAGCGCCATTCCATTGCACAGCTCAACAATAATCCCATAACAAAAATTGTGACAAGGTCAGATAATAAAGGCTATTTGTTTTTAACTCGACAAGGGTTGTACCAAGTCGATGCTGAAGATTGGCAAGAGCCTAAACTTATTTTCCCTGGAGAAGTGCATGATGTCGCTCAAATAGATGATCATTCTCTATGGATAGCTACACATACAGGCATCGTTATTTATCACTTGCAGACAAAAAAGATGATAGAAACGAGCGTTTTACCTATGAAGCTGCGTTCGAATGATACTAAACACCTTGAATTTGATCATGAAGGACTGTTATGGGGAGCAACAGGTAACCATTTGTGGTCATATCAGTTGACCGATAACTCGCTAACCGATTTCGGTTCTGAATGGTTTGTTGATGCATTTTTGCCTGCAAAAATAATAAAACTTAAGTCAACTCGGCGAGGGGTATTTATCGGCACTGACCATGGTGTTTATCTTTTTGACAAAGGCAAAATTGTTTTTCTCCGAGCGACTAGTCATTATGGACAAAGCATTGATATATTTGAGAGTAGCAAGGGTGATGTTTGGTTTGCTAGTGCTTATGGCGTCTTTGTTTTGGCACATGATCGTAGTGATATTCGATCTATTGATATGGTTGAAGAGAATATTAGCCCCAAATGTTTAACTGAAACGGGCAACGGTATTTGGCTGACTTCCTCACAAGGAATCTCGCTCTACAATCCTATGGGTGAGATGGTAAAGCATTTTGGTGATCCACACGGATTGATGAATAATGAATTTAAAAGTGGAGTTTGCGAATCAAGTATTATCAATAACCAACAGCAGTTGCTGCTAGGTTCCCGTTTTGGCTTAGTGACAGCATGGTCCTCTGAACTCACGGTTGCTACCCCTCCTAATACCAATATTATCTTTAGCCAAGTGAATGTCGATCACATTCCTGTCATGTTCGGTCGTGGTCGTTTTCAGACACTAGAATTGGAATATGGAAGTTCGATAAGCTTTTTGTTTGGTGCATTGCCAGAATCGATAGCCTTATCATTGGAGTATCGTATTGCAGGGGATAAGGAGTGGCAGAGATTAGAAAGCGCTCAGTTGACACTTGATCACCTGTTACCTGGACACTATCGTTTGCTAGTGAGAAATTACAGTCCAAATCCGCAAAACAGTATGATAAACAGTCTATCATTTATTGTGGATAACCCGTGGTATTGGTCTTCATGGGCTATTGTTCTTTACCTTTGCCTTTCTATAGGCCTTATTGCTTTTGCTTCATGGTGGCGTTCTCGTTGGGTTACCAAAGTAAACCGAAAGTTAAAAGCTCAGGTGGCCTTGAAAACGGATCAACTACGGCATCAAAGCAAAATTGTTTTGACTAATAACCAGCAGTTGCGCAAGCAATTACAAATTCGCCATATCGTTGTTGAACAGATGTTAGATTCTATTACTCCTACATTAAATCAGCTGATTTATCGCTCCCAACTCCATCAACTCGCGCGACTTGAGTCTTTAGCTTTAAAAGTAAAACGTGAACTGGCGTTACTTCGTAACGTAAGAAATGATAAAACAGCGACTCAGTTGCTCTACGACCTATCGATAATCTTGAACTCTTGTGTGGACGGATGGCGTGAAGAGTTCGCGAAAGCGAATATTTCGTTGGCGGTGAACAATGAGCTTAAACAAGCTTATATTGAATCTGCCCATTTTAACCTAGACATCATTTTCAATACGCTACTGTCTGATGCGGTAAAACGTCTTTATAGAAATCAAGAGCTACAAATTCATTGTTATGAAAGGGAGAAAAGACTGTTTATTGTGATGATTGACTGTGGCGATCAGGTGCAATCCATCAATAGTGATAAGCGTATCTCTGGTTTTGAACTAGAGGAGATGCAACTGTTAGTACAGCGCAGTGGTGGGGAAATACATATTTTTTCATCGCCAGAACGAAATTTAGTTGAGCTTTCTTGGCCATCAGTTGAGCTTGTGAGTGATGCACCTGAAATGATCGTCGTAGAGGAGCATTCAGAGGACAAGTTTATTGATGTAACGGAAAAAGAGTGGCTTAAAAAAGTCGAAAAATTGGTACACAATCACTATTCAGATCCTGAATTTAGTACCTCTAGTGCGGCCAAATCACTCTTCGTATCGGAGCGTAGTTTGCAGCGTCGTTTTAAAGCGATCACCAATAAAACATTCAAAGAGTATCTAAATGAGATCCGCTTAGAGAAAGCGTGCCAATATTTGCTCGCAGGAGGAAAAGTCGCCCAAGTCGCTTTTGATTGTGGGTTTAATGATCCGTCTTATTTCAGCCAAAGATTTAAACATCACTTCGGTTTATCGCCAACCCAATTTGTTGATGATAACGAGTAATACCGCCCCTGATAATAGTGATAACTTTCCTACTTGAAGACTTGAAGTTGCAGCGATGTTCGCGACATTCAGTCACCCTAATCACAAAGCTTATTCAGGTGTGTGGAGATGAACTCACTTTCCGCCGACCTGAAATCAAGCTGTATCTCCCTTCTTGATTAGATTGGCTGCTGTGTTAGCTACGCATATTTGTCTATGCTTGCGTAGATACACTCATTAATACTCAAAGTCGTAATATCAATTTATTTTGGGAATAGCAGTTACTCAATAAACAGGCTGGGTCGGTGATTGTGTTGCGGTAAAGATGAGATGAGTAGAAAAAAAAGATCGTGGTATAGCCGGGGGGACTATACCACGGGTGTCAATGACACCTTCGCTTGCTGCCGGAGTGATACGAGTAACACCCGTACCACCTCTGGAATTTGTATCTAAGGAGTAATTCCTTTCGATGGATTTACTATATGGCAAAGGACTTATTTCATTTATAAAATTAACGACAACCTAGTATAAGAAAAACGACAAAATACATAATTAACATTAACTGATTGATTTTAATGGTTTATTTTGGCTTTTCCTGTTTTTGTTTATTTTTTTATGTTGAGCTCATTTGTGCCTGATAATTTTTTAACGTTTTTAACGTCAGTTTATTTACCGAAAACAACGTGATGGATTTATGCAATCTTTGATTTCACGCAATAAAATAGAGGGTTAGCGCGTGTATCATTCGCCTGTTAATAAAAATATTTCTCATTACCACTACCATTGAGAGCAAGATAGATGAAATTATCTCAATTAAATGAAGGGGATAGTGCGAGCATTGTCGCGTTCAATCAACTTCCAAATGACATTCGTAAAAAATTGATGGTGATGGGCTTGCTGCCTCTAACTACTGTTACGTTAATCAGAAGAGCTCCTATGGGAGATCCACTTCAACTTGAAGTGAGAGGCGTCTCTTTAGCGGTACGTGAAAATATAGCCGCTTGTATTGAAGTGGAGAGAGCGTAGTGCGATATCAAATTCTAACCGTTGGTAACCCTAATAGTGGCAAAACAACGTTATTTAATGGGCTGACTGGTTCTAAGCAACAAGTCGGTAACTGGGCTGGTGTTACAGTTGAGAAAAAAACGGGTCGCTACACTCATTCTGGAGATGAATTCATACTAACGGATTTGCCGGGCATCTACGCACTTGACAGCGGGAATGACAGTAACAGCATTGACGAATCCATTGCCTCTAGAGCGGTTCTTACACATCCTGCTGATTTAATCATTAACGTTGTGGACGTGACGTGTTTGGAGCGCAGTCTCTATATGACGCTTCAATTGAGAGAGCTCGGGCGTCCAATGATTGTGGTTTTGAATAAAATGGACGCTTTAAAAAGAGAGCGTCAAAGCCTAGACATTCAACAACTTGAGAAAGTTCTAGGTTGCCCCGTTTTTATGCTTTCGGCTACCAGTAAAGAGCAGGTGAGTCGATTCAAAGAAAAGCTGCATAAAGTACTGCTGCAAGGCGTAGCTCTTAAAGAACTGCTATTGGATTACGGTAGTGCATTTGAACAATCGATCGGAAAATTAGCCACTATTTTTCAACATAAGCAAGTGGCACCTCGCGCATTGGCTATTCGTGCTTTAGAAAATGATCTTTTGGTGATTAATGGATTACCAGAAGTGCAGCGTGAGCTTATCCAGAAAGAGCAATTGCAAAGTGGTTTGGATATTGATCTGCATGTCGCTGATACCAAATACACATTTTTGCATGAACAGTGCCAGCAGATCCGCAAAACCGAAGGGAAACTAAGCCACAGTTTTACACAAAAAGCAGATAAGCTGATTTTAAATAAATGGGTGGGTGTACCGTTTTTCTTTGTGGTTATGTACTTAATGTTTATGTTCTCGATCAATATTGGGAGCGCTTTCATTGATTTCTTCGACATTGGCGTCGGGGCGTTATTGGTTGATGGCGGGCACTACTTACTGGATGATCATTTGCCTATTTGGCTAGTGACATTATTAGCAGATGGCCTTGGCGGAGGTATTCAAACCGTCGCCACATTTATCCCAGTTATCGCTTGTTTGTACTTATTTTTAGCTGTACTCGAAAGTTCTGGCTATATGTCTCGCGCGGCTTTTGTTTTAGATAAAGTGATGCAGAAGATAGGCCTACCGGGTAAAGCGTTTGTTCCGCTTGTTTTAGGATTTGGTTGTAACGTTCCCGCGATTATGGCGACCCGAACTCTAGATCAAGAACGTGAACGTAAATTAGCGGCATCGATGGCACCCTTTATGTCATGTGGTGCACGTTTGCCCGTGTATGCGCTATTTGCTGCGGCGTTTTTCCCTGAAAGCGGTCAAAATGTAGTTTTTGCTCTTTATTTGTTGGGCATTTTAGCCGCAGTGTTCACTGGTTTGGTTTTGAAGCATACGCTCTATCCGGGTTCAAGCGACAGCCTAGTCATGGAGATGCCAGATTACGAGATCCCAACGGTACAAAACGTCATGATCAAAACATGGCAGAAATTAAAACGTTTTGTTCTCGGTGCAGGGAAAACGATTGTCATCGTTGTTATGATCTTAAGCTTCCTCAATTCAGTTGGTACTGATGGCAGCTTTGGTAATGAAGATAGTGACAACTCCGTGTTATCAAAAGTGGCTCAAGTGGTTACGCCGGTATTTGCTCCTATTGGTATCAATCAAGATAACTGGCCAGCGACAGTGGGTATCATCACGGGTATTTTTGCAAAAGAAGCGGTAGTCGGAACATTAAACAATTTATATACCTCTGCTGAAGGTGATGAAAGTGAATATGACCTAATGGCGAGCCTACAAGAAGCGGTTATGTCTATTCCAGAAAACCTAACGGGATTAAGCTTCTCTGATCCGCTCGGTATCGAAGTCGGAGACTTGACAGACAGTAGCGCAGTGGCTGAAGAGCAAGCCGTAGATGCCTCAATCTTTGGTAATTTGAAACAGCACTTTGTCACTGGTCATGCCGCATTTGCCTACCTTATCTTCATTTTGCTTTACACGCCTTGTGTTGCAGCCATGGGGGCTTATGTTCGTGAGTTTGGTGCGAATTACGCTCGTTTTATCGCAGTATGGACGATGGGGCTTGCGTATGGTGGCGCTGCGCTTTATTACCAAGCGACAAGGATCACTGAAACCCCAGTTGAAAGTTTAACGTGGATTATTGCCATTGTTATGGCGAGTTTGTTGACCTTTAAAATGCTTAAGCGAAAAGGACTCCAGCAGAAAACGGTGCTTGAGGTACAAGTGGCATGATATTAAATGAGTTAAAGCGCTACATTGAAGAGAATGGGATCGTTAGCCGCTCGGCGATTGCGAAAAAGTTTTCGCTCAGTGAGGATGGCGTTGACGCTATGTTAGCCGTGTGGATACGAAAAGGTGTGTTGTCGCGCACTATCGATACCAACAAGGCTCACCGCGTAACAAGAGTGCGTTATGGGCTTAACCGAAATAACGGGCTGTCTTTGACTGTCGTACTTTAGTCATAATTGATGCTAGGCATTCTGTCTGATAAACGAAAGCCGCTGATGTCAGCGGCTTTCAAACTTTTACCCAATCTATCTTTTACCTAATATATGGTGTGAGAGACGACGTTTATCCTTTTCTAAAAATAGAACTCAGTGATAGAACATTTTGGATTCTGGTTAAGATCGCTTGCTGTTCTTGTTCGGCTCTCACTATCCCTTGAGTATTGCCCCAGATAGGCCCAGGCCATGCTATGTCATTTTTAAATCGAGCAACATGGTGAATATGGAGCTGAGGAACCATGTTACCCAGCGCACCTAAATTGAGTTTATCTGGACAAAACGTGGCTTCAAGAGCTTGGCTAACGGCTTGAGATTCGCATAAAAATTGTTGCTGTTCCTGCATTGGTAGATGATGCAGCTCTTTCAAATTGGCACGTTTAGGCACCAGAATAATCCAAGGTACGGCATTATCTTTATGGAGTAAGGCTAAGCAAAGAGGAAATTCACCAATGACGGAAGTGTCTTTGGCCAGTTGCGGGTGGAGTTCAAAATTCATGTCAATCTCACTTGCACGGATGTTATCACCGATAAAAGAAAAGGCTGACCATGGTCAACCCTTTCATTCACTCATAGCTGTCGTTACATACGTTCTAATGTATCAATACCGAGTAGCGACAGACCTTGCTTGATGGTTTTTGCTGTCAACGCAGCCAGTTTTAGGCGGCTTTGTTTCACACTTTCATCTTCAGCGACTAAGATTGGGCATGCTTCATAGAAGCTAGAGAATTGGCCAGCTAATTCAAATAGGTAGCTACACATAATGTGAGGTTGGCCTTCGCGGGCAACAGCTTGTACCGCTTCTTCAAACTGCAGAAGTTTCGCAATCAAAGCTTTTTCTTTCTCTTGTGTGACTTTAATTTCACCCGTCAGGTTATCCATCGATACGCCTGCTTTAGCAAAAATTGACGCGACACGTGTGTAGGCATACTGCATGTAAGGTGCAGTGTTACCTTCAAATGCCAACATGTTGTCCCAGTCAAACACGTAATCGGTAGTACGGTGCTTAGAAAGATCAGCATATTTCACTGCGGCCATCGCGACAGTATTGGCAATGTTCGCTTTTTCTGCGGCGTCTAAATCAGGGTTTTTGGATTCAATTAATTTAGCGGCACGCTCTTGCGCTTCATCGAGAAGATCGGCCAGACGAACAGTACCGCCAGCACGAGTTTTGAACGGGCGGCCATCTTTGCCTAGCATCATACCAAAGGCGTGGTGTTCAAGAGTCACTTCGTCAGGTACATAGCCCGCTTTGCGGACAATCGTCCATGCTTGCATTAGGTGTTGATGTTGACGCGAGTCGATAAAGTACAGCACACGGTCCGCACCCAAGGTTTCATAACGGTATTTTGCACACGCGATATCGGTTGTGGTGTATAAGAAGCCGCCATCACGTTTTTGGATGATAACGCCCATCGGCTCGCCATCTTTATTTTTGTATTCTTCAAGAAAAACGACTTGTGCGCCATCATCTTCTTGCGCCAAACCTTTTTCTTTTAAATCGGCTACGATGCCGGGCAACATGTCGTTGTACATGCTTTCGCCCATCACATCATCGCGCGTCAACGAAACATTCAAACGATCATAGTTACGCTGGTTTTGGATCATGGTGATGTCCACCAATTTTTTCCACATTTGAGCGCAGAATTCGTCACCGCTTTGTAGTTTGACCACATAATTTCGTGCTTTAGCGGCAAACACTTCATCTTCGTCGTAGAGTTTTTTTGACTCACGATAGAAAGCTTCAAGATCGGAAAGTTCCATTGAAACTTCGTTACCAGATTCTTGTTGCACACGTTCAAGGTTGGCTATCAACATACCAAATTGCGTGCCCCAGTCACCGATGTGGTTGGCGCGGATCACTTTATGGCCTAAAAATTCCAAGGTACGTACAACGGCGTCACCAATGATGGTTGAGCGTAAGTGGCCTACATGCATCTCTTTGGCAACGTTAGGCGCTGAGTAGTCTGCGACGATCGTCTTCTGCGCTTCTTTGGTTACACCTAGGTGCTCATCTGCTAGGGCGATATCCGCTTGTTTAGCAAGAAACGCTTCACTGAGGAAAATGTTGATAAAACCTGGGCCTGCAATTTCCGTTTTGCTCGCAATGCCATCGAGGTCCAGAACATCCAATACTTTTTGAGCAAATTCTCGCGGGTTGGTACTCAGTTGCTTAGCTACGCCCATAATGCCATTGGCTTGATAGTCACCAAATTGCGCTTTGGCCGATTGGCGAACAGCAGCAGGACTGCCAGCTGGTGCGCCTGCGGCTTCAAGAGCCTGAGATACTTTGTCATTAATCAGTGCTTGGATATTCACACGCGTTTCCTTTAATTCTTGGAATTGCAAAGGTATGCATTTTATTCACCATTTAGTGCCAATACATATCTTAATTTTGTTCATCATTTGGCGCACATAATACCAATTTTATTGAGGCGCTTATAGGGACTAAATTAGGAAATTTTCTACTTTTCGAAGAGTTGTTGGTACTATTAGACGATAATCATCATTTTGGACTATTTAAATGCTTGAACCATTAAAGAATGCAGCGCTTCATCCTGAACAGCTTAAGCAGAATTTAGATAAATTTATGCATAAAATTCAAGAATTAACCAAAATTTTGCATATTGATTTATCCACAAATCAAGCTGACCACATTGCACTGCGCATTAATGATCGTAAATTAGCGTCATTAGCACATGCGGCATGGCTGGAGGAAGGGCGAGAAATATCGAGTGCTCAGATAAATGGCCGTCCTATCATTGTGATTGAATTTGCGGTGCCACTATCGGCTAATGGTTGGTCAATAGAATGTTTGGAATTGCCTTACCCTGCCGAGGGGAAAATTTACCCAGAGCAGAGCTGGGAGCATGTGGAATTTGTGGTGCCATCTGAGGCACAAACCGCGCAAGCCTATTTGCAGGATATACTGTCGATTTACCCACGATTAAAAGAATGCTGGACAACATTAGACATTCAAGGTGTTCAAGTTAAATTGTCCAGTCCAAAAGGGGAAGGGGAGCGATTACATAACCCGACGGTTGCATTTAAGTGGCAAGGCGTGTGCATTAAACTGCATCCCCACTCTTTAAAAGAGATCGTAAAATCAGAGCAAAGATAAATTGCTCTGATGGTGATGAAGTACGGTTATCCTAAGTTATAGCTTTTAGGCCGAAGCTGGAACGCTTCAATTGAGCCAATTTCTTGCCCTAAACTGAGTTTCTGAACCGTTTGATGTGCGTTTCCTTGGCTGTGCATGATCAGTCGATTGGCGGTCCTTGGTTTTAGCTCATTGACCACAAAGCGAATCATATCACTGCGACTGAGTGATTTCAGTTCACTCAAAACCTGCTCTCTTTGATCAAAGCCGGCATCTTTATTGCCGATAGCAACCCAAAGTCTTTGCGCACGGCTGCGAAGGGTGGGGTCGGGCGTTGAAATTTGATTCCATAAACCGCGCTTACTGCTGTGCCACTGGTATTCGTTGAGCTCCAGCAACACCATGTAAAAAGCATTTAAAAATTCATCTACAGCGCTAATCAGCTCATAAGGGGCAGCATTCGGTGACTGGACATAGAGTACGATGCCTGGGTGACGGTTTAATGGCATGTTGCCCGTTCCGACCATATAACCAAGTTGCTGCTTAGTGCGAATTTCATGAAAAAATGTAGCGGACATCAAGTGATTAGCTAATGAATATAAGGCGATGCTGCGCGGTGCGGCATCATTACACTGATAATAGACCACCACAGCAGAATCTTCTTGATCGCAGTGAACCTCTTTTTGAAAAGTCCCACTCTCTCCGAGCATGACGAGTGGTCTTAATGATTCCTCGTACTGTTGATCTTTGACTCGTAATGCATTTTTAAGCGTATCTGCCATCGCTTGTGCATCACTTCTTAACCAGTCGCCATAGACAAACATCTCAACATGAAGTTGCGCTAATATTTGTTCAACGAAATCACTGAGTTCATCGACTTCTATCTGTTTTAAGGCACCAAGTAGCGTTTCATAAGGAGGGTTGTTGGGTTGTAAAATACCCGTCATTGCATTGAAAAGCTGCGAAATTGGACGATCTTTAGTGGTATTTTGCCAGTTACGAAGCAGTTGTTGCTTGATGGTGTTAAAGCGTTTTAGGCTAAAATCACGTTTAGCAAAGCGTGCGAGAATCATCTTCATTAACTGTGGTTGTTTTTCGCTAAAACCAGAAAGCATCAGGGTGACGCCGCCTTGATGAGCGTACATGTTGTAACTCATCCCAGCAATTTCTGCTTGGTAAGTTTCCGTGGCCAGCGAGTCTAAAAACATTTCCACACAGAGACGGGTTTTAACAATATTTCGAGCAGTGGCTACCGAGATGGGGCTATCAATCGCGATGTAAATTACCCCTTTAGGCACTCTAAATTCATGGTCTTGTAGATGCCATAAACGAAAGCCTGGTAACTCTTCAATGATTTCCGGGTGTAAAGGCGTTGAAGGCTCTAACGGTTTTGGGTCTAAGTCGTAACAGATAAAAGGATTGAGTGGCGGTAAGTTTGTTTCAATGTCGCAAGGGGTTGCGAATGTTGCAAGTTGTGACGCCGATAATGGAGTAATTGAATAGGGTGTAAAATACCATTTCGCTTTCTTATCGTAATACCCATCTTTAGCAATTAACGTGGCGCGTAGGTTTTCAGGAGTCAAATAATGAAGAGCTTGCTTAAGTAGCGATTCGTTGTAGCCCGCCATCATATAATCGCCATAGATAGTGTCTTGCGGCTGATAGTGCTGCATATTAACCACTAAATGGCTGACCATGTCTAATGGCCTTGTCGTTTCTTGAAAGCGAAAAGCCGATTCAAGCACCGCTCTTTTCTCAAGGTAACGCCATTCGTTCAGCCCCTGCTCTGCGATTAATTTAATCTGAGTAAAGAGTGACTGGATGATGTTATCGACCTGTTTTACGCCTTCATGTGTCAGGCTAAAACTTATCGAAAACTCACGATAATTGCTGCCACTCGCGCCGCCTCCAGCCGATAAGGACGTGATCCAACCTTTCTCTTTTAATGCCAGCATTAAACTGCCTTCACCTTCGTAACCGATGAGATGGGCGAAATAAGAGAGAGGTTTGATATGATAAAAGTCATCCGCGCTTGGGGCTGGGAAGCTTAAAATCAGTTTGCGGATCTCTTTTCGTGGCTCGATTTGAATCAAGACGCCTCGGTGCGCGTCTAAAACAAAAGGCACCTCTATTTTTTTCGGGCCGAGCTGTTTATTTGGGATGGAGGAAAATTCATCTCTTGCCCACTGCTCTAACTCATCAAGTGTCTGTGGGCCCGCTAGCGAGAGCGTCATCAAATCAGCCGAGTAATTTTCATGGTGAAAACGGACAATTTCTTCACGGATAGAGACACCATTTCTATCACACAGCGTTTCTAAATTACCCACTGAAAATTTAGCAAACGGGTGTTGCGGATTAATGGTTTCTTTTTGAACCTGATAGAGCCTTCTCGAATCATCATTCTGTTTGAGTTTAAATTCAGAATCCACCGCTTGGCGTTCTTTATCCAGGGCTTCTTCATTAAACAAGGGGGCACAAAAGAATTGGCTGAATCGGTCCAAGGCTTTTTCAAAATGATTTGGGCTTACATCAAAGAAAAAACAGGTGTGCTCTGTACCAGTCCATGCGTTATTGCTGCCACCATGTTGATTAATAAAACTTTGAAACTCACCAATTTTCGGGTACTTTTCTGTGCCTAAAAACAGCATGTGTTCCAGATAGTGGGCAAGACCTTCTCTGTCTTCAGGGTCATCAAAATGCCCCACATTAATCGCTAAAGCAGCGGCTGACTTTTGTGCATCATCCGCTTGAATAAGTAATGTTCTCAGACCATTAGTTAACGTAATGTAGCGGTATTGGTTGGTGTCGTTAGGGCTTAAATGCACAGTGACTCTCCACAGAAAAGGCTTTTTTAATTATGGCGTTGAAACGGTTAGGTGCAAATTTCAAGCAATGATTTTATGAGCGAAGTGCCATTTTAGTCCTTCAGGAGACTTTTTAATAGACTGTTAACAGTGTCGAAGTCTTTGCTTGGTTGCCTGATATAATCGAGAATAAAGCCGCCTAGACGGCATAGATAATAACCACTAGGAATGAGTAATGAAGATTTTTATTATGCGTCACGGAGAAGCTGAACATTATGCAGCGAGTGATGCACAAAGGGCCTTAACCGAAAGAGGTCTTCGTGAGTCTGTTGCTGTGGCTCGTGCTTGTGAAAAGCAAGATCTTCGCCATGTAGATAAAGTATTGGTAAGCCCTTACTTACGGGCGCAGCAAACTTGGGCTGCGATAGCCTCTTATTTTAATGCCGATGAGGTTGTGACCTGTGATGACATCACACCTTATGGGAAAGCGGAAGTGGTATTTGAGTATGTCTCTGCCTTGGCCGATGTAGAACAAATCGAATCAGTGCTGCTGGTGTCTCATTTACCGTTAGTTGGCTATCTCGCGGCTGAATTTGTTACCGATTTAGTCCCTCCAATGTTCCCCACATCCGGTCTGATTGGTATCGAATATGATAGAGAGTTGCGTAAAGGACAGCAGATCTGGAGTATTAATCCTTAAACCACGATTCAAAGTAAAAGAAGTTCACGTAATTTGAATAACTAGGCTACGTTAAGTGAAGGGTTATTGCCTTTACTAATGTAGCCATTATTTTGACTGTTTTACTGGACTAAAAATTGCATCGCCGAGTTAACGCATTGTCGCATTTATAGATATTTATCAACAGATTGCTTGCTAACCTATGAAATTTACTCTCCCATTTGCAGATAAATTGCCATCAATACCGCAGCGAAGTATGCCAGCAATCGGTGCGCCGGTTATGGTATTGGCCACGTTGGCTATGGTCGTTTTACCGATCCCGGCCTTCCTATTGGATCTGTTTTTCACTTTTAACATTGCCTTATCGATGGTTGTGTTACTCGTCACTGTCTATACCCGTAGACCGCTTGATTTTGCTGCTTTTCCTACGGTTTTGCTTATTGCAACCTTACTTCGACTAGCCTTGAACGTCGCTTCAACCCGTGTGGTTTTATTGTATGGTCATGAAGGCCCCGGGGCGGCTGGTAACGTCATTGAAGCGTTTGGTAGTGTGGTGATCGGTGGTAACTACGCCGTCGGTTTAGTGGTGTTTTTGATCTTGATGATCATCAACTTCATGGTAGTAACCAAAGGTGCGGGACGTATTTCTGAGGTGAGTGCTCGCTTTACCCTAGATGCCTTGCCGGGTAAGCAAATGGCCATAGATGCGGACTTAAATGCGGGTTTAATCGATCAAGACCAAGCGCGGCTACGACGTTTCGAAGTAACCAAAGAAGCGGATTTCTACGGTTCAATGGACGGTGCGTCAAAATTTGTTAAAGGGGATGCGATTGCTGGGATCTTAATTTTGTTCATCAACATTATTGGCGGCTTATCGATTGGTATGGCGCAATATGGGTTGGGTTTTAAAGAAGCGATCCAAATCTACACACTGCTGACCATTGGTGACGGCTTAGTGGCTCAGATCCCCTCATTGCTGCTTTCGATTGGCGCTGCCATGATGGTTACCCGTCAAAATACCGATGAAGATATGGGAGAGCAAGTCGTCTTCCAACTGTTTGACAACCCTAAAGCATTGATGATTACCGCTTGTATTCTCGGCATCATGGGCATTGTACCGGGTATGCCTCACTTTGCTTTTTTACTGCTAGCCGCGTTAGCGGGTGGTTGCGCGTATTGGATGATACGCAAACAGAAAAAAACCGCCGACGAAAAGAAACTGCCTGCAAAAGTGGACAACGAAGCAGCCACTCAAAAAGAGCTCTCTTGGGATGATGTTCAACCCGTTGATGTGATTGGCTTAGAAGTGGGCTATCGATTGATACCGCTGGTGGACCGAGATCAAGGTGGAGAGCTGCTCGAACGCGTAAAAGGTGTTCGGAAAAAACTGTCGCAAGACTTTGGCTTTCTCATCCCCGCAGTGCATATTCGTGACAATTTAGAATTAACACCCAATAGTTATCGCATTACCTTAATGGGGGTTGCTGTTGGTGAAGCGGAGATCCGCCCAGATCAAGAACTGGCGATTAACCCTGGTCAAGTCTATGGTGTTATTGACGGTGAACGCACACTCGACCCTGCATTCGGCCTTGAAGCGGTTTGGATCCGTGAAGAACAACGTGAACACGCACAAGCTCTCGGTTACACAGTTGTGGACTCATCGACCGTACTCGCCACTCATTTGAGTCAGCTTCTCACTAATAACGCCTCGCAACTGATTGGTCATGAAGAGGTTCAAAACTTAATTGAAATGCTGGGTCGCTCAGCGCCAAGGCTAGTTGAAAATTTCGTTCCAGATCAACTGCCGTTGGGTACAGTCGTTAAGGTACTGCAAAACCTACTCAATGAAGCGATTCCAATCCGAGATATTCGAACCATAATACAAACCTTGGCGGAGTATTCTGGGCGGAGTCAAGAACCTGACATCCTAACGGCGGCCGTTCGAATCTCATTGAAGCGTTTAATCGTCCAAGAAATCAATGGTATAGAACCTGAACTACCAGTGATAACACTAATTCCTGAGCTGGAACAAATATTGCATCAAACCATGCAGGCGTCAGGAGGAGAATCGGCAGGTATTGAGCCAGGCTTAGCAGAGCGTCTACAAGCTGCACTGAGCCATGCAACGCAAGAACAAGAATTGAAAGGTGAGCCCGCCGTGTTACTCACGTCTGGTGTGCTTCGTTCAACTTTGGCGAAGTTTGTGAAAAACACGATACCTAATTTGCGTGTGCTCTCTTATCAAGAAATACCTGACGAGAAACAAATTCGGATTGTTCAAGCCGTTGGTAACTAACGAAACTGCTGTTACCTAATCGGGCTTTAGCCATTTAACACGGATATCTGCTTTGAAAATAAAACGATTTTTTGCCAAAGATATGCGAACAGCGCTGCTGCAAGTGAAAGAAGAGCTTGGTGCGGAAGCGGTGATCATGTCGAATAAAAAAGTCGCGGGTGGTGTGGAAATCGTTGCCGCTGTGGATGGTGAACAGCCCACCCAGCAAAACAGTGCCAAGCGCTATAATTCGCAGCCTAGACAACAAGGTTACACCCAAGTCCCCCCGTCTTTGAACAAATCCTCTCGTGAGTTGGATGATGATCGAGTCAGCCTGCAAAACAGCGCAGACACTGGGCGTTCAATGACCAAACGTTTTGCAAATATGTTAAAGCAGTACAGCGCACCAAGTGGCTCAGATTCGGACTATCACGCCGAAAATGAAGATTCGCTCTCTGCATTATTGCAACGTCAATCAGGTTCATCTAACACCAACTCAGTACACGGTAATGCAGAGTTACGAGCCGATTCGCCATTAGCGAAGTTAATTGCAGAGGATAGAAGAGCGTCCACCCGTCAAACGCCGAAGTTAGATCCATCGCGTTATGATCGTTACCCAACGCAAGAGGCGAGTGTTTCGAACCCAGAGCTGGAAAACATGCGTGAAGAGATGACCTCAATACGCCGCCTGTTAGAACATCAAGTTTCAGGATTAATGTGGCAAGAAGTTGAGCGTCGAGAGCCTTTGCGTGCCATGCTCATTAAAAGACTTGAGCGCATGGGGGTTTCACAAGAACTGGCTGACCAGCTCGCGTGCTATATCCCAGAAGATACTGCTCCAACTAAAGCTTGGAAGGCACTGCTTGGCTTAGTGGCTGATCAAGTCCCTGTTTCCAAACAAGATATTCTGAAACGTGGTGGTGTGGTTGCGCTATTAGGCCCAACAGGGGTTGGTAAAACCACCACCATCGCTAAACTAGCCGCTCGCGCCGCTATGGAGTATGGCGCTGATAACGTCGCTCTAGTCACCACAGATACCTACCGTATCGGTGCTCATGAACAGCTCTCTATTTATGGCCGAATCATGGGTTGTCCAGTAAGAGTTGCTAAAGATTCCAGTGAGTTAGCCGATGTAATATATCAGCTAAGAAATCGGCGTTTAATTTTAGTTGATACCGCGGGGATGGGGCAGCGTGATGTTCGGTTATCAGAGCAGCTCGATACCCTGATGCAAGAGAGTGGCGAAATCATCCACAGTTACCTTGTTCTGCCTGCAACGGCACAAAGAAAAGTATTACAAGAAACAATCGAGCACTTTAGAAGGATCCCTCTTTCAGGGTGCATTATGACTAAGCTTGATGAGTCACTGAGCTTAGGGGAATTTGTGAGTGTCGTGGTTCAAAACGCACTACCCGTTGCTTACATTGCGAATGGCCAGCGTGTACCAGAAGATATTGTGATTGCCCAGCCGAAGTACATGGTTGCAAAGGCAAACGAATTGCTAGAGAAGTCGACAGAGAATGAACCTCACTATTGGAGCAGCGACTCCGAGAGATTCTAGGCGGCGGACAAATATGGCGAATAATATGATATATGACCAAGCGAGCGGTTTACGCCGCTTAACTCAACCGTCACTGACCAAAGTCATATCTGTGACTGGTGGTAAAGGTGGTGTGGGTAAATCTCACGTGACACTCGGCATGGCGATCTGCATGGCTCGTCAAGGCAAAAAAGTCATGGTGTTGGATGCAGACTTAGGTTTAGCTAACGTGGATGTTATGCTTGGCATACGCCCGAAGCGAAACTTAGGGCATGTACTGGCTGGCGAGTGTGAACTCAAAGATGCCATCGTCGAGGGGCCTTTTGGGATACGAATAATTCCAGCAACCTCGGGCACACAGTCGATGACAGAGTTGTCACACGCCCAACATGTTGGTTTAATACGCGCCTTTGGCAGTTTAGAAGATGAGATGGATATTCTGCTCATCGATACAGCCGCAGGTATTTCTGATATGGTCGTGAGCTTCTGTCGCGCCGCACAAGATGTAGTGATCGTGGTATGTGACGAACCGACATCCATCACCGACGCCTACGCGCTGATCAAGCTCTTAAGTCGTGAACACCAAGTGCAACGTTTTAAAATTGTGGCCAATATGGTGAGAAGTTATCGTGAAGGACGGGAATTATTTGCTAAATTAACTTTAGTGACAGAAAGATTCCTAAATGTGAGCCTTGAACTTGTTGCTTGCATACCTTTGGATGATAAAGTGCGCCAAGCAGTAAAAAAACAAAAAATAGTGGTCGATGCGTTTCCACGGTCACCTGCGGCACTGGCAATCAGCTCGTTGGCAAGTAAAGCGTTAACGTGGCCAATTCCAAGAACGCCGACAGGCCATCTGGAATTTTTTGTCGAGCGTTTGCTAAATAGAGCAGAAAGTGTAGGGGAACCATTCGGTGAATAAAGCGCTTACTTATGACCAACACGGAAACCTAAAGAGCCAACAAGCATTTTTAGAAAAATACTCTGTATTGGTTAAGCGTATTGCACACCATTTAGCAGGTCGCCTGCCACCAAACGTATTAGTCGAAGATCTAATACAAGCCGGTATGATAGGCCTACTTGAAGCACAAAAAAATTATGATGGGAGTAAAGGTGCAAGCTTTGAAACCTACGCAGGAATTCGAATTCGTGGAGCTATGCTCGACGATATTCGGCGTGGTGATTGGGTTCCACGCTCGGTTCATAAACACAACCGAGAGATAACCCATGCAATTTCAGTTCTAGAAGGTGAGCTAAACCGAAACCCAACTGATACAGAAGTTGCGAAGTATTTAGGCATGTCGCTGGATCAGTACCATACTGTATTAACTGACATTAATTGCTCACGGATTGTCGGAATCGAAGATTTAGGTATTTCTGATGATGCAATTTCTCCTCTGGATGACGATGAAGACAACTCGCCATTTAAGGGAGTCGCCGATGAATCGTTTCGTAAAGCATTGGTTGAATCAATAAAATCACTTCCAGAACGTGAAGCTTTGGTACTTTCGCTCTATTATGATGAAGAGCTAAACTTAAAAGAAATTGGTGAAGTTCTAGGTGTTAGCGAATCCCGCGTTAGCCAGATACTAAGCCAATCTATGCAGCGACTAAGAACGAAGTTAAGTTCTTGGACGCAAAATGACTAATATCACTGATTTCGAGCTCAGTGGAGGCAATTTTGAATAAAAACATGAAGATCCTTATTGTTGACGACTTTTCAACAATGCGCCGTATTGTTAAGAATCTACTTCGTGATTTGGGCTTCAATAATACCCAAGAAGCAGATGATGGCCTGACAGCGTTGCCTATGCTAAAGAAAGGTGATTTTGAGTTTGTGGTTACAGACTGGAATATGCCGGGCATGCAAGGCATCGATTTGTTGAAAAATATCCGAGCAGATGCAGAACTTAAGCATCTGCCTGTTCTGATGATCACCGCAGAAGCAAAACGCGAACAAATCATCGAGGCTGCTCAAGCAGGTGTGAATGGTTATATCGTAAAACCTTTTACTGCTGCTACGCTTAAAGAAAAACTGGATAAAATTTTCGAGCGTTTATAAAGCGTGTGGTCACAGACAAAAGGTGCTCTATTCATTTATGCGCGAAAAGGCTAATCGATGATTTCATTAGAACAAGCAAAAGAACTCGTTCAGCTACTGGAAAATGGACAGCAAGATCAGGCGAATCAACTCTTTAAAGAGACCTACGACAAAGCAAGCAATCCAATGCTGCAAGAAATAGGCACTTTGACAAGGGAACTGCATGAATCGCTCAAACAGTTCAACCTTGATGAACGGATGGCTGAGATTGCAAATGACGAAATTCCAGATGCAAGGGATCGTCTTCAATACGTAATTGATAAAACGGAAGTGGCTGCGAATAAAACAATGGATGCAGTGGATCGATGTATGCCGATCGCTGACAGCCTTCACGAAGGTCTGTTAAAAGTGCGTCCACAATGGAATGAGTTGATGCATGGACGTATTGATCTCATTGAGTTTAAAGCACTTTGTCACCGTATTGATGATCTACTATCACAAGTTGAAGGCAACAGCAGCGAATTGCGAGGTCAGCTAACTGAGATATTGATGGCTCAAGACTTTCAAGATCTCACTGGCCAAATAATTCGGCGTGTTATTACGCTGGTTAATGAAGTTGAGAAACGCCTAGTTGAGATTCTCACTGCCTTTGGGGCTAACCAAATAGAACAAAAAACAGACAAGAAGAACCCATCTATCGAACCTGAAGGTCCTATTTTGAACCCTCATGAAAGAGCCGATGCGGTTTCATCTCAAGACGAAGTCGATGATTTGTTATCGAGTCTTGGTTTTTAGGGGTAACGTATGAGCTACGAATTAGACGACGACATTCTTCAGGACTTTTTGGTTGAAGCAGGTGAAATTCTCGAATTGCTCTCAGAGCAATTGGTTGAACTTGAGAACAACCCCGAAGACAGGGAGTTATTAAATGCGATTTTCCGCGGTTTCCATACCGTTAAAGGTGGGGCCGGGTTTCTTGCCCTCACCGAGCTGGTTGAGACGTGCCACGGTGCCGAGAACGTATTTGATATCTTACGCAATGGCCAAAGAAGTGTAACATCGAGCTTGATGGATACGATGTTACGAGCTTTAGACACCGTTAACGCACAGTTTCGCGCTGTTCAAGATCAAGAACCCTTAGAGCCTGCAGATCCCGCTCTACTCGATGAACTTCATAAATTGTGTCGTCCTGCTTCTGAAGATGAAATTGACGAAGTGGAGCCTGTTATTGCTGAAGTTGAAGTCGAGGAAGAGGCCGCTATCGAAGCGCCTGAACCGGAAGTCATTCAACCAGTGGTCTCAAAGGCTGTCGCGTCAAATTCTATCGATGAAATCACGCAAGATGAATTTGAAAAACTGTTAGACGAATTACATGGTAAGGGCACCGCGCCTAATGCTCATTCTGAAAATGCCGCACCGGCGGCCCCAGCGCCTAAAGCCCCAAGTGCATCAGTGGCTGCTAGTGGTGACATTACGGATGACGAATTTGAAAAGCTGCTTGATGAACTGCACGGCGTAGGCAAAGCTCCAACCGTTGAACCCGCTCCTGAGGTTACAGCGAAACCAACTACTCCGCCTAAATCAACAGCGGCACCTAAAGCTTCTGCTGGTGGTGGCGATGATTTGATGACGGACGAGGAGTTTGAAAAGCTTCTTGACGAGCTGCATGGCTCAGGAAAAGGGCCATTGCCAGAAGAGTTGGAAATGGCAACCAGACCTGCTTCTGAAAATGTGAAGCCAGCAGAGCCTGTAAAACCAACAGAGACCGCAAAACCGAAAGCTGAAGCGGCGAAACCTACACCTGCTCCTCAGCCTAAAGTAACGGCTCCAGCCGCCTCTTCCCCGGCGAAAGCTCCGGTTGCAGTGGCTGAGAAAAAAGAAGTATCAGCACCTGCTGTGGCTAAAAAAGCGCAAACTCAGCCGGAAACAACAGTCCGTGTTGATACATCAACGCTCGATATCATTATGAACATGATTGGCGAATTGGTGCTAGTGCGTAACCGCTTGCTGAGTTTAGGGCTTAATAGCAACGACGAAGAGATGGCAAAAGCGGTGGCTAACCTTGATGTAGTTACTGCGGATTTGCAAGGCGCTGTCATGAAAACGCGCATGCAACCGATTAAGAAAGTGTTCGGTCGTTTCCCTCGCGTGGTTCGAGACCTTGCACGTACTCTGAAAAAAGACATCGTGCTTGAAATGCGCGGTGAAGAAACAGACCTTGATAAAAACTTGGTCGAAGCGCTTGCAGACCCATTGATCCACTTAGTGCGTAACTCAGTTGACCACGGCATTGAAATGCCTGATGTGCGTAGCAAATCTGGAAAGCCAAGCACGGGTAAAATCATACTCTCAGCTTCGCAAGAAGGTGATCATATTGAGCTAGCTATCGTCGATGATGGCGGCGGTATGGACCCAGATAAGCTGCGTAGTATTGCGGTTAAACGAGGCATGATGGATGAAGATGCGGCGTCGCGTCTCTCCAATAAAGAGTGTTTTAACTTAATCTTTATGGCGGGATTCTCCAGTAAAGAGCAAATTTCAGACATTTCTGGTCGTGGTGTTGGGATGGATGTTGTAAAAACAGCCATCAATACACTCAATGGTTCAATTGACATCGATTCTGAGATGGGCAAAGGGACTAAGATTACGATCAAAGTGCCGCTAACACTCGCTATCTTACCGACATTGATGGTTGGGGTCGCAGGGCATCCATTTGCTCTACCACTTGCGAGCGTGAATGAAATCTTCCACCTTGATCTTAGCCGGACGAACGTCGTTGATGGACAACTGACCATCATAGTACGTAAAAAATCGATACCACTCTTCTACTTACAGAATTGGCTAGCACCTAAAGCAGGTAAAATAGAACTGCGTAAAGGTCATGGACATGTTGTTATTGTTCAGATTGGTAGCCAGCGAGTTGGTTTTGTGGTTGATACCTTAATTGGCCAAGAAGAAGTGGTAATCAAACCACTAGATAAGCTTCTTCAAAAAACACCGGGTATGGCTGGGGCAACGATTACCAGCGATGGACATATTGCACTAATACTAGATGTGCCAGATTTGCTTAAGCAGTATGCTGCTGCTTCCCGCATTTAAATGAGCACACAATATAAGGACACCCATGGCGATTAGAGTATTAGTCGTTGATGATTCGAGCTTTTTTAGACGGCGTGTGAGTGAAATTATTAACTCTGACACCCGTCTAGAAGTGATTGATGTTGCAACTAACGGTAAAGAAGCCGTAGAAAAAGCGAGAATCTTAAAGCCTGATGTCATCACAATGGATATTGAGATGCCAGTTATGGATGGCATTACTGCTGTCCGTGAAATTATGGCTGCGAACCCGATCCCAATCTTGATGTTCTCATCGCTGACTCATGATGGTGCCAAAGCAACGCTAGATGCTTTAGATGCTGGAGCGTTAGATTTCTTACCGAAAAAATTTGAAGATATTGCCCGTAACCGTGATGAGGCAGTCGCTTTATTACAACAACGGGTTATTCAAATCGCGTCCAAAAAAGGGATGCTGAGAAGACCTTTGGTTTCACGCCCAGTGCCGAGCACATCGTCGCCGTTTGCCAATAGAACAGCAGCTACAACGGCGAGTTCCCCTGCGCCGAAATCAATGAGCACATTGGCTCGCTTTAAAGCTACAGGTAAAAAATATCAGTTGACCGCTATCGGTACCTCTACAGGGGGCCCGGTTGCGTTACAAAAAATATTGACGAAGTTACCTGCGAATTATCCGCATCCGATCGTACTCATTCAACACATGCCAGCCACTTTCACTGCTGCATTTGCAAACCGGCTCAACTCACTGTGTAAAATTGAAGTGAAAGAAGCAGAAGATGGTGATGCATTGCGCCCAGGCGTTGCCTATTTGGCTCCGGGTGGTAAACAAATGATGATTGAGGGCCGTCCGGGTAGTGCTAAATTGCGCATTATCGATGGTGGCGAACGTATGAACTATAAGCCGTGTGTTGATATAACATTCGGTTCTGCGGCGAAGATCTATGCAGATAAAGTGCTGTCAATGATATTGACTGGTATGGGAGCCGATGGTCGTGAAGGGGCTCGAATGTTACAAGCCGCAGGGGCAACCATTTGGGCTCAGGATGAAGAAAGTTGCGTGGTGTATGGCATGCCGCAAGCTGTCGCAAAAGCGGGGATCTCGTCTGAAGATTTACCGTTAGAGCGTATATCAGAACGAATGTTAGTTGAAGTTGGCCTCGCATAAAGGAAGTTCAATGATTGTATGGAGTATTGCAAACCAAAAAGGCGGTGTGGGTAAAACAACCACAACAATTACGCTTGCCGGTTTGCTAAGTCAGCAAGGCAAAAGAGTGCTGTTGGTCGATACTGACCCTCACGCCTCGCTTACTACATACTTAGGTTATGATTCTGATGGCGTGCCCGTCAGCCTGTTTGACCTATTTCAGCAACGTGAGTTAACAGAGCAAAGCGTTACCCCTCTTATCCTAAAAACCGATGTTGAAGGCATTGATCTCATCCCTGCCCATATGTCTCTAGCCACTTTAGATAGAGTCATGGGCAACCGCAGTGGGATGGGGCTGATTTTGAAACGTGCGCTTCTTGCATTGCGCCATAATTATGACTACGTATTGATCGACTGTCCTCCAATCTTAGGGGTAATGATGGTTAATGCATTGGCCGCCAGCGATCGTATCTTAATTCCAGTGCAGACTGAGTTTCTGGCTATGAAAGGGCTCGAAAGGATGATTCGCACCTTAGCCATCATGCAAAAATCTCGTAGCCGATCGTTCAAAGTGACTATCGTACCGACTATGTACGACAAGCGAACCCGGGCTTCTTTGCAAACGCTGAATCAACTTAAAAAAGATTACCCAGAGCAAGTTTGGAGCTCTGCTGTACCTATAGACACCAAGTTTCGTGATGCGAGTTTAAAGCGCTTGCCTGCTTCTCATTTTGCTGAAGGTAGCCGTGGTGTTTTTGCTTATAAACAGTTGCTGATTTATTTAGAGAGGCTAGCTATTGATGAGTAGTGGGCCATTTTTATCCAGTGAACAAGCACTCGATGACTACTTTACAGCGTTACTAGATGAAGAAGCGATTGAACTTGAGCTGAAAGCGGAAGAGCAAAAAGAATTGTCCCTTGCTGAACCTGAGCTAGCGCTTTCGACATCGGTGCAATCTGTACCGGAAAAAAGTTATTACCATGCTGAAGTGGTTGAGTTTGAGCTGCCGAATTTAGATGATGTGCAGCGCTTATTAAGCCAGCTAGAATCAAGTAATCCAGTGGCAGAGTTAGAGCTGGAAGAGATCATGGAGCAAAACACCGTTCAGATCGCTTTAAAAACTCAACCAGTGGCTGAAATTGTTGAAGAGATCCAAGAATGGGATATTCCCGCCGATACTTTGGAAACAGAACCTGAAGTTGAAATTCTGACTGCGGCAGACACTGTTGAAGAATTTGCTGTTGACGTGGAAGTGGTTGAGCAACCGACGGCTGAAGTCGAACTTGAAACGCAAGCGGGCTACTCTGGAATTGGTACATGGCAAAGCACTGCGAGAACACGAGATTTTCAAGTGCTCTATTTTGAAGTGAATGGTGTGACGTTTGCGGTGCCTCTTGATGAACTTGGGGGGATCCACCGTATGGCAACGCTCAATCATTTAATCGGTCGACCTGCTTGGTACCTTGGACTGCAAACGAATAAAGATAATCAGCTAGATGTTGTCGATACGGCAAAATGGGTAATGGCAGAAAAGCTCCATGATGATAGCTACAAAGAAGGTTATCAATACATCGTCATGCTTGGTGACAGTATGTGGGGGTTAGCAAGTACTCAGCTTATGGGTACAGAATTGCTAAGCTCAGAGAAGGTCCGCTGGCGAGAACAGGCAGGCAAAAGGCCGTGGCTTGCTGGAATGGTAAAAGAAAAAATGTGTGCTTTGATCCATGTTGAAGCATTGATAGCTATGCTTAATGCAGGGCTTGATGTAAAAGCACTAGAGAAATAATAATACATTGATGTCGGAATCGACTTAGAGAGGAAAAGGTATGTCTCAGACTAACGAAGTAGAAGTAAGAAAAGACAAGTCTAACGACGAAGTGCTTCAGTGGGTGACGTTCCAACTAGAAGAAGAAACATACGGAATTAATGTAATGCAGGTACGTGAAGTACTCCGCTATACAGAAATTGCACCGGTACCAGGTGCTCCTGATTATGTTCTTGGCATCATTAACCTACGTGGTAATGTTGTGACCGTCATTGATACACGATCTCGTTTTGGCTTAATGCAAGGTGAAATCACGGATAATACACGCATTATTGTGATTGAATCTGAGCGCCAAGTGATTGGTATTTTAGTCGATAGCGTTGCGGAAGTAGTTTACCTACGTTCTTCTGAAATCGATACTACACCAAGTGTTGGTACCGATGAGAGCGCTAAGTTTATCCAAGGCGTGAGCAACCGTGACGGTAAGCTATTGATCCTTGTTGACCTGAATAAACTGCTAACTGAAGACGAGTGGGACGAGATGGTCCACCTATAATGAGCGAAGCTATGTTGTTCAGTGCTCCTGTTATTCTTATAGGGAGCGCGGTTTTTGTTGTTGTATTTTTGTTGCTGGTGTTACTTCGTGTACGTCAGGGACTTGCCCAACAGATTGATCACCAAAGACAACAAGCCCGATCGTTAGATAAGGAGTTGCAAAAGGCGAATAGACAGCTGTTGGAAATACGCTCAGTTGCTATTGGTCTTGGCCAAAAAGTGACGGATCAGCAGGATCTCATCCAGCATTTAAACGAGCGAATTACTGAATTGGAACATGTTGATACGGATGGGCGTTTATACAGCCGAGCGACAAAAATGGTCCAACTCGGTGCTGACATCAATGAGCTTATTAAAGAGTGTGAGCTACCTAAAGCTGAAGCTGAGTTGATGATGTCCTTGCAGAAGAAAATTGCAGGACATGAAAGCATCCCGCCACTGAGTAGTCACCCGGAAGGTCGCGAGCCGGTGCAAAGTACGAGGCGACCTGCAAAAAAATAGTCGAAAGAGCGAAACTAGAGAGGGAAGCCAATGGCTTCCCTCTCTAGTTTTGAATGTGGATAAATGTAACTATAAAGTAGTAAATGAGACAGAAAATAATTAAAAATTAACAGTTTCTTACCTAGTTTCGTGACTGGTAATAGTCTTATTATGTTTTGTCTTAGGTGTGGTGTGCTAATATAGCGGCTCAAATTTCTCGATTTAGATGCACATGCTTGAAGTAAATAACCTGACCGCAATTCGTGATGAAAGAGTTCTGTTTGAAGCACTTAGCTTTGTGATTCATGCTGGCGAATTGGTGCAGATTGAAGGACGGAACGGCACAGGTAAAACGACCTTGCTACGAATTGTTGCCGGGTTAGGTGATAGAGAGGATGGTTCTATTTTGTGGAATGGCATGAATATTGAGTCTAATCGTGATGATTACCACCAAGATTTACTGTTTCTTGGTCATCAAACTGGGGTTAAGCGCGATTTGACGGCATTCGAGAATCTTCATTTTTATCAATCAGTGCATAATGCAGAATCGTCTTCTCAAGAGATATATCAAGCCTTGGCTAAAGTGGGTTTAGCTGGCCGAGAAGACGTGGCTGCAGGCCAGCTTTCTGCCGGACAACAGCGCCGAGTTGCGCTGGCTCGTTTGTGGCTCAGTCAACAAAAGTTGTGGATTTTAGATGAGCCGTTAACTGCGATTGATAAGCAAGGTGTCAAAGTGTTGGAAGCCTTATTTCTAGCGCATGCGCAACAAGGTGGCATTGTTGTATTGACCACACACCAAGATATGTTTGCTAACTATCCGCAATTGCGAAAAATTAAATTGGGGCATGAGTCATGATCGTGACCATGGGGATGATCATCCGTCGTGAATTATTGATCGCCTTTCGACGTCAAGCCGATATTTTTAATCCACTGTGGTTTTTTATCATAGTGATCACCCTATTCCCGCTGAGTATCGGCCCAGAGCCTGCTTTGCTCGCCCGTATCGCTGCAGGTATTGTTTGGGTTGCGGCGTTACTGTCGGCGCTACTATCACTTGAGCGTCTGTTTCGCGATGATTTTCAAGACGGGTCACTTGAACAAATGATGCTGATCCCAGTGCCATTACCCATAGTCGTTATTTCAAAAGTCGTGGCTCATTGGTTATTGACTGGACTGCCTTTAATTTTAATTAGCCCATTGTTAGCCGTATTATTGTCATTAGATTTTAATACGTGGCTTGCAGTTGTATTGACTTTGTTCATTGGCACGCCAACGTTGAGTTTTATCGGTGCTATTGGTGTTGCATTGACCGTAGGCTTGCAAAAAGGTGGCGTGTTGCTGAGCCTACTGGTCTTACCCTTGTATATCCCGATTTTAATCTTCGCTACATCAGCTATTGATGCAGCATCGCTTGGCATGCTCTACAACGGTCAATTGGCTGTTTTGGGGGCAATGTTTATGGGCGCGATAACATTAACTCCATTTGCTATTAGCGCAGCATTGAGAGTCAGCGTTAACTAAATTAAGTACGAACGATATTTTCAGCAATGCATTTGAGCGTTGCGTATCAACAACACAATAAACTGAGCAGACACATGCTCAGAAGCAATGAAGTAAGAGTGAGACAATACAATGTGGAAATGGCTCCATCCCTATGCAAAGCCTGAATCCGCCTATCGGCTATGTGGAAAGTTCCTGCCTTGGTTTGCAGGGCTCGCTATCTTATGCCTGGTAGTCGGTAATATCCTTGGTTTAGCTTATGCTCCGGCAGACTATCAACAAGGCGACAGCTTCAGAATCATTTACATTCATGTCCCTTCTGCCATTTGGTCAATGGGCATTTATATGTCGATGGCGATTGCGGCTTTCATTGGTCTAGTTTGGCAATTAAAACTGTCAGACATGGCCGCTGCTGCAATGGCGCCCATCGGTGCGGTATTTACGTTTATTGCGTTAATTACTGGAGCCATTTGGGGTAAACCGATGTGGGGAACTTGGTGGGTATGGGATGCTCGTCTGACGTCTGAGCTCATTTTACTGTTTCTCTATTTGGGAGTGATTGCGCTTTACCACGCTTTCGATGATCAAAAAACAGCCGCAAAAGCCGCAGGTCTGCTGGCCATCGTTGGTGTGATCAATCTACCTATCATTCATTTCTCCGTTGAGTGGTGGAATACCCTGCACCAAGGTGCCACGATTACTAAATTTGAAAAGCCTTCCATATCCAGTGACATGTTGTGGCCACTGCTGCTCAATATTTTTGGTTTTGCTTTCTTTTTTGCTGCGGTCACTATGGTCCGCTTACGCAATGAAATTATCAGTAAAGAGAGCCATCGCCCTTGGGTTATCGAATTGGCAACCCTTCAAACACAGAAAGGTAACTGATCATGCATTTTGACTCTTTGAGTGATTTCTTGGCGATGGGCGGTTACTCCGCCTATGTATGGAGTGCATTTGGCATTACCTTTTTATCCATGTTTATTTTACTGATGCTCAGCATCAAGCGTGGCAAAACCTTGTTGCAAGATGTGCAAGCAAAGGTTGAACGCCAAGCCAGAATTGATGCTGCAAAGCATATGGAGAACACCTTATGACCCCAAGACGTAAAAAAAGACTCACCATTATTTTGGCATTGATTATTGGGGCTGGTGCCACCATTGGTTTGATGTTGTATGCACTCAATCAAAATATGGACCTTTTCTATACGCCGACCGAGCTTGTACACGGTAAACCCGATGGGACAAAGCCAGAAGTGAGTCAACGGCTACGCATTGGCGGCATGGTGGTGGTGGGCTCTGTGAAAAGAGATCCGGGTTCACTAAAAGTAAGATTTCAGCTCCACGATGTTGGTCCAAATGTGACGGTCGAATATGAAGGCATCTTACCCGACTTGTTTAGAGAAGGTCAGGGTATTGTTGCGCAAGGCGTATTGAAAGATGCCACCACAGTGGAAGCATTTGAAGTGCTAGCCAAGCATGATGAAAACTATATGCCACCGGAAATTGCTGAAGCAATGAAGAAAACGCATGAGCCGTTAACCTATAGCTCGGAACAAAAACAAGGAAGTGCTCAATGATTGTTGAAATAGGACATTTTGCCCTTATTGTTTCACTTGGGCTTGCCATATTACTCAGCTTACTTCCACTTGTTGGTGCTTCTAAAAACAATACCATGCTGATGAATACTGCGCGGCCATTAGCATGGGGAATGTTTTCATTGCTATTGGTATCATTTAGCATTTTGTTGTGGGCATTTTATGTCAATGACTTCACGGTACAATACGTGGCGAGTAATTCGAATAGTCAATTACCCTGGTATTACCGTCTAACAGCGGTGTGGGGGGCGCATGAAGGTTCATTATTGCTGTGGGTTTTAATTCAAGCGGGATGGACTGTGGCGGTGGCTACCTTTAGCCGTGGTATGCCTCAAGAATCTGTGGCGCGAGTCTTATCCGTTATGGGGCTGATCAGCGTTGGATTCTTGCTGTTTGTCATCGTGACTTCGAATCCATTTTTACGCACCTTACCCTATTTCCCAATTGATGGTCGTGACTTAAACCCGCTGCTACAAGATCCTGGGCTAATCATTCACCCACCCATGTTATACATGGGATATGTTGGTTTTTCAGTCGCATTCTCATTTGCGATAGCCTCTTTGATGACTGGGCGTTTGGATACTGCATGGGCCCGTTGGTCTCGTCCTTGGACAACTGCGGCGTGGTTATTTTTGACATTAGGCATCGCGCTAGGTTCGTGGTGGGCTTACTACGAACTTGGCTGGGGTGGCTGGTGGTTCTGGGATCCAGTAGAAAACGCGTCGTTTATGCCATGGCTTGCGGGAACGGCATTGATGCACTCACTTGCTGTGACAGAAAAACGTGGCACATTCAAAGCTTGGACAGTGTTACTGGCAATTTCAGCATTTTCGCTCAGTTTACTGGGCACATTCTTAGTGCGATCTGGTATTTTGGTTTCGGTACACGCATTTGCATCCGATCCCGCTCGTGGCCTGTTTATCCTTGGGTTTTTGGTGTTTGTCATCGGTGGCTCACTGCTATTGTTTGCCGTTAAAGGTGCGGCAGTGCGCGTCCGTGGCAATGCTGAATTGATCTCGCGTGAAAATGCGCTGCTCTCCAACAACATCTTATTAATCGCTGCATTGGTGGTGGTGTTGGTTGGCACCTTGTTACCTTTAATCCACAAGCAGATTGGCCTTGGTTCCGTATCAATAGGAGCGCCTTTCTTCAACATGCTGTTTGCATGGCTAATGGTGCCATTTGCATTTTTGCTGGGGATCGGTCCACTGATCCGTTGGAAACGCGATAATTTTTCCAAGCTTTTGAAACCGATGTTGATTTGTGGCCTGATGGCGTTGATTCTTTCGGCGGTTATGGTGTACCTGCTAGCTGAACGCTTTAGCTTGATGGCATTTATCGGCTGGGTCATGGCCTTTTGGATCATCTTGCTACACGTTGTCGAGTTGCACCAACGTGCGACACATCGTCATAGCTTCATGATAGGGGTGACTAAACTACAACGTAGCCACTGGGCCATGATGTTAGGCCATGTTGGTCTTGCCGTTACTGTGATTGGTATTGCGATGGTGCAAAACTACAGTATCGAGCGTGATGTTCGTCTAGCGCCTGGAGAATCTTTTGAAATCCAACAATATGAATTTTATTTCAAAGGGTTAAGAGATAAAGATGGCCCGAACTATGATGGTTATATTGCCGATTTTGAAATTACGCAGGATGGGCAATACGTGAATACACTCCATGCGGAAAAACGCTTTTATCGTACTGCCAAGTCAATGATGACTGAAGCGGCCATCGATCGTGGCATCACTCGCGATTTGTACATTGCAATGGGTGAGCGATTAGAAGATGGTCGTTCATGGGCGATCCGAATTTATTACAAACCATTTGTACGTTGGATCTGGGCTGGTGCTTTATTGATGTCATTAGGTGGTGCGTTAGCCATCAGTGACAAACGCTACCGCTTTAGAAAAAGCTCCCAACAGGAGGCGTAGATGAACAAGAAAATTCTATTTATTCCATTGGTGGCTTTTCTTGGTCTAGTTGCCGTGTTTGTTACTCAGTTGGTCAAAAATACCGAAGGTGATGATCCCACAAAATTGGAGTCGGTTCTGATTGGTAAGTCTGTGCCTGAATTTCGTTTGGAAGATTTAGCCGAACCCGGCAAGCTGTATGACCAAGCGATATTTAAAGGGGAGCCTTTGCTGCTGAACGTCTGGGCAACTTGGTGCCCGACCTGCTATGCCGAACATCAATATCTCAATCGGTTGGCGGGTGATGGTGTAAAAATTATAGGTTTAAATTATAAAGATCAACGAGATAAAGCGGTTCAATGGTTAAATGAGCTAGGTAATCCTTACTTGATCAGCCTGTTCGATGGTAATGGTATGCTAGGGTTAGATCTCGGCGTTTACGGTGCGCCGGAAACCTTTCTCATTGATGCCAACGGCGTTATTCGTTACCGCCATGTGGGGGATGTTAATCCAACCAATTGGCAAACAACTTTGCAACCTATGTATCAGAAACTTCTAGAGGAAGCGAAGTAATGAAGCGTTTTATATTATCGATCATTGCTAGCTTTGCTTTGGTATTTTCTGTGCAATCTGCAATTGAAGTGTACGAGTTTGATAATCCACAGCAAGAGCAGCAATTCAAAGAGTTGAGCAATACATTGCGTTGTCCAAAGTGTCAAAACAATACTATTGCCGACTCAAATGCAGCATTAGCACAGGACTTACGTAATAAAGTCTATGAAATGACCAAGCAAGGTAAGTCTGAACAAGACATTGTTGACTACATGATTGCACGTTACGGCAACTTTGTGACCTATAATCCACCGTTGACTTTGGCGACTTCTATCTTATGGCTAGGTCCTTTGAGTGTGGTGTTTCTGGGTTTTGGTTTTATTGTATTACGCAGCAAACGTCGTAAAGCATCAATCGCTCAAAGTGGTGAAGTTTGGGATGCCGAAAAGGAAGAGCGATTAAATCAGTTGCTCGCCGAAGACGCGGTTGATGATGAGAAGCATGGAGACAAACAATAATGACGTTTTTTTGGTTATCTACCCTCATTCTGACCTTCTTTGGTTGTGTCTTCATTGCACTGCCGATCCTCAAAAACAGAGCGAACAACGATGCAGCGCTGCGTGACGAATTGAACAAAGCGATCTTTAAAAACCGCCTTGCAGAGTTACACGAAGAGACGCAAGAAGGGTTGGTTGACAGCGAACAAGAGCTGATTGCTGATCTGAAACAGTCGCTATTGGATGATATTCCTGCGCAATCGGTGCAAGGAAATTCTTCACATGTGTCACCGATGGTTGTTTTGATCCCCTCGATTTTATTGGTCGTCATCTTAAGCTATGGCTTTTACCTAAAATTTGGCGCGGCTAGTCAAGTAGAGCAGTGGCAGCAAGTGAACGCTAACTTACCTGCACTCTCAAAAAAAATGATGTCACCAGAAGGTGCTGCCTTAAGTGATGATGAGATGAATGATCTCACACTGGCGCTGCGCACTCGTCTGCATTATCAGCCTCAAGATGCGACCGGGTGGTTGCTGCTTGGACGTATTGGACTTGCTAACAGAGATATAGAAACATCGATTGGCTCAATGAAGAAAGCGTATGCGTTAGATCCAAAAGATGCAGATGTGAAGTTGGGCTATGCGCAAGCATTAATGTTGTCACAAGATGAGCTTGACCAAAATCAAGCACGTGAAATTTTAACGGCATTAGTACAACAAGATTATGTTGATCTACGCGTGTTTTCACTACTTGCGTTTGATGCGTTTGAACGCCAGGATTACCCAGCGGCGATGAAGTATTGGCGATTAATGCAGCAGATGATTGGCCCTGAAGATAGCCGTTATGAGATGCTTTCGCGCAGTATTGAAAGAGCACAAAGCAAAATGCAGCCTAAAGCTATCGATGGGAAAATGGTTCCTGTCACCATCTCACTCGGTGATGGTGTGACTCTTGAACAAAATGCAGTACTCATAGTCTCTGTGCACAGTTCTGATGGTGCACCTATGCCTGTTGCCGCAGCGCGTTATCCACTGACTCAATTCCCTATTAAGGTTGTGTTAGATGATAGCAATAGCATGGTTCAAGGGCGGAAGTTATCCGACCTTGCACAGCTTATTGTTCGAGTACGCTTGGATACGGATGGCAATGTTTCAACCAAACAAGGTGATTGGTTTGGTGAAAGTGCTCCCATGAGCCTCGGTCAACCTGTTGAAGTTGTGATCAATAAGCAGTATTAATAGCACTTATATACAATTAACGTATTGATAGGCCGATGTCTCATCGGCCTTTATACATGGAAATAAATAATGATAAGCCGCCTATCCCGACTGATATGCCCTATGCTGTTCCTTTTCGTATTAGCAGGGTGTGCAAGCGCTCCGGATTCAACGTCAGCCGAATCAAATCAAACGCAGTCGGGCGATCCTTTTGAGGTTTTTAACCGATCAATGTGGACAATCAACTACGATTATATCGATCCATACTTGGTTCGCCCTGTTGCGATTGCCTACGTGGATTACATTCCACACCCAATTAGAAAAACGATCGCCAATGTTCTGTCAAACCTTGATGAACCTTCAAGCATTATCAACAACATATTGATGGGTAATGGCACGAAAGCCGTTGACCACTTTAACCGCTTTTGGATTAATAGCACCTTAGGCCTGTTTGGGATGATTGATATTGCGTCAGAAGCGGGCATCACCAAACACAATGAAAAAGCGTTTAGTGATGCGGTAGGTCATTATGGTGTTGGTAATGGTCCATATTTAATGATTCCTGGATACGGGCCCTACACGATTCGAGAAACCACAGATGTTGTGGATGGCTTGTATGTACCACTTTCTTATCTCAATGTCTGGGCTGGCCTAGGCAAATGGGCTCTGGAAGGATTGGAGACCCGAGCAAGGCTCGTTCCCCAAGAAGTGACGTTGGAAAACTCCCCAGATCCATATTCATTAACTCGCGATGTTTATTTACAACGCCAAGATTTTAAAGCAGAAATTGATACCCAAACGTATGATGAATCGGAAGAAGAGTATCTTGACGATTATCTGGAAGAAGGGTTTTAATCATACCCATGTAGGTCGGCCTTGTACTGCTAGCTAGGCCGACATCACACGTCCGCTAAAGTATTCGTTAGCGACGATGTATTCCGTATTGCGGATCAATTCATCTTGCAGCTCAGCCCAATGGGGCTTCTCATCTACATCACCTTTTGCGCTAGGCACTACGCCTCCGACCCTTATGTTGAAAGGGGTTAGTTCTTTTGCCCAACTCTGCGTGAAACCAGAAACCATAGAATTCGCATTTTCAATTCCCGCTAGGTCATACTCATCATTTTGAGAAATGACGTTCACAATCACACCTGGTTTGTTGTTAATACGCATTCGCTCAGCACTTGCTTGACCAAAAGTGAATAAAGTTGAGGCCATCATGGCGAGCTTCTGAAGAAAGACTTCAGCTCGTTGTTCACCTATCAAGGGGGGGAGGGATGCATTTGGCCAATTATTGACCAGCACATCCGGTGCCCCATGATAGGTTTGATCAATAAAATCGAACAGCCGATGGATCGTTTCTAAAGAGTAATCTGGTGTGTGGTAATAATGAACATCCTGAGAGATCGCTTTGCAACGAGCAAAGGTTTCCATTAATCCAAATTTGTCTTGGTCACACAAAATAATTTTTGCACCTAAATGTGCGAAATGAACGGCCAGCGTGCTACCAAGCATCGAACTTGCTGAAGTGATTAATATTATTGCACTTTTTATATCCATTGGGTGCCTCACCCTATTGTTTGTTTTATTGTTGTAGCGGGATTTAGTCTCAATAGGATGGTTGATTAACTGTGGGTAGGGTGTGAATAACATCAAATTACTCAGCCTAAGCGAGCGTGGTATGTGTTTTTTTTGGTCATACTCACATTCTGATCTAGAGAATGTCGTTTTGTGTTACATACAAGACATCAAACTTGGGTGCGGATCTGATCTCGCCGGTGGGCAACGGTGAGTTGAACCGACAGATCGGCAACTAAGAGCTCAACGTTTGAGGGGGAGGCAAGATGCCTTCGCTCATGTCCTGACAGATTAAGATATACCTCTTCGGGTAAATCATGCGTATCTTCAGGCAAATAGGCGAGTACTTCAGGAGTCAAGTAGTGGCTGAGTTTCGCACTGGCGAGTCCTCCGTGATGGAAAAGCTCGGCCTGTTTTGCTGAAACAGCGTAAGAGCTTTGGTCGGAACGCAGTGCTTGAGGCTCCGTAAGCTCAAATCGCTTACGTAACAATTCATCGCTAGTAGGTGGGTTTTCAATACGTTCAACAGGAGTGTTGTCGCGTACATCGTTAGAAAACATCGACAGTATGAGTGCAAAGTCCGCACGGCGTCCTTGCTGGACAGCATGGCTTAGCCCCGAGCCAAATTGAAGCTCGTTTATAATACTGGCTTTATCTAATGTATGTACTTGCATTTGCCTCTCCAACCGATGCACTTTTAGCGGCGAGAAAGCAGATAACTTTAGATAAAATAACAAAAAAGCCTGCGATAAAGCAGGCTTTTCATATGACTAAATACCAATCCAAGGGGAAAAGGTTATTTTGCTAGGTTTTCTGCAACGAATGCCCAGTTAACCAGTGCCCAGAAACCATTCATGTAGTCAGGGCGTAGGTTACGGTAATCGATGTAGTAAGCGTGTTCCCACAGATCAACCGTCAGTAGCGGAGTCACACCTTCGTGAGTCAGTGGTGTGGCTGCATTTGAAGTGTTGATGATCTCTAAAGAACCATCCGCATTTTTCACCAACCAAGTCCAAGATGAACCAAAGTTATTGATCGCTGAGTCAGTGAATTTTGCTTTAAAAGCTTCAAAAGAACCAAATGCGGCGTTGATTGCGTCTGCAACGGCACCTGTTGGTTCGCCACCTGCATTTGGTGCAAGGCAGTGCCAATAGAAGGTGTGGTTCCAAATTTGAGCGGCGTTATTAAATACACCACCAGTTGAAGTCTTGATGATCTCTTCGAGAGATTTACCTTCAAATTCAGTGCCAGGAATAAGGCCGTTAAGCTTCACAACGTAAGTGTTGTGGTGCTTACCGTGGTGGAAATCTAGTGTTTCGGCTGAAATGTGTGGTTCTAGAGCGTCTTTAGCGTAAGGCAAAGCTGGTAATTCGAATGACATTGCTCGATTCTCCGTTGTGTAGAAAGAGTGAAAGTCTCTTTCAGTAGCTTCCAGATATTATAATGATATTCGTCGATACGACTGACTTGAAGGTATTTTAGCAAGTTTTTACTTTATTAAAAGTCCTAATATTGAAAATTGTTGTATAGGCAGGATATCCATAAATAATATGTGCTTTTTATTCTCTATTAATGATTTAGAATGTCAGTAACAAACCGCACTATCCCATTAAGAGGAAGCAATGGAAACTATTGATAAAATTAAACAGCAACTTGAAGAAAATGCCATTCTGCTATACATGAAAGGCTCTCCTAAGCTACCAAGTTGCGGATTCTCTTCTCAAGCTGCGCAGGCTTTGATGGCTTGCGGTGAGAAATTTGCTTATGTGGATATTCTGCAAAACCCAGATATCCGCGCTGAGCTGCCTGTATACGCACAGTGGCCTACTTTTCCACAATTGTGGATTGAAGGTGAGTTGATTGGTGGTTGTGACATCATTATCGAAATGTTCCAAAAAGGCGAACTGCAACCTTTAGTGAAAGAAGCCGCTGCACGTGCAGGCAATGAAGAGTAATACTGTATAAAATAACAGTTTTTCTTGATTTATTAAGGTCACATTGGTTAATGTGGCCTTATTTTTTTGCGTTGATTTGAGTTTATGACCCGTTTATTCATTGCTGAAAAGCCCAGCTTAGGGCGCGCTATAGCCGATGCTCTGCCGAAACCACACAAGAAAGATCAAGGTTTCATTCGTTGTGCGAATGGCGACATCGTTACTTGGTGTATTGGGCATTTACTCGAGCAAGTTGAGCCGGATGTTTATGATGAACGCTATAAAAAGTGGAATTTACTCGACTTACCTATCATTCCTTCACAGTGGCAGCTTAGACCGCGCAAAACATCGAGCAAACAGTTGACTGTGATTCGTCAGCTTTTGAAAGAAGCATCGCAAATTATCCATGCAGGAGACCCGGACCGCGAAGGGCAACTATTGGTTGATGAAGTGATTGATTATTGCAAAGTAAGCCAAAGTAAAAAAGAGCAAGCATTGCGGCTACTGATCAGCGATTTAAACCTTCCAGCCGTGCAGCGTGCACTGAAACAGATGCGCAGTAACCGCGAATTCATCCCTTTATCGGTTTCAGCGCTCGCGCGTTCAAGAGCCGATTGGTTGTATGGCATGAATATGTCACGGGCTTATACTTTGCTGGGGCAGAAAGCGGGCTATCAAGGTGTCTTGTCGGTTGGACGGGTACAAACTCCTATTCTAGGGCTTGTGGTACGTCGGGATGAGGAGATAGAAAACTTCATCCCGCGAGACTATTTTACATTACATGCGTTAATCCCTTATCAAACTGATCAAGTGGCGTTTGATATCCGTGCGCGCTGGAAACCCAGCGATGCTTGCCAGCCGTGGCAAGATGAAGAAGGGCGAGTCTTAAACCGCAAGTTGGTGGAAAATGTCGCACAGCGCATCGCAGGGCAACCCGCCATAGTGATTGAAGCCGAACAAAAGCAAACTAAGCAAGCCGCGCCGTTACCTTATTCCTTATCTGCACTGCAAATTGATGCAGCGAAGCGCTTTGCAATGAGCGCCCAGCAAGTGTTAGACACTTGCCAATCTCTGTATGAGAAGCATAAATTAATCACCTATCCGCGCTCAGATTGTCGTTACTTACCACAAGAACATTACGCTCAAGCTTCGTCAGTAACTCAAGCTATCACGTGCAACGCCAAAGAGTTGTTAACGGCGGTCAGTGGCGCAAACTTAGCCCTTAAATCCAAAGCATGGAACGATAAGAAAGTGGACGCGCACCATGCCATTATTCCCACACCAAAGCAGGCATCCGTCAATGCCTTGTCGGGAAATGAGATGAAAATATACCAATTGATTGCGCGCCAATACTTGATGCAATTTTATCCCGCCGCCGTGTACGCGGAAGCCAAGCTGGTGTTTGATATTGCGGGTGGCTTTTTTGTTGCGTCAGGGCGACAACTGGTTGAAACCGGTTGGAAGAGTTTGTTAGGTAAAGTCGATGAAGAAGAGAACGGAGTCGATGCCGTTCCACCACTGAGTAAAGGGACGGTGCTGACGTGTCGAGAAGGGGAGATTCACGATCGAAAAACCGAGCCTCCTCGTCATTTTACTGAAGCGACTTTGCTACAAGCGATGACGGGAATTGCTCGCTATGTTGAAGATAAAGAGCTGAAAAAAATCTTACGTGAAACCGATGGTTTGGGTACGGAAGCGACGCGAGCGGGGATCCTTGACACTTTATTCAAGCGGCAACTCTTAACACGTCAAGGTAAGCTGATCCTAAGCTCGCCAGCGGGAAGGGGTTTAATTCATGCGCTGCCAAATGAATCAACTTATCCTGATATGACCGCCCATTGGGAGCATCAATTGCAAGCGATGGCTGAACGTGGGCAAGCGTATCAACCCTTTATGCAAGTGCTGCAAGAGCGCATTATTCAGATCATGGAACAGGCGAAATCGGGCGCAGTGCCAGAGTCGCTTCGCTCATTGCCCAAAGTGGAGCGCCCTGCATTCAAACGAAAGACACGTAAATCCAGCAAAACCACGCGTTATCAACGTAATTCGGCTCAATAAAATGACATCAAAGAATCGGTCGCTAAGTAAGCTGAGGCCTGCGAATTAGGTAAGATATTCACCGACCTGACGAGCTAATTATCACATTTTCGATAAAAAAGGCTGGTATCCCAATCGGTTACATTATCAGTCACTTTGCCGACAAGTGGCAGTAAACACCACGCCTCGCGCTCTTGAAAAGGGTGGCTTGTTATCACGGCAAAACCAGCAATACAGCATCTTCCACCTTTAGAACGGATAAACTGGGCAATCGAGCTGACCGCTTCTTCACTGTAGGATTCAATCTTATAGAGATGGCTCATACACTTCTCCTCTCTAACCATGCCATTAATTACGACATAACCGTTGAATAATGGAAAGCATATTTGATGCCAGTTTATAAAAAATACAGCTTTGGTATGTGATGAATGGAGAGGGTACTTATCTAATGAATGGCAACTGGTGCGTGGAATAAAAAATCAGTATGAGAAAATGATGTTAATCAGATACGAAAAAGCCGCTGTAAAAACAGCGGCTTTTCTTAAAAGTGGCGGAGAGATAGGGATTTGAACCCTAGGATAGCTATTAACCATCGCCGGTTTTCAAGACCGGTGCTTTAAACCACTCAGCCATCTCTCCGTGTGGTGCGCATAATAGCGAGGCCATTTTACTTTGTAAAGTCTTGAGCTGATCGTTTGCTGATTTTGTATACAATTGACGATAATTTTCCACTAATGGCTTGATTCTTAGCGCCTTGTTGGAGAAAAAACGTACATTAATGCGTACTTCGTTATGGCGCCTTTTTTATTTGGTTGCTGGCTTAACGGTGAATTCTTACGGTGTTTATACAGAAAGTCGTATTGAAGCGGGGTAATCGATTATGTATTAGCAACGGTTTACCAAGAGCCTGATGCTCTCTTGTAGTATCAGGCTACCAGAGTTTCATAAATGGAATGTTATTTCTTTTTTATGCTTTTATGTTCATATAATACTTAAACCTCTGGGAATGACGGGTAACAAGCTAAAACTGGCAGGGAAATGGTACTAAACCTGAACCATAGCCAAAAGATGGCTTTCTTGACCCTGCGCAAGGTGAGGAGTAATTTGCAGCTTCCTGTGTTTAAGGCACTGCTTCCATTTCCAATCATTAAGTACAGAGTGTTTGCAGGAGTTTATCTTGCACTCACCTATGCTGATGATTGAAATCAGTCAATAAAAAGAACCATGCTAGAAGAAACGACAACCAATGACCCTCATGATGCTCAACCTGAGGGGACTGAACGCATTTATCGCCAACGTTTTGATTCCAAAATAGGGTTTCAAAATGAATACGATATTCTTGCTATTGAAGAGCCTTTACAAATCAGTTTGCAATGGAATGATACGGTTACTAACAAGCTGCATATCGAAGAGTGGAGCATGACAATGCGAACGCCCGGTGACGATGCTCATCTCATCAGTGGCTTACTTTACACGCAGCAAGTGATCGATTCATATGACCATATACTCAATATGGAATTGGTTGACGACGAATCACGCCATGGCCAGAATCACTGGTTGGTCACGCTCAATCATCCATACACTGATGTGATTCAGCATCAGGCCCGTCGTTATATGAGCCAGTCGAGCTGTGGCATTTGCGGTATGACATCCATCCGAGCCTTGAGTTTGAGGCGAGAAATTCGTGTTGATGATAGCCCGAAATGGCTCTCTTCTGATGTTGTTATTGCGCTTCCTAATCTGCTTCTTGTTCATCAACCACTGTTTGCAAAAACGGGTTCGGTGCATGGTGCGGGTTACTTCGTGAATGGCGAGTTGATTGCCGTTGCCGAAGATGTGGGTCGCCATAACGCAGTGGATAAGTTGATTGGTCGAATTTTGAGTGAGCAACGTTGGCACCCGCAAGGGGTATTGATTCTTAGCGGCCGAGTGAGTTTTGAGTTAATGCAAAAAGCGGCTATTGCTGGCATTTCAGTGGTGGTGGCTGTTGGTGCGCCATCACGTTTAGCGCTCGATATGGCGCGTCAGTTCGATATGACACTGATTGGTTTTATCAAAAAAAATCAGTTCAATATATACCATGGTCATGCACGTTTGCAGTCAGTGAAAGAGTGAGAAGAAGAATATGAGTATTAAACAGTATACCGGTTCGGCTGGTGGTTGGGGAGCGCTAAAAAGCACCGCGCATCATCTATTGAAAAGTCATAATGTTGCCAAAAATATTTCCAATCTTTTAAAAACCAACCAAGACCATGGTTTTGACTGTCCGGGCTGTGCTTGGGGTGAAAAACATGTCCCAGGGCGTTTTCGTTTTTGCGAAAATGGCGCTAAGGCCGTCAACTGGGAAGCCACTTCTCGACGCGTTGGGGCGGATTTCTTTAAGCAATATTCGGTCACTTGGCTCAATAAGCAGAGTGACTATTTTCTCGAATCTCAAGGGCGTTTAGCGGAACCAATGCGCTATAACGCTCAAACGGATCACTATGAGCCAATCAGCTGGGATGAGGCGTTTGCACTGGTTGCACAACACCTCAATCAACTCGCTAGTCCAAATCAGGCGGAATTTTATACATCAGGCCGCGCGAGTAATGAAGCTGCATTTCTATACCAGTTGTTTGCGCGCCGGTTTGGTACCAATAATTTTCCTGATTGCTCAAACATGTGCCATGAAGCGACGAGCGTCGCCTTGGTTCGCTCGATTGGCATTGGTAAGGGAACTGTGACTATTGAGGATTTTGAAGAATCCGATGCGATTCTTTTATTTGGACAAAACCCAGGAACGAATCACCCTCGTATGTTGGAAACACTGGCGTCAGCCTATAAGCGTGGAGCTCGGGTTGTTGCGTTTAATAATTTAAAAGAGCGAGGATTGGAGCGTTTTACTAACCCGCAAAATCCTTTTGAAATGTTAAGCAATGGTTCAACACCGACCACTAGCCATTATTTCACTCCTAAATTAGGCGGAGACATGGCGGCGGTTCGTGGCTTGGTGAAAATTCTTCTTGCTCGTCATCAGCAAGCACAGGCCTGCGGTGAATCGATATTCGATCTTGATTTCATTGCCCAGCATACCGAAGGGATGGAGTCTTATTTAGCCATGGTGCAGGCTACGCCGTGGTCAAGTATTATTGAACAATCTGGGCTCACGCAACAAGATCTAGAGCTGGTGGCAGATATTTACCAAGACGCTAAACGCGTGATCGTAACTTGGGCAATGGGGGTGACTCAGCATAAGCATTCGGTGGCAACCATACAAGAGTTGGTCAATCTACAATTACTGTTTGGCCAAATTGGTAAGGATGGTTCTGGGGTATGTCCTGTCCGTGGCCACTCAAATGTGCAAGGTGACCGCACGGTTGGAATTAATGAAAAACCGCCTGCATTTCTACTCGACAATATTGAAAAAGTACTGGGCTTTACGCCACCAAAAGCGCATGGCCATAATGTAGTTAATGCAATTGAGGCGATGCTACGGGGTGAAAGTAGAGTCTTTATCGGTTTAGGAGGAAACCTCGTTGCTGCTGCGCCCGATACCGAGCGTGTCGCACAAGCAATGAAAAACTGTAATCTGACCGTAAACATTGCGACTAAACTGAATCGGAGCCATGTCAACCCGGGCAAGGATGCGTTGATCCTGCCTTGTTTAGGTCGGACAGATATTGATATTCAGGCTCAGGGGCCACAGAAAATTACCGTTGAAGACTCATTCTCCATGGTTCATGCCTCTTCTGGGCGAATTGATGTTACAGGAGAGATGATGCGCTCAGAGCCTGCCATTATCGCAGGAATGGCAAAAGCGACCTTAGGGGAGGGAAATCCAATCGATTGGCAATCCATGGCCGATAATTACGATAACATTCGAGATTTGATTGAAAAGATTATCCCAGGATTTGCCAATTTTAATCAGCGGCTCAAAGGGCCTGGCGGTTTTTATCTTGGTAATTCAGCGCGTGAATTTAATTGGAAAACGCCCACAGGAAAAGCGCAGATAAGCAGTAATGCACTTCCTGAATCTATCGTTCCGCTTAAAACTCAGCAGATGACCAAGAAACCGATTTTTGTGTTGCAGACGATGCGTTCGCACGATCAGTACAACACCACGGTTTACGGTTTGGATGATCGTTACCGAGGTGTATTTGGCGAACGTAATGTCATCTTCATGAATGAAAAAGATATTGAGCAGCTGCAATTAAAAGCGGGTGAACGAGTCGATATTGAGACACTGTGGGATGATGGTATTAAACGTGAAATTTTGGGCTTCAAAGTGGTCGCCTATGTAATTCCTCAAGGGAATGTAGCGGCCTATTTCCCTGAGGCAAATGCACTCATTCCATTGAGCAGTAAAGGCGACTTTAGTGATACCCCGACATCAAAATCTATTGCCGTTGTCATTCACCCAACCAAAGTTGCACCACTGTTAGTTCAAACAGACTAAAAAATCAGATACTAAAGTAAAAAAGAGAGCCGAAGCTCTCTTTTTTAGGTGTATGGTCGGACTGAGAGGATTTGAACCTCCGACCCCCGACACCCCATGACGGTGCGCTACCAAGCTGCGCTACAGTCCGATTGGCGTAATCTAATCATTTATCCCTTTAGCGTCAAGAGATAATCTTACTAACGACCTGATTTAATTATCTTTGGCGTAAAATCTCTGCAATTCAGTTAAGCCTTGCATCAGTACTGGTAACGCTGGGCTAGAGTCTTTCTGACGTTGATAGTTTTCATCAAACAGCTTGAAGTTGCCAAATTTATCAATGAGAGTCGTTTGGGTATCGGTAATCAAAGCTAATTCACGGGCATCACCGGCTAAAATCCACTTCCTTTTGTTTTCATCAAACAAGTTTCTACCACTGCTAAATTCAATAGGGTTGGATGAAGCACCTAACAGATCCTGTAAAAGCGTGACTGAAAAATCTAAGTGACTTGAACGGTGTGAGTATTCCCCTGCCATTTTCCCAGGCCAATGGATGATCATCGGCACTTGTAACTGGTATCGGCTGTAATTGCTGTTAGCACCCCAGCTGTTGGTTTTTGTCTCGTTAAACTCCGCGCCATGATTTGAGGTGATCACAATCAGCGTATTGTCTTGCAATTGTAATTCGTCAATCTTAGTGAGCAGCAGACCTATTTCTTGGTCGGCTGCATTGACCGAGTTATTGTAACCAGCACGCAGGCGATCGCTGGCACTACCTTTACTTGACCGAGGGTCAAAGTCATTAAAGTTGTCAACGGTCGTCAATTCCAAATAGCTGAACCAGGGTTGTTCGGTTTGCTCGGATACCCATTTATGCCAGCGTTGTATAGTTTGGTTATCTGTGCTCGATTCTTGATCAAAAGGAGCTTTAGAGACCGTTAAAGTGCGGAAAATCGTCTCTTCGTATAAGGTGTCGTCAAAATTATCGCCACTAAAGAGGCCAAACTGATAATTCTGTTTTTTCAATACATCTATCAGTATCGGAGGGGTACCTTGTGAACGAATGGCGTTGGCATAACTGCTTGGCAATCCATAAAATAAGCCAAAGATCCCAAACATGTCATTACTCGAGCTGTAATGATTATTAAACTTCAAATTTTCTGTCGCAAATTGGTAAGTGTTGGGCATGATTTCAGCTGTCAGCACATCACTTCTTAAATTATTGACACTCACTAGCAAAATATTGAGATTATTTGCTCTGCGGCCAAATTGAAGAGGCTCAAGAGGATAACGAACAATGTTAAGGTTCTCTTCATTATCCTTCAAACGCTTTAAGTACACATCACGATCAAATAGACCGTGTTTTTCCATGAACGATTTTGCCGTCATTGGATACGAGAGCGGGAAGTTTGATTTTTGGCTGGTCACTGATGTTTCTAAATACGCATCAGACCAAACGTAAATAAGGTGGCTGGTAATAAAACTAATGAAAAATACCGCCGCGATGGGCCGGCCAACGTGTTTATGCGATAGTTTTCGCTGCTTACGCCAAACCCACTCCGAAAGCCCAAGTTGTAAGAGGAAAATGAGCGGCATGACCACAAACAGATGCTGTAAGTCGGCGGTGATAGCGCTGGTCTCATCGCTAAAAAGCAGTTCCCATACAATCGGTGTTAAGTGCAGGTTGATTGCTTGATAAGCTTGGGTATCGATTAATAAGAGTGTGAGTCCTAACGTTGCAAAACAGACCGCCACGAAGCGAAATAGTTTGCGCGACGGAATGATGAATGTCAGAGGGAATAAAACCAGCAGATAGAGTGCAAAGACCAAAAATCCAAAATGGCCGACCCAAGACACAGCTAAATAAAACTGCCCCAACAAGGTTTCAGGCCATGGTGATTGTACGATATATCGAGTACCAATAAGCATTGCTGCAATGATATTGAAGAAAGCAAACCAATGCCCCCAACCAACCAACCGTGATACGCGTTCACCGTATGTATTTTCGCTATCTGCCATGTGATTTTCTATCTATGCATTCTATTAGTGAGTAGTAGTTTCTAAAGACGACATCAATGCCTGAGCAAATTTTTCCGCAATCGCCTTACGCTGTGAAGCGGCAACGTTTTGGTTTAAGACATTCGTTGCAATGTTTCCCGCAATCATGAGAGTAAGCTCAGGGGAAGCACTATGTTTAGCGAGGATGGCAGCAACTTCTGTCAGGATATTTTCAATTCTTTCGTCGCTGTATTTAGATGTAATAGGCATAAAGACTCTAATGATGATAGTAAAAGCGGCTTATGATAACCTACAATGCCTTACAACTGAAACCAGAACGATGATAATTTCACTATGAGTCTTCACCTTTCCAACGTGATTTTGCACCAATTAAGCAAAAACGAGCAAGATGAGTTGGTGGTTAAATACCGCTCTCAATCTTTAGATAATGATACGTCTGCCGAAAATTTAGTGGCTGAGTTGCATCGCGTGTTTAATTCGAAAGCGAGCAAAGGTTTTGGTTCGTTTAAGTCGGACAGTGATTTTCAAACTTGGTTGCAAGAACTTCGTCAAGGTGAGCGTGATTTTTACGATTTTTCACAAATCAGTGCTCAACGGCTGAAAGATGAATTATCAAAGTATCCGTTTGCTGATGAAGGGATCTTAGTGATGGCCGAATATCAGTCACTGGCTACTGATTACCTATTTATTGGGCTTTTACCTCTCAACCAAAGTTTGAAAGTAACAGAGGGGCTCGACATTAGCGCGACAGATTATCTTGATATCAACAAAATGGATATCGCGGCGCGTCTTGACCTCTCAAGTTTTGAAACGGACAAAAACTCAAACCGCTACCTTGCCTATATCAAAGGTCGCGTTGGTCGAAAAGTGTCGGATTTCTTTCTTGATTTTCTGCAAGCCGATGTCGGGTTAGATACCAAAGTGCAAAATCAAGTACTGATGCAAGCTGTACAGGATTTTTGCACGGATTCTAAGCTAGAAAAAGATGAAGCGATCGGTTACAAGAAGCAGGTTTACGATTACTGCAATGAGCAAATTAAAGCCGGTGAAGAGGTTCATATTCGTGAGTTGTCTGGTGAATTACCTGCTAGCCAAGACGGCACGGGTTTTTTCGAATATACGCAGGCACATGGCTATGAACTGGAAGAGAGCTTTCCTGGTGATCGTTCTACCGTGCGTAAACTGACCAAGTTTGTCGGTGCAGGGGGCGGTTTGAATGTGAGCTTTGATAGCTTGTTATTGGGAGAGCGTATTTTTTATGATCCTGAAAGCGACACGTTAACCATCAAAGGCACGCCACCGAATTTAAGAGAACAGTTAACGCGCCAGCGTTAATCGTTTACCACTAAGAGAGCTTGATATGGCTCTCTTTTTTGTCTTTTCTCCCGATGTACAACTCAGCACGGTCCAAACTTTAGGTTTATGCTTGTATTAATTACAAGTACAAATTGGTAATCACAGTGTTTGGGCAAAAGAAATCAAAACGATTCAGCGTGAGATCGTATGGAGTGATTCTGTTTGGTTGGTTAATCTCCGTTGGTCTTGTGTTTTGGCAAAGCCATTTAAGCTACCAAGCCATGCATGCGGTGAAAGAGTTACATTACAGTGTTGAAGAACTTAAAAGTTCACTCTATTTTAAAGAGCCTTATCGTTCGACGCGAGCGAATGATATCGCGCTGAATGTACAGCTACTCTATTCACTTAGGCTACAGCTGGAAGTTGAGCACCGAGATTTTTCATGGCGACCAGATATTCAGCAATTGCTTCATGTGACTGATCGCTATATCACACTGACCAAATCGTATTTGTCGATTGAGCTTAATATTCAACCCTTGGTTGAACGCCTACAAGTGCTGCGCGATAATCCCACTAATTCAGAACAACTCAAGCAAATGTATGTGGTGTTAGGCGCTTATGTATTTGAAGCGATGTTCAGTGACACTGAGCAAAATCCGGGGATCTATCGAGCATTAGATAAACTCTATATGGATGGGCAATCTTTACCAGCCATTCAGAAAAAAGAGTTAGAGCAGACATTAGCACAAGCGTCTGATTTACTGAATCAATACGCCCAAGGTGCACGTTTGGTCGACAATTTAATCAATCACTCTATTTACAATCAGCTTATCCATGTTGAAAACCAATACCATCGTCTTTTAAACATCTATGCTTATCTTGTCACGGGGTTAAGTGGTGGTGTTATGCTATTGCTGGGTTGGTTGATGTTTCGGTCATCAGTTTTAACTCGTTCTCATGTTAATAAAGTTCCCAGCGCTGCGAAAGAGGATGCGTCATCTGAGATAAATCCCAGTCGTGTTTTGTCTACAGAAGAACCACAGGTGGAAACATCGGATCTTTCTGATGATTTGGCCATCGATATTGAATCCATGCTCATAACTCTCAATGGCGATGTTGAGTCTGTCACTCTACTGTTGAGCGTATTTATACAAGATCATCAGCATGATGCAACTGAATTGAAAAGATTGGTGCATTCTGATTTGGAGGAGGCGCAGCGCCGAGCACACAGCCTGAAAGGCGTCGCGGGCAATCTTGGTTGCCGTTCACTCAAGCAGATAGCGTCAGAAATAGAGTTGCGACTTAGTCAGAAGCAACGACCTACGGAGAAGCAATTGGAGTTATTAACGACGCAATTAGCGGCCGCTATAGCCAGTGCGCAACACTACCTTGATCAAAGAAAACGATAAGCCAGTTCTATCGTGTCAGCTTTAAATGGTGATTCTGCTTGTAGTAAAAAAGAGCTCAGTTGAGCTCTTTTTAATGGTTTTTTAGTTCAATGACCTTTGCAATACTCTGCTAGGCTGACTGTTGGTTGAGAACCGGTGCTTGTTCAGCACTGTCTGCTGGTGCAGTAGGTTCACATTTATCAACAAACCAACCCATGTAAGAGGTAAAAATGGTCACCAAAATACAGACAAAGCTTAGCCACATAAAGGGGGCATATGAGAGCGTTGCAACGCCTAGAATGCTCGCCATGTAGATGCCATTATCGCTCCATGGCACCATACCGGAGGTGAGCGTGCCACCAAATTCAGCGTTACGTGATAGGTTCTTACGCTGATAGCCTAAACGGTCATAGTTCTTGGCACAGATTTTAGGGGTCAGGATGAGTGAAACATACATGGCTGAGCCAAAAACGTTGCCCATAAATGCAGTACCAATAGTACTGGTTGCCAGTGAACCTGCGCTTGTCACGCGGCGCTCAAACAGTTTTGCGATGGTTTCAAGCACACCCACTTTATCTAGCAATCCACCAAACCCGAGACCAAAGACAATCACGGCAACAGAACCAAGCATAGAGGACATGCCGCCTCGGTTTAAGATTGAGTCAATGAAGCCAACGCCAGATTCAATATTGTAAGGTGCCCATGCGGTATTGAAAGCTTGCAAGAAGTCTACGTCTTGAATCATCACAGCCCAAATAATGCCCAGCAAAGAACCAAAGCTAATTACAGGAAACGAAGGCATTCTCATCGCAAGCAAGCCAAGTACAATCAGCACTGGCACAAAAGAGTATGGGGTAATGTAAAACTGCTGTTCCATCGCCTCAATCACGCTTTGTACTTGAGACATGTCTACGTTACCCGCATAGTGGAAACCAAATAAGGTAAACATGATACCCGTGATCACGTAGCTGATAAGCGCTATCGGCAGCATACCTTTAATGTGCTCCATCACTTCAACGTTAGACATCGAAGACGCCAGAATAACGGAATCAGATAATGGCGACATTTTGTCACCAAAGTAACAACCTGAAAGTACTGCGCCAGCGGTGATTGGTGCTGGAACGCCAAGACCCTGACCAATCCCCATCATGGCAATCCCCGCGGTACCAGCTGCACCCCATGAGGTTCCAGTTGCTAAAGCGGTGAGAGAACAGATGATCATCGTTGCAAGAAGGAAAATAGAAGGATGGATTGCTTGAAGACCGTAGTAAATGATGGTCGGCACGATCCCGCCGGAGATCCAAGTGCCAACTAATGCGCCAACAGCTAAAAGTATCAACACGGCACCTAAACCATTAGAAATACCATTCAGTGCTGCTTTTTCTAATTCTTTATATTGGTGACCTAAACGAACACCGAGCACAATAATGATGAACCAGCCAATGTATAAGGCCAGTTGGATAGGGAGATCGAGTTGAGCTGTAAACGAAAACGCGAGTAACAAAAACAAGCCTAGAGCAATAATTACTTGAATTAAGCTAGGTAGGCGTTGAGGGGCTTGCGTCATAAAAGAGCCTCTTGTCAGATTTATGATCTAAGGACAGAACGGTGCCCTTATTGAGTTCGATCGCACTTTACAATAGTTAGCATAATATATCGACATCAAACACCTCGGATGTGATTTATGTCGTTCAAGTGGTTAATCTTCGATGTTAAATGTTGATAATAGTTAAATTTAATGGTTAGAAATGTTTTGTAGTGTGGGATTTTTGTGTAACAAGAACGTGATTATTTAGCGTTTCGTTGATTATTGAATGCTGAATCATAGTGCGGTTGAGTGATTTTTAGGCTTGAATGTGTTTTTTACAAAACTGGCTACGCAGAAAGAAAAAGTTACCACTTTTACTAAGAAAGTCTTGAGATTTTATGCTGAACCACTTATAGATGGAGCAATAAATTTTCATTTTAGATACATGGAGAGTGAGCGCGATGAGAGTAGGTTTAGTGGGTTGGCGTGGTATGGTCGGTTCTGTACTGATGCAGCGTATGGTTGAAGAAAATGACTTTGACTTGATCGAACCGGTTTTCTTTAGCACATCTCAAATTGGTATTCCTGCCCCAACGGTGCCTTCTAAGAAAGGCAATCATCATACAGGGTTACTGCAAGATGCTTACGATATTGATAGCCTCAAACAATTAGATGCCATCATCACCTGTCAAGGTGGTAGCTACACTGAAAAAGTGTACCCAGCTCTGCGTCAATCGGGTTGGAAAGGTTACTGGATTGATGCTGCATCTACCTTACGGATGGATAAACAATCAATCATCACTTTAGATCCGGTCAACTTGACACAAATTCAGCACGGCATCCATTCAGGAACCAATACCTTTGTGGGCGGTAACTGCACAGTCAGTTTAATGCTTATGGCATTAGGCGGCCTTTATGAGAAAGGTTTGGTCGAGTGGATGAGCGCAATGACCTACCAAGCAGCTTCGGGTGCTGGCGCTCAAAATATGCGCGAGTTGATCTCGCAAATGGGAGTAATTAACGATGCGGTGAGCTCTGAATTGGCTAATCCATCGAGCTCAATTCTTGATATTGACAGAAAAGTGGCTGAAACCATGCGATCACCTTCTTTTCCTACCGAGCAGTTTGGTGCACCACTAGCGGGTTCATTAATCCCTTGGATTGACGTCAAACGCGACAATGGTCAAAGCAAAGAAGAGTGGAAAGCGGGCGTTGAAGCTAATAAAATTCTGGGACTTCAATCGTCACCGATCCCGATTGATGGAACCTGTGTTCGTATTGGCGCAATGCGCTGCCACTCACAAGCATTAACCATCAAGCTGAAGAAAAATGTTCCGCTTGATGAAATCGAAGAGATGATCGCTACGCACAATGATTGGGTGAAAGTTATTCCAAACGAGCGCGATATTACCGCACGTGAATTGAGCCCTGCCAAAGTCACTGGTACCTTGTCAGTTCCCGTAGGACGTTTGCGTAAAATGTCTATGGGTGATGATTTCTTAAATGCGTTTACGGTGGGTGACCAATTATTGTGGGGAGCTGCTGAGCCGCTTCGCCGTACTTTGCGGATCATTCTGGCTGAAAAACAGTAAAGATGGATCTCGGTTTAAAACTACCTGAGTAAAAATACAAAAGGAGCGCTTTATGCAAAGCGCCCTTTTTTTATGCTTTTTGTCTGTAGTAACAGTGACGATGTTAACCGCGGTTATGCAAGGCCAGGAAATAAATTTCTGAGCCCATTGGCAATAAACTCAATACCGAGTGCGCCGAGTATCAAACCCATGATCCGCGTAATCACGTTGATACCCGTTTGACCTAAGAAGCGGACAATATAGGGCGCTGAGCGAAACAGCAGCCAAGAGCTTAAACTAAATAACACCACAGTGATTATAATGCCCACGGTATCGAACATGCTTGGGTAGCGAGAGCCATACACTATGGTTGAACTGATGGCACCCGGTCCTGCCATTAAAGGCATAGCGAGTGGCACAACCCCAATTTGTTCACGGCTAATGTATTCAGATTTCTCTTGTTTGTTTTGTTTATCTTCACCCAATTTACCGCTCATCATCGAAAACGCGATGCTCAGCAGCAATAGGCCACCAGCTACTCGAAACGAATCTAAAGAGATACTAAACATATCCAGTAACATCTGCCCAGCAAGCAGTGCGGTAATCAAAATTATTGCCACAGCAATATTCGCTGTAGCCGCCGTTTTGTGTTTCTCTTCTTGCGTCATATGCCCAGTGAGAGAGACAAATATTGGCATAATCCCCACGGGGTTCACAGCGGCTACAAGGCCTAAGAAAAACTGCAGGAAAATGGCTAACTCAAAGGTTTGCATGGCATTTATCTCTAATGGATCATTTCGATGAAATATTACGTGGCTAATGTAAGCGAAAGCAAAGGATAGCACGAATGAAAAAAACTAAAGCGATTGGGGTTTTATTGCTGAAAAAAACTAATTCAATGAAGAAAACGTTTTACAATTGTTTTTCTAATGTATGTGAGTGGTGTTGTTTTTTGCTCAACTGTTAACATCTGCACATTTTTAATAAAATTAGTGCTCCTAGCTGGTGGTAAAAGTGAGAGTCGATATACTCTCAGTAGCACGTAAAATGAGGTGTGTTCATTCATCTATCGCTCAAAAATGAAACTTTTTTACAGATTGTTGTAGTTTTTATAGTTTTCGTTGTTTAAGTAAATGTTTTTTATTCATTTAATTATCTATATGTTTTTTGTTTGTTTTCAGTGTCTTGTAGGCGGTTTTGTAGGGTGGTTACCCCTAATTGGGTAATTAGTTTTTGAGAACTGATCTGAGTCAATTTTTTTCACACTCTGAAATATTATACTCAGTCCTGAAAGCAATTTACTAAGTCTGTCATTGTTTAAGCTGTTGAGAAAAACAAAAACACAAAGCTGCAAACTTAATAAAGAGTTTTTAACATTTTTCTATTTTTAGGAGATCCATTATGCCTGTAACTAATTTAGCTGAACTTGATGCTCTAGTAGCGCGCGTTAAAGCGGCTCAAGCAGAATTCTCTACTTACTCTCAAGAGCAAGTAGATAAAATTTTCCGCGCAGCATCATTAGCAGCTAACCAAGCTCGTATCCCTCTAGCGCAACAAGCGGTAGCGGAATCAGGCATGGGTATTGTTGAGGATAAAGTAATCAAGAACCACTTTGCGTCTGAGTTCATCTACAACAAATACAAAGACGAAAAAACGTGTGGCATTCTTGAAGAAGATAAAAACCTAGGCACGATGACTATCGCTGAGCCTGTAGGCATCATCTGCGGTATCGTTCCAACCACTAACCCTACTTCTACTGCAATCTTCAAATCTCTCATCTCTTTGAAGACTCGTAACGGTATCATCTTCTCGCCACACCCACGTGCGAAAAATTCAACTAACGATGCAGCTAAACTCGTGTTAGATGCAGCAGTTGCAGCTGGCGCGCCAAAAGATATCATCGGCTGGATTGATCAACCTTCAGTTGAGCTATCTAACGCGCTAATGAAGCACGAAGGTATTGCACTTATCCTTGCAACAGGTGGTCCTGGCATGGTGAAAGCAGCTTACTCGTCAGGTAAACCAGCAATCGGTGTAGGTGCAGGTAACGTTCCAGTTGTAATCGACGAAACGGCAGACATCAAACGTGCAGTTGCTTCTGTTCTTATGTCTAAAACATTCGATAACGGTGTGGTATGTGCTTCTGAGCAAGCGGTTATCGTTATGGACGAAGTGTATGACGAAGTAAAAGAACGTTTCGCGAGCCATAAAGCGCATGTTTTAAGTAAAGCAGACGCAGACAAAGTACGTAAGGTACTGCTTATCGATGGCGCACTAAATGCGAAAATCGTAGGCCAACCAGCAACAGCCATCGCTGAAATGGCGGGCGTTAAAGTTCCAGCAGATACTAAAATCCTTGTCGGTGAAGGTATTGGCGAAGTTTCTTATGACGATGAATTCGCACATGAAAAACTTTCTCCAACACTTGGCATGTTCCGCGCGACTTCTTTCGAGAACGCGGTAGAACAAGCAGTAAGAATGGTAGAAATCGGCGGTATCGGCCACACTTCTGGTCTATACACTAACCAAGACGTTAATGCAGACCGTATCCGTTACTTTGGTGACAAAATGAAGACGGCGCGTATTCTTGTAAACATCCCAACCACTCATGGTGGTATCGGTGACCTTTACAACTTTAACGTTGCACCATCTCTAACGCTAGGTTGTGGTTCTTGGGGTGGTAACTCGATTTCTGAGAACGTAGGTCCTAAGCACCTAATCAACAAGAAAACTGTTGCGAAGCGAGCTGAAAACATGTTGTGGCATAAACTACCTAAGTCAATTTACTTCCGTCGTGGTAGCCTTCCAATCGCTATGAGCGATCTTGAAGGCAAAAAACGCGCATTCCTAGTTACTGACCGTTTCCTATTCAACAACGGTTATGCAGACGACGTAGTGACTCTGCTGAAGTCAAACGGTATGGAAGTTCAAACATTCTTTGATGTAGAAGCTGATCCAACTCTATCTGTCGTAGAGAAAGGCGCTGAAGCAATGAAGAGTTTCCAACCAGACGTGATTCTAGCACTTGGTGGTGGTTCACCAATGGATGCGGCGAAGATCATGTGGGTTATGTATGAGCACCCAGAAACTCACTTTGAAGAGCTTGCAATGCGCTTTATGGATATCCGTAAACGTATCTACAAGTTCCCTAAAATGGGTCAAAAAGCAGAATTGGTTTGTATCACGACTACTTCAGGTACAGGTTCAGAAGTCACACCATTTGCCGTTGTAACAGACGACAAAACAGGTGCTAAATACCCACTAGCGGATTATGAGCTAACACCTAACATGGCTATCGTTGATGCGAACCTTGTGATGAATATGCCTAAGTCTCTAACGGCATTTGGTGGTTACGATGCTGTGACTCACGCTCTTGAAGCCTATGTATCTGTTCTTGCGAACGAATACTCTGATGGTCAAGCTCTACAAGCACTTAAGATGCTGAAAGAGTACCTACCATCAAGCTACAAAAATGGCGCAGCAGACCCAATTGCTCGTGAAAAAGTGCACAATGCAGCGACTATCGCAGGTATTGCTTTTGCTAACGCGTTCTTAGGTGTATGTCACTCTATGGCGCACAAGATCGGTGCTGAGTTCCACATCCCGCACGGCCTTGCTAACGCATTGCTTATCTCTAACGTTGTGCGCTACAACGCGAATGATAACCCAACCAAACAAACTGCGTTCTCTCAATACGACCGTCCACAAGCACGCCGTCGTTACGCTGAAGTGGCTGACCACTTAGGCTTGAGCCAAGCGGGCGACCGTACTGCTCAGAAGATTGAACGTCTACTGACTTGGTTGGAAGAGCTGAAGAAAGATCTCGACATCCCGCTATCTATCCAAGCGGCTGGCGTGAATGAAGCGGATTTCCTCGCAAAAGTTGACGTGCTATCAGTTGAAGCGTTTGATGACCAATGTACTGGTGCAAACCCACGCTACCCACTGATTTCTGAGCTAAAAGAAGTACTTCTTGCGGCTTACTATGGTACAGCGTTTGTTGAAGGTGAAACTTTCGAAGGCACTACCGTTATCAAGAAGAAAGATGACCAAAAGCCAGCAAAGAAAAAGTAAGCTGAGTTATTGAGAGATTTTCGCTAGCACGAAACAATCTCTATCGGGAAAAGATAAAGCCTCACCGTCTGGTGAGGCTTTTTTTGTATCGAGTAACTTCATCATCAAAGCGTGGATGGGATTTATCCCCACATGACTAAGATAGCGGCAATTGCGACTAGAACAAGCCCCAGCCCATCTTTAATTTTCACCGATTGTTTTAGCCAAAAAATAGAAATTAACATCGTAAAAAAGATCTCAATTTGGCCTAAAGTTTTTACATAAGGCACGGTTTGAAGAGACATTGCACTGAACCAACCAATAGAACCAAGACAGCTACTTGTGCTGGTTAATAGCGTTAGCTTAGGTCTTACCCATAATTGTTTTAATGAGTTGTTGTCGGTCACCATTAGGTAAATTAGCAGTAATAAAGTCTGCAGTGAAATGACCAACAATAATACCCAAGCAGCACTGTGTGGAAAGGGTAAGCCAAGTGCTAAGCTGGCTTCACGTACCCACAATGAAGTGAGTGCAAAGGCACTACCACAACTTAATCCCAGTAAAACAGTTGGCATTGAAAGCTGTTTAATATTGCCGTGCGTGCTCATCAAAAATACACCAATGCCACCAACGATGACGCCAATCCAGCCCAAGCCTGTCAAATGAGTCCCAAAAAAAATCATCCCTAAAATAGCGGCAACTAAGGCTTCGCTTTTGGCTAGCCCAGCACCTACAGCATAGTTATTTAATTTAAAAAGCTTAACCATGAGCGCAGTCGCGATGATTTGCATCAATGACGCGCCGATAATGAAAGCGATAAAGGTCAATGACAATGTAGGTAATTTCGAGGGTATGAAATGATACAAAGTGATGAGATACAGAGCCGCGATAGGGCCAGCCCAAAGAAAGCGGGCAAGGGTAACACCAGTAGTACTGACCTCAGTTGCTAAGCGACTTTGGAATGCATTGCGCCAAGATTGCATGAACGCGGCCAGAAGGGTGAATAAGATCCAAGTCATGGAAGTCCATTTTGAGTGACAAGAAAGAGGCAATGCTATGAGATGCAGAGATATTGGGCAAGCGGAATATAAAAAGGGCTGCGAATGCAGCCCTTTAATGGTATTTAAACTCGGTTCAGAGATTAATACTGTGGTTTAGTCATTGCCGCACCAGCTTGACTTTGCGCTGACTGGCTGCCTGCTGCACGAGTTGCAATTCGTTCAGCATGGAAAGGTGCTGATACGATTTCAATCTCTTTGAGCAATAAAGAGCCTGAGGCTTTGGTCATCGGAGAGAATGCATGCGCTTTGATTGTTTTAGGTAATACGGCTTCAGGTGCCTTAGTTACTGCTTCAACCTTCAATGTTGGTACTTTCTCTGTCGTGGCTTTTTCTTCGACAACGAGCTCAATAGCGGTAGTCTTTTCAATAACAACTTCTGCGATCACTGGCTCTGAAATAACGGCTTCTACAGTGACCGATTCTGTGACTGAAACCGATTCTGTTACCACTGTCGATGGTACTTGAGGTTCAATAGCGTCCTGCAAAGAGACTGTAACAGGTTCTTCAACGACGCTCTGGTTCTCTTCGTGGCGAATAATGACCTTACCCATTGCCATTTCAGGGAAAGCAAAACCACCTAACGTTATCTCGGTATTGTTATCTACGACATCTGCCACTTGTTGAACAGGTTCAACCGCTGCGACTTGCTCTGTTACCGGTGCTTGATACACAGGTTTAGAGAGGTCATAGCGAGGCATCACTTTACCCATTGCCATCTCAGGAGAGGCAACCCCACCTTTGCGTAAACGGAATGGGTTAGGGCGACGATCACGACCACGGCGTCGACGTTGACCACTGGCTCGTAAATGACGAGGGGAGCGGCGATTGCGACGTTGATTTTGATCGTCATTCTCATTGTCGTCGTTTGGTGTAACAACCGATGTCTCAACAGATTGTGCTGTTTCAGCTTTTACGGCTTCAATAACCTCTGCTGCCGGGGTTGTATTGATCAACATTTCAGCTTCTGGTTGTGGTTGTTCTTGAGCTGCGGTTTGATCTTTTACGCGAACTTGTTTGTTTAACTTACGGCGTTGACGGCGCTCTTTGACTTTTGCCGTTTTCTCTTCCGTTTTATCTTCATTCGCTGTCAAGGTAACGGCTTGCGCTTCAGCCGCAAGTTGTAGCCCTTGCTCCGCTAACTTTTCAGATTTGCTGTCATCACGCTTGTTGCGGCGCTCTTGTTTTGGCTTGCGAGCTTGTGTCTTACGAGGCTCGTTGGTAGCAACAATTTCTTTGTCTTGTGTTTCTTCAACAAGAGCAGAGGTATTGACAGGTTTACGTTTGTTTCTGTCACGGTTTGTGTTGTCGCGATTAACATTTTCACCGCGTCCGTTACGACGACGTTGGTCATTTCGATCACGACGCTGGCGTGGTGCTTGGCTACGTTCGTTTTCTTGTTTTTGTTGCTCTTCCTCAGTTTTCACCTCTTCCGTGGTGGTTGAGAAGATGCTACCAAGAGCTTTAACGATGCGGCCAAATAGACCTGGTTTACCTGGTTCAACAGCGATCTCTTTGACTGGAACCGCTACCTCTGCTTTAGGTGTTGGAGCTGGAATAGTTTGTGCTGGAGCAGCAAACCCTTTCAACGCTGGTTCTTCAATGCGTTTTGGTTTGAAATCGATATCTGAGCTTTCTTTACCTTCTGCTTCTTTCAGTGCTTCTAGTTTCATTGGCACTAAGTAAGAGAGTATTTCTTGCTCTTCCCCTTCACGGACACGGATCACTTCAAAATGAGGCGTTTCCATTTCAGAGTTAGGGACAATGGTGATCTCGACTTCTTGAATGCGTTCAATATGATTGATTGAGCGACGTTTTTCATTGAGTAGATAAGATGCAATAGGAACGGGAACCACCGCCATAACTTGAGCGGTATTATCTTTTAGTGCTTCTTCTTCAATGAGACGTAAAACAGAGAGCGCAAGAGATTCATTATCACGAACCACTCCGGTACCAGAGCAGCGTGGGCAGATATGGTGACTTGCTTCGGCAAGTGATGGGCTCAAGCGCTGACGCGACATTTCTAACAAGCCAAAACGTGAAATTCGGCCAATTTGTACGCGAGCACGATCTAGGCGTACAGCATCGCGTAAACGGTTTTCTACTTCACGTTGGTGACGAACAGGAGTCATATCGATGAAATCGATAACCACTAATCCGCCCAAATCGCGCAGACGTAATTGGCGAGCAATTTCATCGGCTGCTTCTAAGTTGGTGTTAAGCGCCGTCTCTTCAATATCGCCGCCTTTTGTTGCACGAGCAGAGTTGATATCAATTGAGGTCAATGCTTCGGTTGGGTCGATAACAATAGAGCCACCAGAAGGCAAACGCACTTCACGCTGGAAAGCTGATTCGATTTGGCTTTCAATTTGGTAATGGCTAAATAGGGGTACTTCACCGTCGTATTTTTTTACACGACTCACGAAATCAGGACGCACCAAACGAATGTGCTCAAGGGCACGTTCATAAATTGTGTTGCTATCAATTAGAATTTCACCAATGTCACGACGCAGATAATCACGAATTGCGCGTACAATGACGTTGCTCTCTTGGTGAATAAGTAGCGGTGCAGGACGCAAATCGGAAGCCTGTTTGATTGCGCTCCAGTGATTGAGCAAAACGTTTAAGTCCCACTCTAGCTCTTCCGCACTTTTGCCCACACCTGCAGTGCGAACGATAAGGCCCATGCCTTGAGGAAGCTCTAAACTGCTCAATGCGGTTTTTAATTCGGTACGCTCATCGCCTTCGATACGGCGTGAAATACCACCGGCACGAGGATTGTTTGGCATAAGAACTAGGTAGCTACCAGCAAGAGAAATGAAAGTGGTCAACGCAGCGCCTTTGCTGCCTCGTTCTTCCTTTTCAACTTGGACAATAACTTCTTGGCCTTCTTTAAGCGCTTCTTTGATGTTTGGACGGCCTTGGTAAGTGTAGCCATCAGGGAAGTATTCGCGGGCAATTTCTTTGAGAGGAAGGAAACCGTGACGTTCAGCGCCGTAATCAACAAATGCAGCTTCTAAACTCGGTTCAACACGGGTGATACGTCCTTTATAGATGTTCGCCTTTTTAGATTCATGCCCTGGACTTTCGATGTCTAGATCAAAAAGTCGTTGGCCATCAACCAGCGCGACACGCAACTCTTCTTTTTGAGTTGCGTTAATTAGCATTCTTTTCATTTAAAAATCTCGTTATCTTTCTTTAGTTTTGATTATTGGACTTGTTGCTGGGTTTCGTTTTCACGGTGCCAGATCCCATGACTAAAAGGTGCAGCCTCCCGGCTGGAGGGGATGCTCTAGGGCACTTCAGTTATCGCACGCACACGATTGCCTGCGATCCGCGTATTGGCGGAAAATACTCAACATGAAATGACGATGAGTAGAGCAACAAGATAGCTTCGCTCAATAGTGTCTTACGCCATGTGCAGCACATTGACGCTTAGCAGTCTACTCACTATTTTGCTCAAAAATGGACGGTAAAGAATAAAAAATCACCGAATCATTCATTGCAGCTGTGAACTATAGCAGTGACAGGTAAACACAGCAATCTGCTTTGTTATGAACAGGTCAAAAAAATGAGAATAGGTCTAAAAGTTAGATGGCTAATTTAATGTTTATCAAAGAGTTTTAGTTGTTAAAGTAAGAATTGTAATGGGTAATATTTAATTTTATCCACAGTCACATTTCAATTGGTGTAATTCTCGCCAATTTGCCATTAAACAGCAGATGAAAATATTCTTTTTTGGGGCGAAGAAAATGTGAATTTAAACAATTTACAGTGGTACAATGGCGCCCATGAGTGAAATTAGAACCCAAGTCCAGCTCATCGATATCGATGAAGATATGGCTGGTCAACGCATTGACAATTTTTTGCGTAACCAATTAAAAAACGTTCCCAAAAGTATGGTTTACCGAATCCTGCGCAAAGGAGAGGTTCGTGTAAATAAAAAACGCATCAAAGCAGAATATAAGTTATCGGCTGGTGATGTGGTGAGAATACCACCAGTGACTCTCGAACAGTCGGATCAAGAGAGCAACACACCCAATACCAAATTGAGTAAAGTCGCCGAGCTAGAACACTGCATTATTTTTGAGGATGAGCACTTACTTATTCTGAATAAACCTTCCGGTACGGCTGTTCATGGTGGGAGTGGTTTGAAATTTGGCGCAATTGAAGCGCTGCGGGCATTGCGCCCAGAAGCTCGCTTTTTGGAATTGGTGCACCGTATCGATCGCGATACGTCGGGCATTTTATTAGTGGCTAAAAAGCGCTCCGCACTGCGCCATCTCCAAGCCCAGTTTAGAGAAAAAACGATTCAAAAATATTACTTTGCTTTAGTTATGGGGCAATGGAAAAGCAGCTGTAAAGTCGTGAATGCGCCACTATTGAAAAATGAAGTGAACAGCATTGTGCGAGTCAATCCAAACGGTAAAGCATCGGAAACGCGCTTTAAGATCCTTGAACAGTTTGCACAAGCAACTTTGGTGCAAGCCAGTCCGATCACTGGCCGTACTCATCAGATCCGCGTTCATACTCAGTATACAGGGCACCCGATTGCGTGGGATGATCGTTATGGTGACCGCCGTTTTGACGCATATACCGCACAGTTTGGCATTGACCGATTATTCTTACACGCGGCCAATATTCGTTTTATTCACCCTTCGACAGAGGCGTTAATGGACATTAATGCACCACTCGATACTCAACTAGAGCAAGCATTAGTCAAATTGAGAAACGCTTAAGGCCAGCTTCTATTCGGTAACGAGTAGAAACATAAAGTAATGGTCGAAGTCATGGTATAAAAGTGAGCGCGGATCAAGGCGCTCACTGTTAATCATTATCCTAAAACGGTAATGCCTTGAGACTCAAGCATTGAGACTAGCTTAATTAATGGTAGCCCAACCAAACTATTAGGGTCATCACCTTCTAAACGTTCAAAAAGTACAATGCCTAGGCCCTCACACATAAAGCTGCCTGCGCACTGTAGTGGCTGTTCTTTTGCCACGTAAGCCGTCACCATCTCGGTAGATAAAGAGCGAAAATGAACCGTGAAGGGTTCTACGGTGACCGTGCATTGGCGGGAGACGGAGTTGTAAACCGCAAGCCCAGTATAAAAAGTGATGGCTTTTCCACTTTGTCTGAGTAACTGTTTAATGGCTTGTTCTTGAGTATGAGGTTTGCCAATAATCTCACCGTCAATCACGCAAACTTGATCAGAACCGATGACTAAACTGGGTTGGTTTGGATGGCAAGATCTTGCTTTCGTTTCCGCTAAACGAGTCACCAGATCTTGTGCGGGCTCACCAGGTAACGGAGTTTCGTCGCAATTAGGCGAGCAGGTAACAAAAGGTAAATCCAGCTTTTTAAGTAATTGCTGCCGAAACGGCGAAGTAGATGCTAAAACTAGTTGGTAATTTTGCATTTTGATTTAGAATTGCTGCGAATTTTACCGCAGCATATATCAATCAGACATGCTGTACATAATTCTCTCAGTGGAAAGGGGAAAAAACGAACTTTTTTGCCTTTTTCTTTGACTAAAACCGATTTGGAAGATAATATTCGCGCCCTATGCAAAAGGTAAAAATACCGCGATCGATTGATCCGGCTAAAGCAGCTCAAAAACGACTTGATTGTGATGGTATCATCCAACTCAGTCTTTTTAAGCGTTTAGAAGAATCAGTCGCAGGCGTTAAACGCGACGCACAAGTCTCATTGTCATTTGGGCTTGATGAACAGCGACTAGTTGTTATCTCTGGTAAAGCTAACATCTCTGTCGATTTAGAGTGTCAACGCTGTAACAAGGTTTTCGCACATGAGTGCGAAGTCCAATTCAAGTATACTCCTTATTTGGGGAGTAAAACGGATGAAGACGCACCGGAAGAGTACGATTTGGTAGATCCGAATGAGTACGGTGAGATCGACCTTGTACAATTAGTTGAAGACGAGTTCATCATTAATCTGCCACAAGTAGCAATGCACGATAGAGCGGAATGTAGCGTTAATTCAGACAATTTAGTATTTGGTGAACTTCCAGAAGAACTAGCGGAAGAAAAGCCGAATCCATTTGATGTTTTAAAAAACTTAAAACGATAATTCGTTATAGGTTAAGACAAAGGAGTAGGGTCAATGGCCGTACAAAAGAGCAAAAAATCACGCGCACGTCGTGGCATGCGTCGTTCACATGATGCGCTAACTACATCTGCACTATCTGTAGATGCGACTTCAGGTGAAACTCACCTACGTCACAACATGACTGCTGACGGTTATTACCGTGGCAAAAAGGTTATCAGCAAGTAAGGTTGACCTTTGCAATATTTAACCGTTGCACTTGATGCAATGGGCGGGGATTTCGGTCCTCGCGTAACAGTGCCTGCCGCCGTGCAGGCACTGTCGCATTTCCCAGAGCTCAAAGTGATCCTCGTTGGTGATCAAGTCTTGATCACACATCAATTATCTCAATTAGGTTATGAACTTAATACTCGCTTGAGTATTTTGCACAGTGACCGCGTTATTTCTAATTCCGAAAAACCTTCTCTGGCCTTACGCAATAGTGCTGGAAGTTCAATGGGCATCGCAATTGACCTAGTTTCTGATGGCGGTGCTGATGCTTGTGTCAGTGGTGGTAATACGGGTGCGCTCATGGCGTTATCTCGTTTTCGTTTGAAATTGCTGCCCGGCATTGATCGTCCTGCGTTAGTATCGGCATTGCCGACGGCTTCAGGTCAACGCACTTGGATGCTGGATTTGGGTGCGAACGTATCAAGTGATGCAGATTCTCTGTTTCAATTTGCTGTCATGGGGAGTGCGCTGGCCGAACAGCATTTAGGCCGTTCTGCAAAAGTTGCCATCCTTAATATTGGTGCGGAAGAGATTAAAGGGAATGATTTAGTGAAGCGTTGCGCTGAAATGCTGAATCAAACTCAGGCCGTCAACTATATCGGCTATATCGAAGGTAATCAGTTGTTGGATGATGTCGCTGATGTGATTGTTTGCGATGGTTTCGTCGGTAATGTTTGCCTGAAAGCATGTGAAGGCACAGCACAACTCTTTATTGATAAGTTAAAAAGCCAACTTTTGGGCTCATCCATAAAGGGTTGGATTGCACGAAAACTGTTTTCTTCATTATTTACTGAACTAAAAACATTGAACCCCGACCAGTATAACGGCGCAAGTTTGTTAGGATTGCGCGGCATTGTCATAAAAAGTCATGGAAGTGCTGATGTACTCGCCGTCGTGAATGCGATTTCCGAAGCGGTACACGAGGTCAAACGACAAGTCCCCAGCCGTATAAGCGATCGTTTGGAAGCGGTTTTACTCGAGAGGCATTATTAGTCTTCATGTATAGCAAAATTTTAGGTACTGGCAGCTACTTGCCATCTCAGGTGCGTACCAACGCAGATTTAGAGAAAATGGTAGAGACAAGCGATGAGTGGATTATTGCCCGTACTGGTATTCGTGAGCGCCGCATTTGCGCGGAGAATGAAACCGTTGCGGATATGGCTTTCTATGCAGCGCAAAATGCCATTCAAATGGCCGGCATTGATAAAAACGATATTGATCTGATTATTGTTGCAACAACCAGTAGTAGCCATGCATTTCCTTCGGCGGCATGTCAGGTGCAAGGTAAGCTTGGTATCAAAGGATGTCCTGCTTTTGATTTAGCGGCTGCCTGTTCAGGCTTTGTCTATGGATTATCGATTGCAGATCAACACATCAAATCGGGTATGTGTAAAAACATTCTTGTCATTGGTGCTGATGCCTTGTCTAAAACCTGCGATCCAACAGACCGCTCGACAATCATTTTATTTGGTGATGGCGCAGGCGCCGTCATTATTGGTGCAAGTGAAGAGCCAGGAATTTTGTCGACTCATATCTATTCTGATGGTGAGTTTGGCGAGCTCTTGAGTTTACCTGTTCCAGAGCGTGGTGGTGATGCTGATAAATGGCTCTATATGGCGGGTAATGAAGTCTTTAAAGTGGCTGTGACGCAACTCTCTAAGCTTGTTAAAGATACGCTTGCTGCCAATAACATGCACAAATCAGAATTAGATTGGTTAGTGCCTCATCAAGCTAACTATCGCATTATTTCCGCGACCGCGAAAAAACTATCGATGTCACTTGACCAAGTTGTCATAACGCTTGATCGCCATGGTAATACGTCTGCTGCTACCGTCCCAACCGCGCTCGATGAAGCCGTGCGAGATGGTCGAATTCAACGTGGTCAAACGTTATTGCTTGAAGCCTTCGGTGGTGGTTTTACTTGGGGCTCGGCACTCGTTAAGTTTTAAGCGGATAGATTTTTATTTTAAGGGGTTGGTTCAACCTCTTGTTTTTACTTAAGGAAACAAACAATGAGCAAGTTTGCTATCGTATTTCCAGGTCAAGGCTCGCAATCAGTTGGTATGCTTGCGGAACTTGGTCAGCAGTATGATGTCATTCAACAGACATTTGCCGAAGCTTCTGAAGTGCTGGGTTATGATTTATGGGCATTGGTACAAAATGGCCCAGTAGAAGATCTTAACCAAACCTCTCGTACTCAACCGGCATTACTCGCTTCTTCTGTTGCCCTTTGGCGGTTATGGCAAAGCCTAGGTTTAGAGCAGCCAGCCTTGCTTGCTGGCCATAGCTTGGGTGAGTATTCCGCACTGGTGTGTGCAGGTGTAGTTGACTTTAAGCAAGCCATCAAATTAGTAGAGCTGCGTGGTCAGTTAATGCAAGAAGCCGTTCCGGAAGGTGTAGGTGCGATGTCGGCTATTATCGGTCTTGATGATGAGCTGATAGCAAAAGCGTGTGAAGAAGCTGCTCAAGGTGAAGTGGTTTCACCAGTTAACTTTAACTCGCCAGGCCAAGTTGTCATCGCAGGCAACAAAGATGCGGTTGAACGTGCAGGTCAGTTATGCAAAGAGGCCGGAGCAAAGCGCGCGCTGCCATTGCCAGTTTCTGTTCCTTCTCACTGTGCTTTAATGAAGCCAGCAGCAGACAAGTTAGCGGTTGCATTACAATCGATTGAATTTAATGCACCACAAATTCCGGTTATCAACAATGTGGATGTAATAGCAGAAATTGATCCGGCCAAAATTAAAGATGCGTTAGTTCGTCAACTATACAGCCCTGTTCGTTGGACAGAATGTGTGCAGTTGATGAATGAGCAAGGCATAGAAAAGCTGCTTGAAGTTGGCCCAGGCAAAGTTTTGACAGGCCTGACTAAGCGCATTATTAAATCGCTTGAATCAGCAGTAGTGAATGACATTGCTTCACTTGATGCCGTTAAGTAATCAAAGGAAAGAATAGATGATGAACCTAGAAGGCAAAATTGCTCTCGTGACTGGCGCAAGCCGTGGTATTGGCCGAGCGATCGCTGAATTATTAGTTGAACGCGGTGCAACAGTGATCGGCACGGCTACTAGCGAAAGCGGTGCAGCGGCAATCAGTGAATATCTTGGTAATAATGGTAAAGGCCTAGCGCTGAACGTGACGGATGTGGAATCTATCGCAGCGACGCTGAAAACCATCAATGACGAGTTTGGCGTGATCGATATTCTTGTGAATAATGCCGGGATTACTCGTGATAATCTCTTAATGCGCATGAAAGATGATGAATGGTCAGATATTATTGATACCAATTTAACGTCTATCTTCCGCTTATCGAAAGCGGTGCTACGTGGCATGATGAAAAAGCGCAATGGTCGCATCATCAATGTGGGCTCTGTTGTCGGTACTATGGGTAACGCTGGTCAAACCAACTACGCAGCGGCAAAAGCGGGCGTAATTGGCTTTACTAAGTCTATGGCTCGTGAAGTTGCATCTCGTGGTGTGACGGTTAACACAGTTGCGCCAGGTTTTATCGAAACAGATATGACAAAAGCGCTGAATGATGACCAACGTACTGCTACACTAGCCCAAGTGCCAGCTGGCCGCTTAGGCGACCCACGCGAAATTGCGTCGGCAGTGGTATTTTTAGCTTCTCCAGAGGCTGCCTACATTACGGGTGAAACTTTGCACGTAAATGGCGGGATGTACATGGTATAAGTTGGTTTTTGAACGTTATTGATGAAATAAAGGCTTTGCTATTGTCAACAACGTGTAAAACTTGCTAACTATATGCGCAACATTTGTGCATGATTTAAGTCAAAAATGGTCTTAATTTCGGTTAAAATCGGTAAAATTGTGGTTTGACCAGCAATGACCCACTTGCAACTTTCCCTAGTTAGAATAAACTACGGAACCATCGCATTAGGCGAAATCTGTAAAGGAAAAGAAAACATGAGCAACATCGAAGAACGCGTAAAGAAAATCATTGTTGAACAGCTAGGTGTAGACGAAGCAGAAGTAAAGAATGAAGCTTCTTTCGTAGAAGATCTAGGTGCTGATTCTCTAGATACAGTTGAGTTAGTAATGGCTCTAGAAGAAGAATTCGATACTGAAATTCCAGATGAAGAAGCTGAGAAGATCACTACTGTTCAAGCTGCAATCGACTACGTAAACAGCGCTCAGTAATATCTCTCCCCAGGCGGCCCTCTGGCCGCCTGAGTTTTTCTAACTCTTCTATACCTCTCATAGAACTTTTCAACTCCGGAGAATATGATCGTGTCCAAGCGTCGTGTCGTTGTCACTGGCATGGGTATGTTGTCACCGGTAGGCAACACTGTAGAATCTTCTTGGAAAGCCCTGCTAGCTGGTCAAAGCGGTATCGTTAATATCGAACATTTTGATACCACCAATTTTTCAACTCGTTTTGCAGGTCTAGTCAAAGACTTTAACTGCGAAGAGTATATGTCTAAAAAAGATGCCCGTAAGATGGATCTCTTTATCCAGTACGGTATTGCGGCGGGTATCCAAGCACTTAATGATTCTGGTATCACAGTAACTCCAGAAAATGCCCCAAGAATCGGTGTTGCTATCGGCTCTGGTATTGGTGGTCTTGATTTGATTGAAACTGGCCATCATGCCTTGGTAGAAAAAGGCCCACGTAAAGTGAGCCCGTTCTTTGTACCCTCAACGATTGTCAACATGGTTTCAGGCAACTTGTCTATCATGCGTGGTCTTCGTGGTCCAAATATCGCTATTTCTACTGCATGCACAACAGGTTTACATAACGTTGGCCATGCGGCACGTATGATTGCATACGGTGATGCCGATGCGATGGTGGCAGGTGGTGCAGAAAAAGCATCGACACCACTTGGCATGGCGGGTTTTGGCGCAGCAAAAGCATTGTCTACGCGTAATGATGAACCGCAAAAAGCGTCTCGTCCTTGGGACAAGGGCCGTGATGGCTTTGTTCTAGGCGATGGTGCGGGTGTTATGGTTCTTGAAGAATATGAACATGCTAAAGCACGCGGTGCGAAGATTTACGCTGAGTTAGTTGGCTTTGGTATGTCTGGTGATGCTTATCACATGACTTCACCAAGCGAAGACGGTTCAGGCGGTGCGTTAGCGATGGAAGCCGCGATGCGTGATGCGGGCGTAACAGGTACTCAAATCGGTTACGTCAACGCGCATGGTACTTCGACTCCAGCTGGTGATGTTGCGGAAATTAAAGGTGTTAAGCGCGCTTTAGGTGAAGAAGGTTCGAAACAAGTTCTTGTCTCTTCTACTAAATCTATGACTGGTCATTTGCTAGGCGCGGCTGGTTCTGTTGAAGCCATTATCACCGTTATGTCATTAGTTGACCAAATTGTTCCACCAACCATTAACCTTGATGATCCAGAAGAAGGTTTAGGCATTGATCTTGTTCCACACACTGCCCGCAAAGTGGAAGGTATGGAATATGCAATCTGTAACTCTTTTGGTTTTGGTGGTACGAACGGCTCGTTGATTTTCAAAAAAATCTAATGATTGTGGTTGTGACACTTGAGTTTGAACGGCTTGATGCTTAGCATTGAGCCGTTTCTTTTTGTGGGGTAAGCACGATGTTTTGGGTAAATGGACAACCTAGTGACACTCTATCTCTTACTGATCGCTCTTTTCAGTATGGGGATGGTTGCTTCACAACGATTCTCGTTTGCGCTGGTGAGCTTCAATATTGGGATATGCACGTTGAACGCATGGAATCTTGTTTGCGGTGTTTAGCTATTCCCGCCCCTGATTGGCGGCAAGTTGAACATTGGCTCTCAACGATCGTTCCTAGTACCGCAAAATCCGGTGTGAAAATTCATATTAGCCGCGGACAAGGTGGTCGGGGTTATAGCCCTGCTAACGTTGGCGATTCTCAAGTCACTATCAGTACCTTTGAGTACCCAGCCCATTATATTCAGTGGATAGCTGATGGTATCGAGCTTGGTGTTTGCCAACAGCGGATGGGACTCTCGCCATTATTGGCGGGTCACAAACATAACAATCGACTAGAACAAGTCTTATTAAAGTCAGAGATGGATGTAAAAGGGTACGCTGACGGCATCGCGCTAGACATCAATGAGCATGTCATAGAAACTACGGTTGCAAATATTTTTTGGGTGTCAGGGGGTAGGTTATGTACGCCAAGCTTAGACAATGCAGGCGTAGCTGGGGTTATTCGTCGTGTATTATTGGCGGCGGCTACCGATCTCAAGGTTGAGGTGAGAGCATTCTCATTAGAAGAGTTATTGTCGGCAGATGAAGTGTTTATTACTAACTCCTTATTAGGCGTTGCGCCTGTCACGGCAATTGCAAATACGATTTTCCCTATTGGTAAAATAACACGCTATTTTCAGGAGCGTTTTAACTCGTGATTAATCGAATTCTCGTTGTATTACTACTGATCATTATCGCCGTTGGAGCTGGATATTTCTACATTGAGCGACAGGTAGATGCTTATTTAGAACAGCCTCTATCGCTTCCTTCATCGCAAGTCGTGACCATAAAATCAGGTACGAGCCTTAATGGCGTATTAACGCTGTTGAATGAGAAAAAATGGATAACGGATTTTTCGATGTACAAGTTAGTGCGACGTCTGCATCCTGAAATAACCAAAATTAAGGCGGGAACTTACCAAGTACAACCCGGAGATCGATTGATCGATCTCTTAAGTGACGTGATATCCGGTAAAGAGCATCAGTTCTCTATTACCTTTGTCGAAGGGAGCCGCTTTAATGAGTGGCGATCTCTGCTTGCACAAACCGAAGGCGTGACAAACACGATAGCTGATTTGGCAGAAGCCGACATTGCCCAAAAATTAGGCATTGAGCAGCAAAAGCTTGAAGGATTGTTTCTAGCGGAGACTTATCATTTCCCTTTTGGAACGACCGATCTTGAGATCCTAAAAAGGGCCAATAGACGTCTTGAGAAAATACTCGATCAACATTGGGCCAATCGCCAGCCAAATCTGCCAATTAAAACGCCTTATGAAGCGTTGATTTTGGCGTCAATTATTGAAAAGGAAACGGCTATTGCTTCAGAGCGAGGGCGCATTGCCTCCGTTTTTGTCAATCGACTCAATAAACGGATGCGGCTACAGACTGATCCTACGGTCATTTACGGGCTTGGCGATGCCTACGATGGTAATCTTCGTAAAAAAGACTTAAGAACACCGACGCCATTTAATACTTATACTATTTTTGGTTTACCTCCTACGCCTATTGCGATGGCGGGGGAAGCCTCAATCAAAGCGGCATTAAACCCAGAGCAGAGCAATTATTTGTATTTTGTTGCCAGTGGCTCTGGTGGACACGTTTTTTCTAAAACATTGAATGAACATAATCGCGCTGTTCGCGCTTATTTAAAACAGTTAAGAACCCAGTCATGAATGCTAAATTTATTGTTGTAGAAGGTTTAGAAGGCGCAGGAAAAAGCACTGCTATTCAATCCATTAGAGAAACACTTATTGAGTTCGGCGTGACAAATATCACTCATACTCGTGAGCCGGGCGGGACTGTTTTAGCAGAAAAAATGCGCGCCTTAGTCAAAGAAGAGCATGAAGGTGAAGTGCTTCAGGATATGACTGAGCTGTTATTAATGTACGCCGCTCGTGTTCAATTGGTTGAAAATGTGATTAAGCCTGCACTTGCGGCTGGTTCGTGGGTGGTTGGTGATCGCCATGATATGTCCTCTCAAGCCTACCAAGGTGGTGGGAGGCAAATTCCGCTAGAAACGATGCAAAACCTTAAAAAGGTAACGCTAGGTGATTTTAAGCCAGATTTTACTCTCTATTTGGACCTAGATCCGAGCATCGGTTTAGAAAGAGCAAGAGGCCGAGGTGAGCTTGATCGTATCGAAAAAATGGATATTGGTTTTTTTGAGCGCACGCGTGAACGTTACCTTGCCCTAGCTAAGGAAGATAAAAGCGTGGTCGTGATTAATGCTGAACAAACAATAGAAGCGGTGGCATTCTCTATCAAAGCAGCGTTAAACCAGTTTCTAGAAACCAATATGCTAGAGAGAAACTAGGGCTAAACATTGAGTAACAAATTGATGATAAATGATCTGTATCCTTGGTTAGCAGGCTATTGGCTTCAGTGGCAAACCAGCCTCAATAACCAGCAGTTCCCTGCGGCGAGCTTACTCGTTTCTCCCTCAGGGCTGGGCGCTGAACGGCTCATTGAGAAGTTGAGTGCAGCAGTGATGTGTTCTCATAGCCATTCAGAAGCGTGTGGGTTTTGTCATAGCTGCGAATTGATGAAGTCTGGTAGTCACCCTGATTTTCATCTGATCTCGCCTGAAAAAGAGGGGAAGGCGATTACCGTTGATCAAATTAGGCAATGCAATAAGTTGGCTCAAGAATCGGCGCAGCTTTCTGGTGCTCGTTTTATCGTTATTAATCCCGCCGATTCCATGAATGAATCAGCAGCGAATGCACTGCTCAAAACGTTAGAAGCTCCGGGGCGCAATTGTTTTTTCTTACTTGTCGCCTCTCGTATCAACCCATTACTCCCAACCATTATCAGTCGCTGTCAAAAAACGGTGCTGACACCACCGAGCAGTGAACAAGTCTCGCATTGGTTAAGTGAACAGACATCGCAACCTGTCCCTCCTTATGTGGCGCATTTAAATGGTTATTCACCACTAAATACGTTGGCGTTTATTCAATCGGGAGAGTTAGCAAAATATCAGGCTTTTGAGCAAAATATTGCTCATTGCTTAACCGATGCCAGTGCCGATATTTCCGCTTGTGTGAAGCAGATTAATGAGGCGCCTACCCAATATTTGGCTTGGTTGTGGACCATGTTGACCGATACGCAAAAGGTACAATTTGGCGTGGTTGAACAGCAGCAGCTTCCTATTAGCCTTCGATTAGCAAAACAGATCAGCTACCCAGTACTTTATCGCCAAACCAAGGCATTAACTCGTTTAATGGAAGAACTAAAGACGTTTAGTGGGCTCAATAGCGAGCTACTGATCAGCGATTGGCTATTTAACTTTAATGATGAGAAAACATGTTTGTAGATTCGCACTGCCACTTAGATAAACTTGATTACGATACGCTCCATATCGATGTTGCTGATGTAGTAGAAAAAGCTCGTCAAGCCAATGTTAAGCAATTGCTTTCTGTTGGCGTAACGCTGGATTCTTTTGAACCAATGTTAGAGCTTATTCAGCCCTTTGATAATGTTCATGCTTCTTGTGGTGTTCATCCACTTGACGTTGAAAGTCATTTTGAATTGACCCGCTTCCATCAATACGCGAGTCATCCCAAAGTGGTGGCGATTGGCGAAACGGGGCTAGATTATCACTATCAGCCGGAAACGGCTGAGTTACAGAAGTTACGGTTTTCACAGCACATTGAAACCGCCGTTGCCCTTAACAAACCTTTGATTATTCATACACGAAATGCCCGGGCTGATACTCTTGAAATGCTCCGTGATGGTGGGGCAGAAAGGTGCGGTGGTGTTATCCATTGTTTTACTGAAGATCTTGCCTTTGCACAAGCCGCTATGGAGCTTGGCTTTTATATTTCTATCTCAGGAATTGTCACGTTTAGACAAGCGACAGAATTGAAAGAAGTTGTGAAGGCGCTGCCCTTGGAACGCTTGCTGATTGAAACTGATTCCCCTTATCTTGCGCCGGTTCCACACCGTGGTCAGCAAAATCAGCCAGCCTACGTTGTTGAGGTTGCTGCTTATATTGCACAGCTAAAAAGTCTGTCATTAAAAGTAATTGAAGAAAAAACGACCGAAAATTACCAAAATCTTTTTTTGCGACGGAAAGTTGAATTGTCGTGAGAAATGCGTGTAAGACGGCATTTTTTATCAAGTTAGCGTGATAATTAACAACTTATTACCTTGTTTACTTAATCTGTTGAAAAAATAAGCTTGAAAGTTAAAATTGTAATTTTGTTACTAAAAATAACAAGTGCGCTAATTTTATTCACTCTGTGAAATTAATGGTATTGTTAACAATGTCATTATAAAACATGGAGTTATATTAATTGATTGGCAGTGTTTACACCCTCCCGCATTGTGATCGGTCTATTGTTTTGAAACAAAATTTCGTTACTAACTAGAAAGTTTGAGTGGCATCAAGATATATTTAGAGGCGAAAAATATAATGCGATATGTGGTTACATTTTCATTGGGTGCTAACATTTAGGCTACGGGGGTGTGCCGTTAGAACCCAAACAATTCTAATAACTTAATCAGGAGCATAAACATGTTTAAAAACCTTTTTGCAAACCTGCAGAAAGTTGGTAAGGCTCTGATGCTTCCAGTATCAGTTTTACCAGTTGCGGGTATTTTGCTTGGTGTGGGTGCAGCGAACTTTAGCTGGCTACCAGAAGTTGTTTCACATTTAATGGAACAAGCTGGTGGTTCGGTTTTTGGTCAAATGGCACTACTCTTTGCAGTAGGTGTAGCATTAGGCTTCACGAATAACGATGGTGTTTCAGGCCTGTCAGCAATTGTTGGCTATGGCATCATGGTTGCGACGCTAAAAGTAATGGCAGTCGTAATGGGTGTTGATAACATCGAGACAGGCGTTCTTGGTGGTATCCTTGCAGGTGGTGTTGCTGCTTGGGCATTCAATCGTTTTTACAAAATTCAACTTCCTGAATATCTTGGCTTCTTCGCGGGTAAACGTGCAGTACCAATCATTACGGGTTTCCTTGCGATTGCTCTAGGTATTGTTTTATCTATCATTTGGCCTCCTGTAGGTTCAGCTATCGCAACATTCTCTGATTGGGCTGCTAACCAAAACCCAGTAACCGCATTTGGTATCTACGGTGTTGTTGAGCGTTCATTGATTCCATTTGGTCTTCACCACATCTGGAACGTGCCTTTCTTCTATGAAGCAGGTACATGTACCAACAATGCAGGTACTACCGTTCACGGTATCATGACTTGTTTCTTGACTGCTGATGATGCGTCTCGCGCTGCAGGTAACGGTTTCGGTCAACTAGCGGGTGGCTACCTATTCAAAATGTTCGGTCTTCCAGCTGCAGCAATTGCAATTGCACACAGTGCTAAACCAGAAAACCGTGCCAAAGTAATGGGTATAATGGCGTCAGCTGCATTGACTTCATTCCTAACGGGTATCACAGAACCTATTGAGTTCTCGTTCCTATTCATCGCTCCAGTACTTTATGTTGTTCATGCTTTGCTAGCTGGTCTTGCTTATGTATTGACTAACGCTCTAGGTGTTGTTCACGGTCACACGTTCTCGAACGGTTTCATTGACTTTGTTGTTCAATCTCCTCGTGCTGAAAACATGTTGCTATTGGTTGGTCTAGGTATTGCTTATGCAGTTCTATACTATGTCGTGTTTACTTTCGTTATCCGTACGATGAACCTGAAAACTCCAGGTCGTGAAGATGAATCTGAAGAAGCTTCTTCTGCTACAGGCAGTGAGTTAGCTGGTGAACTTGTTGCGGCCTTTGGTGGTAAAGAAAACATCACTAACCTAGATGCATGTATTACTCGTCTACGTGTTTCTGTTGCTAAAACAGAAGCAGTAAACCAAGAGAAATTGAAACAGCTTGGTGCTGCGGGTGTTGTTGTTGTATCGGGTGGCGTTCAAGCTATCTTTGGTACTAAGTCTGACAACCTTAAAACTGAAATGGATGAGTGGATCCGTAATCACGGTTAATTCATATCTTTTCATTCCCCTATAAAAAAGGAGGCGAAAGCCTCCTTTTCTTTTGCCGCTAACTCGTTCATCAGCCATCCCCTATTTTTATAAGTTGATCATTGCCATCTCATTTATTAGTTGAGTTGTCCGCTTGCGGCGATAAGACGGATCTCACGCTTGGCTTGTTGACTTAACTTTCTATTTATCTCAAACGATAATCAAGTAAGGGCTATTTCGCTCTATTCCTTTATTCACATCACTTGTTTAATTTTGCTGTGGTTTGGGTGGCATGAATAGGTTTGGCTTCAAGAGGCAGGTGTAGCGGTTGTCGACAGGCATAAAAAAAGCCGATGATGACATCGGCTTTTAGAATCAACAGGATTATTGTTTGTTCATGGCTTTTTTAATGCAGATGGCGGCGCCACCCCACGTAATGCCCAAACCAATAATCATCATAATAATTGCACTTGTCGTCATTAGTTGCACTCCTTGCGGCTTGTTGCATTGATTGTTACGCCTATAGCGAATAGTAACCCGATCATGACCCATCCTAGGGTGAGGTCATAACCACCGTAACCTTCTGTGAATAGAGCGTTCAGTTTTGTGGCGACAATAATGGCCAAAATTACAGGTGAGATAAAGCGCAGACAAATATCAAACCACACGCCAATATTGAAATCGGAAATGCTGTTCACGTATTTGCGTACGTCAGAAATCTTAAATAGCCATGCCATGAGCGTAAGTTCCACTAGACAGCTCGCCATAATGCCCACGTTGTTTGCGAAGTGGTCGACAAGGTCGAGCAGCAACAGGCCACCGTTGGTCGCAAAGGCCATTGAAACCAAAAACCCTACGCTGATAACTACATTAGCGGCCTTTTTACGGCTCCATTTTAGCTTATCGATGACGGCTGAGGTGACGGCTTCAATGATTGATATGTGTGAGCTTAGGCCTGCAACAACAAGTGCAAAGAAGAAGATTGGCCCAAGAATATAGGGCGCTGGCAATAGGTTGATAGCCGCTGGCAACGTAACGAATGCAAGCCCAACGCCCGCAGACACGACTTCTGTCAACGGTTTGCCTTGTTCATGAGCCATGTAGCCAAGAACAGAGAAAATCATAATCCCCGCCAGAATTGAGAAACCACAGTTGATCAATACTGTCATGAAGGCGTTATTCGTTATGTCTGATTTCTCAGGAAGGTAGCTGGAATACGCCAGCATGATGGCAAAACCAATACTTAGGGTGAAGAAAATCTGTCCATAAGCAGCAGCCCAAACCTTCACATCCCAGATCTTGTCAAAGTCAGGCTCAAACATGTAGTTCACACCATCTAATGCACCTGGTAGGAAAATCATGCGGCCAATCAAAAGCAGTACCATGATAAACAGTATTGGCATCATGATTTTTGAAGCGCGTTCGATTCCAGATTTCACTCCACCGACGATAGCAGCATAAGTAATGGCCCATGCAATCAGCATTGCAATAGCGATTTTCCATTGAATACTACCGAGATTGGTCGGTGAATTATCGCCTAGTGCTAAATAGTTGCTAAAGAAGAAAGCATTAGTATCGGTTCCCCAACTTTGTGTAAACGACATACCAAAGTAGGAAATAGCCCAGCCAATAACGGCCACATAATACACAGCAATAATAGCGGCAACCCCTACTTGGAACCAACCTAACCATTCAAATTTTGCGTGAATTTTAGCCAGTGTGGCTGGTGCTGAACCGCGATGCTTTTGACCCATACTGAACTCTAGGATCATAAACGGTATACCCGCTGTGATCATGGCGAAAAGGTAAGGGATGAAGAATGCACCACCCCCATTCTCATAAGCCATATAAGGGAAACGCCATATGTTTCCAAGACCGATAGCCGAACCTACGGCAGCCAGAATGAACCCTGCACGGGATCCCCATTGTTCTCGCTTCATTGTTTACTCCTTTACGACTTCCCTGAGGTATGAAGCTTCTCTTCGGCTGCGGAGCCAGTGTTGGAGTGATGAATACTATCGGTACACTAAGTAGACCGTGAATATTTGCGCCATCATCCATGAACTGGCAAAAAGTTAGTGTTATATGTTGTCAGCTTTCCGAGAACTCAGAATATTGTTCTTAATAGTTCGATGTGTGTTTGCTGTATCTGAAATAATCAGCTACGCATGGGTTCGAGACTACAGACTAATCTAAGTTAAGGCAATAGATTGTAAATGTTATTCTCTGGTTTTTTGATGGTGTATTAGTTGTTAATTAATTGGTATTTAGGTGGAATGAACGTCATTTTTTAATAAGAATGGAATTTATAACTTCGTTGTCTAAAAAATATAAATGATAAAACTATTTTTTGTCGAAGAGTGTATGACTGAAAAACATACACTCACTAGTGAATCACACCACAATTTTATCTTGGTTTAAAAACGAACTGTTAGGCCGATATTAGCCGAAAATTGATTGATCCAATCAGATTTAAAACGAATCGCGCACGTTTCTGAAGAGGGCAGTGTGCAGGTTGCTGAAGTTTCGTTGTCAACAGAGGTACCTAACCAACGCACTTGGCTATTCAGCGCAATGTTATCGGTAAAGGCATACTCAAAACCCCCAAACAAGCTTGAAGAAAAACCATATTTATCTTTAGCCCAGTCAACATCCGTATAAGAACCACCGATACCTAGGCCTATATAAGCGGTCAATTGTTGGCTTGTCGGATAATAAATACTGCTTTGAAAGTGGAGATAATGGATGTTGGCATCCGCGTTAATGGTTTCAATAGAGGTGTTTTGAGTGGCATAAAACAGACCAATTCGGCCTTTTTCGTAATCAGTTTCTATAGCGAGGCCATAACCAGAGGAAGCTTTTAAATCGTATTCATTGCTGGCTTGATCCTCGACTTCGCCCCCAATGATATACCCAAAAAAGGGAGAGACGATGACTTGCGCTTGTGCATAGGGAGCAGATAAAGCTCCTATGATAAGAATGATTTTATTGTATTGATGCATAATTATTAACCTAAGCCACTTTTTAACGATTAGGTTATTGTGATGGTAACTCCATAATTGTGCACGAAAAACCAACGATTCTTGAAGATACTTCACACTGATGTTATTACTTTGTTATCTGATAGGAGGTGGCTATGGAACTTGATCTAAAATATGCATTAGTGATTACTGCAACGGTCTTTACTATTCTCGTCGGTTTTGGTTTGATCGCTATCAGCCATTAATCAACGAGGGTTCTGCTGATGAACACTAGTGGAACTATCTCTGATAAAGAGACGAGAGCGGATTTAGATCGGTTCTCGAAGTACATTGGAGGAAAAAATGCATTGGTTACCCAAGGTGGTGGCCAAAGAGGTATTTTTACCGCAGGTGTGTTAGATGCGTTCCTTCTTTCCAATTTTGACCCCTTTGATGAATTTTATGGCACCTCTGCAGGTGCATTGAATTTGTGCGCTTACCTATGCCGTCAGCATGGGTTAGGCAAGGCTTTTATTTTAGAACTCACCACGGATGCTAATTTTTTTAATCTATTTAGCTACGTTCGGCGTAAGCAGTTCATGAACTTGGATTGGGCTTTAGATCGCATATCGGAATTTCCTTATCGGTTGGATGTCGATATGGGAGCCCAAGTCCTTGCGAAAAGAAAAGCTTATGCTGCTGTTACCTCAGCACACTCACTACACGACCATTATTTCCCGATATTAGAAAGTAACTGGCGAGAGGTGTTGATTGCCACCTGTGCGATTCCCCGCTTATATCCGCATGAAGTCAAGCTGGGTGATGACCTATATATTGATGGTGGAGTATCGGCATCAATTCCAGTTCAGGAGGCATGGCGTAGAGGTGCCCGTTTTGTCGCGGTAATCCGCACTGAATGCCCTGATGTCGACGCGGTAGAGAGTGGGTTACCGATGAAGCCGTTGCCTTCTGCTAAGCCTTACAACGAGGCTCATTGGTTACATGAACCTTTGCAAAATATTCAAGGTCAGTGGCGACAAAAATTGTCTTACTGGAAGCAAGAGTGGAGTGGTCTTCTCCATCAACAAATAGAACGTTCTAAGCTACAAAAACGTGAGCAAATGAATTTGGAGCTACTCAATGGTGGACGCTGGTTATTTGGCGCTGATGATATTTATCGCTTGAGTCATTTAATTGGTGACAAGTTTGATTCGGGGTTAGCGGATATGTTAATGGTGCATTACCAAACTTATTCTCTTACTCAAGAATTTTTGCGTGCGCCGCCAGATGATGTTTACATCCTACAGATTGTGCCCAGCGAACCACTGAGGTCAAGATCTCTCTTAAGCAGTCAAGAAGATCTGCTTTATGATTATGAGCTGGGACTGACGGCGGGTTATCGCTTTATCGACCAATTTAACCAAGCGCAGTCGGCATATCAGTCCCGTATTGCATCATCGGATTATTTTCCCCGCGACCATTAAGTCAACGGGGAGCACTGGTTATTCAAGGACCGGCAGGATACGCATGCAGTTGGTTGACCCTTCGACATCCATAATGTCACCTTGAGTGATGATCACTAAGTCACCGAACTCTAACAATTTTTTCTCCTTAAGCGTATTGAGAGCTGCAACGGCCACATCAAAACCAGTATCTGCTTTGGTATCAAAATAGACGGGTGTGACTCCCCGATATAGAGCGCAGCGGTTTAAACTTCGTTCATTGGGCGACATAGCAAAGATAGGCAGTACAGAATTTAAGCGTGAGGTCATAAGCGCTGTTCTTCCTGATTCGGTCAGAGTCACCATGGCTTTGATTCCTTCCATGTGATTGGCCGCATAGATAGTGGACATCGCAATGGTCTCTTCAGCAGTCACAAACGAAGTATCGATTCGGTAATTTTGTTGGCTAGCTTCGATCATTTTTTCCGCGCCGACACACACTTCGGCCATCGAACGAACCGTTTCTACTGGGTATTTACCAGCAGCAGTTTCACCTGAAAGCATCACCGCATCGGTTCCGTCAAGCACCGCATTGGCAACATCCATTACCTCCGCGCGGGTTGGCATTGGGTTCTCTATCATTGACTCCATCATTTGTGTTGCTGTGATCACTACTCTATTGAGTGCCTTAGCGCGGCGGATCAGTTTTTTCTGCACACCAACCAGCTCAGGATCACCAATTTCTACCCCCAAGTCACCACGAGCGACCATGATCACATCAGAGGCCATAATGATGTCATCAATATTGTGATCACTGGCCACGGTTTCTGCCCGTTCCACTTTCGCCACGAGCTTGGCCTCAAGGCCTGCATCACGAGCGAGGCGGCGAGCGTATTTCATATCTTCGCCATTGCGAGGAAATGAAATGGCCAGATATTCAACCTGTATTTCGGCGGCGAGTAGTATGTCTCGTTTGTCTTTTTCGGTCAGCGCTTCCGCCGATAAACCGCCACCCTTTTTGTTGATGCCTTTGTTATTTGAAAGTGGACCACCGATGGTGACTATGGTGTGTATTTTAGCACCATCGACTGCTGTGACGAGTAGTTGTACTCGTCCGTCGTCCAATAGCAGCAAGTCATCCTGTTGCACATCTTGTGGTAGTTTTTTGTAGTCAATGCCAACCGAATCTTGGTCACCTTGCCCTGGGGGGAGCTCTGCATCAAGAACAAATCGGTCACCTTCATTTAAGTAGACTTTTCCTTCTTTAAATGTAGAGACCCTAATTTTTGGTCCTTGTAAATCACCAAGTAAAGCAACATGGCGACCCAACTTAGCAGCGATAGCTCTTACTCGTTGCGCTCGCAGTTTATGGTCCTCGGAGCTACCATGTGAAAAATTCATGCGCACAACATTTGCGCCAGCTTTGATAATCGCCTCTAATATCTCGCCTTTGTCTGTTGATGGGCCTAAAGTAGTCACGATTTTTGTTCTTCTTAACACAGCGGTCATTGTGTTCTCCTGATGGGGCGGGAATCTAGATTGAGTATATGCAAGATCTGGCGAAAGAAAGGGAATAAGAGTGAAATTTATCGACAGGTGTCAGATGATTTTTGTCACAAAAAAAGAGGAGTTTCATATTTTTTGAATGTAAACAAATGGCAGTTTATTGGCTAAATACACGAAGATCTAGGTATATCCGTGATGCTTGTCACGGCAATATACTAAAGCGCTTCACAATTACTTCGCAAAGTAAAAAAATTGGCATGTTATTGATTTCTGGAGCTCCCAATGTATATGGCGCAACCAGGCCATATTGATCATATCAAACAGGTCAATGCTGGTCGTGTATATAAACTCATTGACCAAAAAGGTCCCATTTCTCGCATCGATTTATCGAAGGAGAGTGAGCTTGCTCCGGCAAGTATTACCAAAATTACTCGTGAGTTAATTGAAGCTCATTTAATCCATGAAACGACAGTACAAGAAGCGATCAGCCGTGGCCGCCCAGCCGTTGGTTTACAAACCAATAATGAGGGATGGCAATTTTTATCCATGCGTTTAGGGCGTGGTTACCTAATTATTGCCCTGCATGAGTTGGGTGGTGAAGTGTTGATCGACACCAAAATTGAGATCCATGAGCTAGACCAAGATGACGTGCTCGCTAGGTTGCTTTACGAAATTGAAGAGTTTTTTCAAACCTACTCGTCGCAATTGGATCGAGTGACGAGTATCGCAATTACCTTGCCCGGTTTAGTGAATTCAGAGCAAGGGATTGTACTGCAGATGCCTCATTACAATGTGGAAAATCTGGCTCTTGGTACTGAAATTTATAAGGCGACGGGCCTACCTGTATTTGTGGCGAATGATACCCGAGCTTGGGCACTGGCTGAAAAGTTGTTTGGCCATTCGCAAGGCAATGAAAATTCAGTTCTTATCTCTATTCACCACGGTTTAGGGGCCGGCATTATCCTTGATGGAAGGGTGCTGCAAGGTCGGCACGGGAATATCGGTGAGTTAGGTCATATCCAAATTGATCCGCACGGTAAACGTTGCCATTGTGGCAATATTGGCTGTTTGGAGACAGTCGCCAGTTCGCAAGCAATTCGTGAAGAAGTGGCGCTGCGTATTGCAAACGGTGAGGTTTCATCATTGACTGAGCACAGTGAAATCACTATTGAAGATATCTGTGAGGCCGCAGCAGAGGGTGACCCATTAGCGGTGGATGTGATAGAGAAACTAGGGCGTTATTTAGGGGCCGCAATCGCAATTGTGATCAACCTATTTAACCCTGAAAAAATTCTTATCGGTGGTGTTATCAACCAAGCTAAGAACGTGTTATACCCTGCATTGCAAAAATGCATCGAAGAGCAGAGCTTACCTGTCTATCATCAAGATCTCGAATTAGTGGAATCACGTTTTTATAAACAGGCAACCATGCCCGGTGCGGCTTTGATTAAACAAGCTCTCTATGATGGACTTTTGCTGATGAAAGTTGTCGAAGGTTAATTTTTTCGCGGTTAGATCATTTATATTTTTTACAATTAACCCATATGGCTATACTGTTATGTGAGTTCACTATAATTTTCGGGATTTCGTATGTCAGGTGTTTTAAATACGGTTGACCAGCGCACCAATCTTGTCGGAGAGAATCGACTTGAGTTGCTTTTATTCAGCTTAAATAGCCGGCAAATTTTTGCGATCAATGTATTTAAGGTGAGGGAAGTGATCAAAGTTCCTCAGTTAACGAAATTGCCCGGTTCTCATCATAATATTACGGGTGTAGCCTCATTGAGGGGAGTGCCAGTTCCTGTCATTGATTTGCGCAGTGCGATCGGTTTTCCTCCATCTCGCTTGGATAGCCAGGAACAGAACCTCATCATCACAGAGTACAATCGAACCATTCAAGGTTTTTTGGTTGGGCAAGTTCGCAATATTATCAATACCGCATGGACTGAAATTCAGCCACCACCGCGTTTAGCTGGCCGGTCTAATTACCTTACCGCTATCACCCATGTTAAAGAGGTCAACAGTAGCCATATTGTTGAAATCATTGATGTTGAAAAAGTGTTAGCTGAGATTATTGATTATGATGTTTCTATCTCAGAAGGCATTCTTGATCATGATTTGGTTGCGGAGATGGTCGGGCGAAAAATTCTGATTGTGGATGATTCTTCAACGGCTCGTAACCAAATAAAAGGGACGCTCTCACAGCTTGGTTTGGAAATTGTCGAATGCAGAGATGGCTTAGAAGCATTGAATCTTCTGAAGTCGTGGAGCGATGAAGGAAGAGATGTAACGAGTGAGCTTTTACTGATGATCACCGATGCTGAAATGCCAGAAATGGACGGCTATAAACTGACTTCCGAGATCCGTAATGATCCGAGAATGAAATCACTATTTATTACGTTAAACACGTCACTCAGTGGCAGCTTTAATGAAGCCATGGTACAAAAAGTGGGTTGTGATCGTTTTATCTCTAAATTCCAACCCGATTTATTAGTACAAGTGGCACAAGACCGATTACGTGATGTGCTTTCGTAAGATTTTTAGCCATCATTACAATAAAGTCGTCTCTAATGTAATGTGCCGACATGAAATAGTAACGTTCACCTCAAACGACAATGCCTTGCTGATGAGGCAAGGCATTGAAATATTAAGAAAAAGCTAAGCCATTACTTTTTCGGTTGTGCATCAATACATTGACCATTCACGGCTTGGCTTTCCGGCGCCATTAAATAGAGATAAAGCGGCATGATATCTTTAGGCGTTTTCAACAACTCCACATCTTCAGCGGGATAAGCTTTGGCGCGCATGCCTGTGCGCGTGCCACCGGGATTAATTGCATTCACTCGAATTGATGTGTTGCTTAGCTCATCAGCTAGCACTTGCATCATCCCTTCTGTGGCGAATTTTGACATAGCATAAGTGCCCCAAAAAGCACGACCATCATGGCCTACGGTTGAAGACGTAAATACAATCCGCGCATCTGGAGATTTGTGCAGCAATGGCAGCGCCGCTTGGCTGAGTAAGAATTGCGCTTTGACGTTGACCTGCATTACATCGTCATAAGAATCTTCACCGATCTGCTCAAACGGGCTGATCACACCCAAAAGACCCGCGTTATGTAGCACACCATCTAAGCGACCAAACTGATCTGCAATGGTATCGATCATATCGAGGTAATGTTGCTTGGTGGCTCCTTTCATGTCCAGCGGAACAATCGCAGGTGTTGCGTAGCCAGCGTTTTCTATCTCATCATAAGTTTGTTCTAACTTTTTCACCGTGCGGCCGAGCAAAATGACGGTTGCGCCGTGGGCTGCATAGCTGATGGCGGCTTGTTTACCGATACCGTCGCCAGCACCTGTAACTAAAATGACTCTATCTTTGAGGGCATCTGCAGAAACTGAATAATCCACCTTGTGCTTCCTTATTGTTATGATTTGCTTTAAGTCTTCGTGACAAGGTGGTTACAATACACCAAATTAAAACCTATGAGGATTAGGACGTTGGAATTTTTATTGGACTACGGCCTATTTTTGGCCAAGATTGCGACAATCGTCGTCGCTCTTGTTGTGCTATTGGTCATTGTGAAATCAGTGGGCGGAAAAAACAGCGCGCAGAAAGGCGAGCTGGAAGTGGTGAATTTAACCGAGCGTCATAAAGAAATGGTCGAGCAGATGGAACAGCATCTGCATGATGATGCTTTCTTGAAGGCTCGCGATAAAGCAGAAAAGAAAAGCGAAAAAGAGAAAAACAAAGTACGTGACAAAGCGATCAAAAAAGCGGCCAAAGAGGGAGCGTTAGATACCAAACGTGAACCGCATCTCTTTGTCTTGGATTTCAACGGCAGTATTGATGCCAAAGAAGTGAGTTCGCTACGCGAGGAAGTGACCTCCATTCTCGCCGTTGCTCGTCAAGGTGATGAAGTGTTGCTGCGTTTAGAGACTGGCGGTGGCATGGTGCATGGTTATGGTTTGGCTTCTTCGCAGCTCGATCGCATTAAAGCAGCTGGGTTACCCCTAACCATCGCAGTTGATAAAGTGGCCGCCAGCGGTGGTTATATGATGGCGTGTATTGCTGATAAAATTGTGGCCGCTCCTTTTGCGATTGTCGGTTCCATTGGCGTTATTGCACAGCTACCTAACTTTAATAAACTGCTTAAAAAACATGATATTGAATTTGAACAGTTGACCGCAGGTGAATACAAACGCACGCTGACTATGTTTGGTGAAAACAGTGATAAAGCGCGCGATAAGTTCAAGCAAGAACTCGAAGAGACTCACGAACTGTTTAAAGATTTTATCCGCGAGCATCGCCCAGCGCTTGACCTTGAGAAAGTGGCCACTGGCGAACACTGGTTTGGGACTCAAGCTCAAGAGCTCGGTTTAGTCGATGAGATCAAAACTTCTGACGACTTAGTGGTTGCTGCGTGTAAAGATAAAACGGTACTGGCGATCCATTATGTGCAGAAGAAAAAACTGACTGATAAATTGGCTGGCGTTGCGGGTGAAGCGGCCGATGGCGTGCTTCTGAAATTGATCAGTCGCGGTCAACGGCCAATCGTTTAAGTTAGGCGCGTCTTTCTCGAAGCAGGCAGATTATTTTTCAAGAGAGTATTAAGCGGAGAAGTGCGTTACTTCTCCGCTTTTTTTGATCTCAGCCATTCACCGATGGCGAGTATCAACCCGGCCAACATGCCTGCTAAATGCGCTTCGATAGCCACGCGTGCATTAATAAGCTCACTGGTGTTACTTGAAGCGCCGAAAATTTGCTCCCAGACAACTTTGACAATAACACCAACCACTAACAGCCAACTGCTGCGACGCCCTTGCAGTGCTTCTTGTAGAGCCAAATAGGCAAACATTCCATGGAGCGCGCCTGAAAGGCCGACATAGACTTGCATACGGCTCAAAAAAAGGCTGACGCCTACCATCAGGCTGGTTGCCAGAAGGCTGATTAACCATTTTTTACTGCTCGGCTGAAACACAAAATGGATAATCCACAGCCCTGCGAGGTTCATACCAAGGTGCGTAAAGTTGGTGTGTGTGAAATTTCCTGTTAGGATCCGCCACCATTGGCCCGCTTCAATGGCAGGCCGATTCCACGCACTAAGGGCGGCCAGTGGCGGCCATTGTAACCCCAAGCAGACCAAGCTGATAGCAAGTAGTGCAAAATAACGATTTTTTTGATGGTTTATGTTTAGTAAGCAAAGGCGAAAGTAATTCACGTTATGTCTCGATACTGTTCTCAATGTGGTAAAGCGCGAAAAGCCTGCATCTGTTCTTTGATCGTACCGCTTTCCTCGTCGGTCGAGCTTATCATTCTTCAACATCCGACAGAAGAACATCGCCCAATGGGCACAGCCCGAATTCTCGATTTATCTTTAGCGAATTGCAGGCGCTTTGTTGCCGAAGATTTTAGCCAGCACACTCAGCTGAATGAGTGCTTAACTGAGCCGGATGTGCTCAACTATGTACTTTACCCGCATGAGACTGCGCAGCCCGTGTCGGCTATGAATATCAATGCTGATACCAGAAAAGTACGAGTTATTTTACTCGATGGTACTTGGAAGAAAGCGTATAAAATGTGGCAACTCTCGAGCAATTTACATTCGCTACCGTGTTTGCACTTGCCGACCGATCTCAAAGGCAATTATCGTATTCGCAAGGCACCGAGTGAAAACAGCTTATCAACCGTTGAAGCTGGTTTTCATATCTTGTCATTGCTTGAGCCTCGGCAAAATTTTCAACCGCTCCTGGATGCTTTTGATGCGATGGTTGCCTTTCAAATTAGCCAAATGCCAGCTGGGGTTTTTAAGCAAAACTATATCAGCGAGTAACCGCTATATCAGTGAGTAATGATGGCAGAAGCTATCACTCAACCAGCCATTAATAGTGATTATGAGCAGAGAAGAGTTGTTGATGGAGCCTTTGCGCATAGCCATCGGTCATAGCCGAAATATAGTCACAGATAACGCGCATACCATCGTTTTCACTGGCTTGGGCTTGCCATTTACCGCGCGTTGTTTCTGGCAGTAAGCGTTCAGGATCGGCGCTTAGCGCTTCAAACAGATCCATGATGATCTGTTGTCCTTTGTATTCAAAACGCTGCACTTGCGGAATTTGAATCACATATTGGTTCACAAATGATTTCAGTACTTCCAGCGCGGCGGCCATATTGGGTTCTAAATAGGCGTTGAAGGCGAGTAGTTCATTCTCAAAATGCGCATCAACGGCTTGAATATGAATGCTAGTCAGTAGCGCATTAACAATCCCGCCAATCGCATCTTTACGACGGTAATGTTTGCCTGCAAACAGCATTTCACTGATGGAAGCGATGTGTTCTTCAAACCACGCATCGCCGCATTCGGCCAGCTTCGAGGCCGCGGCCTCTTGCCACTGTTGGCGAGTCACCATGCCAAGCACGATGGCATCTTCTAAATCGTGCACGCCGTAGGCAATGTCATCGGCCAGCTCCATGATTGAGCAATCGAGTGATTTAAAGCGAGTCTTGTGATGTTGATAAGGCGTTGCGGGCTGACCACGCATTTGACTGAGTAGGGCTTTATCTTGCGCAGAGAGCGGCTCTGTTACCCAAGAAAAAATCGCGTGATCGCAATCGTATATTCCCTTAGCAGGCGACCACTCTTTAGCTTTCAACTGACGCTGGTGAGCGACTGCATTGGGTTGCTGTACGGCGCGAGTTTGGCTCAGCAGCGCAGGGTATTTTAATAACCCCAGCACAGTGCGACGTGACAGGTTCATACCATGGTGTTCGGTGTAAGGCTCTAAGCTGGTCACAATTCGAAAGGTTTGCGCGTTACCTTCAAAGCCGCCGTGATCGCGCATCATATAATTGAGCGCCACTTCGCCGCCATGACCATAAGGAGGGTGACCGATATCATGCGCTAGGCATAAGGAATCGATCAAACTATCCGAAGGCAGCAAATCACGAAACTCTGGTTGCTTGAGTTTAATTTGCGCCACTATACCAGTGCCGAGTTGCGCGGCTTCTAAGGAGTGAGTGAGGCGAGTGCGATGGAAATCATTCAAGCTAGTGCCATGTACTTGAGTTTTGGCTTGCAAGCGACGAAATGCTGCCGAGTGAAGAATGCGTGCCCGATCGCGTTGGAAAGGGCTGCGGTGATCATCGCGGCGGATTTTATGCTCATCATCTTGGCGTTCAAGCCATTTGGGGTCAATGGATATATCCATGCCATCTCCTGCAGTACATTTATGTTTTTCAAACACTTAACAAGTAACTTAGCGTGAGTTAGCTGATCTCGTCCAGCGTTAATTCGAAACTAGGGGCAAAGGTATTGAGAAAATACTCCATCTCAGGTGTATGGCGATCTCGTAAGGTGACGTCTAAACGTTTTTTGGCCAGCGCATATTCATGGTTGCCCGCGCTGAGTTCTTCTAAGCATTTGAGATAGGCGCAGAGTGAATCTGCCTGTTTGACTATCGCCACATCTTCAGGGTGCGTGGCGTCTGAAACGAGATATGGAGCAAAATCCTCACGCAGCTCTTCAGGCAACATCGAGAGCAGTTTTTGTTCGGCGGCGGCTTCTATCTTTTTGTATTCTTTCGCAATATCGGGGTTGTAGTATTTAACTGGTGTTGGAAGATCGCCCGTCAACACTTCACTGGTATCGTGGTACATACCTAAAATCGCAATCCGTTCAGGGTTGACCTTGCCGCCAAATTTTTTGTTTTTGATTACGGCTAAAGCGTGAGCGACAAATGCCACTTGTAGGCTGTGTTCAGAGATATTTTCACTGGAGATCGATCGCATTAAAGGCCAGCGTTGAATTAACTTCATTCGGGCTAAGTGAGCAAAAAAGTGACTCTCTTTCATTGCAATAAACATCCTTGCTGTGTCGGGGGCCAAGAGAAAAATTGGCGATTCAAAGAAAACGGGCGCACTTTCAGTATCGAAAAGTGCGCCCGTTTAGCATATGGAAGTTTACGCCAGAATGCTACTGACTGTAGGTCGATAAGAAACGTTCGAAGCGGCCAATGGCAATTTCCAAATCTTCAATATGCGGTAAGGTGACAATGCGGAAGTGGTCCGGTTTTGGCCAGTTAAAGCCCGTTCCTTGAACCAATAGCACTTTCTCTTGTTTTAAGAAGTCGAGCACCATTTTTTGGTCATCTTTAATGCTGTACATTTTCGTGTCGATTTTCGGGAACAGATACATGGCTCCTTTAGGTTTGACACATGAGACGCCGGGGATCTGGTTGATCAATTCCCACGCGCGGTCGCGCTGTTCGAGCAGTCGGCCGCCGGGTAAAATCAGCTCATTGATACTTTGATAGCCACCTAATGCGGTTTGAATCGCATGCTGCATGGGCACGTTGGCACACAAACGCATTGAGGCAAGCATTTCCAAACCAGCCACATAACCTTTGGCGATGTGTTTTGGCCCGGTAAGGAACATCCAACCACCACGGAACCCGCACACACGGTACGCTTTTGACAGGCCGTTAAAAGTGACCATTAAAACGTCATCAGCCAGTGTTGAAATGGGCGTATGGGTTGCACCATCGTATAAGATTTTGTCGTAGATTTCGTCGGCGAAAATGATCAATTTATGCTTTCGGGCAATCTCAACAATTTCCAGCAGGAAATCACGGCTATAGACAGCACCTGTTGGGTTATTGGGGTTGATCAACACAATACCGCGTGTTTTGGGCGTGATTTTATTGTTGATGTCGTTGAGATCAGGATACCAATCGGCTTCTTCATCACACAAGTAATGCACAGCAGTGCCACCGGAGAGGGCGACCGAAGCGGTCCATAATGGATAATCAGGAGCAGGGACAAGCATTTCATCGCCATTATTAAGCAGCGCTTGCATCGCCATCACGATAAGCTCTGAAGCACCATTACCGATGTAAACATCTTCTACATCTAGGCTACGTAGCCCTTTTTTCTGGTAGTGTTGCACCACGGCTTTGCGCGCGGAATAGATCCCCTTTGAGTCGCAATAGCCTTGTGAAGTAGGCAGATTACGGATTACATCAACTAGGATTTCATCTGGGGCGTCAAAGCCAAATGGAGCGGGGTTACCAATGTTTAACTTCAGTATTTTATGCCCCTCTTCCTCCATGCGTTTAGCATGTTTGAGTACAGGACCCCTAATGTCATAGCAGACATTGTCGAGTTTTGACGACATCCCGATATTTTGCATTGTATAATTCCTGAAAAATAAATAATTTCTTTATTAAACTACACTAAATTGATGTTTGATAGAATAAAAATCTGCCACTGTACGCTTTTAGGATACAGATGAGGATGCCCGTTATCACAGGAATCTGCAAAAGATAACTCGTAACCTTGATTTCGTTTCCCTCTCTAAATAGAGTAGCCGTCAGTAGAGCCCGTGTCTCAATGTTTTCGAGGTCGATTTGTCGCATTTTCATCAAGCTATTGCTCGGTTAATCGAGCAAATAAACGACGCGAAGGATGATGACGTTCGTTTTGTACAAATACTGCAAGAAGCTCCCCCTTTCGCGCCAATTGATTGGCTTGAAGCGCAACCCATTTTCCCTAAATTTTATTGGCAGTCACGCGATACGCGCGAAGAAGTCGTGGCATTAGGTCAGCTGTATACTTTTTCTGAGGCTGAACCTGCCTACGCTATTCTTGGTCAGGAGCAGCGAGTTTGGGGTGGACGTTCTTTTGATGGGCATACGGACAAAAATCGCCGTTGTCTATCCTCATTTTTCTTTTTACCGCAAATTGAGCTGATTTGCTGTGATGGTCAATGGTCATTGGCGGCGAATATTACCGCTGAACGCCAACGAACCTTGGTCGCACTGCATAAACTGCAACTTGAAGTTAGTCCGTTACGTGGTATGACGTCACATATAAAACAGGTCACCCATCAACCTAATGAGGTGAAGTGGCAGCAGTTGGTCAATCAAGTGCTTGAGGGAATTGATCATCAAGCGTTTAAGAAAGTGGTGCTCGCGCGGCAAACGACACTCAGTTTAGATAAGCCGTTAAGCGCGGCGCAGTTGATTAAGGCAAGTGCGGCGCACAATCATCACAGTTTTCATTTTTTATTAGCATTTGATCAAAAACACAGCTTTATGGGGTCGACACCTGAGCGTTTGTACGCTCGTCAAGGGCAGACTTTGTATACCGAAGCGCTGGCGGGAACTATAGGTCGGGGAGAAAATGCGAGCCAAGACATGGAGTTATCTCATTGGCTTACTCAAGACAGTAAAAATCTTAATGAAAATCAATATGTAGTGGATGACATTATTGAACGGTTAACGCCTCATTCTGAAAGGGTTGATGTTGAACAGGACGTCCGTTTAGTGCGTTTGCGCAAAGTGCAACATTTAAAACGGGGTATCCATGCGCAGCTGAAAAAGGGTGTGAATGGTGTACAACTGCTGAACGCGTTACAACCGACCGCAGCCGTGGCTGGCCTGCCGCGTAAAGCGGCGATGGATTTTATTCAGGCTAATGAGCCTTTTGCACGTGGTTGGTATGCCGGCTCAGTCGGTTATTTTAGCCATCAACAAGCGGAGTTTTGTGTGGCGATTCGCAGCGCTTTGCTGGTGGATAATCAGGTCCAACTGTTTGCCGGAGCGGGCATTGTTCCAGGTTCAGTTGCTGAGCATGAATGGCAAGAGTTAGACAAAAAAATGGCAACCTTACTGAGTTTGATCAGCGACCATTTTCCTTTAGGAGTGGCGTCATGAAGCATGACCAAGCAGTGCTGAACCGAATTTGGAGCCAAACGCTACTTGAGGAGCTTACTCGACTTGGGGTGCAAGAGATCTGTATTGCACCAGGTTCACGCTCGACACCCTTGACCTTAGAGGCGGCCGCCAATCACAAGCTTTCAATCCATACTCACTTTGATGAGCGTGGGCTGGGCTTTCTTGCTTTAGGTCTTGCTAAGGCGAGCCAAAAGCCAGTTGCGGTGATTGTCACTTCTGGCACGGCGGCGGCTAATTTACTGCCAGCGATTGCTGAGTCACACCTCACGGGTGAAAAACTCGTTGTACTCACGGCTGACCGGCCCGTTGAGCTCGTGGGATGCGGTGCGAATCAAGCAATCAATCAAGTAGGTATTTACTCATCACATGTCACGCAGGCGGTGAATCTACCCAGTCCATCGACGACTATTCCATTGACTTGGTTGTTAACCACAGTCGATGAAGCCATGGCCAACCAAGATTATATGGGTGGTGCAATACATATTAACTGTCCCTTTCCCGAACCACTTTATGCCGAACATGATGTAGATCTTTACGCGGACTATTTAGCTGTGATTGAAGCGTGGCATCAGCGTGAGCAAGCATTCAGCTCTCGCCAGTACCAAACCCAAACCAAAACGTTAGATGATGGTGCATGGCTGAGTAAAAAAGGGCTGGTGATTCTTGGGTCGTTGACGTTAGCTGAAGCGAAGAAGGCCAAGCATTTTGCCAACAAACTTGGCTGGCCAGTCTTATGTGATCCACAATCAGGCGTGAGCAGCGAATGGGCGCATTTTGATTTATGGTTGCAAAATGCGCGAGCACGTGAGCTGCTTAGTGAAAGTGAGGTGGTGATCCAATTCGGTTCACGGCTGGTCTCAAAACGGCTTACTCAATGGCTAGCTAGCCATGCCCACACGGGTAACGTGCAGTATATTTACGTTTCACCCCAAATGGCACGTAATAATCAAAACCATCTGATGCAACAGCAGTTTGTCACTGATATTGCGTGCTGGGTCGATCGGCATATTGGTAAATTAACGGCTTTAGGTGCGGCGCAAGCGGGTTGGTCGGATCGGATAAAAAGTGTGGCGCAAGAGATTGCCCAACTGGCTAAATTACATTTGAACGGTGACTCTTCCATTACAGAGATTGGTTTAGCGCTCGATATGGCCGAGCGTAGCGAAGGGGCCGACCTATTTATCGGCAACAGTTTGTTCGTCCGTTTAGCCGATATGTTTGCTCAAATTGAGGGACGTTCGGTTTACTCCAATCGAGGCGCTTCGGGCATTGATGGCTTAGTGGCAACCGCCGCAGGAGTACAACGAGCCAATCATAATCCAATGTTGGTATTTATTGGTGACACGTCATTGCTGTATGATCTGAATTCTCTAGCTCTGCTTAGCCAAGTCAGCACGCCTCTGGTGCTGGTGGTGGTGAATAATGATGGTGGCGCTATTTTTGATCTATTACCCGTTCCCAAAACACACAAAACCGCCTTGTACCAAATGCCCCATGGCTACCAATTTGAACACGCCGCACGGCAGTTTCGTTTAGGTTATGCTTGTCCGCAAACCTTATCTGCTTATCAAAGCTTGGTCCGTGAACATTTACAGCAGGGTACTGGCACCTTATTGGTTGAAGTGACCACGCCGTCTGGGCAAGCTGGTGAGCAAATCACACAATTTACCCAGCAAGTTTATGCTTTGTAGTCGTTTTTATTGCAGCACCACCACAGGTTCGACGTCGGTCGAGCCTGTGGTGGTTTTTCTACATGGTTTACTAGGCAGTGGGCGAGATTGGTCGAAAACGGCGGTTTTCCTTTCGCCATACTCGCAATTATGGATTGATCTTCCCGGTCATGGCGGTAGTCAGTCTCTCTTATGTGATGATTTTGATGAGTGCTGCGCTCACATTTCTGCAACCGTGCTTAAGCAGCTTGGCGAAAAAACACCTATCGTATTGGTGGGCTATTCACTTGGTGGAAGGCTGGCAATGTATGGCGTGGCGATGCAGCGTTTTTCGGCGTTGAATATTCAAGGTTTGATCGTTGAGGGTGGCCACTTCGGCTTGCAGAGTTCTTTTGAACGTGAACAACGATTGAAAAATGATCACCATTGGGCACATCGTTTCCAAACTGAGCAGATTGAGCGAGTTTTGGTCGATTGGTATCATCAACCCGTTTTTTCTTCATTAAATCATGAGCAAAGACAAACTTTAGTCACTCAACGCAGTGCTAATCTTGGGGTGGCAGTGGCTCACATGCTACTTTCGACTTCATTGGCAAAGCAGCCTTATCTGCTCGCACAACTTGAGCAAGTCGCATTGCCAATGGTCTATATTTGTGGGGAGAAGGACAGTAAGTTTGTTCATCTGGCACAGCAAAGCGGCTTCGAATATCGCCAAGTGCAGGCTGCAGGGCATAATGTCCATTATGAGCAGCCCGAAGTATTTGCTCATCTTATTCAAGAATTTATCAGCCAATGCTAACGCGTTGGTTCAAAAACAATAATTAATAGAACAATGGAAAGCACCATGGCTAAAACAGTCGGTATTACTGAACAAGAATTGTACGCACCAGTCATCTGGAGTGACTGCAGCGCCGAATATGAAGATATTCACTATCACAAATCGCAAGATGGCATTGCCAAAATTACGATTGCCCGCCCTCAGGTGCGTAATGCCTTTCGCCCACAAACGGTTAAAGAGATGATCAGTGCGCTGGCCGATGCGCGTTATGATGAGCAAGTTGGCGTGATCATTCTAACTGGTCTTGGTGAAGCGGCATTTTGCTCTGGTGGCGATCAAAAAATTCGTGGCGACTACGGCGGCTATCGTGATGAGTCCGGTACGCATCATCTCAATGTGCTCGATTTCCAACGCCAAATTCGTACCTGTCCGAAACCTGTAATTGCGGCGGTGGCTGGTTGGGCTGTCGGTGGTGGCCATGTGCTGCATATGATGTGCGATTTAACTATAGCGGCAGAAAATGCCCAGTTTGGTCAAACAGGACCCAAAGTGGGTTCATTCGATGGTGGATGGGGTGCGTCTTACATGGCCCGTATCGTTGGGCAGAAAAAAGCGCGTGAAATTTGGTTCCTTTGCCGTTTTTATGATGCTCAAGAAGCGTTGGACATGGGGCTGGTCAACACGGTTGTGCCAGTAGCTGATTTAGAAAAAGAGACGGTTCGCTGGTGTCGTGAAGTATTGCAGCATAGCCCTATGGCGCTGCGCTGTTTGAAAGCAGCGCTCAACGCAGATTGTGACGGCCAAGCAGGTTTGCAAGAACTGGCGGGTAACGCAACCATGATGTTCTATATGACAGAAGAAGGGCAAGAAGGGCGCAATGCCTTCAATGAAAAACGCCGCCCTGATTTCAATAAATTCCCTCGTAATCCTTAAGCGTAAAATCGGCTCAAATCATCCATTTTCCGTGATGATTTGGGCTAGTGGTCTCAATGAACAAAGTCGAATATCGAACAAAAGGTTGAAATTATGCGCAGAGCAACACTGTATCGCTACTGTTTACCGATGGATAGCGGCGTTATTCTCCGCAATCAGAAGCTGGTAGAACGTGAAGGTCTGATTATTGAATTACAAGATGATCACGGTTCAGCGTTGGGTGAAGTTGCCCCATTACCCGGTTTCAGTTTAGAGTCACTTGAGCAAGCACAGCAGCAGTTAATAGCGCAGCTTCAGCTTTGGGTTAGTGGTGAGCTTATTACCTATGATGATCTTTTTCCTTCTGTTGCCTTTGGTTTGTCGATGGCGGAGTTAGAGCTGGATGGTGGGTTGCCTCAAGCCGGACACTATCACGCAGCACCTTTGTGCTCGGGAGACCCTGATGAACTGATCCCGCTTCTGAACGCGCTACCGGGCGATCATAGAGTTGCGAAGATTAAAGTTGGGCTGTACGAAGCGATTCGCGATGGGATGATCGTAAATCTGTTTTTAGAATCCATGCCTGATTTGCAATTGCGTCTTGATGCTAACCAAGCTTGGACACCCGCTAAAGCTGAAAAATTTGCCCAATATGTTTCTCCTTCGCTGCGTCAACGCATTGCGTTTTTGGAAGAGCCGTGTCCATCTCCCAGTGACAGCTTGGCTTTTGCTATCAATACGGGTATTGCGATTGCGTGGGATGAAACCTTACAGCAAGCCGTTCGCCGTGCAGATTTTCAGCTAGAAGATCTGACGGGAGCGAAAGCCATTGTGATTAAACCGACCTTGATTGGCTCGGTACAGCGCTGTATCGCTTTGATTGAAAAAGCTAAAACATTAGGCATTCAAGCCGTTATTAGCTCTAGCATCGAATCGAGCTTAGGGCTTTGCCAATTAGCTCGTTTTGCGCAGTGGCAACTGCCTAATGAAATTCCGGGGCTAGATACGATTAGTTTGTTTAAAGCACAACTCGAAAGCGCATGGCCCAACAGCGCATTGCCGATACAAACGCTCGCACAGCAAACGGTGGTTTGGCAATCTCAATGCGAGTAGGCGTTTCCTTTTGCCAAAAGCCGTGGCAACAACATGCTTTGTATTCGCCGCACGCGATCGCATTGCGTACGGCGAATCAAACCTACACTTGGCAGCAGTTAGCGAACCGTATTGACGCTTATGCTTTTGCAATGCAGCAGCAAGGTTTGCAGAACCAAGATGTGCTGACGTTAGTGGGTAAGAACAGCCTTGAGTTAGTGTTCATCTACCTTGCGTCGTTAAAACTTGGCGTGATCTGCGCCATCACCATGCCACAACCTGTGATGCTGCTGAAACAGAAACTCAGTACCTTATACGGAGAGAATCAACCACATTGGTTATGGTTAGGTGAAGGAGCTAAGCTTGAGGAGAGTGAGCTAACTTCATTGCTCGCTGAGGCTAACATCCAGCTTTTTACTCATGAACATATTACTAACGAACATGTTTCGCCGCCCACGAGCGCTATGGTAAACAAGGCTGAGACACAGTTTGCCTCAATCATCTTTACTTCTGGCTCTACTGGGGTTCCTAAAGCCGTTATTCATACTTTTCAGCAGCATTGGTCGTCAGCCAGTGGCTTACTTGAGGTATTTTCATTTAGTTGCCATGATACGTGGCTGCTGAGTTTACCGATGTATCATGTGTCTGGGTTAGCCATTATTTATCGCTGGCTAGTAGCTGGTGCTTGCTTAAAAGTCGGCAGCGGCGATCTCACCCAAGATATAATTCATGTTACGCATGCTTCATTGGTTGCTACTCAACTGAAGCGTTTATTAGACAGTAAAACACCGCTCGCATTAACGCACGTGCTGCTTGGCGGAGGCCATATCCCAAACCATCTCGCCCAGCAGGCGGCAAAGCATGGCATTGAAACTTGGGTGGGTTATGGTATGACGGAAGCAGCTTCCACTGTCACAGCAAAACGTGTTAACGCAAGCCAGAGTGTTGGCCACTTGCTACCTAAACGGCAAGTGAAGCTACAAGGTCAGCGTATTTTCATTGGCGGTGAAACCATATCCAGTGGCTATTACCAACAAGGCTTAATCACGCCTCTTATCGATGAACAAGGATGGTTCGACAGCCAAGATCTTGGCCATTGGCAGAATGATGAGCTGTGCATTATTGGCCGCGTTGATAACCAATTTATCTCTGGAGGCGAAAACATTCATTGTGAAGAGATTGAAGCGGTATTATCTCACCACCCCGACATTGCTTTAGCGATGGTGATCCCTGTTCATGATGATGAGTTTGGCGCGCGCAGCGTTGCTTTGTTGCAATGCCAAACTATGCCTAAAAAAGAGGCGTTAGAGCAGTGGCTCAATGGCAGGCTTGAAAGATTTAAATATCCCATCGATTATTTTTTAATACCAAATCACTTGAGCGAAACGGGTATTAAAATATCGCGCAAGACCTTAAAAACGTGGCTCACCGAACATCAGCTGCGTTATCGACTACTCAATGATGAGCGATCACCATTTGATGGTCTGGTGCTGCCAATCCACAAAACAGACGGGCTTATTTAACATTTCCTTTTGCTGTAGTTGATAAAGTTGCTTAGCCACAAACTCCGGTTCAAAGAGCTTATCGCTAGCCACATTACGCTGAAATGGTTTAGAAAGCGGGGTGTCGGTGGTTCCCGGATGAAACAGAATAGTTTGTGTGTTGGGATGAGTGCGAGCTAGCTCTATCGCAAAGCTTTTCGTCGCCATATTTAGCGCCGCTTTACTCATCCGATAGCTGTACCAGCCGCCACTGTAGTTATCCTCTAAGCTACCTATCCGCGCGCTAAAAACCGTAATTTTTGCAAAAGATTGACGATCAATAAGTGATGGTAAATATTGAAACCAACGCACTTGGCTCAAAACGTTACATTGTAAAAGCCATTGAAAGTAAGACTCGTCAAACCTTGAGATACGCTTTTCTGGTGTATAGGTGCCGTTGTGTAGTTGCCCATTAAAAAACACAATTTGATCAAACTTATGCCCGATGTCGGCCAATGTTTTGGCGATCAAGGCCGTTGATTCGATACTGTAGTCGGTTGGAAAATGTTCGCTTGAGGATTGGGCGAGATATTTTTGTCTTGAGACGGTAACGATTTCTGGCGCTAAAGTCTGCGCTTTGAGCTCCCTTATAAAAGCTTGGGCGATGATGCTTGAGGCGCCAATAATGAGGTATTTCATTGTTATCACTCTCTGTTTTTACAAACGCCATTACGGCATTGAGCATGACTAAACCAGCGAGATATCGACATGCGATGTTTTGCAAAAAGGAGATAAATTTGGTCGCTAATCCATTTTAGGATGGGCAAGCGCGTGATGAATAACCAGCGATGTTTGTTGACTAAACGCCAAGCTAGAACGGTCACATCCAGCCCATAAAGCAGATTGCCTTGTTGGTCTAAGCCATGCAATATCGATAACGCCTTGCTTTTGTCGATAGAAGGAAAGCTACGCATAGCATCGGCGTCATTTATGTCGATAAGCTGAACCCGACCATGGTGATCGAAGGTTTTTAATGAACGCATTTCATTGCAGCACAAAGGACACTGCGCATCGAAAAAAATCACTAAAGATGGGGTACTCATGTGTATGTCATCAGCCTAACAGCCCGTTAATAACATATTTGTACGTTCACTCTTCAGTATAAGATCAAGCTAGTGTTTGGTTTGCACTCAATCCCAATCTAACGCCAATCCCCCCTGAGTTTGGCGACTTTTTGTTGCATCACTTGTGTTGTTGCCTCTTTGGGGGGGACGGGCTCGCCAGCTTCAATTTCTATATGTGACCAAAAACGAGTCGGTAGTCCACAGCAGGCGCGCCCTTTGGCACGGCTAAAATAGCTTCCCCACAACCCCTTCAATGCCATGGGGATGACAGGCACAGAGCTGCGTTTTAAAATAATATCCATCCCGCGCATGAAATCGCTGATTTCGCCATCCGCGGTTAACCGTCCCTCTGGGAAAATGCAGACGATATGCCCTTCTGCCAATGCTTGTTCTACATCGTTAAAGGCTTGGCGGATAGAACCGCGACGCGTTGCGGAAATAGGTATCACGCCTGCACGTTTCAAAAAGCGACGAAGTGGCGGCAAATTGGCATAATCCTCTTCCATCACAAAACGGATTAAGCGAGGACAAACCGCGCTCAGCAACAGTGCATCCATATAGCTAACATGATTGCACACCAGCAGTGCTCCGCCCTTTTCAGGTAAGTGATGAAGATTTTTGTGGCTGACTCGATACATGGTATGCGTGAGCATCCACATTAGAAATCGCACCAAGAAGACCGGGACTTGGTAGCATAAATAGAGTGCAACAAAGCCATTAAGCAAAGCTAATATAATGAAGAACTGAGGGATCGTAAGCTCAAGAAAACTCAAACAGATAATCCCTAATAGTGCACTCGCCACCATAAACAGTGAGTTGTAGATATTTAAAGCGGCAATGACTTGTGCGCGTTGAGTGACTTTAGCACGCTGCTGCATTAGCGCATATAAAGGCACAATGAAGATGCCACCGCAGACGCCAATCAACAATAAGAAAAGAAACATCGGCCATAGTGATTGGTAGCTGATAAATTTATAAAAATCAGTAAATTGAGGTAATTTTTCTGGCACGGAGGTTGCCATTAAATAGCCAAATAATGTAATGCCAAAACTGCCGATAGGAACGATACCGATCTCTATTCTATGATGCGATAATTTGTCACAGGTCAATGAGCCAGTGGCAATGCCAACAGAAAACAGTGCTAGCAAAAAAGAAACGGCGCTCTCTGCGCCATATAAATAGTGATGTGTGAAATTTGGAAATTGAGTTAAGTAGGCGGCACCTAAAAACCAGAACCAACTGATCGCCATTACGCATTGGAAAATAGTACGGTCTTGTTTGGCAATCGCAATGGTCTGCTTGGTTTGCTTAATGGGCTGCCAGCGAAAAACGAGATCGGGTGCGCAAGCAGGGGCTTTAGGAATATGACGGCTGGCTAAATAGCCTAACAACGCAAATAGCACCACCGCGCCAGCAGCCACGTATTTAGTGTAGGGCATCGAGGCAATGAGCCCAGCCCCCAATGTGCCTAATAAAATCGCTAAAAATGTGCCTGTTTCCACTAACGCATTGCCCGGAACCAATTCATTCGGCTTGAGTTGCTGCGGCAATAAAGCGTATTTGACTGGACCAAAAAAGGCCGATTGTGTCCCCATTAAAAACAGTAATAACAGTAAAATGGCGTAACTCTCGGTCATAAAACCGATCGCGCCAAGACACATGATGCCAATTTCAGCCAATTTCACTTTACGAATGAAAGCGGATTTTTCGTACTTGTCAGCAAGCACACCAGCAGAGGCAGAAAAAAGGAAAAAAGGAAGAATGAATAGCCCTGCAGCAAGGTTAATAAATAAATTACTGGAAACCGGTAACACGTTCGCTCCAGCAAACGCGACCAATAGCAGCAAGACATTTTTAAAGATGTTATCGTTAAATGCGCCAAAAAACTGGGTGATGAAATACGGAAGAAATCGTTGCTGAGTCAGCAATGAAGATTGAGATTGACTCATTGATGGTCCTTATCGCGCCCAGTGATTAAGATAGTTTGAGAGTAGGTTTTCAATCAGCTCTTTCCCATCGATGGGTTCGGCGGCGAAAAATTTATCATCTACGCTTAATAAGGTAATACCATGTACGCCAGACCACAGGACTCGGCTTGCTTGCAGCACTTCTTGTTGCGAGTGTTGTGGAGCAAGGATGGTCAATAAACCTTCAAGCATGGCGGTCATGTTGTCGATGCGCTCTGCTTGCCACTGGGGAAGTAGTTCACCATTCATATTATGTTCAAAAATAAGTTGCCAGCGATTGGGGTGCAACTGAGCAAAATCGTGGTAGCAATAGGCCAATTTATACAACGCTTCTTTTGGATCGCTACACTTACCCACCACTTTTTTCGCTTGTGAAGAGAGTTCATCCAAGGTTTGAGCTACCACATGCAGTAATAAAAGATTGTAACTGCCGAAGACATTGACCAAAGTGCTAGGTACGTAGCCAATCATGGTTGCGATTTTACGCAGGCTGAGCTCGTGATAAGTGTGATTTTGAAGAAAATGCTTCGCGGTCTTGAGTGTCAATGCAATCAGTTCTTCTCGGGTGTGATCGTTTCGTCTGGCCATGGTTACGTATCAATTATGAACAACGTTCGATATTCTAGTGGGGTGGTGTATAAGCGTCAACTTATGGACGGTTAATTTGCAATATTCTGATACATGTCTGCGAGAAGCAACGGTTTTCTTGTCTATCCGAAGTGGTTATGATGAGTAAGCCTCAATAATTATAACCCTAAGGAAAAACATGAAACGTTTTTTTTCCCTTGTAGCACTGCTGATGGTTGCTGTTGCGATCACACCGATAGCAGAAGCAAAGAAATTTGGCGGTGGTAAATCGTTTGGTAAAAGCTATAAAACGGCTCCAGCTCCCAAACAGCAGACTCAAAAAAATGACACCATTAAGCAAGATCAAGCAGGTAAAGCTGGTTCGACCAAAAAAGGTCTGATGGGCGGATTACTGGGTGGTTTACTCGCAGGTGGTCTACTAGCGGCTTTCTTTGGCGGCGCGTTTGAGGGTATCCAATTTATGGATATTCTGATCTTCGGCCTGATTGCTTTTGTGCTCTTTAAACTGATGCGCGGTATGCTTGGTGCGAAGCAGGGTAGCATGAATCGGCAGCAGCCTGCGTTTGGTGGCGTGAATAACCGGACGGAGTTTGAACAGCCTAACGTGCACAATTTTGAACAACAGCCTCAAGCCACGGGTGGTTTTGGAGCGAATGCACACAGCGATATCCCACATAACTATCCAGCCGATTTTGATAAGGTAGCTTTCATTAATGGTGCGCGCGAACACTACCGTATTTTGCAAGGTGCTTGGAACCATAACCAACTTGAAACTGTTGAAGAATACGTATCGGCGAGCTTGTTTGAAGATTTAAAACAAGAGCGCGCAAAGCTAAACGGTGAACAGCACACAGATGTGATGTACGTAGACGCTGAAGTCGTTCGCGCCGATTACGATGCAAGTAAAGCGCAGTTGAGTTTGCAGTTTACTGGCCGCTACCGCGATTCCGTGGAAGGCATTGAAGAAGATATTAATGATGTGTGGCATTTAGAGCGTGATTTAACCGTACCTAATGCACCTTGGTTGATTGTCGGCATTCAAGGCTAAGACTTTTCACGATGCATCCAAAACGCCCAAGTTTGTCTTGGGCGTTTTGCTAGGTCACTAAGCTAATTTAGCCGTTGTTTCAAAGGCTTCTAATTTTGAAAGATAAGGTGTTAAATCACCAATATTGCTTTTCACCCAATCGGCACAGTAATAGGTATCTAAATAACGTTCGCCGCTGTCGCATAACAGCGTCACGATGGAGCCTGTTTCACCTCGTTGTTTCATCTCACTGGCAATTTGCAAAACCCCATAAAGATTGGTGCCGGTAGAGGGGCCTGCTTTGCGGCCGAGTAGTTTTTCCAACCAATAGATCGTAGCGACACTGGCGGCATCCGCAACGGTGCGCATTTCATCGACTACGCCGGGAATAAAACTCGGTTCAACTCGTGGACGACCAATTCCTTCAATTTTGCTACCACACTGCAAGGTTAAGCTTGGGTCTCGGCTTTTGAAATAATCATGAAATACCGAGTTTTCAGGGTCGACGACGCACAGTTTGGTATTGTGTTTTTGGTAGCGAATAAAGCGGCCTATAGTTGCTGAGGTTCCGCCTGTGCCCGGGCTCATTACAATCCATGTCGGAACGGGGTGATCTTCCATTTGCATTTGGTTAAAAATACTGTCGGCAATATTGCTATTACCACGCCAGTCGGTCGCACGTTCAGCATAAGTGAACTGGTCCATATAATGGCCATTCAGTTCTTTGGCTAAGCGGTGTGATTCGGCATAAATTTGATCAGAGCGATCGACTAAATGCGCTTGGCCGCCATAAAGCTCAATCTGCTCAATTTTTTTACGTGCAGTACATTTGGGCATTACAGCAATAAAAGGCAAGCCTAGTAAACGGGCAAAATAAGCTTCTGATACCGCAGTACTGCCCGATGAAGATTCAATGATAGTAGTTTCAGGGCCAACCCAGCCGTTACAGATGGCATACAGAAAAAGAGAACGGGCTAGGCGGTGTTTGAGTGAACCCGTAGGATGCGTACTTTCATCTTTGAGATAAATATCGACCCCAGCGACACAAGGCAAATCGAGCTTGATCAGATGAGTATCGGCCGAACGTTGGTAGTCCGCTTCTATTTTTCGAATTGCGTTGTTAATCCATTGATGATCGGTGCACATGGTTCTCTCTCCATCGTTATTATGAGGGTAATTTACCCTTAATTTGAGAGAAAAGTTTTGCTATGTTGCCTGTCATTTTGTAGTTTTAGAGAAAATTATTCTCTTATTTTGGGGAAGCTATGGAGCTTGATAGAATTGATCGCATGATCCTCTCATTACTGCAACAAGACAGCACTTTGTCGCTAAATGATTTGGCTGAAGCGGTGAACTTAACCACCACACCTTGCTGGAAGCGGTTGAAAAAGCTTGAAGAATCTGGCGTGATTGCGCAGCGAGTTGCCCTGCTTGACCCAGAAAAATTAGATTTGAGTTTTACCGCGTTTGTGTTGATTAAGACCAGCGATCACTCGCACGAATGGTACAGCCATTTTGTCGTGACTGTGTCTGAGTACCCTGAGGTGATGGAGTTTTATCGAATGGCGGGTGAGTACGATTACATGATGAAAGTGTTGGTCAAAGACATGAAGTGTTTTGACCAGTTTTATAAAAAACTGGTCAATGGCGTGAAAGGGATTAATAACGTGACTTCAACCTTTGCAATGGAGTCATTGAAGTACACTACCCAATTGCCTCTGGCATAGCCTGCTCGTCCGAGTCTTTTTATTTGGTGAAGCGCATCACACCTTCTTGCACTGCTGTTGCGACTAAATCTCCTTGGCGGTTGTAAATCTCGCCACGCACTAAACCACGGGTATTGCTGGCCGTAGGGCTTTCTATTGCGTAGAGCAACCACTCATCCATTTTGAATGGGCGATGGAACCAAATCGAATGATCAATCGTCGCGACTTGAAAGTTAGGTGTCATCAAAGAGACTTTATGAGGATGCAACGCTGTGACTAAAAACCCCCAATCAGACGCGTAACCGAGCAAATATTGATGGATGAGTTGGTTATTTGGCAACTCACCATTAGCGCGTATCCACAGGTACTGTTTTGGCTCCGCTTTTTGTGGTTTTAGCGGGTTAATTACGGTCACTGGACGCATCTCAATCGCTTTTTCGCCACAAAAACCCTTTTTTATTTTTTCAGGTAATAAGTGTGCAATCTGGGCCGCCAGTTCAGATTCAGAGGCAAAATTTTCAGGACCAGGGATGTCAGGCATGGTGTTTTGATGTTCAAAACCGGGCGCTTCACCGTGATAAGAAGCAGTGAGATAGAAAATCGGCCGACCATTCTGAATGGCTTTGACTCGTCTGGTACTGAAACTGCGTCCGTCCCTTAAATTCTCAACATCATAAATGATTGGTTTTTCAGGATCTCCGGGGTAAAGAAAATAGCTATGAAATGAGTGAACAGTGCGGTCGGAATCAACCGTATAGCGAGCCGCCGAGAGTGCTTGGCCAATCACTTGCCCACCATACACTTGTGGCAGACCTAAGTTCTCGCTCTCACCTCGGTATAAACCTTCTTCTAGCTTTTCCAGTTGCAGCAAATCCAATAGTTCATTTAATGGTTTACTCATAGACCCTCACCGAGATTCTTAATGTAATTATTATCATTGTTGACTAAGTCAATATCTTGTTAATACCAAATGGACGACCATGACAGCAGATAAAACCGAACCTATAATCATCACCTATCTAACACCATAACTGAGGTTTTATCCTTATGAAAAAGGCACTGTTGCTGATTATGTCGTCTGTTTTAGGTCTAATGCTTGTGGGTTGCCAGTCAGCGCCAAAACCAACCTCTTCCGAGAGCAATATTCAATCGATCATGGGTACGGTTTCGTACCGTGAGCGTATTGCACTGCCGGATAAGGCGCTTGTCACTATCACTTTGCAAGATGTTTCATTGGCTGATGCACCCGCTAAAGTGATCGCAAAACACCGCTTTGAAACTAACGGGATGCAAGTGCCGCTTGAGTTTGACTTGGCATTCGACAACCGAAAAATTGATGCTCGCCACCGTTACAGCGTCAGTGCTCGCATCGAAGTAGATGGAAAACTGCGCTTCATTACGGATACCCATTACGCCGTGATTACTGATGATAATAACACTAAACGGGTTGATTTGCGTTTGGTTGGTGTTAAACAGTAGTAAAAACAGAAGCAATAAAATAGACGCAATACTATAAAAAACAGTAAAACAAGAAATAGTAAAACAGCCCTTTCCCGAGCTAGATAAGCGGGAAAGGCGCTTGACCGAAAGGGGCTTAGGGGCGCCACTGGTATAATCGAAGTTTTATTTTGCCATGCTCGTTCACTTCGACGCCTTCGGCGATCAATTTTTGTCGTTGACGTAATAAATCCTCTCCTTTTAGCGAAATCTCTCCTTTGCTGTTGATCACACGAAACCAAGGTAATCGGCTGTTTTTAGGTAGGTTACCTAATGCTTTTCCAACATGGCGTGCGTAGCCGGGGTATCCTGCTAAACGAGCAATTTCCCCATAGGTTGTCACTTTTCCCGCGGGAATTTGATGTATAACTGCAAAAATCTGCGCTAAAAATTGGTTCATGCTGACAATTCGTCCATACTAGCAGTGTCCTAGTTCGATAGTTACCAAGGAACGGTATAAGGAGAGGGCATGCTATTTTCTACCTTTCAATTTTTAATCACAACCTTGTTGGCTGTGGTTTGTGCAAGAGCCATAGGTTTAAGCGAAGGGGACATCCCCGTGCTGGCCATCGTGATCCCTGCGCTGTGGATTTTACCGCAAGGGGGCGTCGCGGGTGTGTTGTTATTGGCTGCAATGACCGCTTATGGTTTCACTTTATCTTATCAGCCAATCGCTCTTTCTGTCAGTGTTTGGGTGCTGCTGCCTTTGTTGACGGTGGCCTTTTCTAAACGCAGTAGCATGGGCGTTATCTTAGTGAGCACGTTGATCGTACTGACGTTGCAAGTCGGTATCATCGTTACTCAATCGGCTGGGAAATTAGGCGGTACAGGCTGGCTGACTGTTATTCAGACTCTTTCTGTTATCGTTGTTTGGTGGTCGGTTGCGCACTGGAAACCATCCAATAAGCACCGTTGGTGGGCGTTAGGGTTACTGCTACCGCTATGGATGGCCGATTTTTCGTATGCGGTGTTAGTTGCGTTAAGCATTACTGGCATTATGGCGTCGATGGAAAGTTTAACCCAATCCAAACCAGTCGCAGTGAATTGGAATGGTTTGTTATGCTGGACACTTCCAACGGTAGGCTTTGCAAGCTTAGTCGTCTCGCCCACAAGTGATGTACCAAACCCAGTATTCGTGGTTTGGATCTGTTTACTGGCTACTGCTTGGATGACTGATTATCTACTCAAGAGCACCGAAGAGAATACCGAATGACCAGAACACAACTGAATGTAGATTAGAGCATGTTGTGGGTGAAGTTGTGACTTCATTCTTATGCATATATAGAGCATTAGTATATGATGCTCACCTCTCATTACAATAATATAAACGTCATGGTTCGTGCATTTCGGCTAATAGGTCTTTTATGGCTAGCAACGGCGGCACACAGCGTCATCAGTGCTCCCATAATCAACGCTAAAACATATCGAGTAGCGACAGAAGCGGACGATGTTGTCACGCGTATTTTGTTTGATGCCATTGCTTACCAATTTCGCCTTGAGATTGACTATGTTAATTACCCCAGCTTTGATGCGATCTTGACCGCTATCGAACAAGGGGAGAGCGATTTTGCAGCCAATGTGACTTACACCGAACAGCGTGCTCAACGCTTTGATTTCTCTAGTCCTACCAATATTGAATACACCTATGCATTTAGCCACAGCAACGTACAGTTAACCGATCTGGCGAGGGTCGGGGTTCCCAAAGGAACGATTTATGGTGAGCTGATTGCCGCTTATTTTCCTCATATTATACAGATTGAGTATGATGGTGCTCGGCGTGCCAAAGAACTTTTAAGCACGGCTGAAGTCGATGTGGTCGTAGACGCGATTAATCAATTAAAGCCGATGTTGATGGCAGGGCTCGATGCGCAATTGCTTAATGACCAACTGCCTATTCAGCCGGTTGCCATTATTACGCCAAAAGGGCACAACACTTTATTACTCAACAAAATTCAAGAATATGTACACTCAGCGTCGGTACAAAAACTGCTTAGAGAATCAGTACAAAAATACCAATTTGATATCCGCAAGCAGGCGTTGCGTCAATCAGTCATCGATAGTGGCTTAAACGTGCAGCGACCGTTAAAAGTAAAATTGGAGAACATCAGCCAATTTGCTCAGTATCAGCACGATGGTAAAGTGAAAGGAATAAACGCGGACATTGTTTTTAAAGCATGTGACATTCTGTTGCTCAAATGCGAACTGGCCAGCCAGCCAGACGAAACGTGGGAGAGTATGTATGCCGATTTGGTCAATAAACGCATTGATATCCTAGTACCAGTTACCGTCTCTCAACAACGAAAATCCGACGTTTATTTTAGTGACACGTATTACCAGCCTGAAGCCGTCTTGATTAAGCGTGAAAATTACAAAGACAATGTTTACAGCAATGTGTCGGAATTAATTGTTGAGCGCATCGGCGTGATTAAAGAAGATTTCTTTGAAGAGCTGTTAGGAAAAATGCTGCCCAATAAAGTGCTACATGTTTATAAAACTCAAAATGAATTGGTCAAAGCCTTGCTCGGTAAGGAGGTCGATTACATCGTTCTAAACCGTGCCAACTTTAACCAAATATTGCGCGAAGCGGATAACTTATTGCCGTTGGAGGAAGATCTATTTATCGGCAGTTTTTACTCGTCTGAGATTGCAATGGGCTTTCCCAAAAATAGCATGGGCGCTTCGCTGGCTCCTTTATTTACTCGTGCTATTAAGATGATTGATACGCAGAAAATCATCAACACCTATGATTATCAACCGAATTGGCGAGCAACGTTAGCGGCCGAGAAAACTTTTTCACGCCACACTCAATGGCTGTTTACGTTGGTATTTGGCTTCTTGTTAGTGGTCGCTTTCTATCTACACTCACAATCTGTTACCGATAATTTAACCAAGCTGCGTAATCGCCGAGCTTTATATCGCCGTTATTCGAGAGGCTTAAACAGCGATCTAACCTTGATTTATTTAGATGTGAATAACTTTAAGCCGATAAACGATAACTATGGTCATGAAGTGGGGGATGAAGTGTTGAAAGCACTTGCCAGCCGTATCGATTCTATTTGGCGTGGTCGTAGTTACCGAATCGGGGGTGATGAGTTTATCCTGATTGGGCAATATAGTGATGAGGAGCTTGAGCCTGTGTTAATGCAGTTAGAGTCCTTTACCTACAGCGATTCTGCTCGAAATTTAAACATAAAAGTCAATGTGGCGATTGGTGTGTCGAATTACAGAGATCATTTCATGAGCCTGGAAGAAGTATTGCACCAAACTGATATTGCCATGTACCAAAGTAAGCACCACGGTAGCGGCCAACGAGATAATACAAAGCCTCTTCTCAAGATAATCAGAAGTTCAAACAAGAGCTAAAATAGTCCACCTATTTTATTGAGTAGAAGAGAAAATAGAAGATTTGCTCAAATGGTGTTCACTTAAAACAAAAAGCTTCCATCCATTGGGATTTCGGCTTGCAATCATTACTATGATGCTTGATAATCGCCGCACTCTTTGGCTAGCAAGCCAAGAAAACAAATCAATGGAGGCTCTGGTCCTCCCGCAACACTAACTTGTGAACTCGGTCAGGCCCGGAAGGGAGCAGCCGCAGCAGGCGACGTGTGTGCCGGGATGTGGCTGGGGCCTCCACCCTTTTGAAGCCTGCAATATATGTTCGCATAAATTGCAGGCTTTCTTCATATTTGCAACATAAGTTTTCATAGTCTATTTTTTTGTTGTAGGTTTACAACAAAAGTGACTTGGCTATGTTTGACCAAACTAAGAAATCATCTCACGTACACAACATCTGTAAGTTCATGAGCTTGAAGAACGATGCTGTTGTTCGCACTCTTTCCATTTTGGAATTCGATTTCTGTTTTCACCTCGAATACAACCCAAATATCAAGAGTTTTACCTCTCAACCTTTTGGCTTCCACTATCAGTTCAATAACCGCAAGTGCCGATTGTAGTGGCACAGTGAATTTGGCCACCTGATTAGAGGTGTTAAAATGCACCTCGTTGACGCATCGAGTATCGATGTAAATAAGGTGGTTGTACTGCTTAACGTAGCATTAAAATTCGTGCCTTCCATTGAAAGCCAAAGCCCGTTAACGAGCTTTAGCTTATAGCATGAAGCTTACAACTTCATTACTTTCAAGTTATGGGGCAACTCAAAACCATTCAGAATATCTTCTGAAGACGTTCCGATAGCATTCGCAATTTGTTGGACGTTGCCAAAGTCTTTATTGTAAATAACTGAGAACTCCAAACTGCCATGTTGATTGGCCAAATTTGCGAGCTTCCCTAAACAACCACTTGGAGTATTGTTTTGTGAATCACCATCACTCGGTTTATTATCGTAACCCGAGCATGGACTGTAGTTTAAATATATTTGTACGTCCTTTATGCTCTGATCATTGCACTGTTCTAAGCACTGTTCAAAGTGATGAATTAAATACTCTTCTGCGTGCCCTGGAGCATCAAATTCCATTTGAGGATCGTCTACGCTTTGTTGATAAGCTTCCAGTAACGCTCGGTCTCTTTCCTCAATACTATCGTATACACCGCCGTTTCCAAAAGTCCATAAGTCCTTGTTCTTTTTGATCAACTGTTGTAGGTGGCCTGCCACAGAATGAAACAAAAAATAGTTATTGCTGTATTTTTTGTTATCGGCGATAAAACATAAGATAGATGTTACAACTTTCCCAGTTTGCAAAGTAAGTGCCCTTTCTTGCGCTTCTTCAAAACTATTAAATTTTTCCATTGTGTGTTCCTTAAATAGTCAAGACGTTTTCCTGATTCTAGGGTGTAGCCTTTCTTTGAATTTTTTCAAAAGACTACTGAAATTATGCTGTTAGTAGTTTGTGAGGAAAGAGGGAAGAATTTCCTCATACCGAAAACAACATGATTTGATAAACCACTTAAGAGTGCCTCCCGTGAAGCCGAGGATCTGCGGGGGCATCTTCTTGGTGGTGAGCACAATAATACCGTCGCGAGCATTGCTGCTGTCTCTGAGGTGTGAAGAAAGAGACGTCGGTGAGCCTAACTGTTACACGCTGAGTTTGGTCTTAAATAAAAAGTCTGATGAACAGTTGTATTGGACAGTCGATAAACTAAAAGAGAAATACGACTTTGCAGCTTCACGCTCCAGAGTGAACTTTAGACTAAACGTTATTTGATGGGATTGATACGTTAGATATTACGTCCGGTTCTCAATTACATAGCACGTACATGAAGCTTTTCAGAACGTTTAAATGAGTAATTGTCACTCTTAAGCCATTGTGCGGTTGATGTGGGATAGGGCTGGCTTTTTAACAGCCAGAGTGAAATGTGTGTGAGTGCTCATTCGAAACTGACTGGGAGATCACACCGACCAGTCAGACGGCTTTTGTACACGAAGTTCTTATCAACCATTGACTAACCAGACCCTAAAAAGCAAATGGCAACTCTAACTGGGTATCAATATCAGGTAAGCCTGTCACAGTAGAAAAAGACAAGAGCGATAAAGACACCGAGCCTAATTAGACGGGAATATGGCGCGGAATGAGTTCCTTATTACTTTTTAGAGGAGATGGGGCGATGATAAGACGACTTATTGTGAAACTCCGTTTATCGGCTTGATTGAGTAGTAAGTGTTTTTTATCAACAACTCACAAGGTTTAGTATGACTATCAATACAATTAAAGTAAGACCGACAGTGACGAATGGCGAAATGGTGTTTAATCCAAACAGTATCGTCGAACCGTCTTCTTGTGCGCTTCGCCATGCAGTCGATCAAATTAAGGGCTACTTGCTTGGAGATGTCAATGAAGTCGCAGATGCGCTAAATACCCTTTACGAACAGCTGAAATCGGAAGCTCCTGAGGAGAAGCAAGACGGTGAACTGGTATTTGTTCTCTCATATGATCGTAACAACCCAATGTTTAATGGGCCAAGCCTTACTTATGCTTCAGGAGAGGTCAAAGAAGATCAGTGTCCAGAAGGCGTGAAGTTCATAGACGACGGCCATGGCGGGCTCCACGGTGTGAACATCGCCTTCCGTAATATCCTGGCGTAACCTTCCACGTCCCCCAAAGGCGGCACATGCCGCCTTTTTTTGCCCTCATAACCAATACCAGGACTGATTTTATTGGGACTATATCTCCTTGTCCGTGTCAAGTCACACCCTTACAAAATACGTCACTGCCTGATAAAGAATCTGTCGGGTCTGCTATTAATAGAAATGTCGTGATAAGTAGACGATAATGTGATGTGAATATCGCTCTAAGCTTATGATTTTTAATTACTAAGGAGTTTTTTCCTTATAGTTCTCAGCCCTAAATCTTGCTTCTATTCACTTAGACTAGGTAATAAGGATAAGAGAATGAAAAGTTCAAACGAAACACAAACTTCAACACTGAATAGTATCGATACTACCATTATGCCAAAGCAGGTTCAGGAACTGATCGAGCTCCTCGGCGTCAATGAAGCCTATCAGTTTATTTGTCAGTTCGGAGGGCAGATAAAGTATATCGCCAAAAGCCCACAGCGAACGAGCTTAAAAACGGCGGTAAAACCTGAAAATCTGGCCGTCTTATGCGCCCACTTTGGCGGGATCACGCTAGAGGTGCCTAAACGTGAGCACTTTGACCGACAGATACGCAATTTGCAGATCAAACAGGACAGTGGAGACGGGGCGTCACGCTCAGAATTAGCGCTAAAGTATAATCTAAGCATCCGCCACATCGGCAATATCAAAAACAAGTAACCCGTGGGGTAAAGGGCTCAGTATTGAGCGGTCGCTTTGCCACATAACGGACACGATAAATAAAAAATCCCCGCCGGTAGGTGGGGATAAAATCATAATAAATAAGCCTTATTGTGGCAAACTGGTTGGCTTTCTCTTAAAACCAATATGATAGGCCACTTGTTGGGACACAACGGTATTCTCACCAAACTTGATCACTGTGAATCCAGTATCTTTACCGATCAGTGTCCCTTTCGGGCTGGCATTGAGACATTGATTCAGTTTGTCGATTTGCCGCTTCATAAACCCCTCATCGTCGGGGTTGTTTGGGTTGTAACGCCCGACAACGATTCGTTCTATGTGGCGAACTTCCGCCAGATCCAGAGTGTCCGTGGTACCGCTGTGTTTGACCATGACTTATTTCCTTATTGTGATTACTTGTTTACCGCCGCTTGAAGGGCGTTGAGCTTGGTTTTCAGCTCGATTTCTGCTTTGCCTTGCGCGACTTTCTTATCTGCCACGTCCTGTTCGGCAGATCCTAATGATTGATTGGTCGCCGGTGCTTGGTTGTTACCCGTAGAAGGTGTTTGTGGCGAGGCCGAAGAGGCCTTAGCCTGTTCCAACACCATGTAGGCTAACTCAAGATCGGAATTGGCTTGTTCCAGGTCTTTACGTGCCTTGATCACCTCTTTCGATGCGTTGTCAATCGCTTGATCTTTCAATAGGGCTTGATTTGGACCATTGACTGATTTAGGCGCCACCGAATCTTGGATGATATCCAGAACACGAGACAGACCCTCCGGTGTACCAGCCTGCGAGGCGTGCACCTGCACATGGTATTTCGCCGAGTTGTCGCTCGAACGGGTGTTTTCTTTGTGTGACGCTACGCTACCGGATACATTTGCCGTGACACTGAAAGGTCCCCAGCCAAGCTTCGCCTTGGCCGAAAACTCCCCTTTGGTATCTTGGGTTTCTTTCGATGATTCGGCTGACTTCACTTCCATATCGAAGGTGATGTCCACTTCGTCAACCATCAGGCTGGGAATATTGACAATTGACAAAACTGGCACTTCAAGACCAATGTCTTCTTTATCGATGATGTCGTTACCCAGACCATCTTTCCCTGTCACCACATAGCGGGTGTATGAGAAGTCGGCGGTACGGGTTTTATCCCCTTCAAATCCGACGTTGCGGATAAAGTTGACGGTGGATTGTGCCAACATTACTTGGGCATCACAGGCTGCCTTGAGTGGAGTACCAATCAAACTTTCCATTGGAAGGCCTGAAAATTGGTTTTGCATGCTTTCTAAAGCCATACTGATTTCCTCTTTGTTTTAAGATTGAGGCGTTATACCTCGGGGTATGCTGCCGCAGAGGTTGCCTCTGCAGGCGGCGTATCGGAACCGTCTTCACCGACCAAGGTGGGTGTGATTTGAGAATTGTATTTATCGATTACTTTCATCACGCATTCCGGTGCGTCACTGGCTTTAAATTTCACTTTAAAGTCAATGATGTCTTTATCCCGTCCTGATTGCTCGCGTTGTCTTGGGGCGATGTCTACAAGCAGTTGAGGACAGTTTTGCTGTAACCCTTCTTCCAGTTGAGTGCTGTCGACCCCGGTGACTCTGACTGAAAAATCCACTTCCAATTCATCAAGATACAGACCTTTAGCGTCGGTGACAGCGATGAGTGGCATGTTGATCTCATGCTCTTTATCGAGCATCAACTTGACGACTTTTGGGGTGTACACATCGTCTTTCTGGTCGTAGTCGAAGTACTGTTTAATCAGATTCTGATAATGAGACAGGCTCATATCACTGGCGCAGTTGGCGACGTAATTCAGACCGCGGACGATGCCGTCTAGGTGTTGCGGTGAAATGGGTTTGTTTTTGTTAAAAATCCTCATGTGATCTCAGCCCTATTGTGTTGACGATGGTTCTAGAATAGTGGCTACCCTCTGCACAAAGCAGCCGGAATTGTTTCCCCAATCCAGGAATAAGCGCAGTTCGATAAAGTGAAAGTCAAACTGTGACGTGAGGAATAGAGGATGAGAAACAAGTATTGGTTGAGCTTATTGTTTGCCGGTATGGGCTGGGTAATTTGGGTGGCGTATCCGATCTTGCTTGAACCAGACGTGATCTACTACACGGACGAAAACGGATCTGACCAATCTGCTTATCAACGAATCAAAAAGTCGGGCGTACTTAGGGTGGCGACACGACTCAATGGAGTGGGGTGTTTTTATAAACGGGGCAAACTCAGAGGGTTGGAATGCGAGATACTCAAAATCTACGCGGAAGAGATGGGGTTGCACTTACAGGTGGTGTATGAAAACGATCTGAATGGATTGTTTTATGCGCTGATTAACCGCAAGGTAGATCTGGTTGCGGCAGATCTGACCCCCACTTTAGAACGCGCACAATTTGTCGTGTTTTCAGCACCTATCATGCAAACGCGAGAAGTGCTAATACAGCGTCAGGATAATCGTGTTAATAGCCTAAGTGAACTGAAACATAAAACGGTGTCGGCGAGTAAAGGGTCGGTATACGAAGATGAACTGGACTCCTTAAGCACGGTAATTGAGGTGTTTACCCAACTCTTGCCTGCCCGGCTTTCCACTCTGGAAATCATTAAAGGGGTGGCGGATGGAGAATGGTCTTACACGATTGCCGATGAGCATATCGCCCGAAGCCCAAACGCACAGTATCCTTCGTTGGCCTCACCGATTGTGTTTGGTCATCCACGGGATATTGCATTTGCATTAAACCTGCATTCCGAAGCCCTGGTTGCATCAATCAATCAATCAATGGCTTGAGTCATCACGGGCACAGGCGATCATCACTGCTTATCAGTCCCAGCAGATCGATCTTAGGCCAAAAGACGGCCAGACAATCAGCCCGTGGGATCACTATTTTCAAAAATACTCCGAGCCGCCGTTCAACTGGTTATGGTTAGCGGCTCAGGCGTACACTGAATCTGCATTCAAAGCGGATGCCCGCTCACCTGCTGGGGCAAAAGGAGTCATGCAACTGATGCGTGAAACCGCGACCGATATGCAGGTATTGAATGTGTTTGATCCGGCGGAAAATATTGAGGGTGGGGTCAAATACAATCTTTGGCTGTATCAGCACTATTGGAAAGATTTGCCACCTGAAGAAGCCTTGGCTTTTACTTTTGCGTCCTACAACGCAGGGATCGGACACGTGCTTGATGCGCAGCGCATTGCCCGCCATGACGGTGGTGACCCTTATAAGTGGTTCGGTAGTGTGGAGAACTACATCGTTAGATTGGAACAACAACAGGTTTACACTAAGCCGTATGTCAAATATGGGTATTGTCGGGGGAGTGAAACGCGTGATTATGTGCAGCGAATTTTTAATCGCTATACGCATTACAAACAGGCGATGAATAGTCACCCTGAGGGGGTATGATCCGCCTCAGGGTGTCGGATGTTAACTGGCGTTTTTCAGGTACAAGGTTTGGGTCGGGTAAGCGAAGTCAATACCATGCTCAGCCATGATTGCAGCCATATCGAACAGCAAGGTCTGCTGAGTATTGAGAAACGCACTTCTGTCGAGCGCATAGACATAAGCGTGAATGTCAATCTCTAAGGCGCAGTCCGCAAAGCGGGTAAAGTTGACCCTTAGTGGCTGTTGCGCAACGTTGGGGTGATGCTCCAGATAGCGCCTCAATGCTTCAATTACCTGATCTAACGCCTCCATTCTGGTCTGATAACTGGCGGATAAGGTGGTACGAAAATGAAACTTATCTCGACGACTGTAGTTGGTCAGTTTCATGCGCACCAAGCTGCCATTGGCGATGGTGATAAGAGTGCGATCTAAGGCTCGAACCTTGGTCGAACGAATACCGATAGACTCGACTGTCCCTGCCACGTCTTCAAACTCACAGTAATCCCCCACCTGAATCGCCTTATCCAGATACAAGATCACGCCGCCAATGAAGTTCTCCATCGTCGGTCGGATTGCCAAGGCGATGGCCATGCCGCCCAAGCTCAGGCTGGTGACGATACCGTAAACGGGTATACCAATGCGTGTGGCACCGTAACTGACCACTGTTATGGCGGCGACAAAGCTAACAATAGTACTAAGGACTTTGACCATGCTTTGCTCAAGAGAGTCTTGAACCCCAAGACTCGCCAAGGTGTTCACCAGACGAAATGCCCCCTGGTAGACAGCCAATGCGAGCAACGGCCAGATAAGCAGCTCACATATCAAGGTGAGTTGATGCATCAACTCACCACCGATATTGATCTGGGAGGCTAGCAACCACTGATAAACCTTGATGCTGGCCGCCAGACCGATCGCGCCGATGACCTCTTTCTTTAGCCATTGCCTGTAGCGCCCTATCCAATACACGAGACTGAGAGCCGCAGCGGTCAGGACCACAAAAAATAGCCATTGCCACACCGCCTGCTCACCGTAGAGCACAAACAGAGGTTCAGGCAGGGATGACAGATAGTAGAACCATTCTGGCGGAACTAACGTGCCTGGGCTCGACTCAAAAAACTGATACAAATCCATTGCTGAAGGATCGGTCGCTGGCAGGTGCGACACCTGCTTATAGTACTGTCTCAGGTCATCGATGCTGCCCGGAGCGATTTGATAGTCTCCGAGAGCGTTTTTCACGAGCGAGATTTGCGTTGCTGGAATGCGCCAGCGGGTGGGGAGTGGTTCGCTCTGGCGTTCGGGGGCTCCGGGGATTTGAGTGAGGTCGACTGGAGGAGCCCGTTTGAGAATTTCATGCAGCAGCAGTACTGACTCTAACCCGATCCGCTCGCGAGATGCACTGGGATAATTAGTTAGGTTAAAACAGCTCTGAGCTCGCTCGACCAGTGTCTCTATCTTGCGTTCATGCTCGGGGCTAAACGAGTCGGTGCGACTCGGCCCGCTCTTAAGCATGGCTTGCAGCAGGTCGCTGGCCTCATCGGTAAGCAAAAGAAAACTGGTGAGGGTGGAATATGGACTGCGAGTATCCGCTGGAGCCAGTGGAAAGCTTGAGTGAGGCGCAACAGGGTCATCGTCCGCCGACGCGTGGGCAGGGAACAAGCCAATCAGCAGGTAAAGTATGAGTAAGGACAGAGATGGGTGATTTATCATTGGTGATCTCCATAGGTGAAAAGCATTACGCTAGGTAGGAAAGGTGAAGGAAGGCAGCGGTAGTCGTTTCCCTAGGATTCAGTTCCAAAAGGTATTCCAGTGGCAGGTTTGATGAGATTAGCCCATCAAACAAATAAGGAATAACCATGACTGTAGAGCGAAAACTGGGAACGTGGTTGGTATTACTGGCGTTAACCGGATGCCTAGAGCAGCAAAACTACCACCCGAATGATTGCAAAGAGACGGAGTGCCATCGTAGTTCTCTGTATCATGAATCTGGTCACGCCCCGTATACATTGGGCTATATAGAAATGGATGATCAGGGTATGTTCTGGGACCGGGCACAGTTTGAACTGATTAAGCGTCATGCTAAACAAACGAGTCGGGACAAAGATTTGTTGATTTACGTCTATGTGCATGGCTGGCAACATAATGCCAGCTATGCCGATTCAAATGTGGCAAACTTTAAACAGCAATTGGCAAAGATGAGTCAGGCATTGGATAACAATCGTTGGAGCTTGTTAGGGATCTATGTGGGTTGGCGCGGGCGTTCTGTGGATATTCCTATCCTAGAACACACGACATTCTGGGATCGACAAAGTGCTGCAAAACGGGTGGCTGACGGCAGCTTAATTGAACTGTTTTCTTATCTAAATGCTCTTAAAAAGCAAAGCATTACCGATACTAAGCTGGTAACGTTAGGACACAGTTTTGGAGGAGCAATCGTGTTCACTGCACTCAATAAGCTGTTTTCACAGCAGTTGGTGGACTCAAGCAATGTGGATAAGGCGACCAAAGGGATCGGGGATCTGACTATTTTGATTAACCCCGCGTTTGATGCTCTTAAGTACGCACATTTCCATGATATGAAAGATCGCTACAATCATTTTCTAGCCGGTCAAAAACCCACTCTGGCCATTTTTACCTCCCAAAATGATTGGGCTACGAAGTATGCATTTCCTATGGGCAATACCCTGACGCGGAGCTTTGAATCGACCCGCTATATGAAAACTCAGATTGGCAAAGAATCGGTGTTAGTCAACCAGAACAGTGCTGCGCGAATGGCCATTGGTCATTTTAAGCCCTATATTAGCCACGAGCTTGTTGTGTCCCCTAATACTGCCGGTATGAGGAAAAGTCGCGGTGATATGGCGTTATACGCACGCAGACAGTGGGAACAGGGGATGCGAACCATCCATTTCAGTGAAGCAGAGCTGATCAGCCGATATGAAGGTGTGACTCGAACGCCTTACCTTGTTGTGAGCGTTGAGCCTGAGTTGATACCCAATCACAATGATTTCAGCGGTCGAGAATTTGAGGGTTTTTTACACGAATTTATCATGATGTCGGTGTTTTGAATTCGTTTTAGGTCCCGAACTCACAGAGTGGAATTCTAATTAAGCTAGACTAGCGATTGGCCGAACGTTGGCTCTGTTAAGGCTTTATACAAGAAGACGTTCGCTATTCGCTGAAAGGCAATGTTTCTCTGAGACTGACTGGTCTAGCGGTATCACCAGATGACCCTAGGTTCCTGAATAAAGTAGCGGAACCGACAATGTAACGAAACTCAGACGTTAGGCTGAGTGGGAACGGAATCGCGAGAGGATGTTCCTCCTGAGAACCACAATTCGGGTGAGTGCTAGGGAGTCAATATGATGAATGTAATGTGAATCCATGTAAGGTGCGTTATATGATGAAGCTGCGGAAGTGGTTAATACGCTGTAGCCAAAATGGCAGCGAGAGTCGGAAAGAGATTGGACATTACTCTTTCGTGATCAGCGTACTCTTCGCACTTTTTGTCGCTGACAAACTTTATCCGTACACTCCCGATTTCTTCGTTTCAAAAGCTAATGCAATAATGTTTTATCATATTGCAATCTGAAACATACATTTTGTCCAAAGACATGCTGATTCATTTATAATCAATTATTATTGAAAGTTGATTTATTAATAACTATTGGTTTATGACTATGCTCAATCCTATTTGGTTAAACACTTTTAAAACATTAGTCGATATTGGGCACTTTACTAAAACGGCTGAGTTACTCCATATGACGCAACCTGGGGTAAGCCAGCACATAAATAAACTAGAAGCTGCCTGCGGTTATCCTTTGATAAAGAGATTTAACAAGAAATTTGAGTTAACAATCTATGGGCGGAAAGTTTACGATTATGCTGTCAAACACTTTGAAGAAGAGTTTGAGTTATTACAGAATCTGGCACACGACGAACCTTTCCGTGGTCGCTGTACTATAGGCTGTTCGGGGACTTTCGCGTGGCTGATTTATTCACAATTACTTTCTTTGCAAGTGAGCTATCCAGGCTTATCCATTGAGTTAGAAGCAACGCCAAACCATCGTATATTTGAGCAGATATTGCAGGGGAAACTGGATATAGGTCTAGTGACAAAAGAACCTAACCCTAAATATTTCGCGAGCCGTATTGTTGGTGCGGAGTGTCTTGCTCTTGTATTGCCACTGTCCGCAGACGAAAGCTTGCCTATAAATGACTTGTTAATAGAATTGGGAGTCGTTCGTCATCCAGATTTCGCTCACTACTTCCAAACATATGTCAATCAAGCGAATAATGATTTGCTTCGTCTAGTCGATTTGGAGGATGTTTCGACGCAAAGCTATATTAACCAAGTGCACCAAATATTAGTTCCTATAGCTAAAGGGATCGGTTTTACAGTGGTTCCTCGATGGTGCGTTAACTTGTTCGCGGATAAAGAGCAGCTAAAAATATTCAACATTACCGAAGACATACAAGAACCTGTTTACTTGGTTAGCAAACTTAACTCACCTCTTGCTAGGCGTTATGAGCAAGTCATTGACGTTATTGATCACTCTTTTAAGGCTGTTTGACTTGATTGAGCTCCACATAAGCAGATGATATTGGCATTAAAGCTTCATAGCTGACCTTGCAATAGAAACCAAAAAGGGCTGGTTGTGCTACCAGCCTTTGAAATTTTATTAATGCATCACAGATCAACTATTCGTAATCAGAGGCATAAGTTTCTTCGTATGAGTGCGAGTAAAGCTCAAATAGGTTGCCAAATGGGTCTTCTAGATAAACCATTTTAGCGAGCTTGTTATCATCTTTTGGGTGGTAACGCATGATATCCATACGCGCTTTACCGCCATATTGTTCAATGCGCTTAATAGCGCCTTCAAAGTCGTCGGTTTGTAGACAGAAGTGGAAGATACCAAGGCGAGAGAAGTCTACTTCGTGGCGCTCTTCGCGCTCTTTCATTTCAAACAGTTCAACGCCAATACCATCAGTTGTTACTAGATGTGCAATATTGAAACCTTTGAAACCCTCACCAAAAACAGCAATACACATGCGGCCAATCGCTGACTCTCGCTCTTCAATAACTTGTGTATTATTCATAACGATTTTTAAACCTAAAGCCTGAGTGTAGAACTCAACAGCTTTATCCATATCGCCAACCATAATACCGACGTGATTCATTTTCATAATTCGCTCCTAATACCTTTGATTTTTTGGCTTCGTTTCGATAGATGGGAGTATATGGAGATTGATGAATTAAATAAAATTATCAGTAATTATAAAAATGATAAATTATAATTATAAGCGAAACGCAAGATGTCACCGTGTTAGAACCAATACAAATGGCGATAGTAGAAAATGATAATTTTCCGTATCTAAGCCAATCCGTGACAGGCTAATTTAGAAAAATCGTTCAGTTCAGATTTGGCCACACATTTGTTAGTGAGCTAAGTGGTATCGGATATTCAACGGCTCCTCATCCATTGAGTTGAAGAAAAAATCTCTTATTAAGGGATTCTTAAGTTACGTCCGTTATTTTTGTTTACAGAGTAAGCAAAAAGGAAATGCCGATGAAAACCATACGCTCAGCATCTGATCTGCAATTGGCCGTAATTGATCCTTCTCATCCTCGCTGGTTGGAAGCCATACACCTTGTGCGCGAGCGTTATCAGCAAGCGTTTGATGCACGCCTTATTACTTTTATGCCTTCTTATTTAGCTTTGCTTGATCATGACGAAATGAAATCCGTATGTGGTTTTCGCGTAGCGCAGCAAGAGCCTCTATTTCTCGAACAATACCTTGACCAACCTGCCGATGAAATTTTATCGCAGCGTTTTGATTGCCGAGTATCCCGAAGTGCTTTGATTGAATTTGGCCAACTGGCCTCTTTTGGTCGTGGTTTATCGGCGCTGCACTTTACTTTGATCGCGCAACAGCTGGTTGATTTAGGGTATGAATGGTGCGTTTTTACAGCAACGGATCCACTGCATGCTTTGATGCGTCGATTTGGTTTACAACCGACATTGATCGCGAAAGCGTCAGCATCTTGCATTCCTAACGCCAACCAAATTTGGGGCAGTTATTACCAACACAGCCCTCGAATTTTAGCGGGAAATTTGGCGCAGGGGCTGGCGTTGCTCAATCGATTTCATTTAAACCAAAAACAAGCGTGAGGCCTTTGCTATGAACCGAATTTTATCGGCGCTTCATCAACATGCGCAGCAAAAGCCAGATAGCATTGCCTTCATTGGGCACAATGCCAAACAAGAAAAGATAGCGCTGAGCTATCAACAGCTCTTAGAAAAAGTGGAAGCCACAGCACGCACATTGTGCCAGTGGCAGGTTCAGCGTATTGCATTAAAAGCTGAAAATAGTTTGGATTGGGTGATCATCGACCTTGCGGCCATGCACGCAAAAATAGTGCTCGTTCCTGTACCTACTTTCTTTAGTAAGGCCCAGGTTGAACACCTACTGTATGAATCGGGTGTGGATGTTTGCTTAGGTGATTGGCAAACGCTAGGTGAACCTTTCTCAACGCTCAGTCATCTACCTGCTTTTGTCTATTTGGCGAATCCATCAGCACAGGTGTTGCCTTTGACGCAAAAAATCACCTTTACGTCTGGGTCCACCGGAACGCCGAAAGGGGTGTGTTTGAGTGACGAAAACATGCAAGCGGTCACGCTGGCGATCGCAGAGAAAATGTCCGCGCAAGTTGAGCGTCACCTCGTGATGCTGCCTCTCTCAACCTTGTTAGAAAACATCACGGGTGTGTATGTTCCTTTGGTTCTGGGTGTGACATCGACAGTTGTCTGTGGCAGCGAAGTAGGTTTGACTGGTTCTAGCCAGTTCTGTGGTGCAACGTTCGCACTCGCACTACAACAGTTTCAGCCGTCAAGCTTGGTGCTAACGCCTGCGCTATTGCTGGCATTAATTGAAGTCGTCAAGCGGAGCCCAGCTCTTGCGCTGCCTTTACGCTGGGTTGCCGTGGGCGGGGCGCGAGTGGCTCCCCAATTAATTGACGCAGCTCGCCAGCTCGGCATTCCCGCTTTTGAAGGGTATGGTTTGTCTGAAAGTGCTTCGGTCGTGAGTATGAATACACCCCAACAAAATAAGCCGGGGTCGTGCGGACAGGTGCTGTCTCATCTTCAGGTTTCGCTGGCACAAGATGGCGAATTGTTAGTTAAAGGTAACACGGCTTTGGGGTATTTAGGTGAGCCGTTTAGCCACGAGTGGTTGTCAACTGGCGATATGGCCACAATCGATGATGAGGGTTTTTTAACCATCATCGGGCGTAAAAAGAACCTCATCATTACCAGTTTTGGGCGTAACGTGGCCCCTGAATGGATTGAATCTCAAGCATTGGCTTTGATTGCACACCATCGATTTGTGGTGGTGGGCGACGGGCAGGCAGGCCTCACGGCCGTCAGTGACAGTCCTTTACCTGATCTCGTTACGCGCGTGCAACAGCTCAATAGCGTGTTGCCCGATTACGCACACATCACGCAGCTTTGGTTGGTGAGCGATACTCATTGCTGGCAAAAGTGGCTGACCGCTAATGGTCGCCCAAAACGCTTAGCTATTGAAAACGCATTGCAAGAGGCTCGCTTGGCGCGCCACACCACTAATCCACAGACGGTTTTTATCTCTATTCCTTCCTTCTATTCAATGGCTGAGGAGCTTTAAAATGAGCAAATTTTTCCATATTTTAAAAACACAAACTGAGCCAGCACAGCAGCAGATGTTGCAAGCTCCGGTATTTGATGCCTGCGCAAGAGGAGAGATCAGCCTAGAGATGTATATTCGTTTTCTCACTCAAGCTTATCACCATGTCAAACATACGGTGCCACTGCTGATGGCATGTGGCAGCCGCTTAGGCGATGAATATGAGTGGGTACGAACGGCGATTGCCGAGTACATCGATGAAGAAAAAGGCCACCAAGAGTGGATCTTGAACGATATTAAAGCGTGCGGTGGTGATGTGGATGCAGTGCGTCATAATGAGGGCGCTGGGCGCGTCAGCGCTTCCATCGAACTCATGGTGGCGTATCTCTATCACCAGATTGATCGCGCTAACCCGTTGAGCTTATTTGGCATGGTGTGGGTACTTGAAGGAACCAGTGTGGGTGTCGGTGGGAATATCGCACGGTTAGTCAAACAGCGTTTGGCGCTTCCTGATGCGGCGATGACCTATCTCACTTCGCACAGTGAACTTGACCAAGGGCACATCCGTTTTTTTGAATCGTTAATGAACAACATTCAGTGTGTATCCGACCAAGAGGCCATCATCCGCTCTGCAAACATGGTGTTTGATCTGTATGGGCAGATGCTGCGAGAACTACCGCTTCCTTGCGAGTCAATGGTGCATGCAGGTTCGCAAGATTTAGCTTCGCAAGGTGTAAGGTCGCAATATGGATCTTAATCATCGACATGTTTTACTCACCGGCGCTTCCGGTGGTATCGGGCAACGCATCGCATTGCTGCTTGCTAAGCAAGGAGCCAGTCTAGTTCTGGTGGCTCGTGATGGTCAAAAACTCGAGCAACTTCGGCAAACGCTACCCATGCCTGAGAAGCATCTGATTTTGAGTGCAGATTTAAGCACAGAGTCAGGAATAGAGCAGATCAACACCTTCATTCAGCGCTTTTTTATGGGCCAGAAACGAATCAGTGTGGTGATCAATAATGCGGGCATTAACCAGTTTCGCTTATTAGCCAGACGAACCGCAGTTTCAGTGCAACAGGAGCTGCATTTGAATTTACTTGCTCCAATGCAACTGACTCAATCGGCGATACATTGGTTGAATAAACCGGGGATTATTTTAAATATTGGCTCAAGTTTAGGGGCTATTGGTTACCCGGGTTATGCCACGTACTGCGCTACCAAAGCAGGGTTGCACCGTTTTAGTGAAGCGATGCAGCGTGAGCTTGAGGGGACGGGTATCAAGGTACTTTACCTAGCGCCGCGAGCGACCAATACCGAGCTAAATAATGACACGGTGAACCAGTTCAACCAAGCCGTAGGCAATCACTGTGATGAGCCAGAGGTTGTTGCCCAACATGTGCTTAGTATGCTCGAAAACGAATCAACAACTCGCTGGATTGGCTGGCCTGAAAAAGTGTTGGTGCGATTAAATCAACTATGGCCAGCAGTGATTTCGTCGGCAATTAAAAAGCAGCAAGCGACCATTCTTGCCTTTTTGAACCGTTAAAGCGTGATAATTCAAGGAGAACAACATATGAAAACTGTGTTTAAATGGGCCAGTGCATTGGTCATCTTTGCGGTAAGCACGACACCCGCTTTTGCGATCACTCCTTTAGCTCAGGTTCAATCTGATTGGGCCAAATGCCAATACAAAATGAAGTCGAGCGATGATCAAGAACGTTGTTTTGAGCGTGTCATTATGCGTAACACCTTAGAGATGCAATCAAGCAACAGCCCAGAACTTAAAGTGTGGCTTGCCATCAATAAATCCTCATTAGCGGGCGTAAAAGGTGGGTTGGGTGCGCTATCTTTAGTGAAAGAGGCGAAATTATTGTACGAAGAGGTTATCGATCAAGCGCCTAATACTTTAGATGGCTCGGCTTTTACAAGTTTAGGCACCTTATATTACAAAGTGCCCGGCTGGCCAGTGGCTTTTGGCGACGACGTTAAAGCGGAAGAGTTGCTACAAAGAGCACTGCTGATTAACCCGACAGGAATTGATGCCAACTATTTTTACGGTGATTTTCTTGCCGAGCAAGGCAGAACCGATGAAGCAAGAAAGTACCTGTTACAAGCACAACAAGCACCAGCAAGGCCACAAAGAGCGCTTGCCGATGCTGGGCGTCAGCAAGAAATTGCTCTTTTGTTGGAGAATTTAAAATAACGTATGCGTTTATTATTAGTCGAAGATGACAAACAACTGGGCGAGTCAATGCAGGTGGCGTTGACTCGCCAAGGTTATACGGTGGATTGGCTAGAAAAAGGTGGCGGCGTGGCGTGTGCGCTCAAAACTGAACAGTTTTCGGCGGTGATCTTGGATTTAACCTTGCCGGATATGGATGGTCTTGAGGTGTTGCGTGGCATTAGAAACGCCGGTTATTCGCTGCCTGTAATGATCCTAACGGCGCGTGATGATATTAGCGATCGCGTCAAAGGGTTAGATGGTGGAGCCGATGAATACATTGGCAAACCCTTTGCGCTAGAAGAGCTATTGGCACGTTTACGGCTTATCATTCGTCGCAGCTCGGGCAGCGCCGAGGCTCTGATTTCGATTGGTGATCTGAGCCTCTCTCTTTCCAAACAGGAGATTGAATATCGTCAGCAACCCCTCAAACTGACGCGCAATGAATATAAAATTCTCGCCAGTTTGATCACTCAAGCAGGGCGAGTGATGAGCAAAGAGCTATTGCAACAAGCGCTTCATGGCTGGGACGAAGGCAGCAGTGACAACGCTATCGAAGTTCACATTCATAACTTGCGTAAAAAAATGCCAGAAAATGTCATCAAAAATATCCGTGGTGTGGGGTATATGATTGAAAAATAAAAAAGTCTTTTCGATTAAACGTCGTTTAACACAGTCGGCTGTATGGTTAAGCGGTAGTTTACTGCTTATTTCTCTCTACTTCAGTTTTTCTACGGCACATCATGAAATTGGAGAAGTCTACGATGCGCGCTTAGGTCAATCGGCAAAATTACTGTTGATGGCGACTTCTGTCTCTATAAAAGAAGGAGACAATGCCGATCTTCATCAACAGTTTGATCAGTGGATGCAAAGCATTGAACGTCTTTCGCAAGCCAACAAGGAGATGGCAACGCAGTATGGTCACCCTTATGAGCGGTACATTCTGTTTCAGTTTTATCGAGATGGTCAGTTGATGTACAGCTCTGATAGCCAGCAACCCGCCTTTAGCACTAATGCCAGCAATGATGGATTTGGCAGTGTCACTATTGATGGTCAAACATGGCGTTATTTTCAATTGGCGCAACCTCATCCTGATCGCGGCTCTGAATACATTCTCGTTGCGGAAAAACAGAGTATTCGTGATGAAATGGTCAATGAAATTGCACTGTCGACCGCATTGCCGCAATTGATCCTGATCCCATGCGTTATCTTGGTGCTGGTGATGCTTATTGGCCGAAGTTTCAAACCACTGCAAGAGCTAAAATCGGCGATTGCCATTCGCAGTGTCCACAAGTTGGATCGCATTTACGTTACAGAACAAACCACCGAACTCTCACCATTAGTAGAGACACTCAACCAACTGTTGGCTCAATTAGAATTGGCTTGGCAGCGAGAAAAACGCTTCACACGCATGGCTGCTCATGAACTTAAAACACCACTAACGGTATTGAGATTAAATGCCGAAAACGCGATGCTCAGCCAGAATGAGCAGCAACTGAAATATGATTTGGACATGATTCTTAAGGGTATTGAGCGTACTGACCGCCTTATTCATCAGTTGTTGATGTTAGCCAAAGTAGAAAGCACTATGGAATTGTCATCACAAACGGTCGATCTCTCAGTCTCTATTAAGCAAGTTATCGCAGATCTTGCGCCGTTAGCGTTAAAGCACGACCAACAATTGAGCTTTGAAGGGCAGAGTTTGTCGGTTCAAGGCGACGAGCTATTACTCGGCGTGTTGTTTAAAAACTTAATCGATAATGCGATGCGCTATTCTGGCGTACACAGTCACATTGATATTACGTTGCATGGCGATGATCAGTTTATTCAAGTGAATGTGACTGATAGCGGCCCCAACATCACGAACGAAGCCCGAGAAAAAATATTTGATAACTTTTATCGAGCTAACAGTGAAAAAGGCGATGGGGCAGGGCTTGGAATGTCGATTTGCCGTGATATCGCCGCGCTGCATAATGCCACCGTCGAGTTGCTGCCGAGACACAACGACAGCAACATCTTCAGGGTTTGTTTTCATCTAAGTTAACGGATCTCTTCTGTTTTTATCCATACTCTTTAGCGGCATGGCGCAAAAATATCTTGCGCTTTCTCGTATGCATTGGTTGATACATCCATAATGCCAAGTAAAGAGTGAAAGAGATTACTGTGAGCATAGGGCTGAGTGGCTGTTTGACGTAAACAGGTTTGATTCACGCCTTTCGTACGGGCGAATTCGTCAGATAACCAGACTAAAAGCGGTACTTGAGTTTGATAATCGGGTGCTAGGCTGTACGGCATGCCATGTAAGAACAGTCCATTTTCTCCCAGCGATTCCCCATGGTCGGAGACATAAATCAATGCGGTGTTGTATTGAGCTTGCAGTGACTTTAGCTTTTCAATCAGCTGCGCCAAAACAAAATCTGTGTAACGAATAGTGTTGTCGTAAGTATTCACTATCTGCTCAACGCTGCAATTTTCAATATCCGCTCTTGGGCAATCAGGTTGATATTTCGCCATTTCTTTAGGATAGCGCTTAAAGTAGGTTGGCCCGTGACTTCCAATAATGTGCATGAAAATCATTCGGTTACCGGTTTGGTTGGCAATTTCTTCATCTAAGTTGTCTAGCATTGTGACGTCATAACAAGTGCTGCCGTCACATCGGCCTTCTCGCGCAGTTTTATCCAGCTCTTTCTGCGGAATATTTTTCGCGACGCCTTTATCGCCTCCATCATTCTCTTTCCATAAGAGGTCGACGCCTGCGCGCTGCAAGATATCGAGGACGTTGTCTTGGTTATCCGCTTTGGTACGATCAAAATTATGACGATCCATATTGGAAAATAAACAAGGTACAGAGACCGCTGTCGCAGTACCACAAGAGGCGACATCACTGAAAAATATAGGCTGATAAGGCGCGGTATAAGCATTGGTATCACGTGTGTAGCCGTAGTATTGGTAATTTTGTGCGCGAGCCGTTTCTCCTAGCACAAATAAGACTAAGGTTGGTTTTTCTGCATCACGGCTATGGGTAGTTTTCGGTTGCTGCTGCGCATCAGCGCCGATAATTTGATACACCACGGGCTCGGTAAAATAGCGATCTTTCACAAGACCATAAGCGCTATAGACAAAGTGAGTGGGGATGATCATTTTCTTGAGGTAACTATTGTTGCGTCCAACCGACGAATAGTTCTGATAATACAGCGCCGCAATAATGACGATGCCGAGTAAAGAGAGCAATATTGATAGCGCTTTATAGCCTAAAAAGCGGGAAATGGATTTTTCTACTTTAAGTGGCGAAAGCAGTAATAGAGCGGCAGGGAGGATGCCCAACGCTGAGATCCAGACAATGGAATAGAGACTGACATAAGAGCCTGCCTCACTGCTATTGGTTTCAACGACATTGATCAACATGTCTCGGTCGACAATCGTGCCGTAATTGTAACTCGCATAACTCACCACAGCAGAAAGGATGAGTAAGACCGCAAAAAAAGGTTTTAGAAAATAAGGCCACGAAAACAGTTGGAAAATAACGTTCAGCGCCAAAAAGAAAAAAATCGGTATTGAGAACGCAAACCCCCAATTGAACTGCTCAGCAGCCGAAAAAATCTGTGCCAATTTGGCATAAATAGGGATGTTGAGTACCAAGCTGAAATAGAGAGCAAGCAACAAGGTAATACTTGCGTATGAGAAGCGAGGATTTTTCATTGTGGGTTCCATAACATGCGGTTCTACTATAAACGTTATGATAACTATAAAGAACTTTTCTTAATAAAGACTTAAGAAACTTAATGAGTTGGGTAATATGTGATATGCGTCTTGTTGCGCTTGGTTGGTAATTTCTTCGTGCTTTGTTGAGCGTTAAAAGTGATGGAGTATCACACTATTGCCGTTCGTCTTTAGGAGAGTCCATGACCACCATGGTGGTGATCGATTTCACCGTTAAGCACTCACCAAGCACATCGGCGTGAAAACGTTTATAAGCGCTGAGATCTTTGCTTTCGACACGCAGCAAATATTCGTTCATCCCGGTAATGTTGTGGCATTCGACCACCTCCTTGGCGTAGCGCACATGTTCTTCGAAACTGAGCTGCGCTTTTTTCGTATGGCTGTTTAAGCCAATTGCCACATAAGCGACAAACCCGACATCAAGTTGGGTTTTATTTAAGACCGCTCGATAGCCTTTAATGATCTGCTTACGCTCGAGATCCTGCACACGGCGCAACGTGGCGGAGGGCGATAAGCCGATGCGTTCAGCTAGTTCTACATTCGAGACTCGGCCATCAAGTTGTAGCTCTTGCAATATTCTCTCGTCAAATCTGTCCATGGTTGCTTTTTATTGCTCAATATTGGTGATATTGGCCAATATAAGCACAATATTGCCAGTCGATACCATTATTATTTGTTCATCATTATTAAATAGAGAAAGAAGATGGATTACACACAATGGTGGCCACTGGTGGCTTTTGCTTTTGTTTCGACCTTTTCACCGGGTCCAAACAACATCATGCTGATGACATCCGGTGCGAATGTGGGCTTTATGCGCACTATTCCGCACATGCTTGGTGTAACGTTTGGTTTTAGCATTATGGTGCTATTGGTTGGTGTTGGGTTAACGGGTTTATTCCATCGTTATCCTATGTTGCAACAAGGCTTGCAAATTGCCTGCACCATTTATTTGGTCTATTTGGCGATAAAAATTGCGCTGAGTAACCCTTCGCAGGGAGAGAAGCAGTATCAACCGATGTCATTTGTTTCGGCTGTACTGTTTCAATGGGTCAACCCTAAAGGTTGGTCGATGGCGCTGACTGCGGTGAGTGTATTTAACCAAAGTGCGAGTTGGGCGCAGTTAATGCTGATTTCATTGGTGTTTGCTTTGGTGAACATTCCGTCGGTCAGTGTTTGGACTGCGGCGGGTAAACAGTTGAGCCACTGGATGAATCACCCAAGTTATGTCCGCTGGTTTAACGGCGCGATGGGCGCGTTGTTGCTACTGTCCGTTGTTCCTATGCTGTAGGGATTCGGTGAGACGTTGCTGTGTGGGAGCATTATCAACGCAGCAAAAGAAAGTGGGTACTGAGCGACCCACTTTGTTTATCTAGCTTGCCTGATATTAACCGTTCGCTATATTGCCCATAAAATTAACGCCAATATTTGCGGTGAGAGTATGCGTAGGCACATTACTAACGGATAGACAGTGGCGTATGCCAATGCAGAAGCGCCACTGCTTTCGTGCAGCGCATTCGCAAAAGCAAGAGCAGGTGGATCGGTCATCGAACCTGCTAGCATGCCACAGATGGTGAGATAGTTAATATGGCCTAAAACACGAGCCAGTATTCCGACAGTGATCAATGGAATACCCGTGATCAACATGCCGTAGCCCATCCAACTGACGCCATCGCCTTGCACTAAGGTTTCAACAAAATTGCCCCCAGATTTTAACCCGACCACGGCTAAAAACAGCACAATACCAATTTCTCGTAGAGCAAGGTTCGCGCTGGGCGGCATAAACCAATACATTTTGCCAATGCTGCCGATACGCGCCAAAACCAGTGCGACAATCAGCGGTCCTCCAGCCAAGCCGAGCTTAATGGCGGCGGGGAATCCCGGTAGATAAAACGGAATAGATCCGAGTAATACCCCAAGTCCAATCCCAACGAAGACTGGTAGCATCTGCACATGCTGTAATTTTTGGTGCGCGTTGCCGACCATGCCACTGACCGCTTCAATCGCTTCTTGACGCCCGACTAAATTGAGAATGTCGCCAAACTGCAAGGTAGATTGACTGGTTGGGATAAGCTCAACCCCGGCACGGTTTAAACGCGAAACTACGACGTCGTATTTCTCTTTTAAATCCAGATCGCGCAGCTTTTTACCAAGCACAATCTCGTTGGTGACGACTAAGCGCTGTACTCGCAGCTCCGTGCCGCGTGTCGAAAGTGATGCATCAACCTCTTCGCCAATCACCAAGCGTGCTTTTTCTAACGCTTTTTTATCGCCGACCAGATGAAGCAAATCATTCACTTCAACTCGTGAATCGGGTTTGGGTACTGAAAGGTGTTCACCACGTTTAAGGCGCGAGCACACAATATCGCCATCACTGAGCGCGGGAATGTCTTTTAAGAGCAGGCCATTTAAGTTGGGGTTTTTAATCGCAACGTTAATGGTGTGCAAGCTCTCTTTTTTGTGGCCGTTGTGGATCTCAAACTCTTCGGCTTCAGCGTCAACACTGACACGAAAGGCAATTCTGAGCAGCCACATGGTAAGCAAAATACCGCATATGCCAAAGGGGTAAGCAATCGCATAACCCATACCCGTCAGGTCAAGCATGTTCTCTTGGCCACCTAACTCAGTCAGGATTTGTTGCCCCGCACCTAATGATGGCGTATTGGTGACTGCACCGGAGAATACACCAAGAATAACGGGTAAAGGCACATCAAACAGATAGTAAAGCGCGACCGTCACCACACAGCCCAGCAACACAATCAGTGCGGCAAAGGCGTTGAGTTTTAGTCCTGAGCTTCGAAGTGAAGAGAAAAAACCGGGTCCGACTTGTATACCAATGGTGTACACAAATAGGATAAGGCCGAACTCTTGAATAAAATGCAACGTATTGTAGTCAAGAACCACACCCCACATGCCTGTAAAGTGGCCGACGAGAATGCCGCCAAACAGCACCCCACCGATCCCTAAACCAACACCGTAGACGCGCCAATTCCCTATCCACAAACCCAGCACAGCTACCAGCGAGAGAATGCTGATAGAAAGTGCAATGTCACTCATGATGAGTCTCCTGAACAATTAAAAAACGGCTGGTGGGCAAGCTTAATGAACGGCAGGGGTAGGCGTAAGAACTCAGTTAGTGGTTATGTCTACAGCTGGAGGGTTCAAATACGGCATTGAGAAGTCACCTAGTGAAATGAACTCTCGATGTCGTTTTGTGGTTGCCCTGAACTTATGACCAGTAATACTGTAATGGACTACAAATGTTAACTATAGGTATGCAAATTTGTGCACCGGAACGAATATTAAATTTCTCAGATAAGTAATTGTTAGATAAGAGTTAATAAAATCACACTTCCCAAAAAGCTAGCCTTATCTTTTCTTATGTTAAGAAAGTGTTGGTTTGTCTAGTCTGTACTCTTTTCACTAGTGATATTCGTTTGGTTTCGTCCGGTGTTTTTCGCTTGATAGAGCATGTTGTCAGCCAATTTAATTAACTGCTCTGGTGAATGGGAACCTTCTAAGTCGACTGTGCCTCCAATGCTGATGGTTAAAAAACCGTTTTCAGCCGCTGGGTGGTCTATACACAGTGTTTTGATTTTATCTTGAACAAGGTTAGCAACGTACCAAATACCTTCTTGGTCCGTCTCAGGAAGAATCATGGCGAATTCTTCACCACCATACCGTGCAGCGATGTCGGTTGGTCTTCGACAACATTGGTGCAAAGTAGTGGCGACTTTTTTTAAACAATCATCACCTTCAAGGTGGCCAAATGTGTCGTTGTATTGTTTAAAATAATCAATATCGATCAGCAATAACGAGAGAGGCTGTTTTTTTCGGTAAGCTTGCGCTAAGTGAGACTTTAAGTGTTGATCGAAATAGCGGCGATTATTAAGACCGGTAAGGCCGTCTAAATATGCCAATGATCTCAGTAGGTCTGCTTGGTGCTTTAGGGTTAAATGAGCCTTGATTCTGTTTTTTAACGTATTGATATTAAATTGTTTTTTTAGAAAATCAACACCGCCTGCTTCCCAACATGCATCTTGGTCTTCTTGGGCGGTTAATCCGGTAATAAAAATAACAGGTATATCAGCGATCGTAGGGTCATTTTTGATCAAGCGGCAGGTTTGTAAGCCATCCATTTCTGGCATGATGACATCGAGTAGCACCAAATCGGGCTGACTTTCTTTGCAAACGTTGATGGCTTGCGTTCCAGATGTCGCCATCAATATCTGATAGTCATCTTTCAATAATTGATATATGAGCTGAATATTAGTCGGCTGATCATCAACGATGAGTACCGTGAAGTCAGTTTTCTTGTTGAAGTTTAGTAAACCGTAATTAGATAGCATCGGAAAACTCTTTGTTTTTCATGATTTCTTTTAGTATTGCAGTTGCTTGTTCAAACGCCAAACTTTGTACTTGTTCTGCAAGTTGTTTTGTTAACTCTTCATCAATCATATTTAATTGTGCTGAGATTTCTTCAAATAATGTCGTCGCTTCCATATTTGAAGTGTTGAAACATCTCCCGAGCATGAGCAGTTTTTCTCTAAATATTGCTTTATCCATGGCAACTGGTGTTGTAGTCGTTAGTTGCTCGTTGCTGAGTAAATTCATCAATGATCTGAGTTGTGATTGGGCAAATAGTACGTCAGCCAATAAGCTACTATTTCTTCTCATCATCTCTGTGGTTGCTATTGAACATTCGAGCTCAGCTTTTGCTAACTTTTCCGACAATTGTGTAAGTCCACAGCTTTCTGAACCACTTTTTAAACTGTGGTAGATACGCAATGCGACATCAGTGGCAATTTCAGTAGATTGCAGTTGTGATATAGCATCTTGCATATCAATGACAAATTGATTGATTACTTTTAGATAAACGGATAAATCGCCGATTCGATTTATCGCTTGATTGAGTTTAATACCATGTTTGTCTGCATATTCTTGAGCTGGTGTCGATATTTTTTGATTATGGGGAGCTACCACTTGGTGTTTTGCTGGGAGCGTTTTTTGAGTTACGAAGTGTTGAATTTTTTTAACCACATCATTGATCTCGAAAGGTTTCGCAATATGGTCATTCATACCTGCAGCTAAACAGGTGGCTTTATCTTCAGGGCGAGCATTAGCTGTCATTGCTAATATTGGAAGTTGATGAAACTTCATCTCTTGTCGGATCTTACGAGTCGTTTCATAACCATCCATACCGGGCATTTGAATATCCATCAGTACTAGGGAAAACTGCTGATTTTGCAGTATATCTAGTGCTTTAAAGCCGTCCTCAGCTTCGATAATTGTTGCGCCACGTTCGCTGAGTAATTCGGTTGCGACCAAGCGATTGGTCGGATTATCTTCAACCAGCAATATGCTGATACCAGATAAGCTATCGTTTGAATTTATTCGATGGAATGTTTCTGCAAATACTGCATCTTTACTTTGCAGTACATTGATAATGGTTTGTTTGATTAGCTCTGGCGTTACTGGCTTTATCAGCACGGTTTCTAAAAGTTCATGGGTGTCTTCTAAATGTTTGTCGAGAATTTCTAGGCCAAAAGCCGTAATCATGATGACTAAAGGTATTTTTTTGAGATTTTTCTGGTTTTTGATGGATCGAGTAAGAGCCAAGCCATCCATATCAGGAAGTTTCCAGTCAACAAATGCGAGATCAATCACTTCGTTTTGTTGAGCTAAGTTGTGTAGTTGTGCTAAAGCTTCATCGGCGTTGGGCGCAGCAAACACTTGGCAGCCTAGTTTTTGGAGTATGTCTTGAAGAATTAAACGTGCGGTTTCATTATCTTCTACCACTAATATGTTTAAACCCTGTGTAAGATGCGAGTAAATGTCATTACAAACAGGCGCGAAGTTTAATGTAATGGTGAACGCAAATTCACTCCCCTTACCAAGTTGGCTGGTTACGCTAATGTCACCTTGCATCAGGCTCACTAGCCGTTTTACGATCGATAAACCTAATCCTGTACCGCCATACTTTCGGCTAATTGACGACTCAGCCTGGCTAAATCCATTAAAGATAATTGCTTTCTGTTCTTGGGTCATCCCAATGCCAGTGTCTGACACTTTAAAAAGCAAGGTGCAATTATTTTCTGATATTTTCTGTGTTCCTATGGATATTTTTATTTCACCTGCATCAGTAAATTTAATGGCATTACCGGCTAAATTTAATAATATCTGTCGTAAGCGTAGGCTGTCGCCGATCAAGATGGTTGGAACATCAGGCGCAACATCATAAATGATCTCGATGGCTTTCTCTTGAAGGCTTGACGACAGTAGTATCCCCGTTTCTTGTAACAGATCTGGAAGTGAAAATGAAGATTGCTCTAATTCAAGCTTTCCTGCTTCCACTTTAGAAAAGTCTAAAATATCGTTTAAAAGAACGAGTAGAGACTTGGCTGCACTTTGTGTTTTACTTAAGTAGTCGATCTGCTGGCTACTTAAATCGGTATTGAGAGTCATCTGTAATAACCCCAAAATAGCGTTCATTGGGGTTCGAATTTCATGGCTCATATTCGCCAAAAAATCAGACTTAGCTCGGTTTGCGTACTCCGCTTGCTCTTTGGCTTCCGCGAGTTCTTTCTCTTTTTGTAGCTGTTCCGTTAAGTCATGAGCAATACCTAAGAAGCCGACTAACTGACCGTAGTCATCTATTAATCCACCGACATAAAGTTTAACCGGAATGTGTTGGCCGTTTTTACTGATGTAAGTCCAATGATTAATATCGGATTTGCCTAATTTTGCTTTAGCGACAAAAGCATCAAACCCGACTTCTACAGTTTCTCCTAGTTCTAACGATAGATCTTTTGCTCGTCGAGCTACCTCTTCAGATAGGTGAAATATCGCCGGTGTTTTTTTCCCCACCAGTTCACTGGCACTGTAACCGATCAGTTTTTCTGCAGAGGGGTTAAATATAGTGATTAATCCATCTAGATCCGTCGCGATAATAGCGTAACCAGCACTGCTCAAAATGCTGCGCTGTAGAGCATTCGCTTGCGAAATCTCCTCTGTTCTTTGGTTGACCAATTTTTCTAGTTGAAGATTGGTTTCTGTCAGTACGGCTTCCCTTGCTTGAGCGATCTCTATTTTGTGTTTGGCTAACTGATCTCGACGAGAACGCATCATTTGAATGATAAAAACAGTCAACATAAGCAATAATGTGGCCGTTAAGATCTCTTGATAAGTTTGGTTGTAAGCATCTAATGGTAGAGATTCAATAAACTTGTTGGTAGCAATCAGATTGAGTTCCCATTGACGCCCAAACAAATCAATAGTTTGAGTTACTTGATAAGAGGTCTTATCTTGAATTAAGCCGCGGGTGAAAAAATGCTTTGAATTATCGTCATTGATATCACTGATGGTTAGAATAACCTCGTCATTGAGGCCAGCCACAACACTTAATACTTCATCTATCAAAATAGCGGAATAGCTCCAGCCTCTCAGCTTACTTAATCGCTCTTCTATAGAAGATGAATCCGCTATTTTATTTGTGTTGTACACTGGCATTAGCATCAGAAAGCCTTGCTGTGTTTTTTTATGGGCTTGCACGAGAGTAATAGGAGCGGTAAGGCGTACAGCGTTACTTTTGGCAGCCTCTAAGGCGGCAGCTCGACGCATTGCCTCTGAACCAATATCTAAGCCGATCGCCTGTTTATTGTGGTCTTCGGGCTCAATGTATTGGATAACAAACAAGCTGCTATTATGCTCTGAAAGCGAGCGAATATTGAAGGTTTTATCGGGTCTATCGCGACGAGCTTGTTCGATGAAGGCTTCTTTTTGCTCCGGTTCAACAAAACGGATGAATCCAAAGCCACGAGCTCCCGGAAACTCTTTTGGATAGTCACGGGTCTGGGTATAGCGAAACATCTGGTCATAATCAAATGCATCGACTCCAGCTGTCATCACCGCGCCTCTAAAGCCACGTATCCCGTATTGATATAGCGTAACCTTTTCTGCTACCCCATTACTAATCTGCTGTAATCGTGAAGATAAGTCATGCCGTATATGTTCAATTCGCTCCGTTTTATGCATTTGATTAAAGTGACTTGCGGCAAATAAACCAAAGACAAGAATAAGCAAAGGCAGCCAAAGTGCGTTTAAGATGGTTTTATTTAATTTCAAAGTGGCTCTGGGTTGTTTTTCTTTTGATAGATCCATTACCTTTCCCTGCTAATTACATGCTTTTTATCGTATTATCACTTGTTTTTATGTTTTTTAAGATACCTATAACAACTTTAGCAGGATATTTCTAATTGGATAGAAATGCCGTAGATGCGCCAATTCCCTATCCACTATAGATATGCAAACTTGTGCACTGGAACGAATATTAAATTTTCTAGATAACGGATTATTTTGTTAGATAAGGGTTAAATTTATACATTTCCTGTGCGTTGCTCACCACTATTTTTATCGAGAAAATAGCCCATACCGCGTTTAGTTTTAATCAGTGCTGATGAGAAAGGGTCATCAATTTTTTTGCGTAGACGACGCATATACACATCGACTACGTTGGTTAGGGGATCTTGATGGAGACCCCAAACATTAGCAAGAATCCGTTCTCGGCTAAAAATATGACCGGGTTTATGCATCAATAGCTCTAATATGGAGAGTTCTTTGGCGGTTAACTCAATGGCTTGCCCTGCCCGTGTTACGGCCATGGTTGATAAGCAGAGCGTTAAGTCTGCAATGTGTAGAGTGGGCATTGGCGCAGAGTCAGAATGTCGACGTTGCAGCGCATCTAGGCGAGCCAGTAACTCTTCAAAATGAAAAGGTTTTGCCAGATAATCATCCGCACCAATGCGTAGGCCCCGAACCCGTTCTTCAACTTCGCCCAGTGCAGAAAGCATCAAAATTCGCACATCAATACCGGCTTCACGTATTTGCTGACAAAGAGTTAATCCATCGGTGTGCGGAAGCATTCGATCTAAAATTAAAATATCGGGCTCGCCGCTTATGAGTGTTTCAAGTGCGTATTGCCCATCATTTAGTCGCTGAATGTGGTGACCTTCTGCTTTGAGCCCTCGCTCAATAAAGTTGGCAATTCTGGCATCATCTTCAATTAAAAGAATTCTCATGATTCTTCCTCTTCCAGTTCAAAGGTAAGTGTAACGGTTGTGCCTTGAGCCAGTTGGCTTTGGAATGCGATGGTTCCGTGTTGCTGCTGCACAATGTTATAAGCCAGCGTTAAACCAATCCCTAAGCCATCAGGGCGATAGCGTTTGCCGTTTTCGGACCGAAAATAGCGTTGGAAAATCTGTGCGAGGTCCTCTTGGTCAATACCAATACCGTGATCTTGCAATTGAAGATGAAATTGCTGGGGCTCAACTAGCAGAGTGAGCGTAATAGGCTGGTGATGTGGATCATAGCGCAATGCATTATCGACGATAATTCGTACGGTCATCAGTAGCTTATCTAAATCAGTATGAAAGATCCGAGCTTGCCAGTTTGCCTGTTGTGGGTGAAGACATTCAAGTTGCACTTGATGCGCGTGAGTTAAAAGGGTGGCTTGTCTCGTCACCGACTGCCATAGACTCTCTAAGGTGATAGGGCTAAGAGCCGGTTGGAACAGCTTTTCATCTTGACGGATCAGCAACAATAAATCGTCGATCCGGTAGGAAAGGTGGGTTGCCGATTCATTGATACGCTGTAGCGTTTGTCGATACTCTTCATCACTATTTTGACGACTGCGAAGGGTAATTTGCGCTTCTCCTAAAATGGCCGTTGCGGGAGTACGCAATTCATGGCTGACGTTCGCAAAAAACTCTTTCTGCTGGCGTTTAGCTTGCTCCAATGTTTCGAGTGCATTGGCGAGTTCTTGGGTGCGTGCAGTAACTTCTCGCTCAATGAGTTGACGCGAAGCGATCTCTTTTTGCTGCGCATTTTCAAGGCTTTGTGCCATGTGATTAAAATGCTGCGCTAGGGTTCTGAGCTCACTTGGCCCGCTGACCGATACTCGATGGTTAAGATGGCCTTGTTCTAAAGCTGAAGTGCTTTTTAGCAGTTCCGCTAACGGTTTGGATAAGGTGCGCAGTAACCAGCCTCCGAGTAGCAAGCCAAAGACTACCCCTAGTAATGATAAGGTTACAATGACATTTTCTACATCAGATAATGATTTCATCGCTGCCGATTCATAGCGTGCAGTACGTTGTTTCTGTAGAGAAATAGCTTGATTCAGCAGCTGGCGTAGGTCGGTATTATCCACTTTATCAAAGGTGTCACTGAGTAAAAGCCAGCGATCATTATTGTCTGTGATTTTTGCGATTTCCCAGGATCGAAGCGCTGTTTTTAATCGTCCAAAGTTAGTTTCAAAGAGAGAAATGACTTTGATTTGCTGAGTGATCTCGGCAAAGTCTTGGTTGGTGATACCGTGTTGTTGTGCTTGCTCGGTTAGCAAATAGAGCTCGCTGAGCAAATCTTCAATCTTTGAAAAGCGCATGTCTCGTTTGAGCGTGCTGCCATCTTTCGTCAATAAATACTCGGCAAGCCAAATTTTCAACTGCTGTTTTTCCGTGCTCAACTGCATAAAGCTTTGCAAGATTTGATTGGAGATCTGTCCGCGCTGAATGTGCTCATTAGCGACGTTATTTGACCATAAAGCGGTGCCAGCTTGGGCTAAGATTAGGGTGAGCAACAGAGCCAGTACGAGAGATAATTGATAACGAAACATAATGATCGCCGCATAAATTCAATAGGTGAGCAGAGTAAGCGATCCGTTGGTATTGGGTAAAGAATATTCATCTGAAGTTAATCTAAGCGCATGGTTTAGGTTCATCGAGAGGCCGTAAATTACTCCCATCAACCACATTACTCCCATCAACTAGATAATTAGATAAGGCCTTCATCATGCAACGTACACATAAAAGAATTTCTATTTCAGCATTATTACTCTGCGGGTTGTTACCGCTATCCGCTCAAGCTTCTAACGTATTAGTTAATAACAACATTAACCACCAAGAGGTGCTTGATGCCCAGCAAGCTTGGGGAGAAGCGTTAATCAAGATCAGCCAGACTTATGAACAAAAAGGTCATGCTGAAGCGAAGAAATTGGCACAGCAAGTGTTAGACCAAGCGTATGGCTATCAACAAGGTGCGGTGCTTTTCAAACCTACGCTTGCCAGTGGGGAGCAAACCTTTCGTACAGAAGCGGACGGAGCACTATCGTATTTTGTCGGCAGTGATAAGCAATACCCACAAGATTCTGGCTTTGCACTAAAAGGTTGGAAGGAGTACAGCTTTGATAATGCAGCAGTCTATATCAACGGCGATGTAGCCCTAACCATGGGGCATGTTAAGCTCATCGACAATAAAGGAAAGCAAACCGTGGTGGATAAAAGCTGGGCATTTAAGAAAGATGAACAGGGCCAACTGCGAATTGTTCTGCACCATTCATCACTGCCTTTTCAACCTTAATTGAGGGGAAAGCTTTTAGATGTGGGTGATGGTAATACACCCACATCGCAGACCTTTCTGTTGTGCCAGTTAAACGCCAGCACGCTTGAGCAGGCCAGCCATCAGTGGCGAGCTTGAACGAACCTGTTTTGATTTGTTCTGTAATGTTTTAGCCAGCGTCGGGTTATTGATGCTTTTGGCAATGTAGGCCATTGAATGATAGAAATCTCCTGCGGATTTCATTTTATTGGCGTCATTTAATGGTGCTAACAACTGTACCATGGTTGTGCCACTCATCGCTTGTTGGGTGGCGTACTCTTGTACTGCATCGAGTAGAAGATCGAGATCGACCATCGCCTCGGCACTTTCCACACCATGTTTTTTCATCTCTTTGCGGTTACGTTTACGCATTTGCTTAATGACAAAGGCCGGTTTGTTGAGCTTTTTAAAAGCAAAGTAACCAAGAACGACTGCAAGCACGACACCGCCCGCCACATAACCCCAAATAGAACCGGAAGATTCAACAACAGGCTTTAGGGTTTCAACGGTATATTCAACGGTAGTGGGTGTATCAGACATTATTATTTCCTTAGAATGCAGCTTCAAAATCAGAAGCTATTAATTAATCTGGCAGGGGGAAAAGCGCCTTGCGATGAATCAAAGATCCATGAAAAGGAGAGCTTCTGCCTCACATTACTCTCTTTTTTGGGGTGAGGAGGCAAGAAAGCAAGCCCATTTTAGGGATTATTAATGAGTTTGTTGATAATTGTGCGAGTTGGTCACACAAATTACGCCATTGCCTCTGTGTGTATGAGCTTAGCGAGGTGATATAAAGATTGAAATGCACAGTCGTCATGAGGTTTAATGTTACGGTAACATTCAGTTGGAAAACAGAATAAAAATGAGCAGTATGCAACGTAAAACTAGGCCTACCCTGCAAGATATCGCAGACCGCGTGGGGGTGACGAAAATGACCGTTTCCCGTTTTCTACGCGACCCCAATTCGGTCGCATTGGCAACCCAAGAAAAAATTGCCGCAGTGATTGAAGAATTAGGTTATATACAAAATCGCGCCCCGGCGATGTTGTCGAAATCGTCAAGTAAGGCGATTGGTATTCTTCTGCCTTCCTTGTCAAACCAAGTGTTTGCCAATTTAGTTCAAGGGATTGAGTCGGTAACCAAAGCAAGAGGTTACGATACACTTATTGCCCACTTTGGTTATAACGTACAAGAGGAGGAGGAAAAAATTGCCTCGTTGCTGTCGTATCAAGTCGATGGTCTTATTTTGACCGAAACGCACCACTCCGAACGTACCATCCAAATGCTAAAAGCGGCGGGTGTGCCAGTGGTTGAAACGATGGAGCTGCCAGACAAGCCGATCAATATGGCGGTGGGGTTGGATCACGAACAGGCCTCGTATCATGTGGTGACGCAGATGATCGACAGTGGCAAACAGCATATTGCCTATCTCGGTGCGCGTCTTGATACTCGAACGCAGTTGCGGATGAATGGCTATGATCGTGCAATGCAAGATGCAGGCTTAACCGCAGTTCATATCCTAACTCAAGAGCATTCAAGTTTTACTCTCGGCGGTGATTTACTCGAACAAGCCCTAGAAGAGAGGCCAGAGATCAATGGCATCTTCTGTACTAATGATGACATTGCAATTGGTGCCATGATGAAGTGTGCACATCGAGGGCTGAAGATTCCTCAAGATATTGCAATCGTGGGGTATAACGCGCTCGATATAGGTCAAGCGATTTCGCCAAAGCTAACCAGTGTAGAAACGCCTCGGTTTGAGATTGGCAAGAAAAGTGCTGAGCTATTATTGTCCGCACTGGCTGGTGAAGTGATTGAGCAGAAAGTGTTCGACTTAGGCTTTAGTGTCACCGATGGCGAGAGCCTGTAGTCAGCTTGTTATTCAGCCATTGAAGTGGTTGGGTTTGTCACTTCAATGGCTACATCAAACTCATGTTGTATCAATTTGGGTAGAGGAACGAAGCCCCTTGATTGGCGGCAGAGACATTATCTCGACACACTTTAAACAGATCGCGCCCCCAAGTTTGCTGTGTGAGTTCAGTATCACAAGTGGCGATATCGCGGCCTTCGGTTGGCGTTAAGTTCTCTAATCGGCCTGTCACCGCATCGACGCGGATCCTATCTCCCTCTTCAATAAGCGCAATTGCGCCGCCTCTTAATGCTTCCGGTGAGACGTGAATAGCCGCAGGAATTTTGCCAGAAGCGCCGGACAAACGACCATCGGTCACTAACGCAACCTGATAGCCCGCTTTTTGTAAGTTGCCCAAAATCGGCATTAACTTATGCAGCTCAGGCATGCCATTGGCTGCTGGCCCATTGAAGCGGACTACAACCACGCAATCTTGATTGAGCTCGCCGCGTTGATACGCCTGCTCAACCTGATGTTGGCAAGCGAACACTTTGGCGGGCGCTTCAACAATGCGATGTTGCTCAGCCACGGCAGAGACTTTGATCACCGCTTGCCCAAGGTTACCCGATAACACTTTAATGCCACCAGAGCGCTGAAATACCTTATCAGGTAGGGCGATTACCGAGGGGTTTTTAGTTTGAGTACACGCTTGCCACTCTAACGTATGGCCCACTAATTGCGGTGATTTTAGCTGATCTGCAAATTCACCAAACACGGGTTTTACGTCGCTGTGAAGTAATTGCGCTTGATGCAGACGCGTCATCAACATGGGTACGCCGCCTGCGAGCTCAAATTCATTGATATCCGCCGAACCATTGGGGTAAACATTCACCACAAGAGGAACGACGTCAGATAGATCACTGATATCTTGCCAAGTCAGCACAATACCCGCCGCGCGAGCAACAGCCAGTAAATGAATGGTATGGTTTGAACTGCCACCAGAGGCGAGCAAAGCCACCAAGCCGTTGACCACGCTTTTTTCGGTCACCACCTCATAAAGTGGACGGAAATGCGCCGTGCCATCGCTCATGGCGGCAAGGCGGATTGCGGCATGTTGCGTCAATGCAAGGCGCAGTGGGGAAAAGGGAGCGACAAACGCTGACCCTGCCAGCATTAAACCCATCGCCTCAAACACTAATTGGTTGGTATTGGCGGTGCCGTAGAAAGTGCAAGTGCCCGGGGAGTGATACGAAGCGCACTCCATATTCAGCAGCGCGCTATCATCAACCAAACCTGCCGCGTGTTTTTGGCGAACATCGACTTTCTCATCATTAGTAATGCCAGTGGACATTGGCCCTGCGGGAATAAAAGCCGTTGGTAGGTGCGCAAACGCCAGCGCGCCCATCAGTTGTCCGGGCGCAATTTTATCGCAAATACCGAGCAGTAATGTGCCATCAAACATATTGTGGCTGAGTGAAAATGCCGTGGCTTGTGCAATCAAATCGCGTGAGAACAACGACATATCCATGCCTGCTTGGCCTTGCGTTACGCCATCACACATCGCAGGAACGCCGCCAGCAACTTGAGCCGTGTGGCCAAATGGGGCGAGCACTTTTTTGATTTGCTCAGGGTAATCTTTATACACTTGGTGCGCGCTAAGCATGTCGTTGTATGCTGTGATAATGGCTAAGTTAGAACGCGTTAAATCGAGAATGTGCGCTTTTTCTTGAGAGCAAGAGGCGGCGACGGCATGAGCCAAATTACCACAAGAGAGTGACGCTTTACCCTTGCCACTGTGCTGCTGTGCCTTGGCGCGGTTGAGAAACTCATCACGCAAAGTACGGCTGCGTTGAATAATTCGTTCGGTGACGGCTGTGATGGTTGGGTTTAAGGCTGTACTCATGCTGACACCTTTTGACCATCTAAAGTGAGCTCGCGCAATGCCACTAGGGCGCGCTCTACAACCTCATCAATATCCGTATCGATATCAACGATAGCGACTTTCACTTCGTTGTCGGGGCGCTCTAACGTATTGAACTGGCTTTCCACCATGTTCGCTTTCATAAAGTGGCCTTTACGCGCTTGCATGCGCTTCATGATTAAATCAAAACTGCCATCGAGAAAGAGAAAGGTCACATTTTGGTTACCGTCACGGATTTGATCGCGGTAGGTTTTTTTCAACGCAGAGCAAACAATCACGCCGTGCTCATTTTTACTCTCTAAGCTAAAAGCCGCGTCACGGATGCGCTCTAACCAAGGTTTGCGATCGTCATCATTTAGCGGCTCTCCGCCTGCCATTTTGAGAATATTGGCTTTTGGATGAAGGTCGTCACCGTCGATGAATTTCGCCCCTAATTTCTGGGCCAGTTTCGCGCCTACAGTACTTTTTCCGCAGGCGCATACGCCCATTACAATAATGCTACTACCAGTCATACGGACTCCTTGAGTGGTATTCTGAGCTGGATCTCATTTTTTAAATTCACTTGGAAATATGACTTTATCTTATCCATGTTATCGGTAACATGTTACCCGTAACTTAGAGATTTGTGAACTGAAACACAAACAAAACAATACGTGATATAAGGTGAAGAACATGGAATTGATGACTCAAAGCAGTAACCCTGCTTACCTATTAGCAATCGCGGGATGTGCGATTGCAGCACTACTGATTTTAATCATGAAGTTGAAGATACACGCCTTCGCTTCATTAACCTTAGTCAGCCTCGGCACTGCAATTGCCACCGGCGTTGCGGCGGAAAAAGTGGTCCCAACCATGATGTCTGGTTTTGGTGGAACCCTAGCGTCCGTTGCTTTGCTGGTCGGCTTAGGTGCGATGATTGGCAAAATTTTAGAAGTGACGGGCGGTGCTAAAGTGCTGGCCGATACCTTGATAGGCCGCTTTGGTGAAGAAAAAGCGCCGTTTGCACTGGGTATTGCTTCATTACTGTTTGGTTTTCCCATCTTCTTTGATGCGGGATTGATCGTGATGATGCCGATCATCTTTAGTGTAGCGAAGCGCTTTGGTGGCTCACCATTGAAATACGCGCTACCTTCAGCCGGTGCTTTTGCCGTGATGCATGCCTTTGTGCCGCCTCATCCTGGGCCAGTTGCGGCTTCAGATCTTTTAGGTGCTGATCTTGGTCTGTTGCTGATTGTTGGTATCTTGGTCGCGATTCCTACTTGGTATTTTGGCGCTTACCTCTTTGGCCTGTATGCGGGTAAGAAATTTGATATTCCACTCTCTAAAGCGTTTTTTAATACCGAGCAAATTATTGATGAAAATAAATTGCCAAAATTTGCCACGGTGTTAGCGATTTTAGTGATGCCTGTGCTGCTCATTTTTATGGATACAGGTCTTAATACCCTTGCGGTAGCAGGCGTGATTGACGGCAAAGCGCCATTGGTTGAATTCTTACGCATGTTGGGTAAAACCCCGGTGGCACTGTTGTTGACTCTGCTAACTTGTTTACTGGTGTTTGCCAAAGATTTTGGAATGAACAAGCTGGAAAAACTGTGCAGTGACTCGTTAGCGCCTATATGTGCGGTAATTCTTGTGACAGGTGCGGGCGGCATGTTTGGTGGTGTGTTGCGCGCCAGTGGCATTGGCCAAGCATTGGCCGACGTGTTATCCGATACAGGCATGCCTATCATAGTCGCGGCGTTTGTTATCGCAACTTGCTTACGTGTAGCGCAAGGCTCTGCCACCGTTGCATTAACCACCACCGCCGCTTTGATTGCGCCAATTGTGGCACAAACCACGGGTTTGAGTGAGTTGGATTTATGTTTTATCGTGATTGCGATTGCTGGTGGTGCAACGGTACTATCTCACTTTAATGACTCAGGCTTCTGGCTGGTTTCTCGCTTGATGGAAATGGATGAGAAAACCACACTCAAAACTTGGACTGTGATGGAAACACTGCTTGGTAGCATCGCGTTTGTGATTGTCGCTGTCCTAAGTTTCTTATTATAAAAAGCGTTTTACTATAAGGTTATGAAATGAAAACTCTTGAACAACGATTGAAAGAAATCAAAATCGTCCCTGTGATTGCGATTAATGATGCTAGCCAAGCGGTCCCTTTGGCCAAAGTATTGGTTGAAAATGGGTTGCCATGCGCGGAAGTGACCTTTAGAACAGAAGCGGCTGCAGAATCGATTCGTTTGATGCGTGCCGCCTACCCAGAGATGCTGATTGGCGCAGGGACAGTACTGACCACGGCGCAAGTAGATCAAGCCATTGAGGCGGGCGTGGATTTTGTAGTCAGCCCCGGTTTTAACCCAACCACGGTGAGATATTGCCAACAGCGTCATGTGGCAATTGTTCCGGGCGTCAACAACCCAAGTTTGGTTGAGCAAGCGATGGAAATGGGTTTGTGCACATTGAAATTCTTCCCAGCTGAGCCTTCCGGTGGCGTGGCGATGCTCAAAGCATTGACGGCGGTTTATCCGGTCAATTTCATGCCAACAGGTGGCGTTAGCCCAAGTAACGTTCAAGATTATTTGTCGATTAAATCCGTAGTGGCGTGTGGCGGTACGTGGATGGTACCGACAGATCTAATGGATAAAGGTGATTGGCAGGGAATTGCGGAATTGGTGAAAGCGCTATAACCCTTTCTATTTTCTTTAAGAACAACGGCTTGCTTCGGTAAGCCGTCTTCTCCTTTTATGCGCACCTCCGACCATTAACGATAAAAGTAATCGAGAGTAACGCGCGATCAAAAATCTCGTTACAATTGTTCTCCTACTCATTTCACGATAAGCCAAGCTATGTACGCAAACCGACGCGCAGAATTAATTTTAGTTATCACGACCTTATTGGCCGCTGCGGGCTGGGTGTTTTCCAAACAAGCCATTCAAGGCCTACCGCCTTTTGGCTTTATTGGCGTGCGTTTTCTTTTAGCGTCGCTGTGCCTACTGCCATTTTGTCTTAAAGCGCTGCGCCAAGCTTCACTGCACGATTGTTTAAAATCGATGAGTGTGGGCGTGTTGCTAGGTGGCTCGATTTTTTGCTGGATCCTCGCGATTTCCATTAGCGACACGCTAGGCGAGGGCGCATTCATCATGAGCCTCTCTATGCTGTTTGTTCCGTTATTAGCATGGCCGCTGTTTGGCACTAAACCGGCGCGCGCATTTTGGTTGTCGCTACCCATTGCACTGATTGGGCTTTTTTTACTGTCGTGGAACGGGGAGTGGGTCGTCGCGACTAGCCAGCTGTGGTTTATGGCTGCGGCCTTTAGCCTGGCATTGCATTTTAACTTTAACAGTCGTTTTTCGGCTAATCTGCCGCCGATGTTGCTCACTACATTACAACTGTTTGTTGGCGGCTGCCTTGGGGTATTACTCTCTTTACTGTTTGAGTCATGGCCAGATCAAATAAGTTTGATGACGTGGAAGTGGCTTGCTCTGAGCGTATTACTCGCCACCAGTTTGCGGTATTTGATGCAAACCGTAGGTCAAAAGCACGCCAACCCCACCAATGCGGCGATATTAATGCTGCTTGAGCCAATCTGGACACTGGTTCTGAGCGTGCTGATTTATGATGAATCGATGCCAGCGAATAAGATTTTCGGCTGCGGCTTGCTGCTCTGTTCGCTTCTTTTCTATCGAATGGGCCATTTTCGTCATCGTTAAAAGAGCCAAAGCGTGAAGCGAAATTAAGTTGCTAGAGAGCTCTAAGAAGCATTGAGTTCCTTTACCTTTTAAGGAAGAAAACAGACATTACGCACGTTGATAGCGTAGGGCCATCACGTTTGATTATCGTTTTTGGACAAACTGATTCCCTCTTCTTGAAGGGGGAGGTTTTGTTGCTGACGCTCTTTAACCCCCTCCTAACCTCCCCCTGAAAGGGGGAGGAACAGAACAGTTGTCAGCTTCCGCTCTAGAGCATAATTGGACAAAAACGAGTCAATGACTTTGCTAAATTAGCATTCAATGAATTAGTAGTGGTATAGCTAAGTCGTGTAACTTGATTCTTAAAGCTGGTTGAGTTGAGCGCAACAAATCTAGCGTTCCAAAAACAGAAAGCATAGCGAAAGCTCCAGCTCTCACTAAAGCTTTCTGTTAAGTTTATGCAATTTGAAGTTCTGGTATCTCTCGAATATGCGGTACAGACTCAGCTTTACGAAACTCGTTTTCTAATTGTTTTAGCAGCTTATCTAGCATTCTTACCAGTCGGTCTTCTTCATCAGGTTTAACTCTAAGTCCTCCCAATGATGGCAAAATACAATCTCTGCCACCTAAGGAATGATAAGAAGCATAAAAGTCTATTTTTTCGGCTTTACCTTTAGGATAAATAGCCCAAACAGCTTGAATTGGTAGTTGTCCGTAGCCTCCATCGGCCTTTTTTTGATGTAGTCCAAGTAGATACTTGTTGACAAGTTCTGGCAATTTCTCATGTTTAACTCGATAAGCTGATGAAAATTTAGCATCAATGATTATCAAAACTGGTTCAATAACTCCTTCAAACCATACTCGCAACAAATAATCTGGCTTTCTATGCTGCCAATCTTTACCTTGGTGCTCTATACATACATCTACAGGATCACCACATTGGGCTTTGTGTTTTGTCCAGATTTTAGGCTCATAAAAAAGCTCTATCTCCATTTTTCTTGATGGGTCTGAAAAGTGAAAATAATTGTTAATTTCACTAACAGGCCTTGCCTTTTCCTCTCCTCCGAATTTGGCATCATTGTAATCTCTCCAACTACTATCTATTAGTGATAAACCCGTTTTACCTAAAGCTGAAATCAATTGAGTTAATACAGTAAATTCATACAGGGTGCTCAAATGACGCAAGCCAAAGAGTAAATCGCCAACACCGATCTTCACCTTACCAAAGTCATACCACTTGGATATTTTCTCATACACTCTCAAATAACTCGGTGTTCGAGCCACAAATGGTGTCACGCATGGAGGAATGGGTTTTAAGTTTTTTGGCATTTCAACTTTGGAACTAAACCTCTTACGCAATAACTTTACCCGAGAGATAAGATTCTCCAGTCGATGAGCTAACCCCATTAAAATAGGAGTCCGATACTTGTTTAGTATGTAATCTAAACTTACATATTCGCCGAAATCAAAATTGGGTCCTCTGCGACCTTTTTCAACAGGTTTTTCCACCAATGAAGCTCTAGCTTGGCTGAGTTTTTGTTCAAGGTGTGCTAAGTAACCATGAATAATCCTATTTTCCAGCAGGTCTCGATTATGAATCACGTTTTCACGGACCCCTTTTGAGACTCTTACGGGATAGCAACCAAGTTTAAACATCTGTTCCTCTTGATTACAAAAATGAATACCCTCTGGATTTTGAGTGAGCCAAGCTATGCCTTCTGGTGAATTTGGCAGTGAGTTTGATTGTGGCTTTAGCTGTGTCTCCCATCGCTCCCTAATTCTAGATAAAAGTTCAGGCCAAACGGACTCACATAGTTCAATGCCACTTTGTGCTTCTTCGATTAAGCGATTTAATGAGTCCTCATCTCCTTTTCCTGTGTCTCCACTAATTTTTGAACGTGAAAAGCAGATAGATACTATGCTGTCGTAATGGGTATTTAAGTACGTCAGCATCCCCTCAGCTAACTCAGCATTCACCACATTTGCCTGTATATCGACAAAATTTCTAATGCGGATATCAGCGCTTTGAAAAGTAAGAATAATCTCACTTCTTCCTACAAAATTACGAAATGGCACACCAAAAAAATCATCTTCGTCAAATAATACGCTCCAGTAGCGCTTACCATCATTTGATGAAGTTAGTGCAAACTCATGAAGAACATCTCCGATATATAGTTTCGGCTCTCCAAAGCTAAATGCTTTATCTGTTGTGACTAACTGAATACCTATCTGCGCATCTTCAGGTATTGACCAACCACCATGAACAGCTTCACCTTGCCTTATAAGTTCACAATCATAGCTTTCAAATGTACGTCCAGAACCAACTTCAATAGTTAAATCCAACATTCTTTGCCCCTCTTAAGCTACATAGCGATAGCTGTTAAGCGCTTCGTCACCCTCAAGAATGATTTTACGTAGACATTTTGCTGACATATCGAGACCATATTTCTTCAATGCTTGATGTAATCTACTTAACCTTTCGGCAAAACCACCACCATAACCACTTAAACTTGGCAATACATGCTGAAGAATAGCTCTATCCAAGGCTGTAATTGGCCCTTCATATTCGACTAATAAAGAACCAGCAACATCTACAAAATCTGCTATGAGACGACGTTTTCTGTAGGAAATAAGCACTCGCTTACCCAATTCTTCATGCTCATCTTCAAGAATACTTACTATTTCATTAAATATTGATTGAGGCTCTCCAGAAAGTATCGAGCCTTTCCCTTCAAATAGAGATAGCCAATCTTTTGCAGATATTGGCTCCATCGGCTCTTCATTCTGGTGAGCTGCACTTTCAAAATACGCATCACTAATCAGATTATCAAAAGGTATCACTGCCGCTCTATCAAGCATACGTGGCGATAAAGGTTGTACGGTCTCGTCACTGTTAATTGTCCCGACAAAACGAAGGTACTCAGGTACAATTAGGCGCTCTTTATTTGGATACCCAGTGAAAATCTCTCTTCTGCTTTCTCCATCAGCTAAGTCCAAGAAGCTACTAAAGTAGTGCTCTGGAGAGCTAAGGTTCATTTCATCGAGAAGCAATATTGAAGGAGATACTTCATCAGGCTTTTCATCCTGCATTGTTAACAGTAGCTCCCACAAGCCAGTAGCGGCTGGTTGATAACTGTGAGAAAGACCATTGTAGTATCCTAAAATATCGTTAGATGACATCCACCCCCTAGACACTGAGATAGTATGTTGCCTGTACCCCAGATTCATTGCTTGACCAAGTCGCTTAATTAAGCTCGTTTTCCCAGTCCCTGGCAAGCCAGAGCAAATAGTAAATTGGCTTTGAGCAATTGTCGTAACAAGGTTTACTAACTGCTCTGTATCGAGGTGTCTACCATAACTACAAAGAGCTTCGTCTAAACGTTCAATATATTCTTGTTGTGCTTTTACCGTATTACTTGTTTCAAGACGTTTTATCTGAGGAGAACGAAAATTCCATTTGGTATTTGAGACTTTATTAGATTGTGTCATAGCCTCAAAACCAGCTTTTATGTTTACAAACTGTTCGGTAAGTTTTGCTGAAGATTCTTTTATTTGAGTTTTTAAGTTATCAAGAGAGTTTTCACTATCCTGTATCATTCTATCTACCGAGCGATAATCACTTCTTTTTTGTTCTATTGCATCTAGTAACTCTTGGTAAGTTTTATACTCTGAATACTGAGACTTCAATTCTGATAAGAGTGTTTCTCTATCGCCAATTTCTTTTTGAAGCTCAGCGTGGCGGCGCTTAAGCTCGTGCAATACTCGTTCCTCAAGCTCTGTTTTCTTCTTTTCTTCCATCTGTCGAAGTTCATCTTCTTTTTCACTTCGTTGCTGTGCTATGGTCTTGAGTTCATCAAGAAGAGTCTGTCTCTTCCTTTCTAAGCGTTCAACTTCTATTCGCTTTGTATTAGCATCTTGCTCGATCTGTTGGAGGTGATTAGCTCGGTACTTTTCATAGAATTCTGACTCGTTTTTGTTGAGAAACTCCTCTAAGAACCTTTGCCCTTCAGGCATAGATAGCAGTTCATCTTTAAGTTTCGTCATATTCGCATCAAACTCGGCTGCTTCAGCGAGTAACCCTACGGTACGAAGATATCGTGGTCGATCTTTCTCGAATTGCCTGCCGTTTTTGACATTATTTCGTAATAATTCAATACCCTTTTTAGTTAGTCGTCCTCCAGAAGAACGAAAGACTGAATCTTTCAGCAATGTCTCAACATAGCTACGAAGCAATGTTTCAGAGTCCATTATATCTACGTAATTTTTATGCGTTAGTTTACTTAGAAAGTCAGGTGCATTGGTTAAAAATGTTGTTAGACGTTCCCCGAACGTTATCTCAACAAGTTGGTCTATACATTGTGCTTTGGGTAGGCGACCAATCAAGTGAGCACCGATACTTTTTCCTGGTAAAGGTGTTGATGGGTAGCTCAAAATAAGTTTGTAACCATCTTCACCCTGAGCTGTCGAATCGTAAGAGAATGGCCCCTGAATAAAATCTTCTCCATCAACTTTAGTAGAAAGCATTATAAGATTTGTTGAAGGAATGTGAGTCGAGTAAAGCACTGGTTCATCAGGGGTAAAATCACTATGAGCTATTAGTACTTCAAGCAAATCTACATTTTTAACAGGCTGTACGGCCTTGTAATATGCTATGTAGTTTTGCTGATTACTTTCTGACTTATTAGCACGAGTCACTTCTGGAGAGTGTCCTGAATTCTGTGTAACTGTCTAAACTTAAGCCTTAAAGGCTAAGGATGGACAATATGGATAAGAAAGCACTCGAAGCTTTTGCTCGTGAAGCAGCAAAGTCAATTAAGACAGAATCTG